>JBHEMH010000001.1:0-76822 GCA_046262675.1 Vulcanimicrobiaceae bacterium
CTTCAAAGGAAAGACGGTCGGCCACGCAGTGCCGCAGAAGCTCTGCGTCTTTACGAGAAGCCGGCGCAATCGTATTCAACTCGATGTCTGAATTGCCGCAACTCTTGCAGGCCGAGTCTAGTCCGGCTGGATGCACATGATGCGCGTATTGATTTTTCCGTAGACGTTTTTGACCCAGACAATTCCGTGCGGTGAATCGAGCGTAATGACCGCGCTGCGGTGAGTGAGCTGGTTTGTGAAGACAACCTTTTGTTTGTAGCCGTCCATGGACATTCCGGTGTCGACGCCGGGACTCGCGAGCACCATCATTTTTCCGCCTTCGTAGTGAACGCTGCCCAGCGTGCCGGCGCAGGTCTTCATTGCCGGTTTAATACCGAGGTTCGCGGGATGCATCTTTATTTCGGTGCCGAGCAGAGCGATCATCAGAACGAGGACGGAATAGCGGGGCATTTGGGCCTCCTAGGTAAGCGCGGCATCCACGGCGGCGCGAATGCGCCGCACCTGAAGGTCTGCTTCGCGTTCGATACGCTGTAACTCTTGTGATTGGGCGCTTATTGCATCGTGCTCTTTCATATACCGGTGGTTGATGCGCACGTTGTATGCGCAAGCGCGTAGCGCGGCAGAGAAAAACTCGGCCGCGCATCCGATGTCGCTTATGAGGTTCCTATTTTCGATTTCGAGCGTTTCTGCCGCAAGCTGCAAGGCTCGTAAAATCTTTGAGCAGAGTTCCAGCGGGACGGCCGCCGCGTGGTGCAATGCATCCTCGAGTGCCGCTTTGCGTTCCGCTTTGTCGGAGTCGGACGATTTCGGTAGACGTCGCGCGTCAACGACGGCGTCGAAAGCGGCCTCGTCGCGTCCGCGGGCCTCGATAAACCTTTTCCGCAAGGTGTCGGCCTGGTCCACAATGCGCTCGGCTGCTTCTTTGTGAGAGGCGTACTTTGGATTTTCTGCGGAGATCCGGCAGACCATCGCGACCAGTGCGGCTCCAGCGGATGCTACAAACATCGCAGCGCTGCCCCCGCCTGGGGTTGCGCTAGAGCTGGCTAATTCGGTTAAATAGGTATCGAGCGTCTCCATGAGGCGCTTCTTATGTGACGGAAGGACGAGGCCTCTTGCAGAAGAGGCTGGTTCCCCCTGCTTCTAGGAGTTTATCTTGCCAGTTATCGAAGCCGCGCGCGGCGATGTCAAAGACCGTTCCCTTGCCGAGATGGGGCGTTCGCGTATCGCCTGGGCCGGGGCGTACATGCCCGTACTTGCCCAGATCAAAGAACGCTTTGCAAAAACCAAGCCGCTCGCCGGCGTGCGCATCGGCGCGTGCCTTCATGTGACGACGGAGACGGCAAACCTCATGCTTGCTCTGCAGGCCGGTGGTGCGGAAATTGCGCTCTGCGCCAGTAATCCTCTCTCGACGCAAGACGACGTGGCCGCGGCCCTCAATGAGTTCGACATTCCGACGTATGCGATCAAAGGCGAGAACCACGAAACGTATTACAGCCACATCGAAGCGGTGGTAGCAACTAAGCCCCACATGTCGATGGATGACGGCTGCGATTTGGTCAATACCATCTACAGCAAGCACAACCATCTGCTCAAAGATATGATTGGCGGCTGCGAAGAGACCACTACGGGCGTCATCCGTTTGAAGGCGATGCAGAAGGACGGCGTGCTGCCGTATCCTGTTATTGCCGTCAACGAAGCACTCACCAAGCACATGTTCGATAACCGCTACGGCACGGGTCAGTCAACCCTCGACGGCATTATCCGCGCAACCAACGTGTTGCTCGCCGGCCGCAACGTCGTCGTTGTCGGCTACGGCTGGTGCGGACGCGGCGTGGCCTCGCGCGCTTCCGGCATGGGCGCACACGTTATCGTGACGGAAATCGACCCGCGCAAGGCGATCGAAGCGACGATGGACGGCTACAAAGTTATGACGATGGATGAAGCCGCCAAGATCGGCGACATTTTTGTTACCGTCACCGGCAACTATCACGTCATCGCGGGCCAGCACTTTGAGAAAATGAAAGATGGCGCGATTGTGTGCAACTCGGGCCACTTCAACGACGAACTCGATCTCGATGCACTCGAAAAAATGGCCGTTGGTAAAATCGAGCCGCGCGCGTTCGTCGAGCAGTTCGAACTCAAAGACGGCCGCAAAGTCTGCATCCTCGGTCAGGGCCGCCTGATCAATCTGGCGGCCGGCGAGGGCCACCCCGCCGCCGTTATGGATATGTCGTTCGCCAATCAAGGTATGGCGGCCGCATATCTTGCACAGAACTACAAGAAGCTCGAAAAGAAAGTCTACGACGTTCCGCTCGAGATCGATGAAGAAGTCGCGACGCTCAAGCTGGAATCGATGGGCATCAAGATCGACACACTGACGCCGGCACAAGAGAAATATATGGCGTCATGGTCGGAGGGAACGTAAAGAAGTATGGCCTACCGCCGCCTATTCACGAGTGAGTCCGTTTCGGAAGGCCATCCCGACAAAGTCGCGGATCAAATTTCTGATGCGGTTCTGGATGCCATTCTCAAAGACGATCCGTACGGACGCGTGGCCGTGGAGACATTTGCAATCACCGGTCAGATTCACATCGCCGGCGAAGTGACCACCAAGACGTACATCGATATTCCAAGGATCGTTCGAAAGACGATTGCCGACATCGGCTACACAAAGTCGGATGTCGGCTTCGATGCGGAGACGTGCGGCGTGAGCGTCTCCATCGACGAGCAGTCCCCCGATATCGCAATGGGCGTCGACAAATCGCTCGAAGTTAAATCAACCGGCAGCCACGATGAATTCGAACTCACCGGTGCCGGCGATCAGGGCATGATGTTCGGCTACGCGTGCCGCGAAACCGAAGAGCTGATGCCGCTGCCGATTACCCTCGCACACAACTTGACGCGCCACCTGGCCGCGCTGCGTAAGAATGGGGACATCACCTATCTGCGCCCCGATGCCAAGTCGCAAGTCACCGTGGAGTACGATGGGCAAAAACCCGTTCGCGTCGATTCGATTGTGATCTCCACTCAGCATGATCCGAACGTAGCGCTCGAAGTGATTCGTCAGGAAGTCACCGAGAAAGTTATCAACCACATCATTCCTAAGGGCATGCGCGATAACCAGACCAACATCTACGTCAATCCGACCGGACGGTTTGTTATCGGTGGACCCAAAGGTGATGCCGGTCTAACCGGACGCAAGATCATCGCCGATACGTACGGCGGTATGGCGCGTCATGGCGGCGGCGCATTTTCGGGTAAGGACCCCACCAAGGTTGATCGCTCGGCAGCATATGCGGCGCGTCACGTCGCCAAGAACATCGTAGCTGCGGGCCTCGCGGATCGCTGCGAGGTGCAAGTTGCGTATGCAATCGGCGTTGCGCATCCGATGAGTGTGCTGGTTGAGACCTTCGGCACGGCCAAGCTTTCAGAAGAGAAAATCGCGGAACTCGTCACGAAGCATTTCGATCTTCGTCCCGCTGCAATTATCCACAATTTGGATCTGCGCCGCCCGATCTACCTGGCGACCGCGTCCTACGGTCACTTCGGCCGGCCGGAGCTCGACCTTCCGTGGGAGCGCCTCGACAAAGTTGCGGCGCTGCGCGAAGATGCCGGCCTCAAGCAAGGCGACGAAACCGGCTTCAAGGTCCCAACTTTCGCGGGTTAAGCAAACAAGCGTGATACGAAAAAGACGCCGCAGAAATGCGGCATCTTTTTTTTACCGCGCTTCGTCGCGAATGGCGCGGAAACTAATGCCCACGAGTGCGATGATCATAAACCCGAAGGTGCCGATCAGCATCGGTAAATGCGGACCGTAGTGATCGTCCATCCAGCTCAAGAGCAAGATACCGGGCACGCTCCCCACCAGGGCCACAAGCCGCACCACGCCGGTTACGCGTCCCGTGAGGTTTTCAGGTGTGATGCGTAAGCGCCAGCCGATGATCTGCGTGACTTCGAAACCCGCACATGCGCTTGTAACCGCCCAATTGAGCGCCGCGAGGTACATATTGGGCGCGAAGTTGAACGGAATGAAGATGAACGCATCGAGGAAGAAGACAACGGTCATCATGCGTCCGAACGTCCAGCGATTGCCGAGCCGGCCCGCGAGGAGCGAACCGCAGATCATTCCGACGGCCGCAATACCGTAAAAGAAACCGATCTGCTGATCGCTCGAACCGTAGACCTGTTTGAGATACGGTACCAAGATCGCGTAGCAACCGAAGCCGAAGACGTTCAAGAAGAAACTCATGAGCGTCATTGCCCGCATGCCGGCGTCTTTGAGCGTGTAGCGAAAGCCGTCCCCGATTTCTTCGACCAATTCGCGCAGCGATGGGCGGCCCCCCTGAACGTCCGGTCCAAGCGTTGGCACCATGGAGAGCGAAATCTGGGAGACACCGTATGTGAACGCATTCATTACGAGTGCGGGTAGCGGCCCAATAATGGAAAACAGCGCGCCGCCGACCACGGGACCGATCATGTTCGTCGCGCTCTCGGTGGAAATGAGGACGGACATCGCTTCGGTCGTGCGGCCCTTGCCGAGCAGATACGGAATGCTCGGCGCCTGCCCGCCCATAAAAAACGCTGCAGAAATCGAAAGGACGACTAAGCCCGAATACAGGAGCGTCAGTGTCATCGTGTGCGTGAGGAATGTAATTGCGAAGGTTGCGAGCACGCAAAAGCGGATGAAGTCGCACGCGATCATCAGGCGTCTGCGATCCACTCTATCTGCAAAGGCGCCTGCAACGGGCCCAAGCAGTGCGAATGGCGCGATTTCAAGAATCAGGCCGATGCCGACGCCAAGCGCCCTGTGCGTGAGATAGAACACAAGCAGGGGGATCGCGAGCAGACGCAAGCCATCGCCGAGATAGCTGAACGCTTGCCCAAAATAATATTGTCGAAAACTTCGCGACGCGAAAACGCTATCGCCGGCGGAGACCATTCAAAAACCTCATCCAGAGCCGCCATCCTCCGACCCGCCATGTCGGTTGCGCGGACAGCCATAGTCTTATACCGCATCGGGGCCAGGCTCGTCAAGAGTCTCCCGCTCAGGGACTTTACTCGCGCCTTACGGGCTCGGAAGGGTCGGCCCCAGGCCCGGAGAACCCAGGTCGGTCGCACTGGATAATCCCGAATAGCTCAGTTGGTAGAGCAGCTGACTGTTAATCAGCGGGTCGTTGGTTCGAGTCCAACTTCGGGAGCCATTTGAAAAGCCCGTCAACTAGAGAGTTGGCGGGCTTTCTGCGGTCACGGACCGGCGTTCCAAGTTTTCTTCTTAAGTTGAGGACACCTAAACGATGACCGAGTCACCACGACGTTGCCAGCTGGAAGGTCGCCACGGAGATCCGCAGGCGGCAGCGTATCACGGACCCGGTAACCGGCAACGCTCTCGCAATTACGTACCGCTCGAATATGTGAATCCAACCAGCGAGACGGCGGAGATACCCTCAATGCGTTGGAGTTCTTGCTTTGGCCATATTACGACGCAATCTAGCCGCCGCGCCCTCGCTCGCTGCATGCGGTTTAGCATGGGCGGGCCACGCCCCGGGTAAAGGGCCATATGAAAATTTTTCCGACCTGGGGGATCGTTGGCGCCTTCGTCGTCTTGCTCGCGCGTACGGCAGCGTCGCAGTCCACAGAGTTGCTCGTAAACGGCGGTTTCGAGAACGGTCCAGACCCCGGCGTCAGCCGCGCGCTGTACGCTGGGTCAGGCGAGGTCACCGGCTGGATGGTCACCGCGCCGGTTGATTACATCGGTACGTTCTGGCAAGCATCCGAAGGACGGCGCAGCATCGATTTGGATGGCACCCCCGGGCCCGGCACAATCGCACAAACATTCCGGACGACGCCCGGACAGAACTATCGCGTCGCTTTCGACATGGCTGCGAACACCGACGGGCCGCCGCGCATCAAGCGCATGAGCGTGTCCGTTGCGGGCGTGGTTCGCGAGTTCGATTTCGATATGAACGGCCACTCGAAAGCTTCAATGGGGTGGGTCCGCCACGATCTTATTTTTACCGCCTCATCCGTCTCCACAACGTTGGCCTTTAGCAGCTTGGACCGCCGCGGCAATTGGAACGGCGCAGCTCTGGACAATGTCAGTGTCACGCCGTCTGCCCAAGGCCAAGCTCCACTACCGCCGGTTCCGGTCCCCGCAAATACTCCACGTCCCGCAACCATGAGTCCCGGTACGATTGCTGATTTCAGCGGCGTATGGCTTGGACATTATCCGGCCAAGACCGTGCATGTCAGAATCGATCAAAAAGGCCGTCGCGTCAATGCGAGGTTTTTGGAAGGCGACGGTTTTATTCCGGCCGGCAAACTCTCGTGGTATGGAGAGAATACGGGACATACATTTTTTGTGCGTCAGGTCTGCGCGCAGCGCAACTACATTGATCCGGTCTGGAAGTTAGGCACGGTCGTCGTGGACAGTCCCGCATCGTTCTCGTTGTTCCTGACCGGCTGCGGAAACGCAAAAATTTCGTTCACACGGCGGTGATGTCAGTGAGCGCTTTTCGAAACAACTGCGGAGATTCGATGGTGATTAAATGCCCCGTCTTCGGAAGTATGGTTACTGTGCGCGCGGCGGCGAGCACGAATTCCGGCACATCCCACGCGTCACGTGAGCGGTCGCCGGCGATGAGATGAACCGGCGTGCCGCGCTCGATGACCGCACGAATATCCTCGAAGTACTCCGGGCGCCCGGTAATCTCGACGACGGACTGCGCCATCGCTTGCATCGTGGATGCAGGCTGGTTCGTCAAGTGTGAAAGCGCGGCTCGCAGGCGCTCTTCGTTCGGCGTAACGCCAGAGCGCCCAAGCCACGCGGCCGGATCGTGTTGATCGGCGATGAGCGCGCGCTCCACATCCCCCAACGGCATTTCTGAAATCGCTTTCGACCAGAATGCATCTTTGAGCGTAAAGTTGCCCTCCATGCTTGTAACGGACTGCACGAGTTCCGGATAGCGGCGAGCGAAAAGCATTGCAATCGCGCCTCCGATCGAGTGCCCCAGCAAGTGCACCGGCTGCTTTCCGTTCTCCCTTAGCAGTAATGCGTGAAGATACTCAACCTGCGCGTACAGTGAAAACGGGCCGGCGTCTTGTTGCGAACCGTAGCCGAGCAAATCGGGCGCGAGTTGGCCGAAACCGCGCATATGACCGAGAAGGCCGTGAATGAGAAGGACCACTTCGCAACTGCTACGGCGTGCGGTGCGGCTTTATGCTGAGGACGTTTTTGTGCATGGCAGCTTCTTCGGACTCGTAGATGTCGAAGATCTGGTTCAGCTTCGTCATGGAGAATATTTTCAAGATGCGGTCGGAGCCGACAAGAACGCTCAGCCGTTTGCCTCGCACGGCAACGGCTTTATTGAGGCCGATGAGAGCGCCAAGCACGGTGGAATCCAAGTACGTCACCGTTGAAAGGTCCACCAAAGGCGCTTGGGCATCCGTGAGGAGGCGCAGCTCCTCGACGATCCGGTCACGATCGCTTAAATCGAGTTCACCCGAAAAACTCACGACGGTATAACCCGCGTCGCTTAATGACAAAAAAACCGCCATCAGAAAGACTGTCCGCTATCTGCTGATATTACGATGCGCTAGCGGTCCGGTGCCTGCTTGCAGCGGTTAAATTACGAAGGAGTTGGCCGGCCCAGGTGTACGGTCTCGATAGAAGTTCACTAGCGGACACATGGATACGATGGAAAAGCAAGCAAAGGAAAAGAAACCTGGGCCCCTCCTCGAGCGGATGGGTGAGTTGAACACCGAAGCGAATGCGCTCTCGGACGAGATTGACGAGCATTTGCGCGTCCGTGCTGCGTGCACGTCGGCCGGCCCGGCTTCTTCCCGCGAACTCCAGGATCGCGAGGAGCTAACCGGCTAGGCCGAGTCCGGCGTGCTACTCTGGCACGCTTGGGTGGCGGGATCATCACTGGGGAAAATCGCAAACATCGTGCCTTTTGGCACCGTAATGTCCTTGCCGCGATGGAAGTAATTGAACGCCCCGATGGCGACGCCGACCCCCGGAACGGGAATCGCTCCCAGGTAACCGGGCAAATTGTTGCTCGCTCCGTTCTTCTGCAGCTCCGAGGTGTTGTGGTCAATGACCACCCCGAGTTTACGGCCTCCAGGCAATTCGAGGTAGCGAGTTTCAAGCACCAAGCTGCCGACTTTGCCGCCGCGTCCTGCGGGCGCCGCAATCGCGACGATACCCCATCCTCTGGTGCGCGCCGGAATCACGATGCGCGAGCCGGCCGTCACGGAGTTGAGCGTTTCGAAACGGAAGTAATCTCCGGCTTTGGCGGTATCCGAGGCAACCGGGTCGATCGTTTGCACGGCTACCACCGTGCAGACCGGAACGCCCTCATGGACGAGGGAAATTTCCTCCGCATGTGCAGCGTCGACACCAAGAACGGTAAGGAGAGCGATTGCCGCAACAGCGGGTGCCGCTTTTCGCCGGAAGGGACTCATGGGATGTTCTTTCCCCGATTTGAACAAACGAAAATCAGGGGACGACGCTGAGTAGTCCCGCGCCTGCGTGGGAATAGGGCGTGCATGCGCGAAGCCGTCCTTATTGCCAAGCTTACTTCGAACCATGGCCCAGAAGCGTTCGCAGAGGTCTCCAAAGCCTTAACCGAGGCCAACATTTCCATCGTCGAAGCCCACCAAGTCGAGAACCGAAAGGAACTCACCAAGCGCGTGCGCCGCTCGATCAGATCGGGGCACAAACTCATTCTCGTTGCGGGTGGCGATGGAAGCCAAGCCGCAGCGGTTGCGGAACTGGCATACAAGGATGCCGTTCTCGGAGTCATTCCGGCGGGCACCGGAAACAGTTTCGCTCAAAGTTTGGGCATCAAAACAACCATTGCAGATGCGATCGAAACCATATTGAACGGACGCATCGCCGAGGTTGACCTTGGAATGGTCAATGGCAGCTACTTTGCAAATTTCGCAACGGTCGGACTTTCTGCGGCGATTGGTCTGGATACACCCAAGTTGCTGAAAAAAATGGCCGGCGGCATTGCGTACGGCCTTTCCGCGGTCGTGCCGATGCTCACCCATAAGCCATTCAAATCCATCGTGCGGTGGGAGAAGAACGAACTCAAGGTCGAGACCTATCAAATGATTATCGCAAACGGCCGGTTTTTCGGCAACACGGCGGTCTTGCCGGATGCGACGATAACGGACGGGCAGCTTGCATTCTTTACAACGGTTGGCACCGGGCGGCTCGAAGTCATGCGCATGTATCTGGCTTTCCTAAAAGGCACTCAAACAGGGCTCCCCGACGCGCACTATTTTCAGACTGCGAAACTCAAGATAAAAACCAAAGGCGCACAGCCGATTGCTGTTGACGGCAGTTACTTTGGCAAAACCCCTGCAACATTCAAAGTCGCCAAAAAAGCTCTGCGCGTGATGGTCCCTCAGGAGACGCCGGCAGCCGTTGCCGTATGAGTGCGGAGGCGCGATTGTGGACGCTTGCGATCACGTTTTTTGCAGGTTTTGCGGTGCTTGGCTTCATCGTCGTACGGTATTCGCTTAGCCGGTTCGATCTACGCGGAGGAACATTTCGCGGGCAATTAACAAAAGCGGCGATCGTCTTTACCCGCTCCGGGCGCGCCGTGCCCTTGCTTGGGCTCGGCGTGATCTCGGTTTTTATTTATTCGCTCCTGCACCGGCCGATCATCGTTCCCATCGGCGTTATGATCTCGCAGGTTGCCTCGCAAACGGTTGTTGAGGTGATCAAACGCGCCTTCCGGCGCACGCGCCCAACGCAATGGCTGCACCGCCAAGAATATGGGCATTCCTATCCCAGTGGGCACGCGACCACGGGAATCGTCTTTTTTGGAACGTGGTTTCTCATCGCGTATCACGTCCCGCTACCCGCTTTTTTAAAACTTGCCCTGTGCATATTTCTCTTGGTCTGGTTGATCGGGATCGACTGGTCGCGCATGGCCCTCTCAGCGCACTATTTCTCCGATATTCTCGGTGGGACGCTTTTTGGATGTGCGTGGCTTTGCGCATTATTTGCGATCCTGTTGCACTACCGGATCCCGCTCGCCGGCTAAACCGACACCCTAGATGAATCGCGCTGCGACAATCGCGATGTCGTCAACCACGCGGCCACGCGCGAAAGCCTGCGCCTCGTCAATGACGGCGGTAACCAACTCCTTGAGCTCTGAGTTGAAATGCTGTTTGACGACATTGATGAAGCGCTCCATTCCGAACATCTCGCCGGCGCTGTTTCGAGCTTCGGTAACACCGTCTGTCGTTGCGCAGAAAAGTGTACCTTCAGAGATGGTAATGACATCCTGGGTGAACAAATGGTGTTGATCGTCAAAGACGCCGATGAGCGGTGCCGTTGGCGCTAGGACTTCGAATCTGCCGTCCGGTTGAAGCACAATCACGGGTTCGTGGCCCGCGGAAGCATAGGTCAGGATCTTGCGTTTGGGATCCACAAGACCAAAGAACACCGTTGCAAATGATTCATTACGTTCGAAGTTATTATTTTCCAAATACAGCCGGTCGAGCGAGCGCAGTGCGCGCTCAGGGTTCAAACCGTGGCTGGAGAATGCGCGCAAGCCATATTTAATGAGCGCTGCATGCACGGCCGCGCGGGCGCCCTTTCCCGAAATGTCTGCAATTGAGAAAGCGACCGAATTGTTATCGAAGTGGTACACGTCGACGATATCGCCGCCCATGAACTCTTCCGCGAGGCGGTACGCTACCGCGTACGAGATGCCCGGGATCTTCGCATCAGTTGTCGCAAAGAGATGTTGGATCAACACCTCTGCGGCGGTTTCTCTACTTTGCGGCCCAAGGTCTATGGAAGACTCTCCGTTTACCTTGCCTCCATCAGGGGCTAGAGTAGGAGAGGTTTCCATTCCTGAGGAGATGCTACCGCGTTCTGACTGCACGTCTTGCCGTTTCAATGCCCGCCTATCGCACACCCGCGTGGGAGCCCATTAACCGCCGCGCGGCTAGTTGCGGCCAGAGGCACCTCCAGCCTCCAGCCGGGCGCCCTCCGTTGAAGGTAGTCGCCTAATGCAGCAAGCGGCCCTTCCGCAAAGATGTCCCGCTGCACGTGCACACCTGAATAAGGTGACTCGTTCCTCACCAGGGTGGTCAAAATTACTCACATGCATGGTCCGATGGTTAGGAGTCTGCCTTTCCGTCGTGCAGAACCACATTGAGCAGCGAGCTATGAATGTGCATGCTGCCGTTGTATTCGATGAACCCCAGTTTGCGGAATTTGTTGAGGAAGAAGCTCACGCGCGAACGAGTGGTACCGATCATTTCCGCGAGCGTTTCTTGGCTGATTTGCGGAATGACTTCCTCAGGCCGGCCCTCTTTTCCGAAGTTTGCCAGCAACAGCAGGATGCGCGCGAGGCGCTTTTCACTAGAGTTGAACAGTTGGTCGACCAGATCTTCTTCGACTCGAATGTTCCGTGTAAGCAGATGAGCGATGAACATTTCGGAAAAATCGGGCTCGTCGTGAAGTACCTGGGTCATCACCGACTTTTTGACTTGGACAATGGTGGAGTCCACTATCGTAACCGCCCGCGCCATCCGTAAGGGTTGCCCGGCAAGGCAACCTTCCCCAAAAAATGCCCCGGCGCTTTGAATTGCGACGACCGCTTCCTTGCCGCGAGGCGAGAGAATGACGAGCTTAACCTTGCCCTTTTGAATGTAAAAAAGCGAATCGGCCACATCGCCCTGGGTGAAGATCGTGCGATTCTTAGGATATCTTGCTATCGTTCGGCCCGCGCCTACGACACTCAAAAAGGCCTTTGCATCAAAGGGCTCGGTTTTTTCTGCGATCACGTGCCACTAGTATAGCACCGTCCTGTCGAAACAGGCACTTGCGCGTCCGAGGGAGCGCTCGTGCCCTTAAGGAGCGGCCGTAGATGCGGGCTCGATTGCACGATCGCCGCTGCGCGGCGTAAGCCCCAGCCGTGCGCGCGCGTAGTCGAGGACAACGCGGAAGTGGGAAAGGAAACCGGCGCCCAGATGGCCTTGCCCCGTGGCGTGCAGACTCTGCGTCGTACCGATGTGTTGTGATTCCACCCGGTACGTTCCGAGCCGGACAAGCCCGATTTCACCGAGCAACTGGATGCTTATGCCACCCACTCCGGTGACGCTCCGCGACTCCGTCGCGTGGAAGAGATCGGTGTGTTGCCGGTAGTAATCGTATGAAAGATTAATCGTCGATTCATCGCCGGTGTCGACCGCCAAAAGTGTGGCTGTTGTGCCGAGCTCGACAGGCACAACGGGAACGAAATTGATGAACTCGAGCGCGATTGTTGAATCGGCAACTTCGCCGTGATCGGCGAGCATGACGTTGCGTTTCGCATAGTCAATCGTCACGACGCTGTTGGCCAAGACGTCGGCGCCGATGACCACATCGTAGCCATACGGGTGGATGTCGTGTAAGACGACATAGTTTGCCGCCGGAAATTCCGCCGTTCCGATATCGAGCGGTCCGGCGCGCACGACTTCCGTGGCATAGCGGCCTAACCCGGTCACTTCGAATTCGCCCACCGCGGGCAAGCCTAAACGCTCGGCTAGCTCTTTGCTCATGGATACGCCGGAATTTCCCGTGTCGATCAGGCACCGTGTTTGCACGCCCGCGAGAGTGCACGGAATGACGGGCGCATCCTTTGCTTGGAGAATGGGGATTGCAGACGGAGGCGCCCGGAAACGCGGTTGAAGTCCGCGCGGCGTTGCAAATGCGGTGGGAGAAATCGAGCGCGTGTCATACTTCTGGACGGCAACGCCATTCTGATAAATTAGGAACGGAAGCATGAGTGGTCCGACGCGGCGATAGTCACGGTCCTCGAACGAAACGGTCCCTGTGAAATCCCGCACGCCGCTGACCAAGAAGCTTTGCGTATTGACTAAAACGTACATGGGCGGTGCGGATGGCGCGTTGACCGCGATCGCACGATACGCCGTGCCTTCGGAGCGAATCATACCCATGTCCCTAAGCACCCCGCCGGCGTGAGTAAATTGCGGCGAAAGAAACATTCCGGAATTGATGAAACGGACGGCTTTGAGCTCGGGTTCTCCCACCGCGGGTAGAGCCGTGTCGTTCATATTTACGCCGAAGAGGTGCGAACCGTCGAAATAGGTCCCGGTGCACAATGTACCCACACAGCGGCGCGTTAGAAATTGCAGCTCCGAGAAATCTGCCGAAATCGACACGTCATTCTCGTTGTCTTTTTCGTGCGCGGTGCCTGTGATGTGATAGCGGTACGGGTCACCCGCGGCCGCGCGCATTTCTACCACCAATTGGTGGAGCGATGGCGGTTTGGGTGCTGCGCCGGTCAGAAAAACGGCGAGCACGGAGAGCCCGAAGGCGCGCCCGGCGAATGCCATAGAATGAAGTTCGATTCCCTCGATAACTATCTTCTCGATAAACGAGGCAGCAAGGCGGATGTGATCGCGGGTTTACTTGCCAGCCGGTCGGACGACTCTCATGCGGCGCCGTTTTACCGGGCTTTGGAACTGCTCGGCGCCAAAGTTGACGATCAAGCACTCATCGCGCTGCGCCTCGTGTTGGCCGGCAAGCCTGCCCAAGACGACGCGGTTCGGCGTCTGCGCTCGACCGTCACTGCCTCTCGCGAGGGTGGGGAAGGAGCCGCTCCAGCGCGCCTGGCGTACGAGCAGGAGCTTGCATGAGGCTCCCGGGGGATGGGCCACAGGGCAGGGGGCCTGCCCTGTGCTAGTTTGCCGGAGCGGTGGGCTTTCGTAAAGACCAGAGAGAACATCGGCAGGCGCGGAACGCACGGCGTGCAACCCGCGTTAGGACAACGTATGATCTTCGCACGCTACTTTGTTTTCGCTCTGATCGTCCTCGCGCTCGGCTCCCCGGCAGCGCGCGCTGATGCATTACCCGCCTCAGGTTTTGGCCAGGTTGTTATCGCGGACGATGAGGACCGGAACGACAACGACGTCGAGACCCAAGGCCACGATCGCGGGGTCTTGGACGGCGATATCGCGGGCGTCGACTATGCGCGAGGAATTCTGCACGTACAAACCGCACGCCGCGGCCGGGTAGACGTTGTCATCCTGCCGAGCACCAACATCATGCGTCGCGGGGACCAGTACGGAACGATCGCCGACCTTGCGCAAGGTGCGCACATTTCGGTGTACGTTAGTGAAGTAGCGGGTCGTCTCACGGCGCAAATAATCCGGATCCACTAGAAGCGTGAGCGCGCTGGAAGCGCAACGCATTCATAAATCATTCCAGTCAAATCTGGTCCTAAATGACATCTCGCTTCGCGTGCAAACTGCGGAGCGTTTCGTTATTCTGGGACCAACGGCCGCCGGCAAATCGACCCTGCTTCGCGTCCTTGCCGGGCTCGAGCGCCCGGATGAAGGAACCGTCCGCCTGGGCGATGACGATGTGACGGCGGTCCCTCCCGAACGGCGGGCGGTCGGTTTTGTGTTTCAGAGCGGGGCTCTTTTCGGTCATCTCAGCACATTTGAGAATCTGGCCTTTCCGTTGCGGTTGCGTTCAATGACCGGCTCCGCCCTATCCGAGCGGGTGCGCGCAATGGCGGCGACTTTTGGAATCGAAAGTTTGCTTGCGCGCCGAATCGCGGGGCTCTCTGGGGGCGAACGTCAGCGCTTGGCAATTGCGCGCGCCTTTCTTGGGGATCCACGCGTGCTCTTGCTTGATGAACCACTCGCAGGGTTGGATCCCGGTGCGCGCGCGCCGGTGCGCGAAGCGCTTCTCTCCATTCCCAAAGCGGCGGGGCGTGCGGTTGTGCTCGTCACTCACGATCACGAAGAAGCCCTTGGCAGTGCCGACCGCCTCGCGATCCTACTGGACGGACGGATTGTGCAGTGCGATGAGCCCGGTCGTGTGTATGCGGCACCGGCATCTAGCGCGATTGCGAGGTTTTTGGGACCATTTCCAATGAATGTGTTCCACGATGCGAATGCTGTTTTGGGCTGCGGAACCGTCATGATTGGGATCCGGCCTCAACATATTACAATCAACAATGGCGCGCGCGATCTCGAGGGAGTCGTGCGGTCGTGCGCCTTCGCCGGCGGTGGCTGGCTTGCGCAGGTTGAAACGACGCTAGGGCTTATCAGCGTTCGCGCGGCCCAAGAGAAGCCGGCCGCGGGCGAACGTGTCGGCTTGCACATTAACCGTCAAAAGGTGGTACGTTACGACCCTGATAGCGGACTCGCACTGTAATGCACGTACGTGATTTAGCAGCCGGGGTCATCTGCACGGGATTTGAGGGCGCCGCGCTCACGAACGAGGCCGCGGCGCAGTTGAAAGAAGCCCCCTTCGCCGGCATCATTCTTTTCGGACGCAATACGCAAACCGTCGAACAAACCCGTGCGCTGACCGATGCGGTGCGCCGCGCATTCGGTGAGCTTGCTCCGATCATCGCAATCGATCAAGAAGGCGGACGCGTCGTGCGCATCCGCGATGGCGTTGCACCTATGCCATCGATGATGACACTGGCTGCAAGCGGCCGTCCGGAACTCGCGCGCATGGCGGGAGAACAAACGGCGCACGATTTGCGGCGGATCGGGGCAAACGTTGATTTCGCTCCGGTGCTGGATCTCGCTCTGCATCGCGACAATACGGTCATCGGAACGCGCTCGTTTGGCGATGATCCGCAAACCGCTATAGAATTCGGCGGCGCCTTTGCTAGCGGGCTCGAGGCAGGCGGTGTCGTTGCAACCTACAAGCATTTTCCCGGACACGGCTCGACCGCGGTCGACACGCACTTGCAACTGCCGCGGGTCGATGAAGATGAATCGGTGCTCCGCGTGCGTGACCTGTTGCCATTTGTCGCGTTGCTGCCGAGCGCGCGCGCGGTAATGACGGCGCACATTATCATGAACGCGTTCGACGAAGAGAATCCGGCCACAGCCTCGCGCTCTATTCTGACGGACCTCCTTCGCAAGGAAATCGGATTCAAGGGCGTCTGCTTTACGGACTGCATGGAGATGGACGCGATCGCAAAAAGCGTCGGAACGGCGCAAGGCGCGGTCCTCGCACTCCAAGCGGGCGCCGATTGTATTTTGATCAGTCACCGGATCGATCTTGCCATGGATGCGATAGAGCGCATCACGGCTGCTGTTTCGGATGGCCGTCTTCCCTTGTCGCGTTTGAAAGAGGCGTACGAACGAGTGAGCGACTTACGCCGCTGCCTCCTGCCTCCAATCGATGCCGCCACACCACCGTTGTATGCGAACCTTGCGGAGGAGATCGCAAGCGCTGCCGTGACGAGCATCCGCGGAAATCCACACGTCGATCCGAAGCGCGTCTGCGTCATCAGCTTCCTCGGAACAACCACGGAGGGTGCGCAGGGAACGCATTCGCGCCACGCACCGCTTCACGTCAACGGCGACGGTGCCGTTCAGCGCTTTTATCCGCTTGAGCCCACGGCCGAAGAAGTGCGCAAGCTGATGGATGAACTTTCGAGTACCAATGGGGTCGTTGCCATACTTTCCCGTCGCGCGCATGTCTATCCATCGCAAGCAGGGGCAATTCGCGAAATTCTTCGCGTCTTTCCGGATGCGTTGCTGGTTTCGATGCGCGAACCGTTTGATATCTTGGAATTTCCCGAAGCTCGCAACGTGGTTGCGATGTACGGCGACGATGATTCGAATATGATGGCGCTCGGTGAGCTGCTCTTCGAGCGCAAAGCCCCGTCCGGCGAGTTGCCCGTGAGGTGGCCGGCTGTACGATAATGTGGTGCGCGCTGCGTGCGGTAAGATATTTACCGGTGCGGTAGCGCGCGTAGAGCACCAGGGGCGGCTCATGTATGAGAGCGCCTACGGCAGCACGCGCGACGATTTTCCGGCGCAGCCTGTTTATCGCGACACGCTTTTTGATCTTGCTTCCATAACAAAAATCTTCATTGCGACACGCGCACTCGAACTTGTGCAACGCGGGGTGCTCGAGCTTGACGGGCTGCTCGTGGAGTGGTTTGCGGAGTGGGCGAACTCCGACCACGCTCCTGTTACCTTGCGGATGTTGCTCGCGCACACCTCAGGCATGAATTCGGGCGCGGATTACCGGCAGCTCCTCGCTTCAAATGTCGTGGGATTTGCTCTCGGCCGTGATCTGGTGCAGGCGCCCGGCGAGAGCGTTATCTACTCGGATTTAGGATTCATCGCCTTGGGCGCACTCCTCGAACGCATCGAAGGCGCCGCGTTGCAACAGATACTTCCGGGGTATCTTCCTCGCAGCCGGCAGCGGCCGGCGATTCCGGCTACCGAAGATGACGGTTGGCGTGGGCGCGTGCAAGGATTCGTGCATGATGAAAAGGCGTTCCTGATGGGTGGTGCCGCGGGGCACGCGGGCATCTTCGGAACCGCCGCGGACGTAGCGGCGCTCGGTGAGCGGTATCTCGGAGCGCTGCGCGGACGGCAATCAACACTCGATCCGGAGCTGGTTCGCGCTGCCACGAGCCAACAGGCCGAAGACGCCGTGCTGCGTCGCGGGTTGGGCTGGGCGCTAAAGACCAGCGATGAAAACTCGTGTGGGCGCTGGTTTTCGAAAAACAGTTTTGGCCACACCGGATTTGTCGGCACATGCATTTGGGTCGATCCCGAGCGTGATCTGAACGCCGTCTTGCTCACGAATAGCGTCTACTACGGCCGCAACGATACGCGGGATCTCCGCGCGGCATTTTATGAAGCGGTCGTCGACGATTTAGGCCTGAGATGATTGCGATTGGACTTATGAGCGGCACTTCGCTCGACGGCATCGATGCTGCACTGGTGGAAATTCATCCGCGGCGCGCGAGTTATGTCTTCGAGTTGCTCGACTTCCACACCCTCGCATACGACCCTCAAACCGTGGCTGCCTTGCGCTCGGTCATGCCGCCGAACGGCGGCGCTACCTCTGCGGTCGCGCAAATGCATCGCCTCGTTGGAGAACTGTACGCCGAAGCTGCCGGACGTGTTGCGGGCACGCGGACGATCGACTATGCCGCAATGCACGGCCAAACCGTCTACCACGACGGTGGACGCGGCGTGACACTGCAAGTAGGATCGCCGTATTTCTTGCGCGACCGGCTTCGCGCAACGGTTTGCTTTGATTTTCGAAGTGCCGATTGCGCGCTCGGCGGCCATGGCGCACCGCTCGTTCCCTATGTCGATTCGCTCCTGCTTACGTCGTCGGACGAAGACCGTATCGCGATCAATATTGGCGGGATTGCAAACCTTACGTTTTTACCGCGTGGTGGGGCGCCCCGCGACGCCATTGCGTTCGATAGCGGTCCCGGCAATATGCTGATCGATGCATTTGTGCAAGAACGAACCGCAAACGAGAAGAGCTTTGATGAAGATGGCCTCATTGCGGCCGGCGGCACGGTCGACCGTACGGCCCTGGACTGGATGCTCGCCGACCCCTATTTCGTGGAAAAGTCACCGAAATCAACGGGTCGCGAACGTTTCGGCAGCCAGTTTTTAGCCCAACATGCACCGGCGTTGCAGCATCTCAGCCTTGAGGATGGTGCGGCCACCATAACGGAGCTTACGGTCGAAACGATCGGAGATGCGGTTCGGCAACTCGCCCCCGCAGGTTGCGCCGTTTTGGTCAGCGGCGGCGGTTCCTACAATATATCACTCATGCAACGCCTGCGGGAACGTCTTTCGGAATACCGTGTCGAAACGACGAGCGATATGGATCTGCGCAGCGATGCCAAGGAAGCAATTGCGTTCGCCCTGCTCGGCTATGAGACGTTGCGCGAGCGGCCGGCTAATTTGCCGCGCGTCACCGGGGCAAGCGCGCAAGCCGTGCTGGGTGCAATCGTTCCGTATCAATTTGAGTCTCTTAGCAGACGAATGCAGGCCGAATGCGCGGGGTAGCGGTTGGCGTTGACGCCGGCGGGACATCGACCGTCGCATCCTATTCGCAAGACGGGGTTTTTTGCGAAACGCTTTCGGCCGAGGGGGCGAGCGCGACGACGCTGGGTGCTGAAGAAGCGGCCGGACGCATCGTCACGCTCATCCAGAAACTCTTGGCGGAGAAAACGCCCACGTCGATTTATGTCGGCGCGGCGGGCGCAGGCCGCAGCGAAATCGCACAGCGTTTGCAAAAAGCGATCGCCGAGCGTTACGCGCACGCGCAAGTGCGCGTCTCCGACGACGCGCACATTGCGCTACGCGCTTGTGTGCCGAGCGGCCCCGGCATCGTGCTGATCGCAGGCACCGGGTCCATAGCGTATGCCGAAAATGCGGCGGCCGAAGCGTTCCGCGCGGGCGGATACGGTTTTCTGCTCGGCGACGATGGCTCGGGTTTTTCAATCGGCCTCGCCGCAGTGAAGCTGCTTGCGCGCGTCTACGACGGGCGCGGCCTTGCCGATGAGCTCAAAGCCGAAATCGAAAGCCGCCTTGGAATAAGCGACCGGTCCGGACTCTTCGATGTCGTCTACGCACCGGAGCAGCCCCCGGTGAAGTTGATTGCTTCACTCGCACCGCACGTCCTCAAACTTGCAAGCAATGGAGTACGCTCCGCGCACAAAATCGTGCAGACCGCGGCTCTTGAGCTTAGCGACCTCGTGAAGGTCGTTGCCAAGAAATCTGGGCTTTGGGCCGAACCTTGCTCCCTCGTCTTAGGGGGTGGGCTCGTGCGTGAGAACTCATTGCTAACGTTTCTGCTCGAAACGCGAGTCCAGGCGGATCTACCGTCCGCCGAGATTTTAAAACGTGCCGCGGAACCGCACCGCGGAGCACTTGCTGCTGCCGAAGCGCTGATAGGGAAGTCATGAACGATGTTCTGCCGCTCACAGAGACCGTCAATCCGCGCACGCACGGCCTGGACGAACTCGAGTCGCCTGCGCTCGTGCATCTGCTTTTACTCGAGCAACGCCACGCTGTGGACGTCGTTGTCGCGCAGAGCGAGGCGATTGCGACGGCAGTAGACGTCATTGCAGCGCGCATCCGCACCGGCGGCCGCCTGCATTATGTCGGTGCCGGCACAAGCGGGCGCATGGGATTTCTAGATGCCTCGGAAGCGCCACCGACATTCGGGATTCTGCCCGAACTTGTTTGCGCCCACATCGCCGGCGGCCCCGCCGCCCTCACGCGTGCCGTTGAAGGCGCGGAAGATAACGGCGATGCGGGTGCTCACGAAATGCGCGAGCACATTGCCCCAAGCGATGTGGTCATTGGTCTCTCGGCAAGCGGAACGGCGCCCTACGTAGTTGCTGCGATGCTCACAGCGCGTGGCGTGGGTGCATGGACGATCGCGATTACGAACAGTCCTGATTCAACGCTTGCGAAGGTGACGGATCAGAGCATTGTCTTAGAAACCGGCGCGGAGCCACTCGCGGGTTCAACGCGCCTTAAAGCCGGCACCGCACAAAAATTGGTACTCAACGCGATTTCAACCGCAACCATGGTGCGCTTGGGAAAAGTCCACGACAACCTCATGGTCGACGTAGTGGTAACGAACAACAAGTTGCGCGGGCGCGCTTTGCGCCTCGTGATGCAACTTGCTGAGGTGGATGAATTGCGCGCCGCAGAGTTGCTCGCGCAAGCGGATGGACGCGTGAAGGTTGCCGTCGTGATGGCGAAGTGCTCGTTGGATGCAGCCGGCGCGCGCGCGCGCCTCGATGCGGCGCATGGCTCGTTGCGCAACAGTTTCTAAAGGCTGCTTGCCGGGTAGCTGATGGAACGGCCGGTTTGCGCCGCCAACCACGGTACGCCCCCCCATTGCACCCTAAACACGGAGAAGCCAAAAGAAAGCTCGAAGAGCGCCGTGTGCAAATCGCGGCGCTTTTCACTTTTCTGAGCATTATCTTCGTACCGCTGGATGACCGGCCCGTCACCTATCAGTTGCCGCAATTGCTGGGCCGCATTGCAGGCGTGAGCATCCAAGCGCCGCCTAAGGAAATGCTCGGACGTTATTTGACACCGGGCAAACCGGACCGGATCATTGCGTGGCTCAACACTGGAAGCCGCCGCACGGCGAACAACTATGTGATCTCGAGCGACATGCTCGCATACGGGGGACTCGTGGCCTCCCGAATTCCCGGCGTTCCTTATGCGGATGCCCAATTTCGGTTGCGCGAACTGGAGCATCTGCACCGGATCAATCCAAACGCTGATATCGGCGTTTTCGGAACCGTAATGCGGCTTGCGCCGACGGGCGTACCCGCGATCGGCCAGGGAAGCAATTTTTTTGCGGCCTATCCGGTATGGACCTACCTCCAGCAATATGCAAACCTGCACGATCCGCCACTCCCGGCAGAAGAATCGACGGCTTCGCATCTCGCGACATTAATCGGACCGGCAACATTGCAAGCCTATCTTGAGGTGCGGGCACGCAATTTGGCAATTGACCGTCGCATCGTCGCATTGTTAGCCGACGGTACTCTGGCGCGGGCGGCGCTGGGACAAGACGACGCCGGACCGGTTGGTTTGCACATCAAGGAAGTGGCGGCCTTACAAGATGACGTTCGGGCAGCGAATGTTACAGCGCGGATGAGCCTCGAGCCGGGCGCAGATGAGCTCGGCATGGCCATGGTAGCGCGCGGAATGGCGCAGCAAATTCATTGGACGCCGCACATTGCGGTGCACTACTCCACGCCCAGCGGGGCCCTCTACAACGACCCGCTTGAATTTGCTCCGATCGGCAATGCGATCGACGGACTCGTGCGCTTGTGCGGAGGGGTAAAGGACGACGAGCATCCCGATATCACCCTTTTCGTTCGCGTTCCGCATTCGAGTGCTCTGGACGATGCGCAGTTGCTCGGCGATCTACAAGCGGCAGTCGCGCAGCATCATCCAGCCCTGATTGCCGACTTGACCTTTTTGGAAAATTCATTCGTGAGCCAGGCGGCGTTTGCAAAGACGCTGCTCGAGAGCGGGGTTGCGAGCCGGCTAGATGCCTATTCATCCTGGAACACCAACGCAAATACGGTCGGCACGGCGCTTGCTGAAGGGATCGCGGCCGCTGTCGGGCGTCGTGCGCACCGCTACGACGCGCTCGCGCATGCAGAGTTTACCTTTAACCGTTTCGTGGACGACTACGCATTTCACGATTTTGTGCGGCCCGACTTGAACACTTGGCTGGACCAACAAGGCACCTCAGATCACACCTATCTGCTCAAGGACGTTGCGTCCGCAGCGGGCGATCGCAATACGAGTCTGTTATGGAATCATGCGGAGGTGCTCTTGCGGCAGCTCTATCCGCAGTACCACATCGCGGCCATTCGTGTGAGCTTGCCATGGGACCGCACGTTTGAAACGCAGCTCGACGTCGCGCTCGCGCCCGGCTTGCCGCGCTAGGTCTTCTGGCAAAGCTCGATCAAAACGCCGCCGGTGCTCTTTGGATGCAAGAACGCGATCAGATTACCGTGTGCGCCCTTGCGAGGCGTTTCGTCGATCAGGCGTACGCCGCGACCTTTGAGCCTTTGGAGTTCGCCTAGGAGATCCTCGACGCGATAGGCCGTGTGATGCAACTTGGTCGCCGCGTCACCGCGAAACTTTGCAATCGGCGAATCTTCGGCTAGCGGCCGTAAAAGTTCGATAATCGATTCGCCGGCTTCGAGCCCAACGGCTTCGACATTTTGATCGAAAATCGTTTCGCGGTAGATGATCTTGAAGCCGAGCGTCTTGGTGTAGAACTCGATGGCCTGATCTAAGTCTTTGACTATGATCGCGATGTGGTCGATCTTCACGCAACGATCTCTTTTACTTGGTAAACACCGAAGACGTCGCGCAGCACGTTGCAGACCTCGCCGAGCGTTGCCCCGGAATCGACGGCTTCGATAAAGTGCGGCATGAGGTTGTCAGTCGAGCTGGCCGCGGCACGTACTGTCTCTAGGCGCTTGGAGACGAGCGCGAGGTCACGTTTTTCCCGGCAGGCTTGCACCCGTTGAACTTGCTCGATTTCCACAGACGCATCCACCCGCTGGAGCGGGATGCGCACGCCTTCACCGGACTCGACGAATTTGTTCACGCCGACAAGCACCGTATCGCCGCGTTCGATCGCTTGCTGAGCGTGATAGGCCGAGTCGGCGATGCGGCCTTGCATCCACCCACTCTCGATGGCCTTCACTGCTCCGCCCAGCGCGTCGACCTCTTTAATGAGTATTTTCGCTCGCGCAATGAGTTCGTTCGTGAGCGTCTCGATATAATACGAGCCGGCGAGCGGGTCGACGACAGCTGCGATGCCGCTTTCGTATCCGATTATTTGCTGGGTGCGAAGGGCAAGCTTTGCCGATTCAGCCGTCGGCAGCGCCATCGCTTCGTCTTTGCCGTTCGTATGGAGCGATTGGGTGCCCCCGAGTACGGCTGCCAATGCTTGAATCGTAACGCGCACGACATTATTCTCCGGCTCTTGCGCCATAAGCGTGGAGCCGCCGGTTTGCGTGTGAAAACGCAACATCTGCGAGCGGGAATCCTTGCATCCGAACTCATCTTTCGTGATATGTGCCCAGAGGTACCGTGCCGCGCGAAACTTCGCAATTTCCTCAAAAAAATCGTTGTGCGCGTTCCAGAAAAATGAAAGCCTGGGCGCGATCTCATCGAGATCCAGGCCGGCCTCGCGCGCCGCGTGCAGGTACGCTTTTCCATTTGAGAGCGTAAAGGCGATTTCTTCCAGCGCTGTCGAGCCGGCCTCGCGAATGTGGTAGCCGGATATGGAGATCGTATTCCATTGCGGTACATTGCTTGCGCAGTACGCCATGACGTCCGTCACCAGGCGCATTGAAGGTTTGGGCGGATAGATATACGTTCCGCGCGCGACGTATTCTTTGAGAACGTCGTTTTGAATCGTGCCGCCGAGTTGGTCAAACGGGATTCCGCGGCGGCGCGCAACCGCAAGAACCATTGCAAGTATGATCGACGCTGGAGCGTTAATCGTCATCGAAACGGTGACGTTTTCGAGCGGAATAGCGTCAAAAAGCGTCTCAATATCCGCAACGCTGTCGATCGCGACGCCGACCTTTCCCACCTCGCCGCGCGATTGCGGCGCGTCGGAATCATACCCAAGTTGCGTCGGTAAGTCAAAGGCGACCGAGAGTCCGGTGGTCCCGCGCTCTAAAAGATAGCGGTAGCGCGCGTTCGATTCCGCGGCCGTGCCGAACCCTGCGTATTGCCGCATCGTCCAAAGCCGGCCGCGGTACATGTCCTTGCGTACGCCGCGCGTGAAAGGAAAACTGCCGGCTTCCCCCGCTGCATGCTGCGGGCCCTCGACTTTGTCGTATGCGGCTTTGAGCGGAATGCCGCTATCGTTTGTGTCGCGCGTCATTATTGCAGCGTTACAAGCGGCGATTGAGCTTCGATGGTTTGGCCTGGGGCGGCATGAACCATTGCCACCGTGCCGTCCTTGTGTGCGCGAACTTCATTCATCATTTTCATCGCTTCAATGATTGCGACGACCTGGCCGCTCGCGATCGCGTCGCCCTCTTTGAGGTTGAGCTCGACCACAACGCCGTGCATCGGCGAGCGAACATCGTTGCCGGTTGCGAGGGCGGATTTGCGCGTGCTGGTGCGGCGCGGTGCTGCAGAACGGGCGCCTGAAGAGACGGTGCCCGCAGGGAGATCTAAAATGCGGACGCGGAAGAGTTTATCGTTGACTTCGACGCGGATGACTTCGCCGGGTTCATTCTTAACAGACGGCAGTTCGTGCGTGGCACCGTTCGTTGGTGAGGCAAAGGCCGTCTGGGCAAACTGTTCGAGTGTTGCCGTTCCATAGGTGCCGTCTTTGACGCTCTGCAGGTCGATCAGGCCACGCAGAAGTGGAAGCGTGGTCGGTACGCCTTCAATTTTATATTCATCTATTGCTCGCCGTAGGCGTTCGCGTGCTTGATCGCGCGTCGGCGCCCACACGACGAGTTTGGCAATCATGGAATCGTAGTCGGCCGAGATCGTGCAGCCTTCATACGCGGCGGAATCGATCCGCACGCCAAGTCCGGAAGGCTCGCGGTACTTCGTGATCGTGCCCGGGGCGGGCCGGAAATTATCACCGGGATCCTCGGCGTTGACGCGCCCTTCGATGGCGCAACCACGGAACTCGATGTCGTCTTGTTCGTAGCCGAGTTGCTCGCCGGCTGCAACGCGAATCTGCTCGCGAATCAAATCCAGTCCGGAAATCATCTCGCTCACGGTGTGCTCGACTTGAATGCGCGTGTTCATCTCAAGGAAATAGAACTCATCGCCGGCGACCAAACATTCGATCGTCCCGACACTATCGTATCGAATTGCCTTTGCGGCCTTGATACCGGCTTCGCGCAAGCCTTTTCGCACTTTCTTGGAGATGGAGGCCGGTGCTTCTTCCCAGAGTTTCTGATGCCGGCGCTGCAGCGAGCAATCGCGTTCGCCGACGTGCACGACGTTGCCGAATTTATCCGCGAGTATTTGCAGCTCGACGTGTTTTGGATTCTCGAGGTAGCGCTCGGCGTAAATCATGCCGTTCTTGAAATACGCAAGCGCTTCACGCTGCGCGGTCGTGAAGGCGGCCTCGATTTCATCGAGGGTGCGCGCGACTTTGAGACCCTTGCCGCCACCGCCTCCGGAGGCTTTGAGTGCAAGCGGAAGGCCGTATATTTGGGCGGCTTCCCGGGCAGCGGTTACGTCTTGGATTTCTTGCGTCCCGCCGGGCACGACCGGTACGCCGGCTTTGACCATTGCCTGACGGGCCCGGACCTTATCACCCATCGCGTCGATCGAATCCGGATGCGGGCCGACCCAGATCAAATGCGCTTCTAAAACCTTGCGCGCGAACGCCGCATTCTCGGCCAGAAATCCGTAGCCGGGATGGATCGCCTCCGCGCCCGAGCTCCTCGCAATATCCAGAATGTTCTCAACGTTGAGATAGCTCGCTGAAGGCGCCGCGGGTCCGATGCAATAGGCTTCGTCCGCAAAGGCGACGTGCAGCGATTCGCGATCCGGCTCTGAATACACGGCGACGGTGGCGATGCCCATTTCTTTTGCCGTGCGCATCACGCGCAGCGCAATCTCGCCGCGATTGGCGATCAGCAGTTTACGGAACACGGTAGCCGCCGTGGCTTAAGGCGCGCACTTCATCAAAGTCGAGTTCGGGATACTTTGCGGCGAGTTGCCAGGCAGTAATCTGCGGCATGTCTTCTTGCGCTTTTGCTTGCAACTGTCGCAAAGCCAGGACGACTGCCGCGAGTTCCGATTCGTCCATCATCCCTCCGAGGGGTCTGCGTACATGCCCATCGCGTGGAAGCCGGCGTCGACAAAGTGAATGTCTGCCGTCACGGCTTTTGAAAGATCCGATCCCAAATACACAGCCGTCTTGCCGATATCATCGATGGTGACGTTGCGCCGCAGCGGTGCGCTCGCGCTGACCTTATCGAGCATCTTCGTCATGCCCTTGACTTGGCGTGCGCTGGCAGTTTTTATTGGGCCCGCAGAGATGCCGTTGACACGGATTCCACGCTCTCCCAGGTCGTACGCGAGATAGCGAATCGATGCCTCGAGCGCGGCTTTTGCAATCCCCATCACGTTGTAATTCGGAACGATGGCCGTCGCACCGAGATAGGTCAGCGCCATGATGCTCGCGCCGTCGTTGAGATTTTCGCGAAGCGCATTGACCAGCGCGATCAGCGAGTACGCTGAAACACCGAGTGAGTTACTAAAGCCGCCGCGGCTGGTGTTATACACTTTGCCTTCAAGATCGCTTTTGTCGGCGTAGGCAATGCAATGCACGACGATATCCAGTTTGCCGAAATCTTTGGTAAGCTGCTCGTTGAGCGATTTGAGTGCGTCGTCCGAAGCCACGTCGCACTCGACGACGGGACCGCCCCCGAGTTCCTTCGCCAGCTTCTCGACGCCGTCTTTGACACGCTCGCCTTGGTAAATGTAGGACAGGCGCGCTCCATGCTCGTGCATCTGGCGGGCAATTCCGGTTGCGATGGACCACTGGTTTGCGACGCCCGTAATGAGGGCATTCTTACCTTCTAATAGCTTCACGTCCGATTATGTACCATAAGATGCCATGCCGAGCCTCTGTCATGCGGAGGGCGTCGAAGCGCGGCGCGACTAGGTACTTGTCTCCGCACGCATCCGTCGTGATTCATGCTATGCTGGGGCGTTTCGATGGTGTCGACGGACAAACTGATACTTTGCCCCGCCGCGGGTTCGATTCTCGCGCGCTCCAGTAGCCGGGCCTTGATTTGAGACCGGCTTCGGTGCTAGAGTGAAGTAGGTATCAGTTTGTCTAGACACCGTGGGCGGGGTGCTGCGAAAGCAGTGCCCCGCTTGTTTCGTTCAGTCGAAAACTTCGTCAAGAAAATAGATGTCGTCTGCGTCTTTCATTTCCTCGGAGCGCTGTTTGCGCCATTTTTTGGTATTCCCGCTCGTATGCAACGGGGCGCTGACCAGAGTGGAATAGGGCTTCGTAGAAGTACACCGCCTTCGAAACGCCTCGTAATGATCGGCACACTTCGACAGAATCGACATCTTGGGTGCCCTCACAAGTTTTTGCACAGCTGCGCACGGCTTCAATGAGATCGCATTATCGACGGCGTGAAATATTCGCCCCCATGTCATGAAGCCGAACTCCCGGCCTTCCGTGGTGCGAACCTTAATCCCAACGATCTCTTCCATTTATAGCGGAATATTGCCGTGTTTGCGTTTCGGTCGGTCCACGCGTTTGTTCTTGAGCATCTCGAGTGATTTTGAAATGACGCGGCGCGTCATGTGCGCCTCGACGATGTCATCCACGTACCCGCGCTGCGCTGCGATAAACGGATTGGCGAAGCGCTCCGTATACTCGTCGATCAGCTCCTTCATTTTGGCGTCTTGATTCTGTGCTTCGGCGATTTCCCGCCGGAAGATCGTCTTGACCGCACCCTCGGCGCCCATGACGGCAATTTCCGCGGTTGGCCAAGCGACGTTGACGTCGGCTCGAATGTGTTTGCTGGCCATAACATCGTACGCGCCGCCGTACGCTTTGCGTGTGATAATCGTTATTTTCGGCACTGTGGCTTCAGCGAATGCGTAGAGCAATTTTGCGCCGTGTGAGATGATGCCGCCGTATTCTTGCTCCGTTCCCGGCAAGAAGCCCGGCACGTCCACGAACGTCACCAACGGAATATTGAAGGCGTCACAAAAGCGCACGAAACGCGCAGCCTTAACGGAGGACGCGATATCCAGCACGCCTGCTAAAAATTTCGGCTGATTTGCGACGATGCCGATCGACTGGCCATTAACGCGCCCAAAGCCGGTAATGATGTTTTGCGCGTAGAGCGGCGCGATTTCGAAGAAGTCCTCGTTATCGACAACTGGAACGATGACATCGCGCATGTCATACGGTTTATTCGGAGAGTCTGGAATGAGATCGTCGAGTTCCATCACGTTACGCGCCGGGTCGTCGTCGCAGGCAAAACGCGGCGGATCCTCGAGATTGTTTTGCGGAAGATACGAGAGCAGCGCCCTGGTGAGATCGTTCATCTCGTCTTCGTCCGCGGCGGTCAACTGCGCAACGCCGCTTTTGGTGGCGTGCGTCATTGCGCCGCCGAGCTCTTCAAAACTGACATCTTCGCCGGTCACCGTCTTGATGATTTCCGGCCCCGTGATGAACATCTGAGAAATCTTCTCGGTCATGATGATGAAGTCGGTGATCGCCGGTGAATAGACGGCGCCGCCGGCACACGGGCCGGCGATGAGGCTGATCTGCGGGATGACACCGCTGGCTTGCACGTTGCGCCAAAAAATTTCCGCGTAACCGCCAAGGCTGACGACGCCTTCTTGAATGCGCGCACCCCCCGAGTCATTGATGCCGATCATCGGCGATCCGGTGCGCATCGCAAGATCCATCACCTTGCAAATCTTCTCTGCAAAGACTTCGCCAAGCGATCCGCCGAGCACCGAGAAATCTTGGGAGAAGACGAAGACCTGGCGGCCATCGATTGTGGCGCGGCCCGTGATGACGCCGTCGCCCAGAAACTCTTTCTGGTCCATGCCGAATGCGGTGGTGCGGTGGACCGCGAATTCGTCAAGCTCGATAAACGAATCCGGATCGACCAGCGAATCGACCCGCTCCCGCGCCGTGCGCTTCCCACGCTCGTGCTGCTTGTGGACCGCCCCGGACCCGGCGGGAGCCTGCGCGAGTTCCCGCTTTCGGAGGAGCTCGGCGTACTTCTCTGCTTGAGTCTTCATGAGGCTCGCGACTTATGCGGTAAATCCGGGCCTACCTTTGAGCCGTAGATGCCGATAGATAAGGAAGGAGGTAGGAAACTGCATCAGATCGAGTTGCTTGCGCTCGGCGCCGGCACACTGTGCTTAGGGATCAGCGCGCTTTTGGCGTTTGCGGTGGGCCGCCGCAAAGGGCGCTCGATCTTTCGCCCTTGGCCTTTGGCATGGAGTGCGCTTGCGGTCGCGATCGGGATGCTCTACGGCGCAAGGGCGGTCCCCGCAGCCCAGATGGGTTTTGTAGCCACCGCGATCATCGGCTATGGCGCATTCTCGTACTGGTTCTTGACAGGGCTTGGCTCTGCACTCCAGTATCGTCCCGCTCGTCTGTGGTGGCTAGCGCCGCCGGCGTACACGCTTCTGGCTCTTGTGGCCGCCGCAAAGATGGGCGGCGAGGGCTCCCTGTACTTTGCGCCGTCATTGATCCTAACGTGCACCGCCTTTATGGGGCTGGTAATGTTTTATCGGGCTCGACGCAGATTCCACGACGCGGGCGACATGGCCGTCATCACGGCGCTGGGCCTACTCTTGCTCAGCGGCGTCCGCTACGTCGTCGTAACGTTGGTCCTAGCTTATAACGGAGAAGAACCGACTGCCGATTTCTGGATTTACAACGGCGCGTTCGATCTCATCATAGCTCTAACGCTTGCGATCGGCACCATGCTTATGGTGACCGACCGAATGCGCGCCAAACTGCAAGAACGCAATACCGAACTTGCGAGCGCCAAAGATGCCCTTGAGATTGTCGCAAACGTTGATCCGCTCACCGGAGTTTCAAACCGCTACTCGTTTCATCGCTGCATCCAGGAGCTGGGCGATCTTGAGTCCTACAACGGCTGTTTGCTGATGATCGACATCAATAATCTTAAAGTGATTAACGATACGCGGGGTCACTCTGCGGGCGACCATGCCATTTGCGCCGTCGCGGAACGCTTGGGCGCCTTGATCCGCTCGGACGACCGCATCTTCCGGTGGGGCGGCGACGAGTTCGTTGTTTTGCTTTTCAATGCGAGTCCCGAAAGCGCGATCGAGCGCATCTCACGTTTTGGGACGCTCAAGGTTGCCAACGGCTCGGGGGCGAGCGATGTTGAGGTCTCGATCTCCTGGGGCGTATCGCCGTTCGGTGCCGGGAAGAATATCGAGGACGTCCTAAAGACGGCCGATGTCCAGCTTTATTCTTCAAGGAGGGCTCTCGGATGATCGCGATCTTGTGCCTCGCGCTTCCAGTCGGCTCGAGTTGCGCCCACTACAGGCACGCAGTTCTCAGCCCGCACGCACTGATTGCCCAACCGGCCGCAGAGCGGCGTCTTCGCCTTATGGGAGTTGCGCGGCACGTCCAGCATCGTACGTCGCACGAGGGCTATGCGTACGATCTGGTTCTCGTGTGCGATAGCCAGTGCGTTCGCGTCTATTATCCAAATCACTCAACCATCGAAAATGGCGACCGTGTCTCGGCCGTTGGAACCTTCTATCCGGTACGAAAGGTCGGCACGAGCGTCTATCGGAATGAAATGGATGCCGACGAGCTGCTCGTGGAACACTAGTCTCGGGGCGGCGTGCTACCAGATGCCCAACATGAGTTTGACATCGTCGCTGGCCATTTCTTTTGGATCCCACGGCGGCGAGAAGGTGATGTCGACCTTTGCCGTTTCGACGCCTTCCATACCGGCAACTTTTTCCATCACGTCTTTGCGAAATTGTGGACCGACCGGACACATGGGTGACGTGAGCGTCATCGTGACCGTAACGTGTTCGCTCTTTTCGCCTTCCACTTCCACGCCGTAAATTAGACCCAAGTCGATAATGCTTAAATGTAATTCGGGATCGTTAACATCTTTGAGCGCGGTACGCACTTCCTCAGCCGTCGGCATCTACATATTTCCTTTACGCTTCTTCTCGGTTGCTTTGCCTGGATTACGAGGGAACCACCAGAGTCCTCGGGTATACGCCCTAGCCACGTCACGACGAAACTTCGCGCCTCGTCTAAAGGTTATACCTACATACCGGATCAGCGTCAAAAAGGGTTGCGAAAGGGTATAGTAGCCGAAGAGTCGCCGGCCGGACAATAGGAGTTAAGCAACCATGTCAATGTGGGAACCGTTCACCGAGCGAGCCAGACGCAGTATCGTTTTGGCTCAAGAAGAAGCCCAGCGGCTCGGGAACAATTACATCGGAACCGAGCACATTCTGCTTGGGATCATTTCCGAGGGCGAAAGTCTCGCCGCTAAAGTGCTCGAGACGCTCGGCGTGAACTTGGCCAAAGTGCGTCAGGAGGTCGAGGCGATCGTGGGCCGGGGCGGCCAGACGGTTCAGCAAGAGATGGTCTTCACCCCGCGCGCCAAGCGCGTGATTGAGCTCGCCTTCGAAGAAGCCCGTCAGCTCAACCACAACTATATCGGGACGGAGCATCTGCTGCTCGGCCTCATCCGAGAGGGTGAAGGGGTGGCGGCACGCGTCCTAACCAACCTTGGGGTCGACCCCGCGAAGGTTCGCGTTCAAACCACCTCGCTGCTCGGAGCCGAAGGACAGCCGCCCGCACCCAAGGGCAAATCCAAGACGCCAACCCTGGATGCCTACGGCCGCGACCTGACCATGCTTGCTCGCGAGAACAAGTTGGATCCGGTCATCGGACGCGCGAACGAAATCGAACGCGTCATTCAAATTCTCGCGCGCCGTACCAAAAATAACCCCGCGCTCATCGGAGAACCCGGCGTCGGTAAGACCGCCATCGCCGAAGGGTTGGCGCAGCGCGTTATCAAGGGCGACATTCCCGAACAACTGCGGGACCGTCGCGTGATCACGCTGGATTTAGCGGGCCTCGTTGCCGGAACAAAATATCGTGGTGAATTCGAAGAGCGCATGAAACGCGTGATGGACGAAATCCGCGCCGCCGCCGGCGAGATCATCCTTTTTATCGACGAATTGCATACGCTCGTTGGAGCGGGCGCCGCCGAAGGCGCGATCGATGCAAGCAACATCATCAAGCCGGCGCTTGCGCGCGGCGAACTGCAATGCATCGGAGCAACCACACTCAACGAATTTCGCAAACACATCGAGAAAGATTCCGCACTCGAGCGCCGTTTCCAACCGATCATGGTTGGCGAGCCGACGATCGACGAGACTGTCGAAATTCTCAAAGGTCTGCGCGACCGCTACGAAGCGCATCACAAGGTGACGATCACCGACGAAGCGCTGGTGGCAGCCGCCAAACTGGGCGACCGGTACATTACGGACCGCTTTTTGCCCGATAAGGCCGTCGACTTGATCGACGAAGCATCATCGCGCGTGCGCCTGCAAGCCACGTTGCCACCACCGGAAGTTCGCGAAGTCGAAGCGCAACTGCGCAAAGTCATCGCGGAAAAAGAATCCGTGGTGAAATCGCAAGAGTTCGAGAAAGCCGCGAGCATTCGCGACCGCGAAGAAAAACTGCGCTTGGAAAAAGCGCGCCTCGAGCAAGAGTGGCAGGATAAAAAAGCCACCAGCGATGTCAAGATCAAAGTCACCGAAGCCGATATCGCACACATCGTTTCGGCGTGGACGAAGATTCCGGTGTCCAAGCTCGCGGAAGCCGAGACGGCCAAGCTGCTCAACATGAAAGAGTCGCTGCACGAGCGCGTCATCGGTCAAGATCAGGCGATCGAAGTTATCACGCGCGCGATTCGTCGCTCACGCGCGGGTCTGAAGAACCCCAAACGCCCGATCGGATCGTTTATTTTCCTGGGACCGACCGGCGTCGGCAAGACCGAAGTAGCGCGCAGCGTCGCGGAGTTCTTGTTCGATGATTCAGAGTCGATGATTCGCATCGATATGTCTGAGTACATGGAGAAGTATGCGGTCAGCCGTTTGGTCGGCGCTCCTCCGGGATATGTCGGATATGAAGAAGGCGGGCAACTCACCGAGGCCGTCCGGCGCCGTCCATACTGTGTGGTGTTGCTCGATGAAATCGAGAAGGCCCATCCGGATGTCTTTAACTTGCTGCTGCAAGTTCTAGACGACGGACGCCTGACGGACTCGCAAGGCCGTCAAGTCGACTTCAAAAACGCCGTCATCATCATGACAAGCAATGTTGGCGCGACGGGCATGCAAACGACAACGGACATTGGCTTTCGCACGCAGCGCGATGAAGGCAAGTCCGACGATCAGATGTACGAGAAGATGAAGACCAAGGTGCTGGAAGAGGTCAAGCACACGTTCCGTCCCGAGTTCCTCAATCGCGTCGATGAAGTGGTGGTCTTCCATCAACTCACACGCGAAGAGATCGAGCAAATCGTTGGCCTCGAACTCAACAAGGTCATCCGCGAAGTCAAGGCTCAGGAAATGAGTCTCGAAGTCACAGAAGACGCGAAGAAACTGCTCGCGAAGAAAGGCTGGGATCCGCAGTTCGGTGCGCGTCCGCTGCGCCGCGCAATTCAGCGTGAAGTGGAAGACGAGCTCTCCGAAGAGATGCTGCGGGGAAGGTTCGGTTCAGGCGATCATATTCTGGCCGAGGTCGATCCGGACAATCCGGAAAAACTCAAGTTCAGCAAGATTCCGACACTCGAGCCTCCCACACCCCGTGAGCCGGCAGTCAGTCAGTAAAAAAGCAAAGCGCCTGGGAAACCGGGCGCTTGTTGCTTTAGATGAGCAGATGCCGAAGATATGGCGGAACTGCTGCAAACAAGGTTCCGTTTCCTAAAGTATCGCACTGTCTACTTTGCGTGTGATGCTGAAGGAGTGAGTTTGCGAGTTCAGAGACTTGTTGCCGGACTACTAGGCGCCATGCTCTTCACCATGCAAGCAGGGGCTGCGCAACAAACTCCTCCGCCTCCTGCACCCACGCCGTTGCCAACTTCCTCACCCGCCGCAGTGCCATCCGCCAGTCCGTTGCCCTCAGAAAATCCGGTGCCGAGCATTAGCGCTTCACCCAGCCCCGCGCCGCTTGTTGCTAATCCCGCGAGCATCGCGACAAATATCGGCGTGCAGCAAATAATTGCGATCACCGGCGCGACGGGACCGCTTACCGCAACCCTTGATAACAAAGTTGCTAGTGTTGCCGTAAGCGGTTTTACTATCGTGCTTGGCCCGGTTCGCAACGGTACTGCAGCCTTGCACGTGGTCGATACGGTCACGAATGCCGCGATCGATATTCCCGTACGCATTGCTCCCAATGCGGGGACGATCGCACCGCAGATTTTGCTTAAAGTGACCGGCGGTAGTGTTGACCCAGCCTTTGTTGCATCGCAGGCGCAACTCGCACTTAACCGGGCGACCCTGGTTGCCCCGGGAGCAACAATCCAAGTGGGGCAAATCGCACCGCCTGCGCTGCCGATGACAACTGGAAATAGTGCGACGCTCAGCGTGCCAATTAAGATTGCAGGCGGTACGCAGTATCTCGATATCGACGGAACGACCCAGATAACCGTGCAAAATGTTGGCGCGCAGCCATTTACGCCCGGACTGCTGTACTATTCGGACGATCCAGAGCGTACGAACGCCGATGGCGTGCTCTATCGCGGCACGATTACGGATGCGCAACCCGTGCGGCTGTACGACTATCACGAAAACGGCACGGATCCGCGCCGGCTCGTGATTGCCTTAACAGCGGCTTCAACTGCGCCGAGCTCCGTGCAAACGGTCGGGCGTTTCGCGGGACCGAATCCGGACGTGATGACGGTCGGACATGCCGTCACGCGGGATTTCATGGTCAATAAAGTGCGCAATCAAGGTGTCGTTTTTGATCTTACGAACGATGCGCCGCTGCTTTTGGACGACGTGCTAATGCACACCCGGGACGGCGTTGCGAGCTCCACCGATTTTAAAGTTCTCAGTGGCGGTCCGGTGAATTTCACGGTGCTCGCAGTCTCACCCGGTTCCAGTCCGTTGACGTTGCTTGATGGACCGCAACTTCCCGGTGACGGGCGAAGCCGTCACGGCGTGTTCTCGCTTGCGAACTATGGAGTGCAAAGCATGACGTACGCCGCCGGTGCAGTGGACACGACCACCGACATCGGGGATCGCGAACCCACGGTGCCAAGCGTGAACGCGGATCAGAGCGGCAAAGATTTTGGTGACTACGGTGTGCTCTTCAATTTCAATATTGCCCTGAGCAATCCGACGGCCACGCCGCAGACGGTGTATTTATACGAATCTCCGCGAGGTGGTCCCGCGCGCGCGAGTTATTTGATCGACAGCGACGCCATGCCGATTGAACTCGGCTGTGCAACCTCGGCACGCTCGTCAACCGAACTGCCGCACCGCTATCAAATTCGCGCGTTTACGCTCGCTGCCGGCGCATCCGAAACGCACGTCGTTCGCACGATGACCGATGGCGGCTCGAACCTGCCAATCGTTCTTGGACTTAGCATCGCGACCCCGCAACCAACGACGCCACCGATTAGCGCGCCCGACGGTTGTTTTCCCAAACCCGATGCGGCGCTCCCGGCCCCCGCGCCGACTCCGACACCTGAGTGATCTCGGCATATATGACAACAGGTGTCGCGTTTTCATGAGAGACTAGACACATGATAAGCCTTCAAGGTCTGCACTTCGCCATGTACCTCGCTCAGGATATGAAGCGCGCGCGCTCGTTCTACGAGTCGTTATTCGATCTGGAGCCGAATGGTGTCGATTCGGACTATTTTGTAGAATACGATCTGGCCGATGGAAACACATTCGCACTGGCCTGCGATCCCACCGCCGAGCACCGGCCCGTTGGTGGGTTGATGTTCGGAGTCGCCGACGCTGAAGAAGCGATTACGCGTGTGCAAGAGCTTGGGGGCACCTTGATAAAACGCTACGGCGGCGAGCGTTGCGCTTCAGGGTGGTGCACCGATCCGGAAGGCAATGCCTTCGGCGTCCACCAACGCAAGATTTGACCGTTGGCCTCGCTTGAGGGCGCGCGCTCGAGGGACCCCGTTTGGGCGCGGCGCCGGGCATAACGACTCGCATTTCCGGACAATTCAGGGAATCGTGGTCGTTGAGGGCGGCTTTTGAGGCCATTTTGATGGCACTCGGCTCGGCGAAGTGGCACAATGTGGGATAGCGAGGTGTGTCTGTCGTGGGAGAGCACAGAGTCATAGAACGCTCAGAGCCGAAAATTGTCCTGTTAGTTCGCTTGCTCAACGCAATCGACGAAGGGCGCTTTTCATTTGAAGGCCTCAAAGAACGCATCTCGGATGGCGATCACGCGCCGAGCACGCGTAGCTTGCGCCGCTACCTTGCGATTTTGGCGGAGGCCGGCTTCCCGTGGTATTTCAACCGCGGCACCAACACGTATCGCTTTGCGGATGGCTACAGCCTTAAGCGGCTGGAGCTTACGCATAGCGAGCTCTTCGGCTTGGTTGCGTTGCGGTCGCTGGGCGCCAGTCTCGGCGGGACAATCGGCTCGTATGTCGACGATGTCACCGACAAACTCATCGGCTCTTCCGGGCGCGGCACGAAGGGCCAAGCAGGTACGCCCTCGCCCGTCGCATTTCGTTTGAGCGAAATTCGTTTGGACGAACTCGGTGAGAAAGCGTTTGCCTTGCTCTCCGAAGCCGAGCGAAACTCGCGGACGGTGCGCTTCCGGTACGTCGATAAAGAAGGCCGCCACACCGATCGTACTCTCGATCCGTACGGCTTCATTCTTTCGACGGGCCGCGTTTATTGCGTGGGCTACGATCATACACGTAAAGAAAAACGCGTCTTTGCCGTTGATAACATCGTCAAGCCCGAAGCCATGGGCAGAACGTTTACCAAGCCTGCTGATTTTAACGTCGAGGAATTTGCCGCCGCCTCGATCAGCGGCGTGTTGCACAGCGATCAGATGACGCACGTGCGTGTGCATTTTAGTGCACGCGTTGCAAAAGCCGCGATTGCGGCGCGCGTGGTTGCCGAACGTGCCATCGAGCGCGCTCTCGATGGTTCGGTCGATATTTTCTACAATGTCGCCGACGTTGATGAATTGCTACGCTGGGTCTTAGGCTGGGGCGCACAAGCCGAGATCGCTGAGCCGCCCGAGGTTCGCGCGCGGATGAACGAGCTCATCGGATCGATTCGCACCCTCTACAATCACAACAACAGCGGAACCTCGCATCTCCGCGGCGCCGCCGCCAAGTAAAACCGCAGTGGTCTCAATTGCGATGATTGTCTTCGAGGGCGCCGACGAGCTGGATTTCGTGGCACCATTCGAATTTTCGGCCCGATGTTCGATCTTGAAAGTTGGCACAGGTACGAATGGAACGCTCTGCGTTCCGCCCGCCTCCACGTGATGCCCGGTCGTGCCGTTGAGGGTGACGCCGACGGTGGTCTCGGTCGTACGCGCCGCATGCGGAAGGGAAAAGAGAAGTGCGAGAAGTGGTATGGAGGCGGACACCCGGTTGCGAAAAAACACAAAGTCCCCTTTGGTAAAATAACAAAGCCCGTCGCATTGCTGCGTCGGGCTTTGAATGTATCCCTGTTTGCCCCGCCTGTTTGAGTCTGTTTCCATCCTCCCACTGACTTTGCATTCAGTTTAATCTCGGCACTCCGGCGCTTTTCGCTTTCACGAATGCACCTTCAACATGCTTCGATCACGGTCTTTACGTTCCGCACTCCGTCGTTACTCGAAGTGATTGCATGATAGCAGAGCGAAAACGAACTGGCAATAGGATTTTCGGGTACTGCACAGGCTCTGCACAACAAACATTGCTTACCCACATTCATCCCACAGGATAGAGGCGGAAAAGCGTTACGCTAAATGAGGGTGAGCGTCGGCCGCATAAAGTAACAAAGCCCGCCGCCGTGAGGCTGCGGGCTTTGACGTATTCCTGAGAAGTTTCGCCTGTTTGAGTCTATTGCTAGCCTCCCACTGACGTCTGCATCTCAGTTCGATCTTTCCACTCGGGTCCGCGCGCTTTCACGCCGGTTCCGTCAACATTTCAGATCACGATGTCTACGTATTTCGCACTTCGTCGTTACTCGAAGTGATTGCATGGTAGCAGAGCGAAAATAGGCATGCAAGGGGCTTTTTGAGAAGCCCACAGCCTGTCCACAAGAAATGAAACTTACCCACATCGCGTTCCAGGCTTATCCTCGTTTTCCACAACACCGCACTTATTGGGGGCCACGTGAAAAGACTCTTCCTGATCGCAGCACTCATCCTCGCGACCGTTCCAGCGCACGTTTCTGCGCAGGGCAACATGCTCGGGGCCTTACCCATCGACAACATCAAATGCGAGGGGATGGAAGGCGCCGTAGTCCACATCCACGAGCACATCGGGCTTTACGACCGCGGCCGGGAAATCAAAGTTCCCGCCGGCATCGGCATTCCGGCCGGCGCAAACTGCTTATATTGGGTCCATACGCATTCGGCCGACGGTTTGATTCACAATGAATCGCCGATCCGCCGCGTCTTTACTTTAGGCAACTTCTTTGACATCTGGGGCGGAGAGCTGAACTGGTACGTCGCCGGGCCGGTACGCGCGGTGCGCGGTCACAAACTCATCATTCAGGTCAACGGACACGCCTATAGGGGCAAAAACCCGCGCGACATTCGCCTGACCAATCACGAGGAGATTGTGATTCAGGGCGGACCGCCCTACGCGCGCACGATCAAAAAAATCTCCTGGGGCACGGTCGGCTAGGAGTGGAGTCGATCGAACTTGACGGAAAGAATCTGAGCCTTGAGAAGATCCGGCTGATCGCTGAAGACGGCGTGCGGGTCACCGTCTCGAAAGAAGCGCGCGAACGCGTGGCGGCGGCCCGCGCATTTGTCGACCGCCAGTTTGATAAGGGCGACGCCATCTACGGCGTCACCACGGGGTTCGGACGGCTCGCAAATGTCTCGGTCGCGCCTGAAGATGCGGCCTTGCTGCAAATCAATCTCGTGCGCAGTCATGCGGCCGGTACTGGGCCGCCGCTTGCGGAAGCGTTTGTGCGAGCCGCGGGCGTTTTGCGCGCCAGTTCGCTCTCGGCCGGACACTCCGGAATTCGAACCGGCACGCTCGATTTGCTGGTCGCGATCCTCAATGAGCACATCACGCCCGTCGTTCCAATGCAAGGCTCGGTCGGCGCCAGCGGTGATCTCGCGCCACTGGCGCACATGACGCTCACGCTGCTCGGCGAGGGCGAAGCATTTTATCGTGGCGAGCGAATGCCGGCGGCGCGCGCGCTCGAACTGGCGGGCCTGGAGCCGCTGCAATTGCAAGCGAAAGAAGGTCTCTCGCTTGTCAACGGTACCGAGGTGATGACCGGTATCGCAGCGCTCGCAACCATTCGCGCCGAAGGCTTGATTGCGGCGGCGGATGTGATCGGGGCGATGTCGCTTGAAGCGTGGCTCGGCACGGATACGGTTTTCGATGCGCGCATCAATGCGTTGCGTCCGCATCCGGGGCAAAAACGTGTCGCGGATAATATGCGCGCACTCTTGCGCGGTTCCGAAATCATGCAATCGCATCGGGATTGCGGGCGGGTGCAAGATCAATATTCGTTCCGCTGCATTCCGGTCGTGCACGGCGCGGTGCGCGATGCGGCGGCCCACGCACGCCGAGTAATTGAAATCGAGGCGGTTTCGGTCACCGATAATCCGCTGGTGTTTCCGGATGACGGAGACTTCTTAACGGGCGGAAATTTTCACGGGCAACCTGTTGCGCTTTCGGCCGATATTTTGAAAATTTCCCTTTCACAACTTGGAGGCATCAGCGAACGGCGCCTTTATCTTTTGCTCAACGGTGAAGAACGCGGATTGCCTCTGTTCTTGACCGGCCGCTCGGGTTTGCAGTCGGGCCTGATGCTCGTGCAGTATACATCGGCGGCGCTCGTGAGCGAGAACAAAGGGCTCGCGTGGCCGAACAGTGTCGATTCGATTCCCACCTCTGCCGGACAAGAAGATCACGTCAGTATGGGCATGACGGCGGCGTGCAATCTCGATCGGGTGCTCACAAACGTCGAAGGTTCGCTCGCATGCGAACTCCTCGGCGCGCTCTCCGCGACAGAGTTCCGCCGGCCGCTTCAATCCGGCGCCGGCACGCAAGCGGCATTCGACGTCGCGCGCGAACGCATCGCTCCCTGGGTGGAAGATCGCATTCCCGCTCCGGATATCGAAGCGGCCCGCGAACTGATTCGTTCCCGCGCACTCGTCCGCGCGGCGGAGACCGCAATCGCCGGAAAGCTGGTATAAACGTCGCTTCGAAGGGACGCGCATCGAGGTGTGGGAACCGCCTACCGAACCCATGAAAGAGAGCACGTAATTTGTCGACGATCCAGTCCGGGCCGCGCGTTGTGCGCGCCGCGCATGGAAACGAGCTCACGTGCCTAGGTTGGCCCCAAGAAGCTGCCTTGCGAATGTTAATGAACAATCTCGATCCCGATGTTGCCGAGCGCCCCGAGGACCTCGTGGTGTATGGCGGCAACGGGCGGGCGGCGCGTTCGTGGGAAGCCTTCGATGCGATGGTGCGTACGCTTCGCCGTCTGAAAAACGACGAAACGATGATCGTGCAAAGTGGTAAGCCGGTTGCGGTTTGGAAGACGCATGCGCGCGCCCCTCGCGTGTTGATCGCCAATTCAAATCTGGTGCCGAAGTGGGCCGATTGGAAAGTCTTTCGCGAACTCGAAGCGCAGGGTCTGACGATGTACGGCCAAATGACGGCGGGGTCGTGGATCTACATCGGCACGCAAGGCATCGTGCAAGGCACCTACGAGACGTTTGCGGAGCTTGCGCGCCAGCACTTCGGCGGCAGTCTCGCCGGACGGATCTGTTTGACGGCGGGGGTCGGCGGTATGGGCGGTGCGCAGCCGCTTGCGATTACAATGAACGGCGGAATAGCGCTCGTGCTCGATGTCGATCGCTCGCGCTTAGAACGGCGCCGCGAGTTGCGCTATCTCGATAAAGTGGTGGATTCGCGCGCTGAGGCGGTCGCCGCAGTGGAAGAGGCACGCAAAGTCGGCAAAGCATTATCCGTCGGTTATGAAGGCAATGCGGGCGAAGAATTTGGGGCACTCTTTGATGCGGGCTTCCGCCCGGATGCGGTGACCGATCAAACATCAGCGCACGATATGATTAATGGCTACGTGCCGATGGGTATCACGCTCACAGAAGCGGCGCATCTGCGCGGTGAGGATCCGCAAGAGTACGAGCGGCGTTCTTTGGCAACGGTTGCCAAGCACGTCGAAGCGATGCTCTCGTATCTTGATGCGGGATCGGTTGTCTTTGATTACGGCAACAATATTCGCGCGATGGCGCAGCGCGCAGGTCTCAAACGCGCTTTTGATTTTCCGGGATTTGTGCCCGCATTTATTCGTCCGCTGTTCTGCCGCGGCTCGGGTCCATTTCGCTTTGCGGCGCTTTCGGGCGATCCGGCTGACATTGCGCGGCTCGATAAAGAATTGCTTGCGCTCTTTCCGCAAGATGCGAGTCTGCGCCGTTGGCTTGAGCTCGCGCAAGAACGCGTTTCGTTCCAAGGGTTACCCGCGCGTATCTGTTGGCTCGGGTATGGCGATCGCGCAAAAGCGGGCCTTCGTTTTAACGAGCTCGTTGCAAGCGGCGAACTGAAGGCTCCGATTGTCATCGGTCGCGACCACCTCGATACCGGCAGCGTCGCATCACCATATCGTGAAACAGAAGCGATGAAAGACGGCAGCGATGCCATCGCGGACTGGCCGATTCTCAACGCGCTCTTGAACACTGCCGCCGGCGCACACTGGGTGTCGTTCCATCACGGCGGGGGTGTCGGCATCGGCTACAGTCTGCATGCCGGGATGGTTGTCGTGGCGGATGGTACGCAAGAAGCGCGCGAGCGGCTGGAGACTGTGCTCGCAACCGATTGCGGCATGGGTGTTGTGCGTCACGCGGACGCCGGCTACGAAATCGCGATCGAAACCGCGGACGAAACGGGCATCGACTGGCGCCTCTAAACGCGCAGCTCGTTCGGGCGAGCACCATCGTTACGTGTGACACCGACGCGCGCCAACAAGGCCTGGACTTTGCGCGTCTCGGGGTGCATTCGCCGGGCGCGATGCTCGTGGCCGGCGGACGCATTAAACGCATTGGTGCACCGCGCGAGGTTGAAGCGGGTTTGGACCGCACGATCGAAACGCTGGATTTTGCAGACTGCGTGATCGTGCCCGGCTTTGTGGATGCACATACACATCCGCTCTTTGCCGGTGACCGCGAACCGGATTTTGCCGCGCGCCAAGCTGGCAAAAATCCGCCGCTTGGCATGTTGTACACGGTTGCGCAAACACGCCGGATGCTCGAGAACCCTGCCTCATTGCGTGCGTTTTGGGAAGTTGTTCGGGAGCGGCTGCACACGATCGCCCGGCATGGCACGACGACAATGGAAGTCAAGACGGGATATGCGCTGCACAAGGATGGCGAAACGCAGCTTCTCGATCTCGTCGATGCGCATAAGAACCAGGCCGGGCTGCCGCGCCTCATCTCCACGTTTCTCGGCGCGCACGCACTGCCGCCGGAGTTCAGCGCGGAAGAAGCATTCGTGGATTATCTTACCGAGCATCTCTTGCCCGTTGCGCGCGCACACGGGGCGGTCTACGCAGATGCCTTTTGCGAGCCCGGCTTTTTCTCGCCGGCGCAAACACACCGCTACCTTGCCTGCGCGCGCGAACACGGTTTGCGCTTGCGCGTGCATTGCGATGAAATGGCCTTCGGCGGGGCTGCGGAGATGGCGGCAAAGTTGGGCGTCGATGCGGTCGATCACGCCAACTACATTCGCACGCAGGACATCGATGCGATCGTTGCCTCCGGCATCGTCACCGTCGCCTGTCCGGCAACAATCGAGTATTTGGGTCTGCCTAAAAAAGCTCCCGTGCGCACCCTGCTCGAGCGCGGCGGTGCGGTTGCGCTTGCAAGTGACTATAATCCCGGAACCTCGCCGTGCTTTAATTTGCAGACCGTCGCCTATTTCGGCCGCAAGTACTTCGGACTCTCCGGAGCCGAAGCGCTCTATGCTGTAACGCGTGCGGCGGCGCATTCGCTGCGTGCTGATGCCGGTGCCTTGCGGATCGAGGGTCCAGCCGATTTTGTGGTGCTCGAGATTGCTTCGCCGCATGAATTCGGCTGGCAGTTCGGCGGTAACTTGGCGCGCGCGGTCTACCGCGGCGGAGAAGCGGTGGCATGAAGGAGATCGTACGTTGTGCGCGCGCCTTGGTGGGGGGAGTCGAAGTGGAAGACTTCGCCTTTGTGAGCCAGGACGGCATCATCGCGCTCACCGGCGATTACAGCAGCCTCCTCAAAGAGTACCCCGGCCACTCCGTACGTTCGTTCGGCCGCGAGGCGTTGGTTGTCCCAGGTTTTATCAACGGGCACAGCCATGCCTATCAAATTCTCTTGCGCGGCTGGGCGGACGATCTGACCTTTGCGAAGTGGCGCAGCGATGCACTCTATCGCGTTGTGCCGCGCCTTACACCGGGCGACATCTATTGGACATTTGTGGCGGCGTTCACGGAGATGCTCGCCGCAGGAATCACCACAGTGGTCGAATTCTTCTATCTCAACGGGGCCGGAAATGCCCACGCGGAAGCCGCAATCAAAGCATCGCAAGACACCGGTATCCGCCTAGTCCTGGCACGAACGTGGATGGATGCAGGCTCTGCACCCGCTGCATTTCGCGAAACCATCGAACAGGCGCAAGCGCGCACCGCCCAACTCATAGCGAAGTATCCCGACGCGAATATCTGTGTTGCGCCGCACTCGCTACATGCGGCCTCCCCGGCGATGATTCAAGCATCGATGGCATTCGCGCAACAGCGCGATCTTTTCGTGCACATCCATGTCGCCGAAGCGCAGTATGAAGGCGAGCAAACCAAAGCCGCACACGGAGCGACGCCGGTACAATTGCTGCATCGACTTGGGGTCTTAAACGAACGGCTGATCGCCGTGCACGCGATCTACATTTCGCAAGACGAGAAAAAGATGCTGGCTTCGGCTGGTTCGCGTGTCGTGCACAACCCGATGACCAATCAATATCTGGGTGACGGAACATGCGACGTCAGCGGCCTTGCCGGGCTTGGCGTGCCGCTAGCCCTTGGGACGGACGCCGACGTGAACCCCTCGCTGATCCAAGAGATGCGCGCCGCAAGTCTCTTGCAGAAACTGGCCGCACGGGACGGGAGCGTCTTCGGGGCCGCGGCATCGTTCGATCTCGCCACGGCGCAAGGTGCGCGTGCCCTGGGCGTTCAGGCAGGCGCACTCGAGGCGGGTCTGGCGGCGGATTTTCTGATTCTGGATGCATCCCGCATTGATCCGTGGTCGCCGGCGGTCAATGCGCTTGTCTACCGGGCGGAAAACGCCTGGATCAAGGAAACGTACGTTTCGGGTAAACAGGTCTATAGTGGTGGACGCTCCGCTCTGGCCGAAAAGGCCGGGGCGACGCTGACACAGCTCGCACAAACACTGGATCTATAAGGGGGTTTCTGATGAATCTCTGGATGCGAACCGTAGCGGCCACGGCGCTGCTCGCAATGACGCTTGCCGGTTGCGGCGGCGGCAAATCCACGAATACGACAAACACGACGAACGCTCCAATGAGTGAAGGGCAACGCGAGTCCCAGGCCTTGCCGCTCGGTAACGCCGCCCCGGTTCCGGCCGGCCTGAATTGCGGTGCGGTGCAGCCCGTGTGGGTGAATATGCACACGAAGGCGTGGCACGAACCGGGCGACCCGTACTACGGCAAAACGAAGAATGGCCGGTACATGTGTCCCAATGCAGCCGCTGCCGCGGGATTCCACGCCGCCGGTTCCAAGCACGGTTCGATGCACGGTGCATCGAACGGTGCTTATGGCGAAACGACGGGCACGATGACAGGCAAGCATCGTAAGCGTTATCACAACAGCATGGGAGCTCCTGACGCAACTCCAACCCCGTAACACGTTCGAGCCTTTTGCGCTCGAGCGTTTTTTCGCGCGGCACGAATTCGGCACGCCCTACTTGCTGTGCGCATCGGACTGCGAAGCGCTCTCCGTCGGTGACCTCCTGGCATTCGAGCCGCAGGCGGAGAGCGCATTCAAAGAAACGTGGCTTGGGTATACCGAGGCGCCCGGCTCTCCCGGGCTGCGCGTGGCGATTGCAGCGCAGTACGAAGGCATATCGGCAGACGACGTTCTCGTCTTCGCCGGAGCGCAAGAAGCAATCTTCGCGTTCATGCAGCGTGTGCTCGAGCGCGGCAGTCACGCTGTCGCGCACTTCCCGGCTTATCAGTCGCTCTATGAAGTCGCACGTAACCAAGGTGCGGATGTTACGCTGTGGCGCACGCGCGAAGCAGATGGATGGGCGCTCGATCCTGCGTCCTTAGATCGAGTACTGCGGCGCGATACCAAAGCGGTCATAATTAATTCGCCGCACAATCCAACGGGCTATTTGATGGACCGCACGACTCAGACTGCAATCGTCGAGCTCGCACGCAAGAGCGGCGCGTATCTCTTTTCGGACGAAGTCTATCGCGATAGCGAATACGATCCCGCCGCGCGGCTGCCCGCCGCCTGTGAACGCTACGAGCGCGGCGTTTCGCTCGGCGTGACCTCAAAGAGTTTGGGTCTTGCAGGATTGCGCATCGGCTGGATCGCCACGCGCGATCGAGACCTTCTCGAACGTCTAGCAGAAGCCAAAGATTACACCACCATCTGCAACGCGGCGCCCAGTGAGTTTCTCGCTACGCTTGCACTGCGTCACCGCGATCGGATCCTCGAACGCAATCGCTTGCTTATCGCCAAGAATCTCGCTCTGCTCGATTCGTTCGTGCAGCGCAACGCATCGCGCGTGTCGTGGGTTCGTCCACAAGCGGCGCCGATCGGTTTTTTGCGGATCCGAGATTCCGGCGGGGCCGCGGCGTTCTGCCACGATTTACTCGAGAAAGCGGGCGTGCTTTTGCTGCCGAGCACCATCTATCAGATGGAAGATACGCACGTGCGCATCGGTTTCGGCCGCGCGAACTTCGAGCAAGGCCTCGCGCAGTTTGAGAAGTACCTTCGAAATGAAATCGCCTAGAATTCAGGCATTGCTACTACTCCTGTGCACGTTGATTCTGGGCAATTGTGCCCCGAACAACGCGTGGAGTATCATGCGCGTCGCCAAGGATGCCCTAGCAACTCAGCCGCACGAGTGCATTCCGCTTGGCTGGGACGTTGTGCCGGTCGTCAAGCACTATTTTGCTCCGGGAACCTCCGTTGAGTTAACGGAGCAAGGGATCTGGATTCCCGCCGCATGGATTGGAAGCATCCGCGAAGGCCGCAGCACAAGTGACGTGCGGCAAATCCGCACCGTCCTCGCCGCACTCCGGAAGGCAGGGCTACTCCAGACGCGAGAAGCGAGAGAATCACTGCAGTACCGTTTGACGCCGGAAGGACTCAAATATTACTACGACGAGAACGACTACAAGAATAATCCCGCGCATCTGTCGTATCTGTGCTACTCGCACATCGTGCCGGTGCGCATCGTTTGGAGCAGTCCCGTCAAAGCGGAACGATTTCGCGCTGCAATCGCCTGGCAACCATCATCGCCCGCACAATGGGCAAATGACCCGGTGCTTCGCGCTCACACCGTCGTGCTCTCGCCGACCTCAACGATCGTAGTAGCCAGTTTCGTCAAGCAAGCGCATCAGTGGTACTTGCAGAAGCTGGACGAGCCGGGAATCGGACTTCCCGAAGCCGCCGATCCGAAGGCGTGGACGTTAAAAGCTCACAAGTTATAGCAGCGGACGAATCGCGCGCATAAAAGGTGCGAAACGCGCATTGTGCTCCGGTGTTGATTCCAAGCCCGTATACACGACAAGAACATAGCGCCGTCCATCAGACAGCGTGAGAATGCCGCCGTCGTGCGTCACTTCGTCGGTGTCGCCGGTCTTGTGCGCGAAATGGTCGGTTGTGCCAAGGCCCTTGCTGAGTTTATCGTTGAACTGCTGCTTTGCCAGAATTTCGCGCAAGAGTGCAGCGTACGGCAGGGCGTCCGTCGCAATCAGTTCGAATAAACGTGCCGCGTCCCGCGCGCTATGCCGGTTTCTGTTTACCCCGTCCCACTGTGGATCTACTATGAGGGGTTCGCTGCCAGAGAGTTTGCGATGGAAGGCCGTGTCGGCCAGTCCGAGTTTCTGCGCTGCCATTTCCGTTGCGCGCTCGCGACCGCAAATATCATAGAGCATGTTGGTTGCGACATTATCGGAGTGGGTGAGCGCGCGCTCGACTATCAATGAGAGCGGCCCGCGAAACCCCGTGACGAACGGCGACTCTGCGTCGTTGGTGGTCATGTTTCGATCGCTGCAGTCGAACGACTGATCCAGCCGCAACTCGCCGCACTCTACCAGCTCGAGGGCTACTGCCGCAAGCGGCGTCTTGAGCATGCTGGCGGGATAGAGGTACGTGTCTGGATCGACTTCAAGCGCGGGGCCAGCGCCATCGAGGGCTTTAAGGACGACCTGCGCTGAGTCCAGCGAGGCCTCTTGGAGCGCCTGGCGCGCTTCGACTTCATGTACCATGGGGCGGCCTATTCTGCAACCGCATCCAACTGCCGCTCGCCTGCGTTAAAGAGAAAAGTCGCTCTGCAAGCAAGTACTTGCATTTAGATTTCCTGTGTGATATCGTTGCGTGCAAGTACTTACTTCGGTAAGGAAAATTTAGGAGAGTATGGGACCGCCCGTGTTTACAGTGCCTTCCGCCTTCTCGGATGAAGCCTTCGACCGCCTGCTTGGCCAGGTCGCTGACGCCATCGAGAGGGGCGCGAAAGAAATCGTCCTCGCGCTCGATGCGGTGGCCGTTTTGGACTCGGCTGCAATTCGGCGCCTCATCAAGCTTTTGCGTCGTATTCGCGAGGCCGGGGCTGACCTAACCCTGGCCGTAAGCCGGATGGATCTGCTGCGCACGCTTGAAGTTACGGCGCTCGACAAAGTTTTTCGCCTGGTCGCAACGGCAGAGTCAGCAGCATGAAACGCCTGGCCGTATTCGTCCTTCTCGCATTGATTGCGTCGTCCGGTGTTCCGGTTTTCGCGCAGCAGTCGGAATCGCGAGCCATCGTGCAAAAAATGATTGAGCGCAATCCCGACTTACGTACCTTTCAAGCACGCGTCCACGTCGATGTCCGCATGCTGAGCTTTCCGTTCTATTCGCCCAAGCTCGACGGTACGTCGTATTTCAAACGGCCGGATAATTATCAAGTCGTTTTCGACCGCGTGCCGCCCTTTGCGCGCGGACTCGATCACTTTTTTTCCGATCTCGCCGATCCCTCGACTTGGGAGCGCCGCTTCGATATCACGACCCAAGGACGCTCTGACGTAAACGGCCGACGCGTTGTCCAATTGAAACTTGTTGCGAAGATTCGCGGCATGATCGATCATACGGATGTCTATGTCGATCCCAGCACGTATGAAGTCGCGCGATTGCAGTGGCATTATTACAATGGTGGCCTCATCACGATGGATCAGACATACCGCAATGTCGGCAACTTTAATTTGCTCTCCAGCCAGCATGCCGAAATCCACGTTCCGCACATCCGTGCGGTTGCGGACTCGCAATACAACGAATACCACACGAACATCGCCGTGAGCGAAAGTGTCTTTACGGAGTTGCACAAGTGATCGTTCGAGAGACGAGCCGCCCTTCGGTTGAAGACACGCGGGAGCGCATTTTGAATGCGGCCCGCGAGATTTTCGCGCTCAAGGGACCGCATGGAACCACCACTCGTGAAATTGCAGACCGGGCCGGCGTCAATGAAGCTACGCTCTTCCGCCATTTCGGAAACAAGCTGGCGCTGCTCGATGCGATGAAAGAGTGGTTCTGTCAAAATAAGGAAGAGCGCCTTCGGGAAATGTACCAATCGCTTCCAGGCGAGATTGAAGCGGATCTGAAGATTATCGGCCGGTATATGATCGAGGGCATGACGGCCAACAAAGATCTTATCCGTGTTGCGCTGTTGGAAGAAGCTGCTGACCCCGAGGGCGTGCATGTTCCGTGGCGGATGCCCAAAATTTCTCGCGACTATCTCACCAAGTTCTTGGAAAAATATATTGCGAGCGGGGAGATTCACGGCGACCCCATGATTTTGGCTAGGATCTATGTGGGATACTTTTTTGCCTACATCATGGGAAGCGGCCTGTGGAAGCAATCGGCAACCCTGAGCTCTGATGTAGCGGTAGATACTTTTGTCAATGTCTTTTTAAACGGCGCAAGGAGCAGCAAGTAATGGAATCCGTCGAAACAACAAAGCCGACTACCGGGACGATTCCCAACAATGGGAATGGAAAACCGGCCGCACCTGCGCAAGAAGCCGTGGTGGAGAAACCAGAGCGCGAGGCCAAGCCCGGCGTGCGACGTGCAATGATTGCGCTCGGCGCAATTGCCGTTATTCTGTTGCTGATCTGGGGCGTCAAATATTTTCTTTATGCGAGCACCCACCAAACCACCGATGATGCCCGCATCGACGCGTCCACGGTTTCGGTGACGAGCAAGATCGCGGAACGGGTCGCGCGGATTGCGGTCGATACCGATCAGCCAGTTCACAAAGGCCAACTGCTCGTTGAGCTGGAGAGTCAGCATGAGCGCCTGCATTTAGCGCAGGCGCAGGCAGCGGTTAGCGCACAGCGCGCCCAAGCCGCTGCTGCCCAGTCGAATGTTACTTTGACGCAACAGACCGTGGCCGCACAGGCTACTGAAAGCCTGGGCGGTATCACCTCGGCCCAGTCCGGTATTTCGGGTGCGCAGGCCAGTGTAGATGTTGCGCGAGCCGGCGTCGCTACCGCAGAGGCGGGCGTGCCCGCAGCGCAAGAAGCGCTCAACCGCGCGAATGCGGATTTGCGTCGCACGCAGTCGCTCGTTTCGACGGGAGATATCCCAAAATCCCAACTCGATGCGGCGCGTGCAAACGCAGCCGCCGCGCAAGCGCAGTATCAGCAGGCCGTTGAAAATGTCTCGGCCGCCCAAGATCGTGTTTCCGCTGCGTCAACGTCTATCGGTTCGGCGCAGGGACAGTTAAGCTCCGCAGAGGGCAAACTGCAAGAATCAACTTCGCCGGCTCGTGTTGCCGCCTCGCAAGCCCAGGCCAATGCTGCCTTCGCGACCGTCGGAAGCTTGCTGGCAGAACTTCAGCTTGCAAAAGATCAACTGAGCGATACGCGTATCGTTGCCGCGGTCGACGGATATGTCGGTGAAAAGAATGCAGAACTCGGCGAAACGATCGCTCCGGGCGCGCCGCTCATGACCATTATTCCATCGAGCGATATCCACGTTACCGCGAACTTTAAAGAGACGCAACTGGGCAGCATTCGTCCCGGCCAACCCGTCGACATCACGATCGACGCCTACAAGGGTACGACGTTCCATGGTCATGTAGTTGCGATCAATCCTGCATCGCAGAGCACCTATTCACTTGTGCCGGCGCAAAACGCAAGCGGCAACTTCATCAAAGTTACGCAGCGAATTCCGGTGAAGATCGCTTTCGACAATCCGCCCGCAGATAAACCCCTACGCCCCGGGATGTCCGTCGTGGCCTCGGTCAAAGTTAAGTAAGCAAAAATGCGCGAATCTCACGTAATAGAGTACGGCCTGCGCCGGGCTCTGGTTACCGCCGCCGTGATCGTCGCTACGATGCTCGAAATCGTCGACACAACGATCGTCAACGTCGCGCTGCCCAACATTCAGGGAAACTTCGGCGTCGCAGTCGATCAGGGCGTCTGGATCGTAACGGGGTACATCATTGCCAACGTGATCGTCATTCCGATCTCCCCGTGGCTACAAGTGCGCTTTGGCAGGCGCGCATACTACATCGCCTCAATCGCGCTCTTTACGGCGGCGTCGCTCATGTGTGGATTTGCCGGCTCCTTTGGGTCCCTCGTCTTCTGGCGCATCGTACAAGGTCTCGGCGGGGGTGGATTGCTTTCAACTTCCCAGGCGATTCTGCGTGAAACCTACCCGCTAAACGAACAGGGTAAAGCAACCGGAATCTTCTCGATGGGCGTCATCGTCGGTCCCGCCATCGGGCCGCTGCTCGGCGGCATCATCACCGATCAGCTTTCGTGGCGCTGGGCCTTTTTCATTAATATTCCGCTCGGGATTTTTGCGGCCGCGCTCGCCTATTTCATCCTGCGTAATCCGGCCAAACCGCAAAAGAGCAAACTGGATTGGATTGGCCTTGCCTTTCTTGCCGCCGGCCTCGGCGCGATGCAATATGTATTCGATCAGGGCCAGACCAAAGACTGGTTTGAGGACCCCTCGGTGCGGTGGCTCACCCTTACAAGCATTGTCTCGCTTGCGGCATTCGTCGTGTGGACGCTGCGATCGAAGATTCCAGTGGTAGATTTGCACGTGCTCAAATACAGAGCCGTCGTGACGGGAAGTATTTTAGGTGCGGTCCTGGGCGTCAGTTTGTATGGATCGATCGTGATTTTGCCACAATACGTTCAAAACTCGCTCGGCTTTACGGCGAGCGGCTCGGGCGAATTGATCTTGATTCGTGCGATCTTCGTCGCTTTGATGACTCCGTTTATTGCAATCGTTGCGGGAAAGAATTTGGTCGATCCACGCATTCTTATTGGGACCGGCTTCACGCTTGTGGGCGTGTCGAATTGGTTAATGGCCAATGCCACCACCAGCGATTCAAGCTTCTGGACATTCGGCATTTCGCTCGCCACAAGCGGGCTAGGCCTGGGAATGATCTTCGTCCCGCTCTCGATCTCGGTCTTGAGTGCCGTTCCGGCCGAAGCCGTGCCGAAAGCCGCGGCCTTCTTTAACCTCTCGCGCCAAATAGGCGGAAGCGTTGCAACGGCAGCTTTGGTAACGATTCTTACGCGCTCCGATGCAATCCATCAAACGGCTCTTGCAGCCGGGATCGCTCACCACGTGCACTCCGTGCAGACGTTCTTGGTCTCGGGCTCGCTGCAGCAAGTCTACTCGATGGTCGCCGGTCAGGCGCTTGTGCTTTCATATGCGGATACCTCAAGGATCACAGCGCTTATCTCGATCTGCCTTGCTCCCCTCGTCCTCTTGCTGCGGCGTCCAAAAGCGCAGGCCGCGTCCACATCGGTTGAATAGGAGAATTCTTTTGTTCCGTCGCTTTTTGGCTATTGCTCAACTCGCGGTATCGATCGCAGGTTCCGCCCTGCCTGCTGCCGCGCAAACACCGACACCCCTACCGATGCAAACCACGCAGCCTGCACCCATCGCGGCTCCCACTGCGATTCCTCAGATGAGCGCGGCTCCGCTCTCTACGCCCATGCCTAGCGGCGTCAATAGCACAAACGGGCTACCGCCGCCCCCGCAACCGCGAAATGGCGCAATTGCGCCGGTGCCCAATGTTGCCCCGGGTTATAGCGCCCCGGATCTCGGCGTCCCAAATGGCGATATTGTCGGGGTAGCGCAGCAGCCATTCGTGGGAATCACGTTACAAAACGCCGTTGCAATGGCACTCATGAAAAACACCGATCTCTCCATCGCGCAGTCCAATCGCCGGATTGCCGGATACCAAATTGAAGCGGCGAGAGGCGCTTACGACGTGCGCTTTAACGTGCAGCCGAGCTATTCGCACACCACAACGCCGCCGCAGAACGCGTTTTTCTCAGGACCCGGTTTTGGACCCATCGTGCAGGACCAGATCAATCTTAGCGCCGGGGTCTCCGGGATGACGCCGAGGGGACAGCAATACAGCGTGAGCGCGAGCGACGGCCGTGTACTCAACAACGGCATCATCAACACGTTCAATCCCACCTATCCCGCCTCGCTTTCATTCAATCTCTCGCAGCCGCTCTTGCGCGGCCGTACGATCAACGAAACCAGCCGCCAACTGCAACTGGCGACGATCAATCAGCTGGCGGTCTCCGCCCAGTCGCTCACAAGCGCTTCGCAAATAGTAACGCAAGTAGAGGACGCCTATTGGGATCTCGTCGCGGCCTGGCGCAACGTCGCGATTCAAGAAGAAGCGCTACGCGAGGCCAAGCTGCAATCCCAGAGTAACGCGCGCCTGGCCCGGCAGGGCGTCAACGCCCCCATTGAGGTCGTGCAGTCCAATACGCAAGTCAACGTTTTTCAGGACAACGTCTTCTCGGCTCTTCAAAATGTTCAGCGGCTGCAGGTGGAGCTTAAGGCGCTCATCGTTGCCGACCCCGGCGATCCGATTTGGAACGCAAACCTTGTCCCGACCTCGCCGGTGCGCAATCTGCCGCCCGAGCCGCAGTTGGGCTCGCTCGTTGCCCAAGCGATTGCGAACCGGCCCGAGTTCGCGCAACTGCGCGGCGCGCGCAATGCGGCCGGCGTCAATCTTGCGTACGCCAAGGACCAGCTCAAACCGCAGGTTGACTTCAACGTGGGGTATACCACAAGCGGGTTTGCCGGCAGCCTCTTACCGTCACCAACGACCGGTCCGCTTGCGGGGGGCCCGCCGCCGCCCGCCTATCTCGTCGGCGGAAACGGCCAATCGATCTCAAATCTGGCGACCAATAAGTTTCCATCTTACAATGCGGCCATAAACCTGCAGCTTGCCTTGGGCAATCATACAGCTAAGGCAAATTATGCAATAGCACAAGAACAACTGCGCGAAACAGATATCAATCAAATATCGTTACTACAAAGGATAAACAGCGAATCACGCAACGCACTTCAGGCCTACCGCGCCGCGCGCTACCGGCTGATTGCCGCGCGCGCCGCGAGGCAAGCATCCCAGCAAGTCTTGGGCAGCGAAATTCGTAGATTCCACGCCGGCGCATCGACGACGTTTCTGGTCCTACAGCGTCAGGTGGATCTCGCGAACAATCGCGGGCGCGAATTGCAAGCGCAAACCGACCTCAACAAAGCCGTGGTCGAACTCGAGCGCGTGAGCGGCTCTATCCTCAAAGACAACAACGTTGATGCCACCACTCTTGGGCAAGGAACCCGACAACCATGAAAAAAGCCTACAGAATAAAACTCTCACCGCTTGCGCAGAAACGATTCCTCGAGCGCTCCGCCGTGCTCTACTGCAGGGCACTCGAGCGTTGGAATCAGCGCATCGCAGCTACAAAGTAAGCAGCATCTCGTATTGAACCGCCGTGGGTGACCACGCGCGGTCATACAACTGCAGCAGGAGCGGCGAACCTTCGGGTTCATTCGTGACCGATACCGTTCTCGCTCCGGCTATGCGCGCGATTGCTGCGAGAACGGCATCGCCTCCGCCGCCCAGCGACGTCTTCCAAATCGATGCGTCATCGCCGTCCGCGCGATAGACTGCGAAGCTCTCGCCCGATTGCACGGCTGCTAGTTGGGGGCTGCGCAGCTGAATTGATCGGCTTTCCCGCTGCCAGCAGGGCGCCGGCGCTCCTTCGATCTCGGTTTCGACGAATTCCGCTACCGGGGCGACTTGTGCGTCCTCATCCGATCCTGGGATCGATTCGCGTTCGAGCCAGAAAAGTTTGCGGGTAACTTTGAACCCCGCGCGTTGGTAGATCGCGCGCGCACGGATGTTTTCTTTGAGCACCTCCAGCGTGACTGCTGCTACCCCTTGCGATTTGGCTAAGCGCACGAGCTCGCCGAACATGGCTTGCGCTAATCCCTTACCGCGATATTCCGGCGCGATACCAAATGCGCCGACCCAACCACGGTTTCCACGCACACCGACCGCGCCGATCGCGACGGGCTGGCCATCGTCGAGCCAAATTGGGGAGGCCTCGGGCACGATGTCGTTCACGCGTAAGTACGTCGCCGTTGCCGCCTCCGAAAAGGTGAGGGGAACGAAATATCCCGTGTAGGCAGCAGTTAAAGCGGCAGTGATTGTCGCTAGATCAACATCCTTCAAGGTGCGCGTTTGCAAGCAGACTCCTAGCTGTCGAGTTGGCTTGCAGCCAAGCGGTCTACCATCCACTGGAGTTCTCCGTCGGTAGGCGCAACGAGCTGGACGGGATAAAGGTCCGGGCGCAACGGCCCGTCCATCACCGCCGCAAAAGTAGGCGCTTTGGCGCCCCCTTCCGTTACGATTGCGACTCGACGCGCGTTGTTGATTAGACGCGGCGTAAACGTAATGCGATGTGACTTAAGTTTGGAGATGTAGGGCGCGGCCACCAGCGTCTTGGTGTCATCCGCGGGCACGGATCCCGGAAACAGCGATGCCGTGTGGCCTTCCGGTCCCATCCCGAGCAGAATCAAATCGAAACGGGGGTTTTGCCCTAAATCTTCGCGGATGATTTTGTCATATGCTGCTGCTGCTTGCGTGGGGTCGTCTTCGCCGCGCATGCGGTGCACGTTGTGAGGCGGAATCTTGATATGCTCGAGCAGCGCATCTTTGGTCATCTTGAAATTCGACTCCGGATCGTTGGGCGAAACGCAACGCTCATCGGAAAAGAAGATGAAGGTGTCATCCCAAGAAATCTCAGTGCTTAGGGGCTCTTCGCCCAGCAGTTTATAAGCGGCCCTCGGAGTTGTTCCACCCGCAAGCGCGATGTAAAATGCCCCCCGTTCCGTAATCGCGAAACTTGCGCAATCCGTTACAAACTGAGCGAGTCCGGATGCAAGCTCAGCGGGCGTCTCAAAGATTTCAACGTCGCCCCGGTCGGTTTGAACCACCTTTACCTCCAGTTACCGCACTTCGCCTGCGGGACCCCATTAAGCTTTAAACTGTAAGAGTTCGTAGAGTACGCGCAGAGATTCTTCGAAGACTTCATCGTGTGCGGGCACGAGGAAAGCTTTCTCAAGCAGTGAGAGATTGTCGATGTGTTGAAGCGGCGAGCAACGTTTGGGCACAGACTTTACGCCGCTGACACTCAAGCCTACCGTGTCCGGCGAGTCCGTAAGCTCTGCCGAGAAAGTGGAATCGTCAGTCGAGAGTGCCACGCGCAGAACGCGCCGGAGATCGCCGTCCTGCTTGAGCGAAATCTCGATCGCGCGCCCGGTTTCATCGCAGAGCGCAAAGCGCCCGCACGGTTTCCATCGCAAACGGCTGGCCATCCAAGCCACAAGATAGTACGCTTCGGCCGAGGAGCCTGTCGTGAGCTCCACGCGAACGATGCGGTGTAAGTCTTCGAGAAACGATTGGTCGTCGAAAAAGTGCGCCACCATATCTTGCCAAGGCGCAAGCCGCATGTAGGCAAGATCTCGAACAAGCAGCGAAGGGCCGCCGCTCAGAAACTCCGCCAGCTCTTGAATACCGAGTTCGCTTGAGTCCACGCCTGATGAATCCACGATCACCGTGTCCATCATTCCAACAATATCCTCAAAAAGGACGTCGCTCGCGACGGTTTCGCTCGTCCACCACAGCACGTTCGGCGTGTCTGCCACGCGCAAGGTGTTGACTGCCGAGCAAATCGCCCGCGGAGACATATGCATGATGCCGAGCTCGATAAGCTCTGCGGTGACGTTCCCATCCGCGCCGAGTTTATCCACGGAGGTTGAAACCTTGGCACCTTCGCTTCCAGAGTGCAGGATCATCACCCGCGCCGGATATTTCTGCGAAAGTGCTTCGGCCTTCTCGGTCGCACGCTCGTGAAGCGCATCGTCCTCGATATAAACGATGAAGTTCATCGTGGTCGCAACCGCGCCGTCGGATTCTTGGCGTGCCTTTTTTAGCTGCGCGTCGATGGCGCCGAGGTCGAGTGTGGGCGGCTCGGCGTTTCCCATTTAGATTCGCCTCCAGGCTTGTCCGTCAGCGGCAACAAGTTTGTCCGAGGACTCGGGACCTTGGCTTCCCGAGGGGTAGTTGGGAAACGTCGGGTCTTTCGTATTCTGCCACGTGCTCAAAATCGGCATGACGATTTCCCACGCTCGTTGCACGGCGTCCCACCGCGTGAACAAAGTCGCATCGCCGCGTACCGCATCGGCAATCAGGCGTTCGTACGCCGGAGCAGACTCCACGCCGAATCCGGTGCCGTAGTTGAAGTCCATGTTTACGCCGCGAATATGATTCTTTGGCCCCGGGACCTTTGCATTAAAGCGCAACGTCACGCCTTCGTCCGGTTGAATCTTCATCACCAAGAAGTTCGGATCGATCGTGTCGCTCTTCTCGCCGAAGAGGCGGTGGGGAATCGGTTTGAAGCGCACGGCGATCTCGGAGTTCTTGCGCGCGAGGCGCTTGCCGCTACGCAAATAGATCGGAACGCCCGCCCAGCGCCAGTTATCGATGTGCAGTTTGACTGCGGCAAAAGTCTCGGTATTTGAATTAGGATCAACGTCTTGCTCTTGCCGGTAGGCGGGAACCGCTTTGCCATCGACTGTGCCCGGGCCATACTGACCGCGGGCCGTCTGTTCGAAAACCTGATCGTCCGCAATCGGACGAATCGCCGAGAGCACCTTAAATTTCTCGTTGCGAATCGAATCAGCGTCAGAATTTACGGGTGGCTCCATCGCAACAAGGGCCAATAGGTTCATTACATGGTTCTGAATCATATCGCGCAAGGCGCCGGCATGATCGTAGTAACCACCGCGCAGCTCAACCCCCAGCGTTTCCGCGGCCGTGATCTGGACGCTCTCTATGTACCGGCGATCCCAGATCGGCTCAAAAATCATGTTGGCAAAGCGCAGGGCCATGATATCTTGTACGGGCTCTTTACCGAGATAATGGTCGATGCGATAGACTTGGCTTTCGTCAAAAACTTTTTCGACTTCCGTTTGCAGCGCTTGCGCGGTCTGCAAATCCGTGCCGAAGGGCTTCTCGACGATAATCCGGGTCCAACCTTTGGTATTTGATTTGGGATCGAGGCCTGCTTTCGCCAAATGTTCGATAATGAGTGGAAAGACTTGCGGCGGCGTGGACAGATAGTACAACACGTTGCCCTTGGTGCCGAATTTCTGGTCGTTCATAGCAAGCTTGGCTTTGAGTTGATCGTAGTCTGAGACATCGTCAAATTCGCCGCTGAGATAGCTTAAGCGCTGCGAAAAATCGCTCCAGAGCGGATCTTTAGCCGCCCCCGAGTGCGAGAATTGATCGACGCTCTGTTTGCAGTAGTCGCGAAAGGCCTCGTCGGTGTATTGCGTTCGCGAGTAGCCGATGATCGCGAAATCATTCGGCATGATATCAGTGAGCCGCAAGTTATACATCGCAGGCAGCAGCATGCGCTTGAACAAGTCGCCGCTTGCGCCGAAGAACACCACGCTGCACGGCTCGGTGATCCGATCGGTGTCGAGCCCCGCGCGTAACGGGTTGGCTTCCGCTTTGCCATCCGCGGGCGCGGCGGCGGTCGCCGTTGCTTGCGCCATTTACGCTCGCGCCGTGAGGGCGTCGTTGATTCGTCCGGCAAGATCGCGCAATGCTGCCTCGATGTCGCCTTTAAGATGAATGCGTACGCCGCGGCGTGTCCGTTTATCAAGCGATTGGAAGTCGCCGAGCGCCTGCGCGGCTTCAAGGGTCCGGAATCCCACATTCATTCCCGGGATCGGGAAATCGAACGGTGCGTCTGCCGTGATCTGCATGAAAACGCCTGTATTCGGGCCACCCTTGTGAAGCTGGCCCGTCGAGTGCAAGAACCGCGGACCAAAGCCTACGGTCGTTGCCACTTTGTGCGCATCGCGCACCTTTACGCGTATTTCCGTAAGCGTATCGGAATGCGGCTCATTGCGCGCAATGTAGGCGGTGAAAGCAAAGTAATCGTGCGGCTTGACTTGCGCAAAGAGTTGCGCGAGCGCCCCATCGACGTCGTCGCCCGAAATCGATGCGCTCCCTGAGAGGAAGATGATCTCGAATGTATTGCCACTGACGTTGACGGAAGGCTCGGTAAAGCTGCCTTTCGTTGCCTGCTCCTTAAGAAGAGCAACAGTGTTATCTTTGGATTCTTGCACGTTCGGTTGATCGAAAGCGTTGATGCCCAGGATCGAACCCGCGGCCGCCGTCGCAATCTCCCACTGATAAAATTGCTCGCCAACGTCGTGCGCATCATTCATCGCCATGCGAATGACCGGATGGCCTGCACTTTCCAACGCCTTGAGCGCGGCATCCACGGAGGCATCGGAATTAGGCAAGCCGTCGCCGACGTAGACGAAGAGCCGGTCCTCGCCGTACGAACCCGGTGCACCAAGGGGCTCGCCTTCAATCGGAACGATGCCTTTGCCGAGTTTGCCGGTCGACTCTGCGATGAGCTGCTCGGCCCACGCGCCGAACGCTCTAACGCTCGGGTGCGTCACAATGGTTAGTTTGTCGCGGCCCGCTTTTGCGAGGCCGCCCAGCGCCGCTCCGAATCGAACGCCTGGCGCGTCCTTGGAGGCGACAGTCTTGTCGTTTGCGTGCATCGCTCCGAGCCCACGATCGAGAAGAAGATTGACGTCGTACCCTGCGAGCGCCGCCGGCAGCATGCCGAAGTATGAGAGCGCTGAGTAGCGTCCACCGATGTTGGGGTCGTTGATGAAGACGTGCCGGAAGCCGGCGTCCTTGGCTTCTTTGGCCAGCTTGGTTGCCGGATCGGTAATGGCAACAAAGTGCGACGAGACCTTCGAGTTGCCGACCTTCTTGCTGACCTTCTCGCAGAAATACCGGTAGTAGGCGTCCGGCTCAGTGGTCGTGCCGCTCTTACTCGCAACGATAAAGAGGGTGTCTTCAAGCACGATTTGGTCTTCGAGTTCTTTGATCTGAACGGGATCGGTGGAATCGAGAATGTGCAGTTGCGGGTAGCCCTCGATTTTGCCAAACGTCGCGCGCATAATATCGGGCGCGAGCGAGCTGCCGCCCATTCCCAACACAACAACGTGGTCGAAGCATTCCTTGCATTCTTTTGCGAAGGACTGGAGATTCGGAACGTTCTCGAGCATGTGCTGAGGAATGTCGAGCCAACCGAGCGCCGATTTAATAATCTTCTCTGCGTCGGGGTCGCTGGACCACGGGCTTGGATCGCGCCCCCATAATTTCTTGAGAAAATCGTTTTTCTCGAGCTGATCGAGGGCCGTTTGGTAGTCGCCTTGATGCGAGCCCAGCGAGAGCGCCACGCGTTCTTTACCATCGGCGAGTTGATTCTGCTTGTACACGATCGCACCAACAAGTGCCGCAAAGGAATCGGAGAAGGAAGAGACGCCTTCTTTTTGCAGTTGGCTCGTGACTTCAAAGAGCGAGATCTTCGCATCTTGCAGCGCCTGCATCGTAGCACGCGCGCCGTCGAGATCCGAGATTACTGTGTCCGGCGCGACCTTCCCGTGGTCTAAGAGCGCTGCGTAGGTATTCGGTGGCATGGTATTGACGGTTTCTTTTCCGACCACCGGTTCTACATACATGAGATCGGGATACGCGGGATTTTTGGTCGAGGTGCTCGCCCACAGCGGACGCTGCGGGACGCCGCCTTTTGCGGCGACTTCAGCGAACGCCGGACCGTGAAAAAGCGAGAGAAACTTCTGATAGGTCAGCTTGAGGTTTGCCATGCCCGCTTTGCCCAACAACTTATCCAGTTGTTTCTCGCCTTTGTCGATGCGAGCTTGAATAAGCTTATCGATCGCCGTATCGATGCGGCTAACAAACACGCTATTGACCGAGCGAATCTTATCAATCGGCTCTCCGGCCGCGATGCGCCGCTTGAGACCGTTGATGTAGGCGGTTGCCGTTTTCTCGTACATGTCGATGGAGAAGATCAGGGTTACGTTGATGTTGAGACCGGAGGCGATACACTCTTCGATCGCCGGAAGGCCTGCGTTGGTCCCTGGAATTTTGACCATGAGGTTTGGGCGGCCGACTCGCTTCCAAAGATCTTTGGCCATCTCTATCGTGCCGTCCGTATCGTGGGCCAGAAGCGGCGAGACTTCGAGCGAAACAAAGCCGTCGTTGCCGCCGCTGCGCTCGTAGACCGGGCGGAACAAATCCGTCGCGCCCTGGATATCTTTGATCGCCAGTTCCCAGAAGAGCTTATTCGGGTCACGTTCCTCGCCGATTAGGCTCTTAAGCTGCTCGTCGTAGTCGTTGCCCGTTCCGATCGCCTTCTCGAAAATAGTCGGGTTTGAGGTCATGCCGCGCAAGCCCTGATCGATCATTTTTTGCAATTCGCCGGAAGCAAACATTCCGCGGCGCAAGTTATCGATCCAAACGCTTTGGCCCGCATCGAGCAGTTGTTTGAGCTGGTTTTCCATTTTAAAAGGCGCTCCGTCTGACTGCGCGCCCCCCAGCCAAGCTGGGGCCCCCAAAGCTCGGCGCGCTAAAGTATTGTAATAGTTTCACTGTTGTCATCGCGTTGCGGTGGCGAATTTTTCGGTCGCGATTTTTGCGATATTTTCCGGCGTGAACCCAAATGCTTTGGCGATGGCTGCGGCGGGTGCAGACGTCCCGAAGTGATCCAGGCCGAAGGTTATGCCGCGCGACCCGGTCCAGCGTTCCCAACCCAGCGTCGCGCCTGCCTCGATGGACATGCGCGCCGTGACGTCCGGCGGTAAGACGGAATCGCGGTACGCTTGATCCTGTGCTTGGAAAAGTTCCCAACATGGCATCGAGACAACGCGCGTCTTGGTGCCTTGGTTTTCCATCAGCTTGGCGGCATCACGCGCAAGACTGACTTCGGAGCCCGTCGCGATCAGAATCAGATCCGGCGTGCCGCCGCAATCCACGAGCACGTACGCGCCTTGTGCGACGTTGGCCTTACGTGCCCCGAGGAACGGTAGTTTTTGCCGCGTGAGGACGAGCGACCATGGGCCGGTCTTTGGTTGAATCATCAGCTTCCACGCTTCAAGCGTTTCAAGCGCGTCGGCAGGACGTACGACCATCATATTCGGTGTCGCCCGCAACGTTGCGAGTTGCTCGATTGGTTGGTGCGTCGGACCGTCTTCGCCCAGGAATACGGAATCGTGGGTCAGGACATAGATGCATCGCACTTTGTTGAGGGCGGAGAGCCGCATCGAGCCCTTCATGTAATCGATGAAGTTGAAGAAGGTCGCACCGAAGGGCAGTAGTGCACCGTGCAAAGCAATGCCGTTATTGATACCCGCCATCGCGTGTTCGCGCACGCCGTAATGGATGTTCCGTCCTGCGTACGTACCAGGCTGAAAGTCGCCCAACCCTTTGAGATAGGTCTTCGTCGAAGGATCGAGGTCTGCCGAACCGCCCACGAGTTCCGGCAGCGCGCCGGCGATTGCGTTCATAACTACGCCACCGGCATCGCGTGTTGCAACCGAGCCGTTCTCTTCGGTAAACGTTGGCCACGGAATTGAATCGGGCAGTTTGCCCGCGATCATGCGCTGGAGTTGCGCGGCGAGATCGGCGTAGCCGGCCTTCCATTCGTCGAAGGTTTTCTGCCACTGGCTTTGCAGTTGCTCACCCTTGGACCCCGTGTCGCGATAGAACTTCAAAACGTCGTCGGGAACGTAGAAATCCGGCTGGAGCGGCCAACCGAAGTGTTCCTTGGTCGCTCTGACGCCTTCCGGTCCAAGCGGCTCACCATGCGAGGTAAAGTTATCCTGGCGCGGCGAGCCATACCCGATGTGCGTGCGAATTGCGATGAAGGTGGGTGCGTCGCCATGCTTCTTGGCGTTCGTAATTGCGAGATCGATCGCGTCTACATCATTGCCGTGCTGCACGTCTATAAGTTCGGTGTGCCACCCGTAGGCCCGGAAGCGATCGATATGATTGTCGGTAAACGTGATGTCGGTTGGCCCCGCAAGCGAGGTTTTATTGTCATCGTAGAGCACGATGAGCTTGCCCAGTTTAAGGTGACCCGCGAGCGAGGCGGCTTCATGCGAGATGCCTTCCATCAAGTCGCCGTCTCCGACAAGACAATAGGTGTGGTGATCGACGACCTGCTCATCTTTATTGTAGACCGCCGCCAAGTGCGCTTGGGCAGCGGCGAGTCCAACCGCATTGGCAAAGCCTTGCCCAAGCGGTCCGGTCGTTACCTCCACCCCCGGGGTATGGAAATACTCCGGATGTCCCGGCGTTTTGCTGCCGAGTTGGCGAAACGATTTCAGATCGTCAAGCGAGAGATCGTAGCCGGTTAAATACAGAAGTGAGTAGAGCAACATCGAGCCATGGCCCGCGGAGAGCACGAAGCGGTCGCGATTGAACCACGCGGGATCCTTCGGATTAAATCGTAAGTGCCGCGTCCAGAGCGTGTATGCGAAGGCAGCCGCGCCGAGTGGGAGTCCGGGATGGCCCGAGTTGGCTTTTTGGACTCCGTCTATTGAGAGCATTCGAATCGCGTTGATGCGTAGTTCGTCGTCCGGGGTATTCGGCAAGAAGTTCTCCTTGAAGATGGACAGGCCGCTCCCTCCATAAGGAAGGGCGGAATAGGATTCGAGGGGGACCTCCAATCTCTTACCGGAACCGATGCGCCATGAATTTGCAGGTTACTCGAGAGCAGATCGAAGCGCTCGGCGCCGACCCGAGCGAAATTAAGGGTGGCGCTGGGAAGGTCATCGATGAAATTATCCATGCGCTTGACTGCGGCGAGATTCGTGTTGCGGAGCCGGCCGGGGAGGACTGGATCACCAACGCCTGGATCAAGCAGGCGATTCTACTCTACTTCCGCCGGCAAGAAAACGAATGGATCAACAATCCGGCGCACGGCCCCGAGTGGAGCCAGTTACCCGCCGAACAGCGCATTCGCACCGGCATGGTTTTCTACGATAAAATTCGTTTGAAGAATAATTATGACGTGCTCGGCGTGCGGTGTGTTCCGCCGGGCGTTGCGCGGTACGGGTCATTCCTTGGCCGCGGAACGATTTTGATGCCGGGTTTTGTCAACATCGGCGCCTATGTCGGCGAGAATTCGATGATCGATACTTGGGCAACCGTGGGCTCGTGCGCGCAAGTCGGCAACAACGTGCATCTTTCCGGAGGCGTCGGAATCGGCGGCGTGCTCGAGCCGCCCCAAGCGCAGCCCGTGATTATTGAAGACGGCGCCTTTATCGGCTCGCGGTGCATCCTCGTCGAAGGCGTCCGAGTCGAGCGCGAAGCGGTGCTCGGGGCCGGCGTGGTCGTTACCGCCAGCACGCCAATCCTCGATGTGCGCGGGAGCGCGCCGCAGATCACAAAGGGCCGTATTCCCAGCCGCGCGGTCGTCATACCCGGCTCGATGCTTAAGAAGTTTCCGGCGGGGGAGTTTGGAACCCCATGTGCTCTGATCATCGGCACCCGCTCGGAAGCGACCGATAAGAAGACGTCGCTTAATGCGGCCCTCCGAGACTATGAGGTAGCAGTCTAAGGTGAACCCGAAGGTAACAGAAATAACCGGTTCGCTCATCCGCGAGATTGCAGCGAAGAAAACGCCGGGTTGCATCGATTTAGGCCTGGGTGAGCCTTGGCTCAAACCGACCATGCGTTTTTGGGCGAACGCGATTCGTGAGACCGAGAAAGACGGATTGCGCTACACGGTCAATGCCGGCGATCCCGCCCTGCGCGAAGCCATCGGCGCACACTATTTGTATCCACACCTAACAAGCGCCGAAAACGTGTGTATCATGACGGGCTCGCAAGAGGCCGTTTATGTTGTCATCAAGGCGCTGCTGGACCCGGCCAAGGACGAGTTACTCGTCGTCGAACCGGCGTTTCCCGCGTACGCAAAGATGGCAAAACTTGAAGGCGCGGCTGTGCGCAGCGTTTCAATGGATCCCGTAGACGGTTTTGCGTTCGATCCCGAGCGCATTCTTGCTGCGGTTGGCCCGACGACGCGCCTGATCGTGATTTGCTCGCCGTGCAACCCGACCGCCCGTGTAATTAGCCGCAAGGCCGTGGATGCAATTAGCGAAGGCCTGCTCGCGCGTGGGGGAGATCCGGTGCACGTCTTGCACGATGAAATTTATCATGAACAGACATTTGTTGATGACGCGGGGCATTTTGCCGCGAGCTATCCGCACACGATTGTAACGAATTCGCTTTCCAAGAGCAACGCGCTTACCGGCCTGCGATTAGGCTGGTCGATCGCGCCAAAAGATATTGCTGCAGCCATCGTCAAGACGCACGCCTGGGTGACGTCATGCGCAAGCACTTTCGCACAACGTATCGCGATGGAGATTTTTTCGACCCCGGGCGCCCTGCATGAACACGCGGGGTGGTATCGCGATCAACGGCTGGCGGTCGATGACTCACTTACGCGAAGCGGCCTGCAATTCGCGCCTCTCGAGGGAAGCTTCTATGCGTGCGTAAAATTGCCCGAAGGGACCAAGTCAATACAAGCCGCGCACGAACTTGCGGATCACCACGGGATTATCGCCATTCCGGGCGTAGCCTTTGGAGAATCTTTGGAAGGCTGGCTGCGCTTGAGCTGGGTCTCACCAATCCAGGACGTCCGCGAAGGGATCAATCAGATCGCAAAATTTTGCGAAACTGCAGCGAGATGACCCGGGTCATGAAGAATTGTGATCCCATTTTCCGTCCTCGATTTGGCCCCAATCACGCAAGGGAGCGACGCGGCGGAATCCTTTCGCAACACGCTCGACCTTGCGCGGCACTCCGAGAAGCTTGGCTATAAACGTTTTTGGTTAGCGGAGCATCACGGAATGCCCGGCATCGCGAGCGCTGCGACGGCGGTACTGATTGCGCACGTTGCTTCCGGTACGTCTTCCATCCGCGTTGGAGCAGGCGGCATTATGTTGCCGAATCACTCGCCGCTCGTGATTGCCGAACAATTCGGGACGCTCGAGTCGCTCTTTCCCGGACGCATCGACCTTGGACTCGGACGCGCTCCCGGGTCCGATCAGCAGACTGCGCGAGCGCTGCGTCGCAATCTTGCATCTTCGGCCGACGAATTCCCGAATGACGTACTCGAACTCTTGGAGTATTTCTCGGACGATTCGCAGCAGGGAGTTCGAGCCGTTCCAGGCCGCGGCCTGAAGGTACCGATTTGGATTTTGGGCTCGAGTCTTTTCGGCGCGCAAGTCGCTGCTGCGCTCGGGTTGCCGTATGCGTTCGCATCGCATTTTGCGCCGGCGCAGATGATGGATGCAATCCGGCTGTACCGTTCGGCCTTTCGTCCTTCGACGCAGCTTGCAAAGCCTTATCTCATGCTGGGTTTCAATATCATCGCAGCCGAGACGGATGAAGAAGCTGCCGTGCTTGCTACTTCCGCCCAGCAGGCGGTCGTGAACTTACGCAGCGGACATCCGACGCAATTGCCGCCGCCGAGGGCGGGATATTTGGAAGGTCTTACCATAGGTCAGCGTGCGATGCTCGAAGACGTCCTCTCAGTCTCGGCAATCGGTTCCGCCGAGACCGTTTTGCGTCATGCGTCCGCGTTTCTCACTCGCACGGGTGCGGACGAATTGATGATCACCTCGCAAATTTTCGACCACGCCGCGCGCCTCCGGTCTTTCGATATTACCGCTGGAATTCAGGATCTCGTGAATAACTCGTTCGCCTCGGCATAGGAGATGGCGTGCGGGTTGGCGGCAAATGAAAATTCGCCGGTGCGCAGGAGCTGTTGCCCGATCGCGCGAGTCTCGCCCATGATGATGCGTGTGAGTGAACCGCCCAAACTAATCCGTGCAACCCCGAGTTCACGCAGGGCATCCACCGGAGGCGTTGCCGCGCCGGCAAGAATGTTTAGCGCAGCATCTGTTGCCGCGGCAAGCGCTGCAATGGTCGGCGCGTCGGTGACTGCCGGAACGAAGATCCCATCCGCTCCCGCTTCGCGGAACGCACTCAGGCGATCGATGGTGGTAGCGAGGCGCGCTTCGGGACGGCCTATTTGGTGTAAATACATATCGGTGCGGGCGTTGACGAATAGGGAGTCGCCAAATCGCTCTTTAACGCATGCGACACGTTGCCGCGCAGTTTCGATGGGAAACAAAGAGCCGCTCTTGAGATCGTAGTCTTCCAAATTGATGCCGACGGCACCGGCGCCCACGATGGCCTTGACATTCTCCAGCAGCGTATCGGCGTCGTGACTGTAGCCGCTTTCGATATCTGCGGAGACCGGCACGTTTACGACGCGCACGATGCGTCCAATTGCCGCAACCAGTTCTTCAAAGGGCAGCTGTTCGCCGTCGGCGTATCCGAGCGACCAGGCTAGGCCAGCGCTCGAGGTTGCAATGGCTTTAAAACCGCACGATTCAATAACTCGCGCGCTAGCTGCATCCCACACGTTGGGAAGAAGCAGCGGATTCTTCTTGTCATGGAGTTTTTTGAAGTCTTGCATGTCTTGCATGACTTCAGCGAGGGGGCTACGGTTGCACGCTGGAAAATTGGGCTCTATAAAGGTGGGAAGCGAAGGGTGGCGCACGGGAAATTGGAATCAAGGCCTTAAGATGCTGCGCACATAGTGCCGACTCTCCATTTCCTTGCGCTGTGGACGGTCCTCAACGAACTCCAAACAGAGCACTTGGAGACGTTCTCGCGCTGGCTATTGGTGGTACGCGATCATCCGCAGCATCCCGAAGAAGAAGGGCCGCTCAAAAATTGGATGACGGCCGCACTGAAATTGCCACGTGAGGAACAGGCACAGCTTTCCGATTTTTTGCTGGGCGCCCTTGAGGCGCGTTACGAGTAGAATTTAGGTCCGGCAGGTACGATCGTGTTCATGATTTCTCCTTACTCGGGGCCGTGCTTTTGCTGCGTGCCGGTCTTCTCGGGCCCGATCCAAACCGTCTGGACGTTGACAAATTCACGAATGCCGAAGGCGCCGAGTTCGCGCCCGTAGCCGCTGCGTTTTATGCCGCCGAAGGGCAAACGCGGATCGCTGGCCGTCATGCCGTTGATGAACACGCTGCCCGATTGGATGGTCGTTGCCAGTTTCTGCGCGGCATCCATGTTGCGCGTCCAGAGGTTCCCGCCCAGGCCGAAATTGGAGTCGTTAGCTAGCTCAACCGCGTGCTCGGCATTTTCCGCCTGCATAACAGCGGCCGCGGGTCCGAAGGTCTCTTCGCGAAACACGGGCATTGAGCGCGTCACGTCCGCGAGGACGGTCGCTTCGTAGAAGAAGCCTTTGCGCTCGACCGCCTTGCCGCCGGTAACGATGCGTGCGCCGGCCGAAACCGAAGCATCGATCTGTTTGTCAAGTGCGTCGCGCAAATCATCGCGCGCAACGGGTCCGAGTTCGGTTTTTTGTTCCATTGGATCTCCGAGCACTTGTGCGGCTGCCGCGGCCGCGAATTTCGTGGTGAAATTATCGTAGATGGGACTCTCGACGATAAAGCGTTTTGCGGCAATGCAGCTCTGACCGTTGTTTTGGAAACGCGCGCGTACGGCGACCTTAACCGCGGCCTCGATATCTGCATCGGCGAGCACGATGAACGGATCAGAGCCGCCTAGTTCGAGCACAACCTTCTTGAGCGCATGTCCCGCGGCGGACGCAACCGACATCCCGGCGCCTTCGCTGCCGGTCAGCGTTGCCGCGGCAATGCGGCCATCGGCAATCAAGCCGGCAATCGCATCGTTCTTCAACAAGAGGGTCGTAAAGATTCCTTCGGGTGCGCCCGCCTGACGGAAGACGGATTCTATTTCCAGCGCGCATCGCGAAACGTTGGACGCATGCTTGAGCACCATTGCATTGCCGGCCATGAGCGCCGGCGCGGCGGCGCGAAAGACTTGCCAATAGGGAAAATTCCAGGGCATGATTGCGAGCACGATACCCAGCGGCCTAAAAGCCACGTAACTCTTCTGCGCGTTGGTTTCGATAATTTGCTCAGCGAGATACGTCGCGGCGTGCTCGGCGTAGAACTCGCAGCACCACGCGCATTTTTCAACTTCCGCAATTGCCTGCGCAATGGGTTTGCCCATCTCGCGTGTTGCAGTTGCCGCAAGTTCGTCCTTGTGCGATCGCAGAACGTTCGCGACGGCCGAAAAGATCCTACCGCGTTCGGCGAATGAGAGCCCGCGCCACGTTTTTTGCGCCGCCACCGCGCCCTCCAGTTTTTCGTCCAGCTCAGTTGCGCTCGTGTACTCGAATTCCTCAAGTTTCTCGCCCGTGGCCGGGTCGATCGTCTGGATCACCGGGACCAGACTCCCGGAGGACCGGCATAAATCGTGATGAGGGCGCCCGGACGCAAATATTTCTTTGCCGCACGCTGGATATCGCTAGGCGTGATTCGTGCATAGCGATCGTTAAGAGTTGCATAATAGTCGAGCGGAAGTCCGAAACGAACGGCGTTCTCCAGCTCGACCACTTCGTTGCCCGGTGACTCTTCGGCCAGTAGGGTGCCCGAAACAAGGCGTGCCTTTGCTTCCGTAAGTTCGGTATTGCTGACCGGCGAATTTTGCAAACGAGTGAGTTGTGCGCGTACGAACTTGACCGCGGAGGCGACATTCTGCGGCGAGGCGCTTAGCGTGATCACCAAATCTCCCCGGTCGCGATCCGCATCGATGCGGCTTCCGACGCTATACACGAGGCCGCGTTTTTGTCGCATTTCATTCATCAGGCGCGATTCAAACGCACCAGGCCCGGCGAGGATTTGATTGAGCAACGTGAAGGCATAGTAGTCCGCGGACGTGCGCGCCATGACCGCTTGGCCGATTTGGATGAAAACGTCGTTTGCTTCCGTGCCGACATAGGTGCTGGTGGCGCGTGGTTGCGGTAAGGACGGTTCACTCGTTGAGGGCGTCGGGCCCACGCGCTGCCACCCGCCGAATGCGCGCTCGACGGCATCGCGAGCGCGCTGCGAGCTCACGTCACCCACGATGGCAATGGTCGTTAAATCGGGGCGCCAGTAGCGGCTGGTATAATCCAAGACGTCTTCGCGCGTGATCGCGTCGATGCTGGAGCGCGTTGGAAAGCGGAGCGCAGGATCATCCGGTGCAAGCAGCAGTTGGAAAAACGCACGGTTGATCGCCTCGCCCGAAATGCTGCTCTCTTGCGCGATGCTATTTGCGAGTTGGCCTTTCTCTTGTGCGAAGTAGCGCTCGGGAAAGGCGGGATGCTCTTCGCCGTCCGCTACGATTTTCAACATGCTTTCCAAATCGCCCGCGAGGCCCTTGGCGGAGAAGATTTGTCCAAGATTGACTTGTGCACCAAGATCGTCGATCGCCTTGCGCTGCGTGGTGAAGTCGTAGTGAAGACTGCCGAAGTTCGAAACGTCTGATGCGAGGCGCGCGATTCCCGCTTTGCCTTCCGGTTCAAAACGTGCGCCTGAATCAATGAGACCGCGAACGGAGACGATCGGGCGATCCGTTCGCGACTGCACGATGACCTTCAGACCATTGGAAAGCGTGAAGAGCTGCGGCGCGAGTTTACTGCGGCCTCGTGTCGGCGTACGAATGGAGCTTGCAATTGCCGGCGGCTCGACGATCTTTCCGTTGGGAACGCGTGAACTGAAATTGTCGGTGGCGCTTGCCGTTGTTTTTTGCGACGAACCTCGGGGCGGTTGAGCATTCGGACTCAAATGCCCGACCACGGTGGGTGTGCTAAGGTACCGGCGAGCCGTGGCGGTAATGACTTCGGGGGTCAACGCAGCAAGGCGTGCATCTTCGTCACTTACTTTCTCACCGACGATGCCGTACGTGTAGCCGACGAGACTCGCAAGGCCGGAGATGGAGTCCGAGTCCAAAACGCGTTCTGCGATGGTGGAACGTTTTGCGGCAGCAACGAGCTCGGGATCGAAGCCGCTTTTGATGGCTTGGTCCATCGTGTTTTGAAAGATCGTCTGTGCGACGTCCGCCCGTTGACCCGGATTGAGAACGACCATAATGTTCATCAAGCCGCCGCGCAGCTGCGTATCCGAATTAGCCGTGACCGCAAGGGCAACATTGCTCTCGACAAGCGCCCGGTAGAACGGCCCGCGCTGGCTGTTCATCAGGGTCGCAAGGGTACTGATTGCCGGTTCGCCCGGCTCGGTATCGCCCGGAATTGCGTACGCGAGATCGAGCACCTCGAACGGAAACGGGAACGGGGAATCCGCGGTTTTTCCCGTTGCCGAAACCGGATGCGTGGACGTATGCGGCGGAAGCGCGCGGTTGGGAATGGACCCGAAGTCGCGCTCGGCCATCGCAAAGACTTCGCTTGGATGGACGTCGCCCGTGACCACAAGCGTCGCGTTGTTCGGATGGTACCACTCGTGGTAGTACGTCGCGATATCGCTTGCGCGGGCATGCGCAACGTCGCTACGTTTGCCGACGGGCGTAGAGCCCGCGGGCGAATTGGGATACGCGGCAGCGCGGACGACCGACTGCAGACTAAAGAACGGCGAGGTGGCATCACCGTCGAGCTCCGAGAGCACCGCTCCGCGCTCGACGTTCCACTCCGGTTGCAGAATGAGCGCTTTACGCATGCGGTCGGATTCGATCCCGAGGGCCACCCCGAGCTTATCGGCAGGCATGATGAAATAAAAGTGCGTGTAGTCGTAGTTGGTCTCGGCGTTCATGGTTGCGCCGAGGCGGGCGACAATATCATCCAGCCCGCTTGCCGAAATTTCTTGCGAACCCCGGAACATCATGTGCTCGAGCGCGTGCGCGAGCCCCGTCTTTCCGGGCGTTTCGTAAAGCGACCCGAACCGGTACCACACATCCGTCTCCACGACGGGCGCAGCGTGATCCTCGACAACGAGGACCTTGAGGCCGTTTGAAAGGGTCTTTTGGGCGACGGGCGTTTGTGCGGTTACAAGCGTCTGCGCAGAAGCAGCCGTCCATCCGAACAAAAAGGTGAGAAGAAGTAGCGCAATTGCTGCGGACGATCTGCGTGCGTTCATGCTATCCTTGACTCGCGATGGCTTTCGCGTATTGGGTAAATTCAGTGGTGTCAATGCCGACCTTTTCACCGATTCTAAGGAGCAGCGCTTCCTGTAATTCCTGATGATAGAGCAAGCGCGAAATCGAACCATGATCCGCTTCGGCGCGGAGTTCGTCGTGTTGCGAGGATTGGCGTTGCGCGACCGCAATAACAAAGATCAGAATCAGTTGGATCACGTTTGAGAGCGTGAGTAAGAAGACGAACGGAAACGGATCGAACTTCGTTAGCACGCCGACCGTGATCCAAACGATTTGGACGATGATGGCAAGAATCAAGGCTATGGGTGCGCCGGTGGCATCGGCGATGCGTTTACAGGTTTTTTCGATGGGGCTCAGTTGGTCTTGATGTTGCGCGTTCGCATCCCCGGAGAGCGGATGCATCGTGAAGGTCGAGGGCCCCGATGAACCATTCGTACTCAAAAGTTGTGCCTTTCTTCCGATGAGAGACCGAGATAGTACTGGGCTGAAGCCCGCACCGCGCGGCGGGGCAGGCAGCCGATGAGTTCCGAGCGCAATATCTCCGCGCCGTGCTCTTGCGCGAAGGCGCGGATCATCTCGACTACCCGGTAGAGCGGGGTTGCATCATACTGCGTGAGATTAAGCGATACCTGAACGACGTGGTCATTTAAGCGCAAAGCGAGCGCCTTGAGCGTTCGCAGTCCGCCGCTGCTCTCTCGCATAGCGCGAGCAATGCGTCCAGCGACGGCCAGATCGTCGGTCGCAAGTTCAATATTGAACGCGATCAGTATCTCGCGGGCGCCGATTGCGATTGCGCCGGCGGTGTCGTGTGCGCGAGGCTCGCCGAAGTCCGGTTTCCATTCGGGGCGCTGGAAACGCGCATCGAGCCCTTCGAATTCACCGCTTCGAACGGCCGCCAAATTCCGGCGTCCCGCGGTACTTGCCGCTTCTCCATATAAAAAGGAAGGAACAGCAAACTTCTCCCAGATTAATTTGCCCGCTTCGCGAGCCAGTTGGACAGCCTGCTGCATGGTTGCATCGCGCAGCGGAACAAACGGCAAGACATCAAGGGCCCCGATGCGCGGATGAATGCCACGATGAGAACGCAAATCAATGCGCTCGCTCGCGACGCCGGCTAGCGCAACGCCGGCGTCCCGCACCTCCTCATACGAGCCTACGAGGGTGAGCACGCTGCGATGATGCACGGGATCACTCGTCCGATGGATGAGCTTCGCGCCGGCGGAACGCACGGCGGCGATGCATTCCTCGAGAATCTCGTCGCTGCGCCCATCGGAGATATTGGGAACGCACTCGAAAAGTGTCATTATCCGAGTGCGGCACCGATTGCTTGTGCTATATCGTCGTGCGATTGCGGCGTGAAAAGCGTCGTGAAGCCAAGTCTTTTTGCTTCCGATGCGCGGCGCGCGCCTGCGGTAACCGAACGCACCTCACCCGAGAGGCCCAGTTCGCCAAAGGCGGCCGTATCTTGTCCCAGCGCACGATTGCGAAATGCGGAAGCGATTGCAAGCGCGATTCCCAAATCAGCAGCCGGCTCGTTGACGCGTAAACCACCGGCAACCGACGCATAAACATCGTGATTTCCGAGTTGCATGCCCACGCGCCGTTCCAAGACGGCAAGGATCATCGCAAGGCGCGCTTGATCGAGGTTTGCCGCCAGGCGTCGCGGCGTTCCATAACTGCTCTCGCCGACAAGCGCTTGCACTTCAATGAGCACCGGCCGGGAGCCGACGATGCTTGCGACGACGCACGAGCCGCTCGGACGCTGCTTGCGTCCCGAGAGAAAGAGCTCCGAAGGATTGGGAATCTGATGCAGCCCGTCGCCCTGCATCGCAAAGACGCAAATTTCATCGACGCTGCCAAACCGGTTTTTGTACGCGCGCACGATTCGGTACTCGCCGCCGGTTTCGCCCTCGAAGTACAACACGGTATCGACGAGATGCTCGAGCAGCCGTGGCCCGGCGATGGTGCCGTCCTTCGTAACATGGCCGACGATAAAGGTCGCGCAATCGGTACGTTTGGCAAACTCCATGAGTGCCTGCGTGCAGTCGCGCACTTGCGTCACGCTGCCGGCGTAGCTTTCGGACTCCGGCAGCCAGACGGTTTGAATGGAATCGACAATCACGGCGCGCGGCTTGAGCCGTTCGAGTTCATCGAGCACCGCGCGCAAGTTGGTCTCGGGAAAAACCAGAATATCATCCTTGATTGAAAGACGTGCAGCGCGTAACTTGATCTGCGCGGCTGATTCTTCGCCGCAAACGTAGACCACCGCAAACTGCTCGGTCAAGGCCGCAGCAATTTGCAAAAGCAGTGTTGATTTGCCGGCGCCCGGTGGGCCGCCGATCAGCGTAAGGCTTCCCGGGACGATGCCGCCCCCGAGGACCGTATCGAACTCGCTCATCCCGGTGCTGACGCGCGCGACGTTTGCGCTGTCGACATCTGCAAGCCGGATCGGAGCAACTGGCGAACGTACCGCGGCACTTCGTGCAACAGAGGATTTGGGAGCGGAGGGCGCCTCGTTAAAAGAGTTCCACGCTTCGCACGACGGGCATCGGCCCAGCCAGCGCGCGGACTCTAGTCCACAACCCGAGCAATAAAAAAGCGTGCGAACTTTGGCCATGAGTGCTAGTGCCACCGCTCGACGATTGTTTTAGCGAGTGTGGCGATAAGGAGCTGGCCCGCGTTCTCGGGCGTCCACCGGGTGTCTTTGTTTTCATTCGTGAACGCGGAGATGATGATTGGCCCGTTCTGCGCATACAGAATCGCGACGTCGTTGCGCACAGCATCAAGGGCGCCCGTCTTGTTGGCAACGACGACGTTGCTCAAATAGCGCGGGATTGCGATTTGGTCCGTCTGCCCTTTGAGCATGTTGATTGCGGCGCCGCACAACTTTCGGTCTCCCGCCGAGGGTGGCGCGGTAAGGCCCGGAGCGCGCAAGTTGCACGTAGCAAAACGCTGCATGATCTGCGCCATTTCGCGCGCGGTCGTCTTGCCCAGACCAAAGACCTTTTGATCGGCCGGAGCGGGTTGGACGGCCGGCTTAAAGACCTTTTTGTAGAGCCAGGTGTTGTGGAGACCCATCCACCGTATGCGGTCGTCAATGTTTTTTAAACCGAGCCGGTCGATCACCATATTGGTCGCGGTATTGTCGCTCACGATGATCATCATGGTGAGGGCGTCCTTGAGCGTGATTTTCAGCGGCGTATCGAATTGTCCAAGAACGCCCGAACCTTCCACTTGGTTCTCGGCACTCAAGCGTAAGGGCTCGCTTAATTTTGCGCGCCCGGACTGGATCTCTTTGAGCGCATCAAACAAGACGGCCAGTTTGATAATCGATGCGGTGGGCACCGGAACCTCGGCGTTGAGTGCGACGGTCTTGCCGCTTGAAACCTCGCTTGCAAAGAGCGCCACCTTCCCTTGATAATTTGCCGCGAGTGCGCGGAGTTGCGCCTCTAGGCCGGTATCTTGCTGTGCCGCGGCAGGCATCGAGACAAGCATGAGGAGCACGAAGACGAGCAGTGGCGCGATGGTCCGGTTCATGCCCCCTCCATTCTAGCGGGTGCAGGCAGGGCCTACTCGAACCCACGGCTCGTGAACGAGGCGGCAATCCATATCGCGATCGACGGCCCCGCGGCTTCGGGAAAGACAACCGTAGGTCGTATCGTGGCGCACCGGTTGAAATTTCTCTACCTCGACACGGGTGCGATGTATCGGGCGCTCACGTATTTGGCGCTCCGTTCCCAAACCGATCTCGATAACGAGCGCGCACTTGTGCGCCTCTGTGAGTACGATCCGATTCGCGTCAAACTCGATTTAGATGCGCCAAGCGGCTACCGTGTTTTCGCCGGCGAGCAGGAGCTTGGGCCGGAGCTCGTTTCTAGCAGCGTGACCGCCGGCGTCTCGACCGTTGCCGCACATCCGCTGGTTCGCGAGCGCCTTGTCATGGAGCAGCGTGCGATTGCCTCAGAAGGCCCCGTCGTCATGGCCGGTCGCGATATCGGGACCGTCGTTCTACCCCACGCGCAGTTTAAGATTTTTCTTACCGCCTCGCTCGATGCCCGCGTCACGAGACGCCGCGAAGAACTGCAGGCTTCCGGTGTGAACGTCGATGCGCACCGCCTGCGCGAAGATATCGAAGAACGCGACCGCTTGGACCAAACGCGAGCGACGTCGCCTCTACGCCCCGCTGCCGACGCAACGACGATCGACTCCACTGATTGTACGGCAGAAACAGTCGCCTGCAAGATTATCAAGATGGTCGGCCGGATGTGACACTCTACAACTTTGCGAGAAGAATTTTGCTCCCGCCCTTCCTTGCGCTGTGGCGCTTTAAAGCGTATGGAAAAGAAAATGTCCCGATGGTGGGGCCGCTGATCGTAGCTGCTAATCACGCATCATATATGGATCCGGTGGCGCTCGGTGTCGCCTGTCCGCGCCCCATTTCGTATATGGCAAAGGCGGAACTTTTCCGGCTGCCGCTTCTCGGTGCCATCATCAAGCGGGTGTACGCTTATCCTGTCGAGCGCGGACTGAAAGCGAGCACCACCGGCGCGATAAAAAAATCGGTCCAGATTCTGCGCGAAGGCCGCGCCATCGGAATCTTTCCCCAAGGTACGCGCGTTCTGCAAGGGCATGGGGAAACCAAGGCCGGTGTCGCGTTGCTGGCGAGCCTTGCGGATGCGCCGGTCGTGCCGGCCTATATTTGGGGGTCCAAAGACGCGAATCGTCTTCATCAGATAAAAGTCGTATTTGGGCCTCCGTTGCGTCTGCCGCCAGGCCGCAAAGCAACTCGGGAAGATATAGCGAACTTCACTCAGGACGTCATGAATGCAATTACCTCTCTCGCCGCCACGATAAATGATCAGTAGCACGCCCACGGGGAATGTTAGCCCAGAGCGTTTGGTGAGCGTGCCGAATTTTTGGGGGCCCGATCCCTCGGGATCGGGGGTGGGTTTGCTAAAGCAAACCCGGCTCACCTTAGAGCGGAGCGCCTTTTAAATGGAAATAAAAAAAGCGAAGGTGCAAGGCTTCTGTTTCGGCGTGGCCATTACGGTCAAAAAAGCAGAGGAGGCGATCGAAACGCGCGACGACGTCACCACCCTTGGACATGTCGTGCACAACCCGCAAATGGTGAGTTCGCTTGCGAGCCGCGGCCTCAAGAACGCCGCTTCCGTCGACGAAGTCGAGTCGGGAACCCTCTTTGTGCGCGCACACGGTTTGCCGATCGACGTGCTCCAGAAGGCCAAAGAAAAAAATCTCACCGTGATC
>JBHEMH010000001.1:76832-125630 GCA_046262675.1 Vulcanimicrobiaceae bacterium
CCCACGGGCGAGCCGCGTCGGCGTTGTCGTGCAATCAACGTATTCGAAAGCGCGTTTTCTCGATATCGTCAAAGCGCTGACGGCAAAGTATTACGAAGTTCGCGCGGTCAATACGATTTGCACCGATACGAATAACCGCCAGTCCGAAGCCGTCACCCTTTCAAAAGAAGTGGAAGTGATGGTCGTCGTTGGCGGCAAGACCTCGGCGAACACCAAGCACCTTGCGGAGCTTGCGGAGATGAACGGTGCGCGTGCCTATCACATCGAGGGACCGGACGAATTGCAAGCAGGCTGGTTTTCGGGCGTAAGCGCCGCCGGGCTAATGTCGGGTGCGTCGACGCCGGGGTGGCTTGTGGATGAAGTCGCAGCGCGGATGGAGGCGCTTTCCAGTCAAGCCGTCTGACCGTCTTGAAGCGAGCCTCGAGCGTGCCACTGCAGAACAGCCGTCGGACACGCTTGTCGGGGAAATGCTCGCCTACCATTTCGGCTACATAAAAGGAGATGAGCCGCGCCGCGGCAAGCGGTTGCGCCCACGCTTATTATTTATGGTTGCAGAAGAAGCGGGGGCGTCGGCCGAGGATGCCATCGACGCCGCTGTAGCGGTTGAACTACTCCACAATTACTCCCTGATCCACGACGATATCGAAGATGCGGACCGGTACCGGCACGGGCGAGAAACGCTCTGGGCGAAATACGGCATCGCTCAAGCAATCAACACAGGAGACGCACTGTGTGCGCTCAGTTTTCTCGCCCTTCTCAAAGGTGCTCGGCGCTTTCCAGCCGAGCGCATGACGCTCATGCTGCAGCGCTTGCATCTTGCACATCTTGCGATGTGCCACGGACAGAGTTTGGATATCGCTTTTGAATCGATGGGCGACGTGCCATCGGCTCGATACATTGAAATGATCAGCGGAAAAACCGCTGCATTATTTGCCGTCTCCGCGGAGCTCGGCGCGCTCTGCGCCGGACTTGGCGAGGAACAGGTGCGGCGGTATCGCGAGCTCGGAGCGGCTTTCGGCGTCGCGTTTCAGATGTACGATGATTTGCTCGGTATCTGGGCAGATGCACGGGCGACCGGGAAGACGCCCGGCGCCGATATCGCGCGGCGCAAGAAGACTTTTCCGATCGTGTGGGCTCTCGAGAACCCGGAGTCGCCGCAACGCCGCTTGATCGCGCAGGCCTACGAAGGCGAGGGTGAGTTGAGCGTCGCGACGGTCTCCGAAGTAAGTGCAGCGCTCGATGCTCTGGGAGCGCGAGAGGCGGTGCGGCTCGCCGCCGCAAAACATCTGGCCATCGTAGAACGCGCCCCTTCGGGTCGGGTTCGCGATTTTTTGCTTTCGTTGCTGCCCGTTGCTGCACCAAGTTAAGGAAGAGACCGCGCGCATGAAGCGACCTGCTATCCGGTCCGAGTTTTGGACGCTGATGACCCTATTGGGAATAGGGTTTATCGTCCGGCTTTTCTTCATGCATGACGACGGTTTCCACGCAGATGTAGCCTCGTTCGAAGGCTGGGCCATGACGGTCGCGGAGCATCCCCTGCGCGACTTCTACGCAAAGGCCGGCTTTGCGGATTATCCGCCCGGATATTTTTACGTGCTTTGGATCGCCGGTCACATCTACGAGCCGCTTAAGGCATTCGACCCCGGCTACAATCTTTTGCGCTACCTCGTAAAGTTGCCGGCAGTTTTGATGGATTTGGTCGTCGGTTGGACGATGTATGCCGTCGTGCGCCGTTTCGCCGACTATCGTTGGGGACTTGCGGCCGCAGCGGCATATGTCCTTAACCCCGCCGTCATCTTTATCTCCGCATCCTGGGGTCAGGTCGATTCGATCGCAGGCGGTCTCATGCTGATCGCCCTGAACTTACTGCTGCGCTCGGACGACGAAGATGAGCGGCGCGCGACTTGGCTGATTGGGCTCGCGTGGTTGTTGCTCGCCTATTCGTTGCTGATCAAACCGCAAGGCGTCATGCTCGCACCACTGTTTCTCGCGTTTGCCTTTGCGAATCCGGCGCGGCGTGCGCTGCGGCTGCGCGCAACCGCAATGGGAGTCCTCGGTGGTTTCGTTTTAGCGTGGTTGCTCTCGGTTCCGTTCCATCCGGCGTCCAATCCCCTCACAATTTTCGCCTGGCTCTTGGAGCGCTACCGCTACGGCTCGGGCGTCTACGCGTATAACTCCGTGAACGCGTTCAACCTGTGGACGATTCGCTACCCGTTCTGGCAACCGGATAATACTCCGGTACTCTTTTTGCCGCAATATATCTGGGGCATTGTGCTGCTCGTGGGGGCCACCATGCTCATTTTGCTGCGTTATATTCAGGCCGGAACGCAGCGCGCGCTCATCGAATCGGCGGCGCTCTTAACCCTTGCATTCTTCATGCTCTCGACACGCATGCACGAGCGTTATGTGTTCGATGGGCTGCTCTTTACGATCGCCGCAATCTTCATCGGCCGCCGCTACATCGTCGCAGCAGCGGTTTTAACAGTCACGCTTTTTGCCAATCTGTTGTACTCAATGCAATATATGAGCGCGATGGAACAACATTGGGCGGTGGACGCTACGAATTTGTGGCCGCACGTTTCAAACCTGATGTCCCTTGCAAACGTTTGCGTGTTCTTCTTCCTGGGGTACGTCTTCTTGGGAGGCGTGGACGCGGAGAGTCTCTCGGACCGCTCGACGACACCGGGTGAGGAGTCCGGTGCAGCACCGGTCCTTGCTGGTGAGGGCCCGAAGACGCGCAGCTGGTTCGATCCGCGGGAGGGGCTCGCAGCCATGTGCTGGCCGCTCGATTACGCTCTAGCGACGGGGCTTGGAATTATTTCGTTTATCCTTTCCTCCGTCGGCTACACCCGGGTGACCGAGAAGATCTTCGATGAAATCTATTTTGCGCGCGCGGCGGAAGAGTATCTCAGGCACCAGTATATTTACGAAAGCACGCATCCGCCGCTCACGAAGTTGCTCGTTACGTTCTCGGTGATGCTTTTCGGTGGCTTGGCCCATGGTGATAATGCCGCGGGTTGGCGTTTTTTGGATATCGTTTTTGGTGCGTTCACAATCTCGCTTTTGTACGTTTTCGCAAAGCGGCTCACGCGCTCGAGCTTTTTTGCGACCATTGCGGCCGTGCTGCTTCTTGCCGACGGAATGCATTTTGTCCAATCGCGCATTGCTACGCCCGAAAGCTTCGTCGGGTTTTTTGCCCTTGCAACGCTCTATACGTTTTACCGCTACTGGATTTCGTCGCAAGTGCGCACCGCACAAGAAGTGGACGGCATGCAACTTCGTAACCGCCTTGCCGGCACGGCGCTGTGTCTGATGGCGGCTGTGGTCTTCGTCTTGGCGCGCTTTGGTCCGGAGTCCGCAAGCGCAAAGATCGTTGTAACGATCTACGTCTTCGCGGGACTCTACTTGCTCTTCCGGGGCCTTATCTTGCCGCTCTTCTTTGCGAGCGCGCGCAAGTTCACATCCTATCCGGATGGTGCGACTCTTAGGAGTGATGAAAAGCGAACTGTTCTAAGCACGCCGGACGGCGGTCTGTTTGAATCCCAAAGGGCACCCGTTGCGGGCGATCTTTCGGTGAATGTTCGCGGAAATCTCGTCCTCACGGATGACGATCTTATCGAAACGTACCGCAAAGACGGCTCGCTCGAGTATGCAACTCCTGCGGGCGTCGCAAGCTTCGCTCCCGACGGCGTCCGTATCGATGACGAAGGCGTAGCGCTTGGCAACCCACGCCTGTGGCTCTTCCTCTTTTGCATTTCCATCACGTGCCTCGTTACAAGCAAGTGGTACGGGATCATGGCCTATCCGGCAACGCTCGGCATTATTGCTTGGGTGTGGGCACAACCGCGCGTTAGCACGTTCATGAAAAACTATTTCGGCCGCAAGCGACGCCCAGCGCGCTGGGGAAACCCGTTCGGTTTTCCGCTCGATGTTATTTTAGCTACGATTGTCTTTGTCGGCGGGACGATTTATTTCGCTGCCTACACGCCGCAGTTTATCGGTCTTAAGGACACCCCCACCTCCGCACCGCGCGCGTATACGCTTACGAACGTTATTGAAATGCAGCAACAGATGTACCAGTACCACTCCACCCTCAAAGCGACGCATCCTTATGCTTCCGCGTGGTGGCAGTGGCCGCTCGATTTGCGTCCGATCGCCTATTACTGGAAAGACAATCGCAAGAATACCGGCGACTCAGCAGGCTGCTGCGTCGAAGAGATCACCTCGCTGCCCAATCCCATCATTTTGTGGTTCGGACTCTTTGCCGTTCCGTTTGTGGGCGTGCTCGCGTACCGGGAGAAGAACAAGGGTTACCTTCTGTTGGTAGTGGCGTACCTTCTCCAATGGCTGCCCTGGATGCGTTCCCCCCGTATCTCGTTCGCATACCACTTTTACGTAGACATTGCGGTCATTTGCCTCTGCAACGTCATCGTCTTGCAGCGCCTTTGGGCATGGGGACAGACGCCGGCGGCGAAGAAGGTAGCGCGGGCCGGCACGCTCGGATATGTGGCGGCGGTCGTAGTGGCATTTGCATTCTTCTATCCGCTCCTTGCCGGACTTCCGGTGCCCTGGGATCAGTGGAATGTTCGAACGCTGCCATGGTTGATGCATTCGAATTGGGTCTAGAGAGGATCTAAAATGAAAACACTTATCGCGCTTACGATTGCGGGCGTTTTTGTCGCGTCGTCGACGGCAATTTCACAGGCCGAAGACAACCCGGCGATTCGCCATCTCGTGTACAACTTCACTGTCGGCATCCAGTCGACACTCACCGTGCATGATTCCGGCATCGGGGCGGGCGGCGAGACGACCGGCACGGGCGTAAACGATGTACGCGGCGGCACAAGCGATGAAGGCACTATCACGGTGGATGTTACGCAACAATCCGCGGACGGCGGGCTCGTCGTGAACGTGAGCGAGGTCGCGAAAAACACGCGAACGGCAAAACCGGCATTGTGCGCTCTCTACGGAAACAACCTCACCGTGATCTGCGATCCCAACGCAAAAATAAATGATGAAGAGATGTCGCTCTTGCGCGTCCTCGGGCGCGACTTTGTTTCCGGCGCGCTCGATCCGCACAAACATTGGCGGGTCGATACCACCGCACAGGGCTATAGCGAGGTTAACGACTTTACGATCTCGGCAGCGAATGGGGCGGCGATGACAATCGACGAACAGCGCGTGGGCCATCTTTCGGGCGCCGGAGGCTTCGACCTCACAACGAACGGTACGATCCTCTACGACTCGCAGTTTACTGTTGCGCGCTCCATGCACGAGCTCGCGGTGCGCCGCCAGAACGAAGGCGCAAACGATTACCGGACGACGAGAACCGACTCGGCATTTCAATTGCTTTCCGATTCCCTTGCAAAGGCAAAACCTTGAGCGCGGCATCCCATGGGCTGCAGCCCAAGCAGTAGCCGCTCTTCCGAAGGCGAAACTACCGGAAATGTCCGGTCATTCCAAATGGCATAACATCCGCCTGCGCAAGGGTAAAGTCGATGCGCAGCGCGGCGCGTTATTCACCAAAATAAGCAAAGAGATCATTCTTGCCGCAAAATCCGGGTCTGGAGATCCGGAAGCCAACTACCGCTTGAAGATGGCCGTTGAAAAAGCGCGCGAGAACAACATGCCGCAAGAGAACATCAAGCGCGCAATCGCGCGCGCCGTGGGAAGCGATGCCAAAGAGATCGAGGAGATGCGCTACGAGGGTTACGGCCCCGCGGGCGTCGCCGTGATCGTCGATGCCGCCACGGATAACCGGAACCGCACGGCATCGGAGCTGCGGTTTCTGTTCAGCCGCAATGGTGGCACCTTCGGGGAGACGGGAAGCGTCGGCTGGATGTTCGATGCGGCCGGTGTTATCGAAATCGATCCGCAGGACAGGGCCGAAGACGACCTGACGGAGCGGTGCTTGATCGAGGGCGTCATCGATGTCGAATATGGCGAACCTTCGACGGTCTACACAGATCCGGCGATGGTGACGAGCACCAGGGATGCCTTGCGTGGCGCGGGCCTCAAAGTCACCGACGCGTATTTGGGGATGCGCCCAAAGATGAAAGTCGCTATCGCGGCCGAGGAGGCGCTGACGGCAGCTTTGCAGTTTCTCGATGCGCTCGAAGAGCATGAAGACGTGCAGCGCGTCTTTTCCAATGCGGAGTTTAGCGATGCCGCCCTCCAGTCGCTTGTGGGTGCCCGATGATTACCGAAGCCGAGGACGGCTACCGTAAAAAACGGCGCGCTCGAGGATGGCTCCAATACGTTCCGCGCGATTGGGTCTTCCCGGTTGCGCTTGCGCTCTTTGTCGCCATTATCGTTTGGTTCGCGCGTTCGATTCACGACTTTCTCGTGCCGACCGGTGCCACGCTCATGGTACCCAGCTTCGTGGGCCAGACATTTTCGGATGCCACTACTGAAGCGTACCGGTACGGCCTGCGCACGCAGGTGGTTGCGCGACAGATCAGTGACCGTTATCCCAAGGACGTGGTCATGGGACAGCAGCCGCCTTCCGGGACGCGCGTGCGCGAAGGCCGGCAAGTCTCGCTCGTGGTCAGCAACGGCGTACAGATTTACTCGATGCCGGACATGCGTTACCAAACGATGCGTGAGGTCGGCTTGGATCTTTCTCATTTGAAACTGCAATTGGGCAAAGTACGCTACGTCCAAAACGACGAGGTGCCCCCAAACCACGTTATCGATCAAGATCCTGCGCCGCTCACGAGCGTTCGAGAAGGCACGCAAGTAAACGTGACGGTTTCGAAAGGGGGCGCCTCACAAGTCCGCGTGCCCAATTTCGAGAACGAAGATATCGATATGGCACGGGCCGATGCGCAGCGCGAACACATCAAACTCGGCCAGATTGTGTGGATGCCGCTTGGTCCCAACGGTCCTCCACATGGCGCCGTCGTTCGTCAAATTCCCTCGCCGGGTGCGAAGATCGATTCGTTCGATCCGGTGAACCTTGAAGTGAGCGCGGGCCCGCATGAATCGGGCTATATTCTGCGTCAAGTGCATCTGCTTGCATCGGTCCCTGCAAATGAGTCGACCGACAAACCGCAGCGCGTGCAGCTCATCGTAACGGATATGACCGGCAAATACACACTGTACGATGCATATGCCCAGCCCGGACAGAAACTCGATTTCACGGTGCCCGCCATGGGTACGTCCGTTGTCGATTTCTTCGTGAACAACGCACTTATTGCCGAATCACGTTTGGGACGCGAACCACCGGCCGTCTACAATGAGCCGCGCAAACCGGGAGAGTCGCCGGGGCCAAATCCCAGAGCGACGCCGTGACCAAAATCGCACCGTCGCTCCTGTCTGCAGATTTCTGCGATATCAAGGCGCAGATTCAAAAGGTTGAAAGCGGGGGGGCACACTATCTGCACCTCGATGTTATGGACGGGCGCTTTGTTCCGAACATCACGTGGGGACCGAAGATTATTGGGGATTTACGCAAGTGCTCGCCGCTTGTGTTCGATTGCCATTTGATGATCGAGGAACCCGAGCGCTACGTCGATGATTTTCGCACCGCAGGGGCGGATATCATTACCTTTCATTACGAAGCCACTTCCCACGCGCAGCGGCTTTTAACCCATATCCGCAAGATTGGCGCTAAAGCCGGCATTGCGATTAATCCGCAAACGCCGGTCTCTATGCTGCAGGATATCATCGGTGATTTGGATTTGTTGCTTGTCATGAGTGTAAACCCCGGTTTTGGCGGCCAAGCGTTTCTCGCGCAGTCGCTAAGAAAATTGCGTGAGGCGCGTGCAATGATTGATGCATCCAATCCGGGATGCGAGCTCGAAGTGGACGGCGGAATCGGGGAAGAGAATATTCGCGAAGTAGTTGCGGCCGGCGCCCAAGTTATCGTTATGGGCAACAGCATTTTCAACACGCCTCACCCCGGGGAGACCTGCAAGAAGTTTGGCGCCTTGCTTGCCGGAGACCGCGCGCGCTGAACGAAAACGAGCTGATTGCTGCTTTTGCTCAAATCCTCGCAGCGCCGCAAAACACGAAAATTGTCTTGGGAATCGGGGATGACGCCGCGGCATGGAAACCGTCGCGCTCGCACCTAAGCGTCATTACCTGCGATGCGCTAATCGAGGATATGCATTTCACGCGAGCGGCATTCTCATTTGAAGAAATCGGATACCGTGCGCTTGCAAGCAATCTTAGCGACATTGCAGCAATGGGCGCGCGCCCGGTTCTAGCGACGGTGGCGCTCGGAACCGGCCACGACGTTTCCGTGGCTGAGCTCTTGGGAATCTATCGCGGTGTTGATAAGCTTGCGCGCAGCTCAAAAACCGCCATTGTGGGCGGCGACATTGTGCGCACGGAAAAACTCGCTCTTACGATTACGGTCGTGGGCGAGGTCCGGGCCTCAAATCTCAAACGCCGAAGCGGCGCCCGGAAGAACGATATACTTGCGGTGACGGGACCGCTCGGTGCAAGTCGTGCCGGCTTGGATGAAAGCGCGCTCGAGGAAGCACGCATCAAACACCGCACGCCGCCGCCGCGCCTGCTCGAAGGGCGGTGGCTCGGCGCATCTCAGTCGGTGCACGCGATGATGGACCTCTCGGATGGGCTCGCGATGGACGTGCCGCGTATGGCACGTTCATCGGGCCTCGCCGCGACCATAGAAGAAGTTCCCTGCGCGCAGTCCTCGGTCGAAATGGCCGCATCGCGCGGGTTGGATCCGCAGCACTACGTGCTCGAGGCCGGTGAAGATTTCGAATTGCTGGTCGCGGTTGCGCCTCGCGCTTTCACGCATCTCTCGCAGCGCTTCCAAAAACGGTTCGGGTGCCCCTTGCTGCAGATCGGGCGGTTCCACGAGGGAAGCGGCGTGAACGTGCGTAAGGGCGACCTTCTCGAACCTCTGCAAGAAACCGGTTGGGACCACTTAGCGCAATGAATACATCGATGACCACAATGCGAGGGTCCGACGGTGATATCGGCCCCGGTTTTCCACTTGTCGGAAGCATCCAAAACAGCGTCGGGATGGGCTTTCTTGGCAATCAGTGCGTGTTTGCCGTTGCCAATGCGCTGGGGGCACGCGTCGTATGCGCGCAATCGCAACATGCAGGCGCGCACGCCGGGTTTGCCGGCCGCTCTCTTCTCATCGCTGAGCCCGGACAGTTCCGCCGCGATGTGAGTTTTCTCATCGCCCAGCGTCCGGCAGTGCTTAATGTCGGCTACTTGCCCAAGCCCATTCACGTCGAAATTACAGCCGAGCTTCTCCAGGATTATAAAGGCGTCGTGCTGGTCGACCCCGTCATCGGCGACGCAAAAAAAGGCCTGTATGTAAGCGCGGAAACGGCGCGCGCAATCAAAGAGCACCTGCTGCCGCTCGCGCAAATGGTCATGCCGAACCGGTTTGAAGCCGAAGTGCTGCTGGGCATCAATCCCGAGCGCGGCCCTTCCGAGCACGAATATCTCAACGGCTTTTTTGATATCGGTCCGCATACGGCCGTGATCACGTCTTTTGAGCGAGACCACGAGAAGAAGCGCATGAAGAGCTTGTTCTCAAACGGATATTCGTACTACCGCATCAGCTCGCCGTTCTCTCCCGGCTATCCCGGTCATGGAGTCGGTGACACATTTGCGGGTGCCGTCGCAGTCTTTATTGCACTCGGTGCGTCACCGTTCGCCGCAAGCGTACTCGCAACGACGCTCGCTGGGCGGGCCGTGGCCAACACGACACCGTATGGCGGCGCAACAGTCGATCCGGTTGCAGCACTTGCAGATTGGCGGCCGCTCGGGTATCACGTCGATGATGATAAAGCGATGAAGTTTTGCGCGAAATCGCAAGTCACGACCGAGCAAATAAAAGCTACCGCTTATGACGGGCCTCGCCTGAAGTTCGCACCGCCAAAAAACAAGATCACCTATTAAAACAAACGGCACCGGAGTTCTCCGGAGCCGTTCGTTAGTTTCGAAAGTGGCCAGTTAGATCGCGCGGGTGACCTTTTTGGAGCGCAGACAAGACGTGCAAACGCGTGCGGTCTTGTGCGTACCGCCATCGTTGATCTTCACGCTTTGCAGGTTGGGCAACCAGCGGCGGCGCGTCTTGTTCATAGCATGGCTGACATTATTGCCGGCCATCGGTCCTTTGCTGCATACGTCGCAACGCTTAGCCATTGAGAGAACTCCTAGGTAAAATCGGGCCCCGCTACGGGGTCTCCCGAAGAACAACCCCGGAATCTTACCATATGGCGCGGGCGCTGACAACCGTAGGAGTCTCCGAGGCCTTCCAGGGGGCTGCCACATGAGCGCCGCATGAAGGCGGCTGATGGATATCACCGCCTTGGACGGCCGCGGCTATGCCAAGTTCGTCATCGCCGGAACCTATTTCCTTAAAAAGTACCGGGGTATCCTCAACGACCTCAACGTCTTTCCGGTTCCGGATGGCGATACTGGCACTAATATGTACCTGACCGTTCGCTCGGCGGCCCTTGAAGCCGGCAAATGTCGCACCGCCAATCTGGCGGAGGTCGCCGCTGCCGCCGCGCAGGGCAGCCTCATGGGAGCGCGGGGAAATTCCGGCGTCATTATCTCGCAGATGTTGCGCGGTTTCGCGCATCACGTGCGCTACCGCCGCGAGATCGACACCTTCACCTTGGCGACCGCAATGCGGGAGGCCGTCGCCGCCGCCAAAGCTGCGTTGCTCAAACCCGTCGAGGGGACGATTCTCTCGGTCGCAAACGCGGCGGCGGAATCGGCATATCATCTTGCATTGCACGAACGCGACTTTTACCGTTTGAGCAATGGAGCGCTCCGCGCGGCTTTTGATGCATTAGAGCGGACACCGGAACAACTGCCCGTTCTCAAAGAAGCGGGCGTGGTGGATGCAGGCGGCGCCGGATTTGTCTATTTCCTCGAGGGGATTTTGCGTTTCTTACCGGACGTGAAGGTGCGTACCACTGCATTTCCGCGCCGTCCGATTCGAGCGGCGGTCTTTACGACCGCGCAAATCGTTGGCGACAATAAGTTTTGTACCGAATTCATGGTCGAAGCGGCAACATGCGAGGTGTCGACCTTACGCGATGCTCTGCAGACCCGTGGCGATTCGCTTATCGTTGCGGGCGCTCAGCCCACCCTTAAAGTGCACATTCATACCGATAAGCCCGAAGCGGTCCAGGCGGTCGCAGCAAAGTATGGAACGCTAACGCGCCTCAAAGTCGACAATATGGAGCAACAGCACAACGTGCTCCTCGTTGAGCGGCCGGCAAAAGCATTTTCAGTTATCGCGGTCGTGCCGGGCCTCGGCTTCGACCGGATTGCAAAAGAACTCGGAGCCGAGGAAACGGTCTTAAGCAAAGGCAATCCCAGCGTGCGCAATCTTTTGCTCGCCGTCAACAAGTGTTTATCGAACCGCATTTTCCTCTTTACCAACGATTCGAACGTAACGCTCGCCGCGAACGAAGTGACAAAGTTGACAGACAAGAAAGTTGAGGTTATCCCAACGCGCGACATGGTCTCAGGGATCGCCGGACTGCTTGAATTTCGTGGCCGCGAGGATGCTCCGGAGGTCGAGGACGTCCTGCGCGCAACGGGCCGCCCGCGCGCCGGCTGCGTGTTTATTGCCGGAAAAGACGCGACGTTTGGCGGCGCCTCGGTAGTTCGTAACAAGCCGGCGGCCAGTTATGGCGGCCGGCTCTTTGCAGGCGGGACGGTTGCCGAGGTGACAAAGTCGCTCGTTGCAGCGATGAGTGAGGGCGCCCCGGGGCTTCTAACCCTGTATTACGGAGGATCGCAAAAGGAGCGGGACGCACAGCGTCTGGGCGAAGAGCTGCGATCCGCCTTTCCGGATGCCGACGTGGAGTACTACTTCGGCGGTCAGAAGAACGAAGAATACGTGGTCTCTTTCGATGAGTAGCGCCTCCGCAGCTCGCCCGCGCATCGCCGTCGATGCGATGGGGGGCGATAACGCACCCGAAGCAATCGTGGCGGGCGCGCTTGCGGCTGCGCGTGAAAACTATGCCGATATCATTCTGGTCGGAGACGAGGCCCGTATCCGGCCGCTGCTCACGGGTGCCGGCGCGGAGTGTATCACCCTCGTACACGCGCCCGACGAAGTGCCGATGGACCAGCATCCCTCCCAGGCCATCCGCAACCACGAACGCAGCAGTCTTGGGGTCGCAATCAATCTCGTGCGGAACAAATCCGCTGAAGCAGTCGTCTCTGCCGGCAATAGCGGGGCCTTTCTTGCAATCGCGCTCATTCGATTGCGGACCATCGAAGGGATCGCACGCCCGGCAATCGCGACCGTTCTTCCTGGGCTGGCAGGGCCGAGCGTGATGCTCGATGCCGGTGCAAACGTGGATTGCCGTCCGGAGTGGCTCGCGCAATTTGGAATGATGGGCGCCGCTTACGCACGCGCCGTCTTGAATATCCAGAATCCGCGTGTTGCGATTCTCTCAGTCGGCGAAGAGCGCACGAAAGGCAATCAGCAGACGATCGAAGCCGCAAAACTTCTTGACTGCGCTCCTGTGAATTTCATTGGAAATATCGAAGGCAAAGACGTGCTCATCAACGCCGCCGACGTTATTGTGGCGGACGGCTTTGTGGGCAATGTGGTGCTCAAGGTCTCCGAGGGACTCGTCTCGGCGCTCGGCAGCGTCATTAAAGACAGCATCACCACAGGCAGCCTCATGAGCAAACTCGGCGCCGTGCTCATGATGCCTGCGCTCACAAAACTACGTAATAAGTATAACTACGAAACCTACGGCGGCGCGCCCCTTCTAGGATTGCGAGGGAATTGCATCGTTACGCACGGGCGGGCGACCCACACTGCAATTGCAAGCGCAATCCGGGCAGCGGCCGATGAATCCGGTGCCGACGTTGTCGGAAAGATCGAAGCGCTCGTGGCCCCGCACTTAGCGCGCGAAGCATGATCGCCATCGTGACCGATAGCACCTCAGATATCGAGCCCGCGCGGGCAGCCGAAATTGGCGTGGACGTGGTACCGCTCTTCGTTGTCTTCGGCGACCGCAGCTATCGCGACTACCTCGATCTTTCCCGGCCGGAGTTCTACGAACGCCTGGCAACGGAGAAGATGCTTCCGACAACCTCGCAGCCCACTGCGGCGATGTTCGAGGAAGTCTTTAAGAAACACGTGGATGCGGGCAATGAGATTGTGTGCCTCGTGATCTCGGGGGCACTTTCAGGAACCATCAACGCGGCGCTCGCGGCGGCGCAGAGTTTTCCCAAGGCAAAAATTCATGTTGTCGATTCGCAAAGTACCGCGGGGGGCCTCGGATTGCAGGTCTTGCGCGTAGCTGATCTCGCGAGAAACGGTGCCTCCGCAGAAAAAATCATTGCGGCAGTCGAATCGGAGCGCGCCTCGCAACGGCTCTACGCGACACTGCCCGACTTGACCCACGTCGTTCGCACGGGCCGCATCGGGCGTGCAAAAGCAGCACTCGGAACCCTGATGAAAATCGTTCCGGTCATCTCGCTCAAGGACGGCGTGGTCGAGGCTGCCGCCCAAGTACGTACCTTTGCGCGGGCGCAAGAAACGATCGTGGACCTGACCCTGCAAAATATTACCGATCCCGCGAGGGCGCGCTTGATGGTTATGCACACCAAGGCGCCGGACATTGCCGAACGCGTTGCAAGACGGTTGCGTGAGGGTCTTGGTGTGCAGCCGGCCTTCATGCAGCTTTTGGAGGCCGGTCCCGTCATTGCAACCCATGTTGGTGCGGGCGCCGTCGGCGTCTTTTCCGTAAACTAGTTGTGGCCGGCACCGGTATCTACGTTCATTTGCCATTTTGCCCGTACATTTGCCCGTATTGCGATTTCGCGAAATGGCCGGCCAAGAAAAGTGCTGCATCGCGCTATCTTGCCGCCCTTCGCAAAGAGATCGAAAACGAAGCAGGCTTCACGGCCGAAACGATCTTTCTCGGCGGCGGCACGCCGAACACGTATGCAGCGCATGAGATTGCGGGACTTTTGGAGTTGTTGCGCAGCCGTTTTGGCGCCCGCCGCGAGACAACGATTGAAGTCAATCCGGAACTCGTCGGGCCGCAGGACTGCGCTGAGTATGTGGCAGTTGGAATCGACCGGATTTCCATCGGCGTGCAATCGCTCATCCAAAGCGAGATCAAGACGCTGGGCCGCGGGCACACCCAAGAAGATGTCAAGCGGGTCGTAGCCGCCGCACGAACCGCCGGCATTCCATCGCTTTCGATGGATTTGATATTCGCGATTCCGGGACAAACGCGAGAGACATGGCTGGAAACGCTGCGGGCTGCTCTCGCAATGAAGCCCGACCATATTTCCACCTACGGGTTGACGGTCGAGGAGAACACGCCGTATTGGGAATGGCGGATCCGGCAGCCGGAAGCTTTTTTTGACGATGGAGCGGAAGCGGATTTTTATGAGGATGCTATCCAGATTCTCAGTGAACATGGGTATGAACACTACGAAGTGAGTAATTTTGCTCAAGCAGGGCATCGCTGCGCCCATAATGCCAATTATTGGGAAAATGGAGAGTACCGGGGTTTTGGCGTTGGCGCCGCCTCTTACCGCGAGGGGGAACGGTCCGTTCAAACGAGCTCTCTGGAAACCTATCTCGACGCCGTTGAAAACGATCGAGCGGTCCCAGCGGAGCGTGAACGCCTGGTTGGCGCCGCGCGCAGCGGAGAAGCGGTGATGCTGGCGTTGCGAACGGCGCAAGGAGTCTCGCTAGAGTCTTTCCGTGAACGGTACGGCATTGATTTCCTGAAGTTCTACGCGCCCATCGTTCAAGAAATGCAGCAGGCTGGGCTCTTATCCATTGACGAGCGCCGTGCATGGCTTACGAAACGGGGGCGCTTTCTAGCAAATGATGTTTGTGGAGCGTTTGTCACATTCGTATAAGAACCGTTAATTTATCCGGCACGCTCCTGCGCGTGGTGTTTGCCGTTGTCTTCGGCGTGACCGGGTTCTTGCTGGGTCGCGAAGCCTATCTGCGTCTTTTTTCACTCCATTTCGCGAGCGAATTCTGGCAGGTCGCCTTTACAATTATCTCACCCGTGCTCGGCGCCGTTATCGGCGTCGCGCTTGCACCGATCGCACAACACTTTTTCGAGGACGAGCTCAACGTTGTCGAGGCGGCCATCGATCGCTTGGAGCCGCCGCAGCTTGCCGGCGGTGCCGTCGGTCTGATCGTCGGCCTGATTATCGCCTTTCTTATCAAGAATATTCTGTTCGAATTTATTTCCATTGCGGGGCGGCCGGGCAGCTATGTCGCCATTCTGCTCTACATCATTATCAGCACTTTTGCCGCCTATCTCGGGGCGCGGGTCGGCGCCAAACAGAAGATCGTCCCGATGGGCGGCGGCACAAGGGAAACTCCCGGCACAAGCGCCGCGCCGAAAATTGTCGATACTTCGGTGATCATCGATGGCCGGATTACCGAGATCGTGGAGAGCGGTTTTCTGGAAGGGCCGCTTATCTTGCCGCGCTTTGTCTTACGTGAACTTCAGTTGATCGCCGATTCGCTGGATTCAATGAAGCGTACGCGCGGGCGACGAGGGCTCGAAGTGCTTAGCAAGCTGCAAGAATTCACGAGCGTGCAGATTAGCGAGCGCGACTATCCTGATATTGTGGGCGCCGCCGTCGACGCCAAGCTCGTGCGCCTTGCACAAGAATTAGGCGGCAGACTGCTGACCAACGATTACAACTTAAACAAAGTAGCGCACGTAGAAGGCGTGACCGTCCTCAATATCAACGAATTGGCAAATGCGGTTAAACCGATCGTGCTTCCAGGGGAAGAGCTCAACGTTCAAGTTATTCGCGAGGGGAAGGAACAGCATCAAGGCGTCGGTTATCTAGACGACGGCACGATGATCGTAGTCGAAAACGGACGGCGCCTGGTCGGGGAAACCGTCGACGTTGCGGTAACCAGCGTCCTACAAACGGTCGCAGGCAAAATGATTTTCGCCAGACTTAAACGCGAATGACTTTGAGCGCGTCCTCGGGGAATGGGACAACTACAAATAATGTTGAACGCGCGTGTGGTCGGGGTCCCACCTTTGGTGGGGCGGCGGGGAGCCTCGGGCTCAGCGCCTCTTATAACGGAGAATAAACACCTATGGTATGGGGAGCGGTCATTGTGGCGGCCGGGCACGGCAGCCGGTTCGGACGCCCGAAACAACTCGTAGAACTTGCAGGAGCACCGCTGCTTGCCTGGTCGGTTCGCACGCTTGCACATATGCCCGAGATTCTTGACGTCGTTATCGTGACCGAGCCGGAAAACGTTGAGGCCGTCTATGCGTTGGCCGCGGCCGTTGTGAGCGATAAGCCTTTTACGGTAGTCAAGGGCGGCGATACGCGGCAAGCGAGCGTTCGTGCGGGATTGGACGCCTTACCCGAGCGGTGCGCAGCAGTCGTAATTCATGACGGTGCGCGTCCGCTCGTTCGTGCAAACGATGTTCGTGGCGCAATGCGCGTCGTTCGCGACGGCCAAGCCTCTCTTCTCGCCGTTCCCGTGATCGACACGATAAAGGTCGTGGATAACGCCAAGAAGACCGTCAAGCGTACACTGAATCGCCAGGAATTATGGTCCGCCCAGACTCCGCAGTGCGCAACGATTCGGGACATGCGCCGGGCGCATCTCGAAGCGATGCGAAACGAAGCACAGGCGAGCGACGATGCCGCTCTGCTCGAACGCCTGGGCATCGAGGTGCAAGTCGTAGCGGGCTCGCCAGATAATTTCAAGGTGACGGTGCCTGAAGATCTTGTGCGCGCCGAGCAGATTTTGCGGCAGCGTGTTCCGATCACGGCCGATCAAGAAGAAATTTTGCTGATCGAAGTCTTCATCGATGAAAACCTCATCGACGCGGTGTGCGGCGAGATCGAGGCCCGCTACGGAACGGTTGATAGCATCGATCGTGATTTGCCTAGCGGGGTTGCGATACGTGCCTATCTTGCATCCGATAGGATGGCCGGATTCGGCGAGCGTTTCGAAGCGGTGACGAGCGGCCAGGCGATGTTCACAACGCATTTTTCGCACTTCGCACCGCGTTCTTCACACGAGCCTTTGGCGAGATCCAATTAGCTCGCGCGTCGGCCACGGATTTGACGCCCACCGCTACGTCGAAGGACGCCGCCTGGTGCTGGGGGGCATCGAGATTCCGTACGAGCGCGGCTTGCTTGGACATTCCGATGCGGATGCGCTCTGCCACGCGCTCGGCGATGCGCTCTTAGGAGCTGCAGCGCTTGGCGATCTCGGCGCGCATTTTCCCGACACCGATGTGAAATGGAAAGACGCAGATTCGATGGATCTTCTCAAACAGTGCGTCGAGCTGGTGCGGCGCGCCGGCTTTGAGATCGATAACGTGGACGCTACCATCATTGTCGAGCAGCCAAAGCTGGCCACATACCTCCACGCCATGCGGCAGCGAATTTCCGGAGCGTTAAACCTTCCGGTCACGCACGTGAGCGTCAAAGCCAAAACGAGCGAAGGGATGGGTTACACCGGAGACGGAAGAGGACTGGCCGTACACGCGGTTGCGTGTCTGCACACCCACGACCGGAAATAATGGCCAAAATAGACACCCACCTGGATTACAGCAAACCGCTGCGCTTGCGCTATGCCCCCTCACCGACGGGACAGACGCATGTCGGCGGCGTTCGAACGGCGCTTTTCAACTATTTGCTCGCCCGCCGCACCGGCGGGGCATTTGTTCTGCGCATCGAGGATACCGACGAGTCTCGTTATCGTCCCGAAAGCGAGGCGACGATGATGCAGGATCTGCAATGGTTCGGCCTGTCGTGGAATGAGGGACCTGATGCCGGCGGCCCGTACGGACCCTATCGTCAATCCGAGCGGCACGCCATTTACGAGCGATACGCCAAGGAACTGCTGCAGAAAAATCACGCGTACTGGTGCTATTGCACGCCGGAAGAGCTAGAAGCCGATCGCGAAGCGCAGCGTGCGCGCGCAGTCGCCGCCCCGCAGTATTCCGGACGCTGCCGTCACCTAGGCGAGCAAGAGTGTGCGGCCTTCGAAGCAGAGGGGCGCGCGAAAAGTTTGCGGTTCATCGTGCCGCCCGGTGCAACTGTCGTACACGACTTGATTAAAGGAGAGCCGCATTTCGATCATCACGCGTTCGGCGATTTTGTGATCGTGAAATCAAGCGGGGGCCCGACATATAATTTTGCAGCCGCCGTCGACGATGCGCTGATGAATATCGATGTTGTCTTGCGTGGTGACGAACATCTGAGCAACACGCCCGTGCAGCTCATGCTTTTGCGCGCCTTGGGATTGAAAGAGCCGCTGTACGCGCATGTGCCCCTGATCTTGAATGAAGACCAATCGAAACTTAGCAAACGCCACAACACTGTCGGGGTCGACGAATATCGCAAGCAAGGCGTTCTTCCGTCGGCCCTACTCAATCATCTCGTTCTTCTCGGGTGGTCGCCGGGCGACGAGCGCGAAGACTTCACCCTCGAGGAGTTGAGCAAGATATTTTCCCTTGAACGAGTGCACAAGTCCGCGGCTGTGTATAACGCGGCGCGACTTCGCGCCTTCAACCAGCGCGAACTTCGCAAACTGCCGCGGGAAGAAGTCTCAAAAATGCTCGCGAATGCAATGCAACAAAATGGGCTCTTGGAAAACCCGGCACCGGAAGCGGCAATGCGCTGGATCGATACTTTTTTGGACGCTTACGGTGAGGAACTACATACCATCGCCGATGCGATTCCAATTGTGAAGTCGCTTCGTGACGAAGCAGTCGTCATTCCCGCCATTGAACTGGAACGGCTGCGCTCGCGCGAGGTGCTATTTTTCCTCGATTCCATCAGCCAATATGTTGCATCCCTCTCAGAGTTGCGGGGGCTACCGCTCAATAAGACCATCCCGGCGATTGGCGAGGAGTTCGGACTGAAGAAAAAAGATGCATACCACTCGGTGCGCATGGCGCTCACGGGTCAGGAAGGCGGCGCGCCGCTGACGCTGCTCTTTCCGCTACTGGGCTACGAGCGAATCGCAATGCGCATCGGGGCAGTGAACTCAAAAGTCTTGCACGGCAGAGGCCTCGAGCCCATGAAGTACGGACCCGATGGAAAGCCGTTCGAACCGATTCGTGGGGAGAAACCCGATTCGCCCGCAGCCCCAGATCATGAGTAAGGGGACGTAAGCAACCGCCCTGCAAATTCTACGGTTACGAAAGAAAGATGACTAAGCCGCTAGAGACGTTTCTTGCCGACCTGCGCGCGCCGCTGCAGCGCGATCCCGCTGCTACAAGCTGGGTCGACGTCGTCTTGTCTTATCCGGGGTTTCATGCGATTACCGCGCACCGCATCATTCATGCGCTCAATGCGACCGGATTGCCGGTCTTGCCGCGCTTTCTCTCAAACCTCAATCGTTTCATAACCGGCATCGAGATACACCCCGCTGCCCGCATCGGCAAAGGCTTCTTCATCGACCACGGGATGGGCGTCGTCGTGGGCGCGACATCTGAAGTCGGCGAGAATGTGACGCTCTATCAGGGCGTAACCCTCGGCGGCACGAGCCTCTCGCACGGCAAACGTCATCCCACCCTCGGCAACAACGTAACCATCGGCGCAAATGCGTCGGTACTTGGCGCAATTACCATCGGCGATAACTCGAAGGTCGGCGGAGGCTCGGTCGTTGTTCGCGACGTGCCGCCCAATGCAACGGTTGTAGGGGTCCCGGCCCGCGTCGTTCTTCAGGATGGAAAGCCCGTACAGCCGGTGAGTTCGCGACCGCAAGTCGATATGCCCGATCCAAACGCGCAGCTCATCGCGCAGCTCGCACAGCGCATTTCCGAACTGGAGCGTCGCTTATCCGCGCTAACCGGCGAAAAGGGCGAGGATGTCTCTAAGGCTGTATAATACGCGCACGCGCAGCGTGCAAGAATTCAAGCCATTAAATCCGCCGCACGTGCGGATTTATGTTTGCGGGTTAACACCGAGCGCGGATGCGCATATAGGACACTTCCGTACCTACTTAGCGTTCGATGTCTTACGGCGCTACCTGCGGCATTTAAACTACGAAGTGACGTACGTTCAAAACGTCACAGACATCGACGATCGCAGCATAGCGCGCGCGCGCGAAACGGGCGAGAGCTGGCACGACATCGTCATGGGCTACTACGGTTCGTTTAAGAAATCGTGGGAGAAGCTGGACCTGCTGCCGATCGAACCGAAGTACGAGCCTTACGCTACAAACTACATTCCGCAAATCCAGGGCATGATAGAAGAACTCATGGCCAAAGGCATTGCTTATGCGGCCAAAGACGGCGTGTATTATCGTGTCTCCGCAGATCGCGAATACGGAAAACTTTCGGGCCGCAACATCGACGAACTCAAGAGCGGCGCGCGCATTGAAGTCGATGAGTATAAAGAAGACCCACTCGACTTTGCGTTATGGAAATTCGCAAAGCCCGGCGAGCCGTCGTGGCCCTCACCTTGGGGCGAAGGCCGGCCGGGCTGGCATATCGAGTGCTCGGCGATGGCACGCGAGCTCTTAGGCGAACAATTTGACATCCACGGTGGCGGAGCCGATCTTATCTTCCCACACCACGAAAATGAAATTGCGCAGAGCGAAGCTCTGCTGCATAAAGACCGCGACCAAGACCGTTTTATGGCCAATGTTTGGGTCCATGGCGGTCTGTTGCTGTTTGAAAATAAGAAGATGTCAAAATCGCTCGGTAATTTCGAGCCGGTCGCGGATCTGCTGCAGCGGTATGATCCGCAAGCGATCCGGTTGTTGTTTTTGCAGACCGGATACAGTAAGCCCATGAACTTCACCGAAGAGTCGATTTCGGCGGCAAAGGTTAGCTTGGAGAAGCTCAAAAGTGCCTATCGCAGATTGTGCGGACGCGAAGCGGCCATGCCGGTGCGAACGGGAACATTGCTCGAGGCATTCGATGCAGCAATGAGTGAAGATCTGAATACGGCAGCGGCGCTTGCGGTCTTGCACCAATTTGCTTCGCAAGCCGTTCCGGAAGAAGAAGAGGAGCGGCTCGCAGCGGCGGGACAGTTCACGTATGTGCTTGATTTGCTCGGTGTGACAGCCGATAATGGGTGGCTGATAGAACCGAAAGCCGAGTTGCCGGCGGATTTCATCAACCGCCTGCGCGCACAAGCCGGCCCGGCTCTCTCAATGAACGGAACTACACCGGAAGAAGCGATCGCAAGTGTGATCGAAGCTCGCAACACGGCTCGCGCAGAAAAGAACTGGACCGAATCAGATCGTTTGCGCGATGTGCTCGTGCGCTGCGGTGTTGCGCTCAACGATTCGAAAGAAGGCACCACGTGGACCGTCGCCCCCGGGTAGACCACCGAAAAAAACGCGGCAGCGATATTGCCGATCTCGACGATGTTCTCTACGGGATTCATTCGGTGGGCGAGGCGCTCGCCGCCGGTGAGAAATTGCGCAAGCTCCACATTGCCGAAGATCGCAAACGCGATCCGGTCGTGCGCCGCTTGCTCGATGAAGCCAAAGCGCTCGAGATCAACGTGCGCTTCGAAGATCGCGGATTCTTTTCACGCTTTCCGTACAAGGCGCATCAGGGCGTCGTCGGATACGGGACGCCCTTTCCATACACGACGGTTGAAGAGATTATCGGCAATCCCGAACGAGAAGGGCCGCTGTTGCTCGTGCTGCTCGATCACATTACCGATCCGCACAACGCGGGGGCGATTATCCGCACCTCGGAATGTGCCGGCGCAAGCGGCGTGGTCTTGCCCGAACGGCGCTCAGCCGGGGTCAACGCGACGGTCAAGAAGGCATCTGCGGGGGCGGCCTCTCACTTGCCGGTGGCCCGGGTAGCGAACATCTCTCAAACCATCCGGATGCTTAAGAAAGCCGGGGTCTGGATCTTCGGGGCGGACCTCGGTCCGGACTCAATTGCGCTGACCGATGCGGATTTCTCTCGCGATGCGGCCCTGGTCGTAGGAGCCGAGGGCGAGGGCCTTTCCCAGCTCGTGCGGCGCGAGTGCGACTACCTCGTGCGGATCCCAATGCTGGGCAAGGTGGGTTCCCTGAATGCCTCGGTTGCAACCGGGGTGCTGCTCTATGAGGTTGTAAGGCAAAGAGGAGTCACCTCCTCAGGCTGATCCCAGCGGGTCACCTTAAGCTATCCCAAAGGAGGGGTTATAAGATTTTTAACCTTGACGCGCAAGGGGCCACCTCCTATACTATGCAGGATGTGCCGCGCTCGACGAGCCGCGGCTTGCGATTTTCGGCACATTCTAACCCCTGAGGGCACGAAAAAATGGCAATGACCCAGCCTGCGTCGGAAGGCCTCGAGTACCACGAGCGCGCCGACGAAGACTTGGTGTCCACGGCGAAAGCCGGAGACAACCTCGCGATGGAGTTCCTGCTCAACAAATATAAGAACTTCGTCCGCATAAAAGCGAAAAGTTACTTCCTCATCGGGGCCGACCGCGAAGATATCATCCAAGAAGGGATGATTGGTCTTTATAAGGCCGTCCGAGATTTTAAGGCCGACAAGCTCTCGAGCTTCCGCGCCTTCGCCGAGCTCTGCATCACTCGCCAAATTATCACCGCAATTAAGACGGCGACGAGACAGAAGCACATTCCGCTCAACCAGTACATCTCGCTCAACAAGCCGATCTACGACGAAGACAGCGAACGCACGTTGCTCGACGTCATGGCGTCCAACAAAATGTCGGACCCCGAAGAACTCGTGATCAATCAAGAAGTTTCGCAAGATATCAAGGAGCGGATTCAGGAGAATCTCTCCGAGCTCGAATCGCAAGTATTGCTTTCGTATCTCGAAGGCAAGAGCTATCAAGAGATGGCCCGCGATTTGGGGCGCCACGTGAAATCGATCGATAACGCGCTGCAACGCGTCAAACGGAAGATTGAGAAGAATCTCTCGGAGATCGAACTCCCGTAATGCAAAGAAGAAGAGCGCCGGCAACGGCGCTCTTTCTTTTAATGCTCGCATCTTGCGCTCATAAAGAGCCGCCTCCGCTCGCGATAAGCGGCTGCCGGATTGATGGAAAGCCGGTCACCGTCATTGAGAACTTCGGCAGACTGCATGATCGCCGCTACAGTCATACATTCGATGTCCGCGTGCCCGTCACGACAATGTACGCCACGGCGCAGAACGTGTCCGAAAAGACCATCGTCTCCACGCGTTTGAGTTACGCGTATCGCTTGGGAGGTCAAGCGTTCCCGCATCCATTGGGCACCGTGGACAACTATTGGCGCATTCCGCCGCATCACACGGTTCGCATGAAGTGGTATAAGCAGAGTCCAAAGGCTAGCAGATGGAAGCTGGATTCGCAAACGATCCCGTGTTCGCTTTTCGCGGTCAGTTTTGCAGACGGCTCAATTTGGGCAAGCGTGCCCGGCGAAGTCCCTCCCGGCGAAGCGGATCGCCATCACGGACCACTGTAGCCATCTAGTCGCCTAGTTTTTTGATGATTTTTTTGAGCAGTTCTTCTTTGTCGGCGATGGGATCAACGACGAAGACCTCTGCATGTTTGTGCGTGTCTTGCGGATCGATGGCCACCGTGACCAGGCCCTTTGCGCAGACGTCCATGCAACTCGTACCGATCGCGCGGATGTGGCCCCACTGGCCCTCTTCTTTAAGCCGGGCCTTAAGCCAATCGCGCAGATTAAAATCGCCGATCTCTGCGGCGATCTCCGGAGCCTCATCGGGAATGCGTTCTTTGTAGCAGCGCTCGCATACGAGCACCAGTCCGGATTTCTGCCACTTGGTTTTGACGGGTTGCATATAAACAGAGAAGGTTCGCTAGACAGCGAACCTTCTCTTATGCTGAGCCGAAGGTCAGGATTGAACTGACGACCTGAGCTTTACAAAAGCCCTGCTCTACCACTGAGCTACTTCGGCGGCAGCATTGATAATTGTACGTCAGGCAGGGGTTGAACCTCCGTGATTTCCGCATTTGCTTCAGCGAGCAGTTGCTTCTGCAGCTCAATCGTCTTCTGCCTTAGGGGGCTTGCGGATGGGGCGAACTGATTTGCGCGGCCACCGAGTCTTTTTTGCCGCCCCTTTCCGCGGTTGAGCGCGCGGAATGTCGGAGTTAGTGAACGACAGTTCGGGCAAAGAAGTGTGAGATTTGTGGGATCATTGTTCTCCCAATTGCCGTCGATGTGCTCGACCTCAATGGGGACCTTTCCGGTTACAGGGTGTCGTTCTTTCCAACCGCAGCGCGAGCAGTGTTCACCGTGTAAAAAAATGAGCACGCGGCGCACGAAGCGGATGTACTGGGTCAACGGCGGGTATTTTCCCGCCAAGAAGACGTGCAATCGCAATTTGAATCGGTAGTCCTGACAGCACTGAAGCGAGCAAAACTTCTTTGCATTCGTTTTTCGTTTGGTTACTCCGCAGTTCGTGCACAGGTCGCGGTCTTTTTTCGGATTCATGCCTGATTTTCTCATTGCGGGATGCCAGCGTGGTGGCACGGAAAAGAGCTGTATGGAAAGTGTGCGAATTCAGCGTGCCGGGATAACCGATTTGGATGATCTGAGGCCGTTGCTGCAGGCCTATCGCCTCTTTTACAAACAAGATCGGGACCCCGCCGGCGAGCAGCGCTTTTTGCAGGAGCGCCTTGCGAATCTCGATTCAACGATCTTCATTGCTCGCAGCGCAGAGCGTGCAGTCGGATTCGCGCAGCTCTTCACGACGTACTCCTCGGTGCACCTCGGTCCATCGCTGAGTCTGGAAGACTTATACGTCGATCCCCAAGCACGCGGCAAAGGCATTGCACGCGCGCTCCTCGATCGCGCAAAAGCGCATGCGCTCCAAATGAAGGCCACCGGCATGTTTCTGGAAACGGCGCATTCGAATCGCGCGGCGCAGCGCGTGTACGAACGCGCAGGTTGGCAATTGGAGAGCGTCTTTCGCAAATACAATTGCCCGCTTGAACCGGTGCAAGCGCAATGATGGAAGTGCTCAGCGTTTCCGCAGAAGAAGTACGCCCGCTGCGCCATGCCCTGCTGCGGCCCGGTGCAAAAATGGAACTCAGCGTCTACCCCGGTGATGACGAACCCTCGAGCCTGCATCTGGGACTCTACGATGGCCAAACACTGGTCGGCATCGCGACGGTTATCAACGAACCGCTTCCGGAAAGTCAGAATCCAAATTCGTGGCGTTTGCGCGGAATGGCCCTGCAAGAGAAGTATCGCAATCGCGGCGAGGGGACGAAGATGCTCGAGATATGCATCGCCTATGTGAGCGAAGCCGACGGGGAAGTGTTTTGGTGCAACGGACGCATCGCGGCGCGCAGTTTTTACGAACGTGAGGGCTTTCAGGTCCAAGGCGAGCAGTTCGACGTGCCCATCAGTGGACCGCACTATCTGTTCGTAAAGAAGCTTTAGAGCCTATCAAAAACGGAGCGCAAACCGTATAGTCTGCAATCCGCGCTTCATTTTTTGAGCGTATTTTAGTGGGGACTCAATCCGGGTAAAGCTCTCGCATGGCAGAGATATTTGGCAAGGCCGGCGATCCGGTCACGGTTTCCGGCGAATACGAGTGCTCGGAGTGCGGACACCGCGAGAAATTTGCGCACGGCAGCACGTTCCCGGCGGACCATCACCCCGAGAAACCGTGGACGCTGTACCTGGCGACCGAGGAACTCCCCGCCCAGCAGACCCTTTAAGGCCGCATCGCCGAGGAACACGGGGCCGCCTTATCGTACCTTGGGCCGCTGTGCGGTTTTGCGACCGCAAAACATTCCTTACGGGGTGTACCCTAGTGGGTAGGTGGCCGAGTGGTTAAAGGCGATGGACTGTAAATCCATTCTGGGAAACCGGTACGCAGGTTCGAATCCTGCCCTGCCCAAGTTTTTATTTGCGCGGGCGTTGCATAGTGGTAGTGCTTCTGCCTTCCAAGCAGACAGCGCGAGTTCGATTCTCGCCGCCCGCTCCAAGATTTTAAAACTAAAAACGCCCTTGTAGCTCAGTGGTAGAGCACGTCCTTGGTAAGGACGAGGCCATGGGTTCAATCCCCATCGAGGGCTCCATCTCTTTGCCGGCGCTTGCAAGAGCGGTGCGCGGCAGCTTCTAAGAAGAAATTTCGCCTTTTGTGCGGCGCTCTTCGTGGAAATAGCGAATGAGCCCAGTGGAATTGAGCGTCCGTCCTACGTCTTCATTCATTCCGACTACGCCGATTTTCGGACCTGCAACGCCGGGCTGCAATTTCTTGATGAGCGGAAGAAAACCGGTTAGCGCTACTCGCTCGATATGTTCCACCGCGGTCATATCAATGGTGTCGCATTCACCGCGTATAATCGGGATCATTGCGTCCGCCAACTCGCCGGCGCGCCGCTCGTCATACAGGCCACGGAGCCGGACTTGCTTCATGTCCGGGGTATACCCGCGCCCCCACGAGTTAAACTTCCGATAGCTCGGTTAGGCGCAAGAAATCCGCAACGATGCGCTCAAGCCCCTCGCCGTCAGCTTTCGTAAAGCGTGACTTTCGCGGGCTGTCGATATCGAGTACTCCGAAAACCTTGCCTTTATTCATCAGTGGAATGACGATTTCGGATTCGGAAGCCGAGTCGCAAACGATGTGGTCCGCCACGGCATGCACATCGGCCACGATGAGGGTCACTTGCTGCCGGACGGCAGCAGAACACACCCCGCGATCGGCCGGGAGGCGCGTGCATGCGGGTTTCCCGCTAAAAGGCCCGAGTACCAGACCCGACGGCGCTGCGAAATAGAAGCCCACCCAGTTGACATCGGGCAGCTCGTGATACAAAAAGGCGGCCAGATTGGCGGCGTTGGCGATCAGGTCGCGCTCATCTTCGAGCAGAGCGGCGGCTTGGCGCTGCAGCAAAGCATAGTCGGTAAGGTTGTTGGCCATGGTTTCCATGATTCGTGGTGGGGCCGGATGGTTTCCGTCCGATAACCTAAGAACACACTTGTAGGAGCCTTTGGTGGCCGAGAACACCGTTTCTCCCAAGCTGCGTGAGCAGCGCGACCGTGAGCTGATCCGGCAGGCCGCCTCGCTACTGGCCGCCGACATGTCGCTAGGAACGTTGTTCGAACGTCTCTGCGAGATGCTGGCGGACTACATCGACGCTTCGGTCGTCTTTATAGCCCTAAAGCAGCCTGATGGCCAAACCGCAATCGAATATTTTCACGACCACGGAACATTTAGGCGCGCGCACATCATTGCCACGCAAGGGGCCCGGACCCTAGAAGTCATGCGGACCGGGCATACTATCTGGGGTAACCGGCCCGACGAGTGGACAAACCGGGGTGAGCGGGTCCCGATCTATACCGACAAACCCGAGACGGATGATTCTATGTCCGCGATCTTTGTGCCGCTCAAAGTCGGCACCTCGACAATCGGCGTTCTCTCCGTGCAAACCACCGTAGAAGGCTCGTACGACGAAGGCGAAGTCGATTTGATCGCAGCGATCGCACGGTATCTGGCGGTTGCGGTTGAGAATCAGCGAATGATGCGCGCACTGCAGCGTACCGCGGATTATGATCTGCTCACGGATCTCGTAAACCACTCCAAACTACTGCGCACGCTCGACCGTGTCGTCAGTGAGGCCAGTTCGAGCAATCCCGTTTCCACAATCTTGCTGAATATTACGAACTTCGCGATGTTCAACGACACGTTCGGCTATCCCGAAGGCGATCGCGTGCTGCGATCCGTCGCGAATAATCTGCGAGATTTAATTTTGGATGATCAGGAAGTCACGCTCGGGCGATACGGCGGTGACGTCTTCCTTTTTATCTTGCCGCCGCGCCCTAAGGACAAAACACTTGAATTTATAGACCGCGTGTGGCAGAGGTGCCGCGCCCTCCAGTATCGCGCGGGCGATCAACGCATCCCGATTTCGATTGCCTGCGGATATGGATTCGCCCCGCTTGATGCAGCGACTCGCGGAGAGATGCTAGCGCTCATCACGCATCGCGTGCGCCTGAGCCGCAAGCAGGGTGGCAACCCTGTCGGTGAAGATGACCTCGACGCTTATACGCTGCATGGGTCGTTCAGCGGGATCGAAACAATTGTCGACAGCTTGCTCGATCGTGATCCGTTTACACGCGTGCACCTTTTTCATGTCAATGCACTTGCTAAGCATTGGTCGGAATACAACCTTGACTTAGAACATCATCACCTGCACAAGATTTTGCAGGCAAGCCTCTTGCACGACGTCGGCAAACTCCTGATTTCGGATCGCATCCTTGTCAAGCCGAGCAAACTTACTTCGGATGAATATCGCGCCATTCAATATCACGCCGAGTACGGAAAAAACATCCTTGCACGATATCCTGGATACGGAGAAGTTGCCGAGATTGTGGGACAGCATCACGAGCGCTTTGACGGACTCGGGTATCCTGATGGTTTACGTGCTCTAGAAATTCATCCGCTCGCACGCGTAATCAGTATCCTGGATGCATTCTCGGCGATGATTATGGATCGTCCGTATCATCGCGGAATATCCGAGGCGCAAGCGTTGCTCGAAATCGAGCGCTGCGCCGGCACGCAATTCGATCCGGACTACGTAGAGCGCTTCATCGAATTCCGGCGCAACGTCGCCTAGCGGACTGTTTAAGCTCCTGGTGGGGGCGGTATAAGCCAAGCCACTGGGAGGAAACACATGGGTAAGATTTTTCGGATTGTGCGTTTTGTCGGGATTGCGATCGCCACGGTCGGTGCCGCACGCCGCGGTTGGCAGGCCTACCAGGACATGAAAGCATCGAAGGAGCGGGATGTGCGCTCGACTGGAATCGAACCAGCAGCCTGAGGCTTAGGAGTCCCCCGCTCTATCCAATTGAGCTACGAGCGCGCGCCGCACGGGCTTCTTTAGGCCAGAGCCGGAGGCCGTCCCTCTTGGGTGGGTCTACACAGCCGGGCTAGGTGGTTGCCAAGAGGCCCCACCAGGTGGTAGGATTGATCGTCAACGGGCTCCGGCCCGTTTATTTAATGTTGGGGTTATAATGGCAAAAAAAGAGAATCGTGTTATGGTAGTGATGGCGTGTCAGAACTGTAAACGCCGTAACTACAATACACAGAAAAACAAACAGCATACGACCGACCGCTTGGAACTTAGCAAATATTGCCGTTTCTGCCGCGGACATTACGCTCACAAAGAAACTAAGTAACAGAACTCGACCCCGAGGCCGGCAATCAAAATCGATGATTTTTGGTTGGCGGCTAGGCGACGGTGACCGCAGCATACTATGGTATGTAAGGTGGCGGTAACGACGCCGGCGACCAAAAAGCGCGATTTAGTCTAGAGGGCGGTAGCTCAATTGGTAGAGTTGCGGTCTCCAAAACCGTCGGTTGCAGGTTCGAGTCCTGTCCGCCCTGCCAAGTTTAACGGAGTACATTTCGGTGATCAAGGGACCTAACAAAAATGGCGCGGGGCGCCCTGCAACGCCGGCTACGCGCCGCGCAAGTGGACAAAGCCCGCAAGAGTTCGTGCGGGGCGTCGTGCTTGAAATGCGCCGCGTTACCTGGCCCTCGCGCGAAGAATGGATCTCAGCGACCATTTTGACAATTGTGCTTGTCGTAAGTATCGGTCTCTTTACGTTTACGGTCGATTGGCTGTTTACGCAAATCTTCCAGCTCATTCACCCGGTCGGATAACACATGGATATGGATCAGGATCAACAATCTATCGGTACGGGCGATGAACTCGCGGAGGCGCAGAGTTCTGTAAGCGTTGCCGAGATCGAAACCGGCGAAATCGATGCTCCCGCGCCGCGGCCCGTCGTTGCAGCCAAAGATAACCGCAAGAAGTGGTATGTCATCCACACGTATTCCGGCTATGAGAACAAAGTCAAGGCCAATCTGGAGCGCCGCATCCATTCCATGAACATGCAGGACAAAATTTTCCGCGTGCTCGTTCCGATGGAAGACGAGGTCGAGTTCAAAGACGGCAAGCGAAAAATCACGCCGAAGAAAGTTTTTCCCGGATACGTTTTGGTTGAGATGGATATGGACGACGCATCATGGTACGTCGTTCGCAACACCTCGGGCGTGACCGGATTTGTCGGCAGTCCCGGCAGCGGCGAGAAACCGATTCCGCTTCAAGATAAAGAAGTTAAGACGATTCTCAAGCAGATGGGCATCGAGACGCCCAAGCTCAAGATCGACTTCAAGAAAGGGGACCGCGTCAAGGTTACCTCGGGCCCATTCTTCGACTTCACGGGCCTCATCGACGAAATTCAACCCGAAAAAGAGAAAGTGCGCGCGCTTATCTCGATCTTCGGACGCGAAACACCGGTCGAACTTGAATTTTACCAAATCGAAAAAGTATAACAGGATTCGCCAAGGCGAATCCTGCGGAAGAGTTTAACGCGAAGCATTCTCATACAAAGCGACCCCGGTTATATGAGATTTCGAGGGGGAGTATGATCGGCGTTCGCCGATCGCACAATAGGAGAAAATATGGCTAAAAAAGTTGTAGGCAAAATCGGCCTGCAAATCGCGGCCGGCAAGGCAACGCCTGCGCCGCCCATCGGTCCGGCACTCGGACCCTACTCGCTCAATATCATGGATTTCTGCAAGCAGTACAACGAACGTACGCAGTCGCAGGCGGGCATGATCATTCCGGTCGAGATCACCGTTTACGAAGATCGCAGTTTCACGTTTATAACGAAGACGCCGCCCGCGTCTTTCTTGATCAAACAAGCGCTCAAAATCGAGTCGGGTTCCAAAGAACCGAACCGCAATAAGGTCGGTAAGCTCACGCAAGCGCAGCTCGAAGAGATCGCCAAGGTCAAAATGCAGGACCTCAACGCCAACGACATTGATATGGCCAAGCGCATTATTGCGGGTACGGCACGTTCGATGGGCGTGGAGGTTGCATAATGCGTACGCACGGTAAACGTTTTAAGAAACTGACCGAAGGCGTCGATCCCAAGGCCATGTACGAACCGGCCGAGGCGATCGCGCTCGTTAAGAAAAACGCAAATGCGAAATTCAACGAGACCGTTGAAGTGCATGTGCGTCTCGGGGTCGATCCAAAGAAAAGCGATCAAAACGTTCGCGGTACGGTTCTATTGCCCAATGGCACTGGGCGCACCGTTCGCGTTATCGCATTTGCCAAGGGCGATAACGCCAAAGCGGCTGAAGCTGCCGGTGCGGACTTCGTCGGCGAGGCGGACTTGATCGAAAAAGTCAAAGGCGGCTTCACCGAGTTTGACGTAGCGGTCGCAACCCCGGATATGATGGCGGCCGTCGGTAAAGAACTCGGACGCGTGCTTGCGCAAAAGATGCCGAACCCCAAAGCGGGCACGGTGTCCGCGAACATCGGTCAAGCAATTAAAGACATCAAGGCCGGTAAAGTTGAGTACCGTCTCGATAAAACCGGAATCGTGCACACCATTGTCGGCAAAGCCAGCTTCGATGAGAAACAGCTTTCAGAAAATGTCAACGTGTTGCTCGATGCGATCATGCGCGCAAAGCCCTCGGCATCAAAAGGCACTTACCTTAAGAGCATTACCCTCACGAGCACGATGGGCCCAGGCATCAAAGTCGATCCTACCAAAGTCAAGACGCACGCGTAACAACCGTGTCATTAAAAAGAGAGCCGGTATAACCGGCTTTCTTTTTGTATTTTAGGGTCCGGTTGACGACGGGCCCGGAATCGGTGTGCGTGGCATGAAGCCGTTGCCGTTGTCGCCTCCGCCGCCGCAGGCTGCGAGCATGCCGAGTGCGAGGACCAGACCGCCGAGCCGAATGAAATTGCGCATGCGGAACCTCCGGAATAACTTTTCAAATACATCGTTCCCATTCGCGCGTAGCTGAACCAAAAAAAAAGAACCCACCAAGCGGTGGGTTCTTTCTCTAGCAAGGAAGACTCAGGTTGACTGCGTGCAGCCGGAAATCGCGTTGCTCCAGTCCGGCTGGGTCGGGAAGGAGATGCCGTTTAGATTGGTGTTTTGCAGATTGGTCCACGCGCACTTGTCGCCGTTCTCTTGACCATTTGCATCAAGCCAGCCAGAATTCGGTTGCGGATCGGTTTCCGTTTCGAGTTGCTCGTGGCCGCCGACGATACTAAATCCGTCAAGATAGCCAGGTGAGGTTACCGATCCAACGCCGCACGACGTGCCTGCGTCGGACTGGTACGGCAGATTGGTATAGGAAACTACGCCGCCGCTGGCGCTGGTGCTGCTATGCCAGGCGCAGTACTGCGTTTTGAAACCCGACGGGGAAACGCCAGAGGGTAGCATCACGACATAGCTGTAGTTCGGACCGTAATGTCCCGTAACTGCGGCATACTTCGAGGCTTCTGCCGCAAGCTGGGACTGGGTGGGACTCGACGGGGGGTTGGTGGTGTCGTAATAGGTAGCCGCCAGGGTTGTTGTATTGGGAATGTGAACGCCGTTTGCGCCGTAGTACTGTGTGTCAGTGTTATGCCACGACGTTCCACCCATGTGGCTGTAGAAGCTCTGCATATACTTTGCAGCACCGTGGGGATCGCCCGTTCCGCCTCCGGTGCTGCTGCCCCATGCGGAGCCATAGAGGATCACGTAGACCGTCGGGGTCGTAGAGACCGGCCCGCCATGCAGCGTCAGATTGCTGCTGCAATTGTGGTGGCAGCTCATGATCGTTCTGCCAACGCCTCCGCTAATCGGGTCCGCAGTCAGCATGATGTGAGCGACTTCGCCCTGCGGTGAGATCATGGTATTGGACGGTGCGGCCGGCGCGCCGCCGGGCAGGTTTGATTGGTTCAGGCCGCCGCTACAAGCGGCTAACAGGGAAGCGAACACTGCTGCTGCAGTGAGCTTAGAGAAACGCGTCAAGGATACTACCTCCGAAGGTGCAGCACGAAGTAAAACCGGACAAAAGTCTCGGCTAGTAATATATTAAGCGAGCGTAAACCTGGCAGTAAGTGCCAATTGCATCTAAGGGCAGGGTTGTTACGAGCGTTCTCTTGCGAACAAAAGCAAAGAGGGCCCGCCACAGCACGCCCTCTTTACGCTACTTGGGTCGTTTTCTAGAAAGCGGCGGCGGTGTTCGGAGTTCCCCAGCCGGTTGGGCCGTCGTAGCCAACGCGTGCATTGCAGATGTAGGAGATGGAGCAACTGCCGTTGCTGCCGCTCGTGACGTCGTTGAGATTGGCACCCGCGCCGCTCCAAATGTTGGCGGCGTAGTTTTGGCTTGATGCGTTCCCGGCAAGTCCATAGACGCCGGCCGTCAGCGGCGAGGAGACGCTCGTTCCGCCGAAGACCATCCATCCGGATTGTCCGCGGTAAGCGGTGCTGTCATAGACTGAAACGCCGGTGTTGGGATCGGCAACTGCGGACACGTCGGCTTCAGAACGCATCGCGCACCCGGCATCGGTTTGCCACGACGGTTTTGGCACCTTGGCTGAGCAGCCGCTCCCGCTTCCGCTCCACACGGTCTCACCCCAACCGCGGCTGGAGCTATTACGCTGCAGATTCGTTCCGCCGACGCAGACGACCGTAGCATAGGAACAGGGCTGCGAGGGGCCGGTGCCGCTGTCGCCGGCGCTTGCGGTTATGACATGGCCCGGGTGATTGTAGGCACTGTTTGTTGCACCTTGCTCCGATCCGCCGTAGCTGTTGCTCACGACGTTCGCGCCTAGCGTAACGGCTTCGTTGACTGCGGTTGCCAGATTGGAATTTGTCGCACTGTTGGCTTCAACCAGAAGAATGTTGCAATTCGGGCAGGTTGCGGAGACCATATCGAGGTCGAGAGCGATCTCTTGCCCCCAGCTTCCGTTGGCTTTGGGAACCGCCCCCCCGGTTTGGCCGACTTTCTTGAAACAGCCATTGGCGGTCGTGCAAGCCCGCAAACCGAACTGCGAACGATAGACGCCAAGGTCGTTCTCGGCAGTTGGTAGGTCGTAGGCATCTACGATTGCGATCGTTTGGCCGGCGCCGGCCGTGCTTGAGGGAAGTTTATAAGCCGACTGAATGTCCGCGGGGTTGTATCCCGAGGGTGAAGACGAAAGCGTTTGATGCATTCCCGTCCCAGGGATGCCGCCGCCGACATCGGTGCGTACGAGGGCAAAACAACGTGCCGAACCGGCAGGGGCCGCATCACAGGATGCGATGTAATTTTGGGTGGTGGGACCCTGGGAGGCGCTCGAGGGTAGCGCCGAATTGGATTGACCCGAACAGGCTGCCAGAGCAGCGAGGCCGAGCAATCCCACGAGTTGTGGGATACGAAGTTTCATTCAAGCTCCTCATGATATTGCAGCAAAAAAATGCAGCAAAGGTGCATTTGGGATCGACTAAGTCCTTGACTACCAAAACCACCCTTATAGAGACTCTACAGAAAATTCACGGTCCCCGGCATCAAGGCGTTTTGCACCTAGGACGCGCGCGGCGCTCCCGCAGCGATGAGCGCATCGTAGATTTCCGTGTCGCCATGTTCAGCAGCGCTATGCAATGGTGTGAAACCGCCCGCTTGTTGCACGTTCGGCTCGGCTTGCGCCGCGAGAAGATGTTGGACGCATGCTAGATCGCGTCCAGCGACCGCGCTATGTAATGGTCGTACGCGCGAATGATTGCGCGCAACGACGTTTGGATCTGCGCCATTCTCCAGCAGCAGTTCGACACACGCCGGATGTTTGAAGAATGCCGCGAGGTGGACTGGGAAAAAACCGTCGGGTCCTGCCTCGTTTACTTTGTGGGGATCAACTTTGATGATGCGTGAGAGCGTACGTCCATCGCCGATGGCGGCGGCTTCCCACACGGTGAGCTCAACGCCTTGCGCCCGGATTAACTCCGCCAACTGTGGCTGGTGATGATAGAGGGCCCACATCAGGGCCGAAATTCCGTCGCCGTTGGCAACGTGTGCGCAGACCGGGTTCTTCTCGAGAATTTCGCGCACGCCGGTTTCATCCCGCGCTGCGATTAAGGCAAAGATATCGCTCACAGCAGATCACTTTCCCAGGCGTATCCCGCTCGAACGGCCTGCCAGATAAGGGGTGTCCGTGCTCCCCTATGCGACTTTTGAAGCAGGTCCCTGCAGAGGTTGCGTGCGGACGGCGCTTTTGGTATGATTGCCGACGGCTCCGAAGACCGTAGGCAGAAATTTAATGGGAGTGATCCCACCTACCGAGGTACCGCAAACGTTTCGCCTTTCGTTTTAGTTGACGACGGTTCTACGTGGCGCCCTCCGGACGGATGGAGCGCTTTTTTAATATCCGGGGACCCGCCCCACCCAAGAAAGATAAAGCGCGTATGCCAACCGCAAAAAAAGAAGCGGCGATCGGTGAACTTAAAAAGCAGCTTTCCGACTCGGAAAGTCTGTTCTTCACCAATTATGCCGGCCTCTCCGTCGCCGACATTACGAAACTCCGTGGCGAACTTCGCAAAGACGGCAGCTCGTATTCGGTCGTAAAAAACACGCTGTTCTCGATTGCCGCAGGCGACGAGCTTGCTAAGAAGTTGGAACAGTTTCTCGCCGGGCCGACCGGCGTAGTCTTCGCCGGCAAAGATCCCGTTGCGCCGGCTAAAGCGCTCAAAACATTTTCTAATGAAAATAAAGCGCTCGAAATCAAAGCGGCTTACATCGACGGCGTCGTCGTTGATGCCGCACAGGTAAACGCCCTCGCGGCGTTGCCGCCGAAGGACGAATTGATCGCCAAGATGATCGGTTCGCTTGCAAGCCCGCTGCGTGGTCTCGTGACCGTGCTCTCGGGCAATCAGAGCGGACTCGTCCGCGCACTCAATGCGATCCGCGAGCAAAAAGAAGCCGCCGGACCAGCTGCCTAATACGAAAGGTTTGAATTAAGAAATGTCAGTTGCAGAAATCATCGAGTCAATCGATAAAATCACCGTTCTCGAACTCGCGGACCTCGTTAAGCAACTCGAAGAGAAGTACGGCGTTTCCGCCGCCGCTCCGGTTGCCATGATGGCCGCCGGCGGTGGTGCCGCAGCCGCCGCTCCCGCCGCCGAGAAGACCGAATTCGACGCAGTGCTCACCGAAGTCGGCGCTGAGAAGATCAAAGTCATCAAGGCCGTTCGTGAAATTACCAGCCTCGGCTTAACCGAAGCCAAGACGTTCGTTGAAAGCGCTCCCAAGGCGATCAAGACGGGCATTGCCAAAGACGAAGCCGAGTCGATCAAGAAGAAGCTCGAAGAAGTCGGCGCCAAGGTCGAAGTTAAGTAAGAGATCTCTGTCCTCGCCAGATCGTTCGGCCGTACCGGATGTTCGGCCGTATCAGACGAAAGAAAGAGCGTGGCCCATGCGGCCTCGCTCTTTTTCTTCGCCGGAGGGTCAATTGCAACAGGGTGGATCACCTGTCTCAACCGTGCTGATCGTCATTGTTATGGCGGCATTTATCGTGTTCAGAAACATGCGTCCGCAGAAGCTGAATATGTCGCGGCTGTGGATTCTGCCGGGAATATTGGTTTTGCTTTCTGCGTTCGTGATCTTCGGCGCGACGTACGCCCAGTATGCGAACGGGGTGGACACACCGCCCGTTTGGGAATTGATCGCTGCGGTGGCGATCGGGATCGTTTTGGGAATTCCGCTTGGGCTTGCGCGAGGCCACGCAAGCAAGGTCCGGCTCTCGGAAGAAAAGGGCATTCTTATTGTAGAACCCTCGATCGCTGTTATGCTTATTTGGCTTGCGGCATTCGCCCTCAAATACGGATTGAGGGCGATTCTCCCGAATGCAGGCCCTGGATTGATCGTGGTTTCGGACGGCTTTCTTGCCTTCGCCGTCGCCTCAGTTGTAACGGTACGTTACGTGCTCTTCCGGAAATTTAAAGAGCTGCACCTTACCGAAGCGAAGGTTGTGGAATCCTAGACGTAAACGTCGACGTTGCGGCCGATCCCGAGCGCGCGCAAATCGTTACGGTTGCGTCCCGGGGTGCCGACGAAAACCGTGTTGCTCGTATCGGCCCCGACGGCCGAGAAAATGGCGTCGACTTGACGCTCACCCGCGCGATTCACCGAGTCAATGCCGCCGCTTGCGCCGGCCGTACCGCCGCTATTGATGGGCTGCAGCCTCGATACGCCGCCGGATTTCTCAATTGCCATAGTCTGGTGTACCCCCAAAATGCGCGCTTTACCAGATTTGGCAGCGATTGGCCGCCGGACGAACCATCTTATCGCCAAGCTTGCAGAACCAGGCCTTGGCGAATTCAGGCATATTCATCAACGTTGCGTTGACTCGGAACTTGTCGTAGCCGTGCACGTCCGTATTCACGAGCAGACGGGTGTAGTCTTCACGCTGGTTGCTTGTCCAGACTTGAGCCCAGCCCATGAAAAAGCGTTGCTCGGGCGTAAAGCCGTCGATCACGCGGCGCGGCTTACCAGCTTGTGCTTTCTGGAAGGCCTTGTAGGCGATCGTCAATCCGCCGAGATCGGCAATCTCTTCCCCTTGAACCAGCTTTCCATTTTCATGCAAGCCGGGCAGCGGTGAAAGCGCATCCCATTGATTGACAATGCATTGCGCCTTCGCATCGAATGCCGTTGCGTCAGCCGGCGTCCACCAATCCGTGAGATTGCCGTTGAGATCGAACTTGCGGCCCTCGTCATCGAAACCGTGTGTGGATTCGTGACCCACGACTGCGCCTATTGCGCCGTAGTTGATGGCGTCGTCTGCGTTCGGATTGAAAAACGGCGGCTGCAAAATTCCGGCCGGAAAGACAATTTCATTGACCGTAGGATTGTAATACGCGTTGACGGTCGGCGTACTCATTCCCCATTCGGTGCGATCGACCGGGTTTCCGATCTTGGCAAGATCGAAGGCGGTCTCGAAGCGACTGGACGCCACGTAATTCTGCACGTACGAGGTTGGGACAACCGAAAGGTTTCCGTAGTCGCGCCATTTATCCGGATACCCGATCTTTAGATCGAAAGCATCGAGTTTTGCGACTGCCCGCGCACGTGTTGCCGGGGTCATCCACGCGAGCGTCGAGAAGTCGGCGCGTAGGGCGGCTTTGATGTTTTTCACCATCGTGAGGGCACGCGCTTTGGCCGCCGGTGAAAAGGTTTGCCCGACGTAGAAACGACCGAGATCTTCACCCAGCGCGCGATTTGTGGCACTCACGCAGCGCTTCCACCGCGGTAACTGCGCCGTTGTGCCGCTGAGTGTCTTGCCGTAAAAGCTGAAATTCTCGTCGACAAAGGGGGTCGAGAGCAACGGAGCATAGGCATGCAAGACGTGCCAACGCAGATATGTTTGCAAATCGGCGGCACTCATGCCGGCAAGTTGCGTACCGACCACCGCTTTGATGTAATCCGGAGACGCGATGTTGATGGTATCGAACGCGGGCGCTCCGGCGGCTTTAAAGTAGGCAGTCCAGTCGAAGTTGGGGGCCAAGGCTTTAGCGTCCGCGAGGGACATCTTATGATAGATCTTCGCCGGATCACGACGCTCCACGCGCGTCATTGTGTTCCGCGCCATCGCCGTCTCGATCGTCATGACGGTTTGGGCTTGCGCTGCGGCTTGCGTTGCCGAGTCACCCGCGAGTTTGAACATATTCGTGACATGGGAAACATAGGCGTCTCGCAGCGATTTGCTGCGCGCGTCGTCCTTAAGGTAGTAGTCGCGGTCGGGCATGCCCAGTCCGCCGCTGCCGATGCTCGCGATGTTCATCCGGCTATTCTTGAAATCGGATTCCGATCCAAAACCGAAGAACGCCGAGACCCCTGCGTCATGCAAATCCGCCAGAACCGCCGGGAGTATTTTGAGGTCCGTAATCGTCGAGATGCGTGCGAGTAGCGGCTGTAATGGAGTCAACCCCGCGGCGTCAACGCCTGCAACGTTCATGCAGCTCGCATAATAGTCGCCGATCTTCTGTGCATTGCTGCCCGGTGTGTTATGCGCCGCGGCCGCCTTCTCAAGGATCGTGTGTAAAATATCCGTGTTGCTATCCGAGAGCACATTGAAATTTCCGAAAGCGGGATAGGCCGCGGGAATCGCGTGTCTCTTGATCCATCCCCCGGCTGCGAACTGATAGAAATCGTTGCACGGTTTGCACGTGCGGTCTAGGTTCGCGAGGTTGATCCCGCTGGAGAGCCCTACGGCTGCGCGAACATTTTGGCTGGAGAGAGCCCAGAAGACGAAAGCCGCGACGAGAGCGCCGGCGCGTAAGAAGAATGAAGGCCAGAAACGCATCAAGAGTCCTTATAAGAAGAAGGGACGGTAGAGTGTATCTACCGTCCCTGTCCATCAATCCTACTTGGACGCTTGCCTTATCCCCCACAGCAATAATGGCTCGAACTCTTTTTAGCCGTCTTGCGGTGACGCACGTTGCTTAAGGTTTGTCGCGCCGCTTTCCGGTACGCCTGCGTGCGAACATCGGAGCGGAAGCCCGGCGCATCCATCGGCGTCGCCGTCGCGACGTTATCCGAGTACTTGCCAAAAAGCGAGGGATCCCGAGCGAATTCGTTTTCGAGATCCGAGACGCGATGCTCGTCCGTCGGATGGTCCGAGAGGGCTTCGGGGGGTTTACTGGTGGGCGCTGCCTCGAATTGCTTGAAGAGCCACACCATTCCCCATGGGTTGATCCCCGCTTGTGCGCACGTCGTGGCACCTTTCTGATCGGCCTGCCCTTCGACGGTGCGCGAGAAGCGCGCCCCAACGAGTTGAACCCCGGTACCCAAGATCATGTTGGTGATTTGGCCACCACCAAGGATGGCGGAAAGAATGCCGGCGCCCAAATCGACCCTTTGTTGTTTTGCATTCAGGTTCATGACGTCGTGATGAATCGTGTGCGCGGTTTCGTGGCACAGCACCCCGGCCAATTCTTCCTTGTTCTTCGCAAACGTCATCATCGAATCGGTCACGTATACGTTTCCGCCAGGGACCGCGAACGCGTTTGGCGCGCTCTCATGCACCAGAATGAAGTGAAAGGGCGCATCGTACTGCGGATTGGTAACCGCCGCAATGCGCGCCGCAATGGGATTGAGAATTTTATAGTACGGCGAATTCGTTATGATTTCACCTTTTTGTTGCAACTGCTGGTAGACTTGTTGGCCGATCTGCTGCTCTTGATCGTCCGCAAGCGCCGGTGCAACGAGCGAGAGGCCAAAGACGGCCGCCATTGCGAAGCTGAAGAAACGTTTCATGGGCTGGGGTACTCCTTCGGGCATTGCTATCTTGCCCTAAAAGAAGAACGTAAAAACGCGCAAAAAAGGACGCAGCCCTTAAGACTGCGTCCTTTGCCGCTGTATGCCGAGCCTAATGGACGAGGAAGCCGACGAGCAAGAGTGCCACAATATTGAGCACCTTGATCATCGGATTGATGGCCGGACCCGCCGTATCTTTGTACGGATCACCGACGGTGTCACCCGTGACGGCGGCCGCGTGAGCAACTGAGCCCTTGCCGCCGTAGTGTCCATCTTCGATGTATTTCTTCGCGTTATCCCACGCGCCGCCGCCGCTCGTCATCGAGATGGCGACGAAGAGACCCGTCACGATGGAGCCGACCAAAATGCCGCCCATCATCTGGGCGCCCGAGTTTCCTTTGAGCGCCCCGAAGACGGAAAGCAAAACGACCACCACTGGGACGCCGACCGGGATCAGCGCCGGAACGACCATCTCTTTGAGCGCCGCGCGCGTAACGATGTCGACGGTGGTTGCATAGTTCGGTTTTGCAGTGCCTTCCATAATGCCGGGAATCTCGCGGAATTGACGGCGAACTTCTTCGACGACCGAACCTGCGGCGCGGCCGACCGCTTCCATCGAAAGCGAGGAGAAGAGGTAGGGCAGCAAGCCGCCGATGAGCAAGCCGCACAGCACGTACGGATCGCCAATGCCGAAGGTGACGGGATTGGTTGCGCAATTTGCGCCCGCCGTTGCATGGCACTTGTTGCTGAGTTCTTGCAAGAACGACGCGAACAGCACGACCGCTGCGAGCGCCGCAGAACCGATTGCGTAGCCTTTGGTGACGGCCTTGGTGGTGTTACCGACTGCATCCAGTGGATCGGTGACGCCGCGCACGGCCTCGGGGAGTTCCGCCATTTCTGCAATGCCGCCCGCGTTATCCGTGATCGGACCGAACGAGTCGATTGCGACGATAATCCCGGCCATCGAGAGCATCGACATAACCGCAATCGCAACGCCGTACAGACCGACAAGCGAATACGACACGAGGATACCGATCACGATCACGATTGCCGGAAGTGCCGTCGATTGCATTGAGACGGCAAGACCCGCGATCATGTTGGTTGCGTGGCCGGTTACCGATGCCGCTGCGATACGCTTGACCGGCGAGAACTGCGTGCCGGTGTAGTACTCGGTGATGTAGGTGATGAGTCCCGTGATGAGCAGGCCGATGAGCGAACAGATGAAGACGCCCAATGAAGAAGCGTGCTGGATCGCGCCGTTGATGCCGACGTCGATTCCGTCGCCAAACTGCATCTTGGTAACAAAGAAGAAGAACACGGCCGAAATAATGGCTGCTACGATAAGTCCGCGATAGAGCGCGCCCATGATCGAGCCGCGCGCATCGTTGCCCATACGCACGAAGAACGTACCGATTATGGATGCGACGATTGAGACCGCGCCGAGCACGATCGGGAACGTTACCGCACCGAAGACTTTAGAAAGCACCAAATGTCCGAGCAACATGGCCGCAACGGTCGTTACGACGTACGTTTCGAACAAATCGGCGGCCATGCCGGCACAATCGCCGACGTTATCGCCGACGTTATCGGCAATAACCGCCGGATTACGCGGATCGTCTTCGGGAATGCCGGCTTCAACTTTTCCGACCAAGTCTGCGCCGACGTCTGCGGCCTTGGTGTAGATACCACCGCCGAGACGCGCGAATACTGAAATCAACGAACAGCCGAAGGCAAGGCCGACCATTGCGCCGAGCGATTTGCCTTCATCGCCTGCGTTGATATTGAGAAGAAGCATGTAGTAGCCGCTGACTGCGAGCAGTCCGAGGCCGACGACGAGTAATCCCGTAATCGCACCGCCCCGAAACGCGACGTTAAGCGCCGGCGCGAGGCCGCCGCGCGCTGCTTCTGCCGTGCGAACATTGGCGCGTACCGAGATGACCATCCCGATAAAGCCGGCCGCACCCGAAAGGATCGCGCCGATCAAAAATCCGACCGCGGCTTCCCACCCGAGCGGTTGTGGCGCGACGCCGATGATGACGGCGAGAACGGCAGCAACAATGGCGACAGTCGTATACTGGCGGGTCAAGAACGCCATAGCGCCTTCTTGAATGGCGCGAGCAATTTCTTGCATCCGGGCGTTGCCGTCGGATTGGCGCAGAATCCAACTAATAAGGTACAGCCCATAAATGATGGCGAGGAAGCCGGCAATCAGGCCTGCGTCGATGGCCGTTTGCGGGGCAATCCCAGTCGATGAAATCATTCGTTTCCTTCAGTGAACAGCATAAAAGAGACCCGCTCTAGCGGGCGGGTGACCGGGCAAAGTTGGGCCCCAAAGCGAGCGAGTCCTCTTGGAATTCGCGGGTACAAGGGCCTCATGACAACAGCAACTGCCCCTGATCTGACCAGGCAAGCCCCCCGTAGCCCCTTCGAGCAGCTCGACGGCATGATGCTCGCACCCCGCGCGATCGACAAGGCCCGGGCACACCTCGCAGGTACGCTTGGGGAGTACATCTATTGCGCCTGCCCCGTCAACCAGATGCTCTTCGACACGATCGGGACCACGGAAGATGACTTCCTCGAAGCGGTCCGTACCTCGCCGACCGACCAGGATGTTGCGACCTGGATCCACGAGCGCCTCCGTCCGGATCCCGCGATGGTCGCAGATATGAATCACCGCGTCACGCACGATTCGCATATCGACGACATTGATAAAGAAGAAGGCCGCCAGTAGCCGGCCTTCTTCTCTAAGGGACGCGCCCGTGCGGAGCGAAGAGGCGCACGGATGGAAGATCTCGAGTTTTTAATCATCGGGTGCGGCCCCGCCGGGGCTCAAGCCGCACGGGAAGCCGCACGCTTTGGCATCGAAACGGTCGTACTCGAGAAGGACGCGATCGTGGGCGTCAAGCGTGTGTGCGCCGCGGGCCTGCGGCCAGGATACTGCACAACCTTTGACCTGCCGACCGAGTTGATCCATTTCAACACGCCACGCATGGCCTTGTTTGATGAAGAAGGCGACTGTCACGCATTTCCGGTCGGTCCGGCCCATACGACAACGCGCGAAGAACTCGACGGCACGATGGCGCAGTTCGCACAGCAAGCCGGCGCGCACGTGCGCACGCAGGCACTTTATCGCGCGCACCGCGTAGAGCGGGACCGCACGACGGTTGAGTACGCCGATCAGCAAAGCGGCATTCGCAAAAAAATACGTGCGCGTAACGTCTTTTTTGCGACCGGCGCAACGGCGAGACTCGAGCGTGACGAGCAGTTTGCTTTTCCGAAATGGGAAGACGGTCTGCTCACCTGCTACCAGTACCGGGTCTATCTCGAGCGACCGGCAGAGCCGGTCGCCTATTCAACACTTGAACTGCATTATTTCCGGGCGGCAAATGGCCGGCAGATCGTGGCGTGGATGTTTCCCAAGCGGGACCACCTTACGGTGGGACTCGGGGTGATGGGAAAAATGCCGGGCAAAGCGTTGCGCGCGGAACTCGAGCGTTTCCAAGCGCGCGTGGCAGCCCGGCTTTATCCCGGTGTACAATCGCGTATTAAAGAAGAAGGGCATCTGCTGTACGGAGGCCGGCCGAGACCCTCGATCAGCTCCGGGAGCCTGATGGTGGGTGGCACCGCCGCAGGCCTTGTCGACGCAACCAATGGCGAAGGCATTTTCGAGGCTGCGATGAGCGGGCGCCTCGCCGCGGAGGCTGTCGCGACGCACCGGAATGCGCCGGCCCGCGCCGCACAGAGATATGACGCAGCGGTAAAGGGAAGGTTTTACGCACGTCTCAAACACCGCAATACGCTCATGCGTTTTTTGGAACGCAAGCCCCGCCGTTTCAGCGTGCTGTTCGAACAGCTCGCGACTACGCCGCGGTTTGCAGAAATCTTGCAGCGCGAAGACAGTTATTTATCGATGACGGATCGTTTCTATTTGTACGGCCAAGCGCTCAAATTTGCCAAGAACGCACTACCTATATGAGAATTAAGGACGCCCAAGGGGAATGGTGCCTCTATCAAATGGTGAGGCGTCCTATGGTTTGGGGGCCCGATCCCATGGGATCGGGGGTGGGTTTGCTAAACCAAACCCGGCGCAGCTTAGAGCGGAGCGCCTTTTAAATGATTCGCTTCTTGACAATGCGGGTCGTGCGGCTGGTTGCCGTGCTCATCGCGATAACGGTGGTGAGTTTCTTTTTTCTGAAGTTGATTCCGGGCGACCCGGTCACCGTGCGTCTCGGCGAACATGCGACTGCAGAACAGGTGGCGGCACTGCGGGCCTCGATGGGCCTCGATAAACCCTGGTACGAGCAACTCGGAATTTATATAATGCATGCTGCTCGTGGGGATCTCGGGCGCTCTCTTGTGGATCAAGAGCCTGTCGCGCAGAAACTAGCGAGCTATTTTCCGGCCACGATGGAACTTGCACTGGGCGCGATGGTCGTGGCGATCGCCTTCGGCATTCCGCTAGGCATTATCGCTGCGATGCGCTCGCGCACGCTGATCGATGCCGCTACCATGAGTCTCGCCTTGCTTGGCGTGTCGATTCCCGTCTTTTGGCTTGGGTGGATGCTTGTGTATTTGCTCAGCGTCGTCCCAAGCCACTACGGGATAAATCTTTTTCCGATCTCCGGCCGTATTTCGCTTATGTATTCGGTGCGCCCGGTCACGCATCTCGTGATTCTGGATGCGCTCTTGCAAGGGAACGTTCGCGCGGCTCTCGATGGACTATGGCACCTGGTGCTGCCGGCACTTACCCTTGGAACCATTCCGCTTGCGATTATTGCCAAGATCACGCGAAGCGGGATGCTCGATGTGATGCGAAGCGATTATATTCGAACGGCGCGTGCAAAGGGTTTAAGCGAATGGGCCGTGGTGACCCACCACGCCCTGCGCAACGCGCTGGTCCCGATCCTCACGATCATCGGATTACAGACCGGCCTGCTACTGGGCGGAGCGGTGCTCACCGAGCATATTTTCGCGTGGCCGGGAGTCGGCAGACTCGCATTCGATGCAATTTCAAACCGCGATATGCCGCTCATCAATGGATGCGTGCTGCTCTTTGCCGCCGTCTTTGTCGTGGTGAACACCATTGTCGATCTGCTCTATGCCGCGGCGAATCCGCGCATACGTTACGGGCAATAGCGCGTGTCTACAACGCCGATCTCTCTGGAGGAATTTAAGGCGCTGCGCGATCTCATTCGTGAAAAATTCGGAATCAACTATGACGATACAAAACAGTTCTTGTTGCAAAGCCGGCTGCAAACGCGCCTGATTAAGCGTAGCGTCGAAACGTTCTCGGCCTATCACCGCTTTCTGCTAACGCATCCCGAACGCGAAGCGGAATTTGCGGAACTGGCATCTGTGCTCTCCAATAACGAGACCTACTTTTTTCGCGAACGCGCCCAGCTCGATATCCTTGCAAAAGAAGTCGTCGACGAACACTACCGAAACGGCGGGGGCATTCTCAAGGTGTGGTCCTCCGCATGCTCGAGCGGTGAGGAACCCTTCAGCCTCGCAATGACGCTGCTTGAGAACAAGCGCGTGCCCGCATCGGCACTGCAAATAAAAGCGACCGACATTTCGCCGCGGGCGCTGGAGAAATCGTCCGTTGGATATTACCGTGAGCTTTCGTTCCGGGCGACCGAGCCGGAAATGATTCAGAAGTACTTCAAATCGTTTCAAGACGGCTTCATGATTTCGGCCGATGTCAAACGAATGGTAACGTTCTCGCGCATAAATCTGCTCGATCAAAATGCGGTTGCGTCGATGGGGCCGGTCGATGCCGTTTTCTGCCGTAACGTGCTAATTTATTTCGATAAACCAACGCAAAAGAAAGTCGTCGAAGCCTTCGCGCGAGCGCTTAAACCGGGAGGGTTTTTGTTCTTAGGACATGCCGAGTCCATCATTCGGATGACGCAGCTCTACGAACCCGTGATCACCCCTAAGGCGATCTACTACCGTTTGAGGACGCCGGTCTGATGCCGATCAACGTACTCGTCGTCGACGATTCGGCGTTCATGCGCCGTGCAATCACGAAGATGCTAGAGGGTGATCCCGATATCGTCGTGTGCGGCACGGCCCGCTCCGGGGAAGACGCGATCGAAAAGGCAGTTGAACTCAATCCCGACGTCATTACCATGGATGTCGAGATGCCCGGGATGGGTGGGCTCGAAGCGGTGCGGCATATCAGCGCGGATCAGAAGATTCCCATTATCATGGTGAGTGCGCTCACGCGCGAAGGCGCGGAGACGACCTTCCGTGCGCTCGATCTTGGTGCAGTTGACTTTATACCGAAGCCGGATTCTGCGTACGTGGACATCAGGAACGTGGCGCGCGAGCTGATCGATAAAGTTAAAGTCTTTGCACGCCGCCTCGAACGGCGCTCGCTCGAGCCGGGAGCGCCCCCGCCGGCCATTGAGCGCCGACGGCACCTCAAAGGCGTCCCCCGTCAAAAGGGCGCGCGCGACGTACCGTTTGAGTGCGTCGCGATCGGCACTTCAACCGGGGGGCCTGTTGCGCTCTCTCATATCGTGCCGCGAATGCCGGCCGATTTTCCGGCGCCGATCGTCATCGTGCAACATATGCCGCTCGGCTTTACGCGTCCGCTTTCGGACCGTCTCAATGCGCAAAGCGCACTGGATGTGCACGAAGCACAAGATGGGATGGTTTTGCGCGCAGGGCTGGTTATTATCGCACGCGCCGGCCAACAAATCGGCTTGCATCGCACCAGTTCCGGAGTTGAGATTGTGCTGCGCCAGGATGAGAACAATTCGCTCCATGTCCCGAGTGTCGACGTCATGACTGCGGCGGTTGCGGAGGTCTTCGGCAACGCGTCCCTCGGCGTGATTCTAACCGGAATGGGTCAGGATGGGGTTATTGGACTGCGCAAACTCAAAGCAGCCGGGGGCTATGTCGTCGGCCAGGACGAGGCGACCTGCGTCGTCTATGGGATGCCCCGGGCGGCGGCCATTGCCGGTCTCGTCGACCGGGTCGCGCCCTTGGATGGGATTCCACCGGCCCTTTGTGAGCTGACCAACGCCTCGGCCCCACGGACTTAACCGAAAAACGGCCGAATCTCTTACGGAACTTTAAGGTCGCGGTAGGGCGCCTACCGCTGCGATGTGAATAACCTGTGCAAGATGAGGCGGCGCGCCTCATTTGGAGCGTGGATGAAGTTAGCAGGGAGCTCTGAGCGTTACGTCATCGGCGGGCTCGAGCTTACAAGAGAAGAGATCGTTCACAAGTATTTACATCTTGTCAAATATGTTGCTGGGCGAATCTCGATCAACTTGCCACCGAACGTTGAGATCAACGATCTTATTAACGATGGCATTTTGGGCCTCATCGACGCGATTGAAAAGTACGACGACGCGCGCGGCGTCAAGTTCGAAACCTACGCAATAACCCGCATAAATGGCGCGATCCTTGATGCTTTACGAGCCCTAGACTGGGTTCCGCGCGCCGTTCGGCAACGCGCACGTGAGCTCGAACGGGTTTACCAAGCGCTCGAAATCAAGCTTGGCCGCGCCGCAACCGAAGATGAAGTCGCCGAAGCGATGGGCCTATCCGTCAAAGAACTCGACGTTTTGATGCAGCGCGTGCGCGGCACATCCGTGCTTTCGCTCGAGGAATTTCTTCCGAACGAAAAGGGCTACGAGATTCCGCTCGTCGACACGCTCAAAGACGGCGGCGATAATGACGTAACGATTGCCGTCGAATCGCGCGAAATCAAAGCCTCGCTCATTAAAGCGGTCGATGAGTTGCCCCCGCAAGAACGCACGGTGATCTCACTCTATTATTTCGACGGATTGACCCTCAAAGAAATCAAGAGCGCCCTCAATGTCTCCGAATCGCGGGTTTCCCAGATCCACGCACAGGCCGTCATCCATCTGCGGACCAAATTGAGAAATCTGCGTGCGGATCTTGGGTACCGTGAGGGCGACCCCAACGTCAAACAGAAATACCTCCGGAAAGGCCCTGCTGCGACCGATATAGGAATAGCAGGGTAGTAGGATTCAGCCCTTCGGCTGAATCACGGATTCAGCCCTTCGGCTGAATTCACGGATTCAGCAAGGTGCCGCTGTGAGCGCGTTAGCGGGGTAGGCCAGGATGGCAATTAGGCCGGTCGATCTTCAAGGAGCATTTGTCGGGGCACAGGCGAACTCGACCGTGCTTCGCAATGCCGAAGAAGCGCCGGCCATCGCCCAGGCGGCCCAGAATGCCAGCTTCGCCGCGCAGGCTAGTAAGCGCGAAGAGACGATCGAAGAAACCACGCACGCGACCGGAAATAAAGTCAAAGCGAAAACGCGGGAAGATGAGTCGGGTGGCAAGCAGTCCGCCGATCAGCACACGCACCGGCGCCAGGAAGGCAACGGCGCGGAGGAGCATCCGCTCGGCCTCGCGGGCGAAGGCCTTCATTTCATCGACGTAACCGCGTAGAGACATGTCCTCGGTCGATCCACTAGCCGTTCTTGCCGCGCAAGCCGCAGCAATTCAATCCGGCGTTCCTGATGCATCGCTCGATCTCGGCGCCGTCGCGCAAGTTCTGCAAGCGCAGCTTGCAGCCGGCGATGTGCTTGAGGCCACGATCTTGCCCCCGCAACGCGGACAAGATCTGATTTTAATTCTTGGGCAGACCGTGGTTGCACAGTTGCCGGCCGACGTCCATCCCGGCGATGTACTCTTGTTGCAAGTGACCGGATTCCAAGGCAACCAGATTTTGGTGCGCAATCTCGGCGTGCAAGATCCGAACAATCCGGTTGCGACATTTATTCCAGAACTTCCGCCGCAGTCGGCGCAAGGCAGTTCAGCCGCCGCTACG
>JBHEMH010000001.1:125640-137183 GCA_046262675.1 Vulcanimicrobiaceae bacterium
TCGCCGGCAATCCCGGTGCGCCGGCGGCGCAAACGCCTGCGCCAACACCTTCCCCGCAGACCCCCGCTCCGGTAGAAGTTCCGCCTGCGAGCGGTCCGCCGATTGCTCCGCCGGCATCGGTATTTGTTGCGGCTTCCGTACGGCCGGCGCCCGCCACACAACAACCGCAACAAGCGCAACAACCACAGGAACCACAACAAGCGCAACAACCACAGCAACCACAACAAGCGCAGCAACCACAACAAGCACATCAAGTACAGCATGCACAACAAGCACAGACGCGGGGAGCGCCCATACCGCCGGCGGCGACTTCCGCACAGCCGGTCGACATCGAATCACGGCTTGCTGCGGCGCGCGCGGCAACGGCAGACCGCCCCACACAAGCGCCACAAACACCGGTAGCGTCGCCGGCGCAGCACTCACGCCCAACCAATTTGCCGGCCGCGCCCCCGGTCATAACACGGAGTACCGCACCCGGCGTCGAGCAACCAGCAACGCCCCCACAACCATCGAGCGTACCGTCGCGGACTTCTGTGGCAGCCGCTGCCGCGCAGCGTGCGCCGCTAGGCACTGCGACCAGCGCTGCGGTTCTTGCGCAAGCGGTTGCATCGAAAGAGCCCGTAAAGATCCTTGCCGCGCTGCACGTGCCCGCGACTCAGATGACGCTGGCCGCGGCCCGGGTCGTCACGAATGCAGCCACGCAAGTGCAAAGCGCGTTGCAGAATTTGGAACAGGTGCTCTCCCAGGTGAGCTCAAGCGATGCGCGGGTCGCAACGCTGCAGAACGTAGCTACCTTCATCGCGCATTTGGAGCCGCGAAATGCGCCGGCCCTTTCGGCGCAACTTAGCGCATTTATTAGCAATGTCTTAGGGGGCGCCGAAAGCAAAATGTCGCAATTGCTGCAAGCCCTCGGCCCGCCCAATCAAGCCGTACCGGGAGCACCCTTGAGCGGGGAGCACGCCGCGAGTCCTGCGCCCGCCCATGTTCCCATCGTTGCGCAAGCGCGGGCCGCAGAACGTCAAATGGCGATTTCGCAAGACCTAAAGTCGACGCTTCTCTCGTTGATTGCGAACCCGCCGGCGAGCGGTTCGCCCCAACTTACGCAGGCCGTAAACGAGAGTCTGGTCGCGCTCACGGCCATGCAGTTCAACACGCTCATCGCAAATCAGCAAGATCCAAGCACCGTTGCAATGAGCGTCCCGCTCGTTTTTTACGATGGCGGCCAATCTTCAAACATTCGCGTGTCGCGCGATGCGCCAAACAAAAAATCGCAGCGGCTCGACGCGGATAATTTCCACATCGCATTCGTCTTGGATACGCATGCGCTCGGAACCGTAGCGATCGATTTAGAAACTGTGGGACGCGCGGTCAAAGTTGCGGTGAAAACGGATCGGGCCTCAGCGGTCGAGAATTTCAATTCCTCACTCGGCGATTTGCGCGCCCGCTTGGAGCACTTACGGTATAGCGTGACTTCAACCGCGGCCGACATGGTGTCTGCGCAAGCGGCGCAAACGCAGGACGCGGCGCCCGTCAAAACCTCTACGTTGGACCTGCACGCATGAACCGCGATTCGTACTACGATTTTCGAAAGAAAGTGAGGCCGCGGCCCGCCGCGGCTGCACTGAAGTACGATCCGCTCGGCGATGAGGCGCCGGAGATTCTCGCGACCGGCCACGGGCTCGTGGCCGAAGAGATTCTGCGGATTGCAAAAGAAAACGACGTGCCCCTGCACCAGGATGCGGCCTTGGTCGAGGCGCTCGCGCGGCTGGATATCACCGACGTTTTGCCCCGCGAGCTCTACGCCGTGGTGGCCGAGGTGCTGGCCTACGTCTTTCGGCTCGACGAAGAGGTGACCGCTACGCGACGTGGTTTGTAATCGAACAGGAGTTCGATTGGCGCGAGGGAATAGGGATACTCCGTGAGCTTTCTGGCAAAGATCCGGTCCGCATTCGGGCGCTCAAGAGAGACGCTCTCGGCCGTCGAATCGCTAGGCCGGGCCCGCAAACCCGTTGACGCAGCCTTTTGGGACGAACTCGAGGAGCTTTTACTCCTGGCCGATTTCGGTGTTCCCACCACCGAAAAAATCATCGGCGGGCTGCGCACCGTCGCCAAACAAGAACTCTGGCGCACGAGCGATCAGGCAATCGCGCGATTTCGCAAGGACGTGGAACGTTTTCTCACGCTTCCCGATGCCGAAGTTGATGTCGCCAAAAAACCGGCGGTCATTCTGGTCGTTGGCGTCAACGGTAGCGGCAAAACCACAACGATTGGAAAGTTAGCGCAGCGCTATCGCAACGAGCGCAAGAAAGTTCTGCTCGTTGCGGCAGACACGTTTCGTGCCGCCGCGGCAGAGCAACTCGCGGTTTGGGCAGATCGTAGCAACGCCGATTTCGTGCGCGGGGGCGAGGGAGCGGATCCTGCATCGGTGGTCTTTGACGGACTGCAAACCGGCAAGGCGCGAGGCGCCGATATCATTCTGATCGATACAGCCGGCCGTTTGCAAACCAAGACCAATTTAATGGAAGAACTTAAGAAGATGCGCCGCATCATCGAGCGTGAACTGGGCGAACCGCCGGCGGAGACGCTGCTCGTGGTGGATGGGACAACGGGTCAGAACGCAATCTCGCAGGCGCGCCTCTTTAATGAAGCCACGAAACTCACCGGCGTCGTGGTGACGAAATTAGACTCCACGGCCAAGGGGGGCGTGCTGGTCGCGATCGTGGACACCCTCGAAATCCCCATCAAATTTATCGGTCTGGGCGAGGCGGCCGATGATTTGCGCCCCTTTAAGCCCTCGGAATTCATTGAGGCACTTTTTGAACCCAGCGCGGCGTAGAATGCCAGACTGCTGGCATTCTGACCGGATAACCTTACACCACTGTCAACACGAACTAAGAGAAATAGGAGTTTAGGAGCATGGCGCAAGACGACCGGCAAGTCGCACTCAACAACGCACTCGCGCAGATCGAGCGGCAATTCGGCAAGGGCTCGATTATGAAAATGGGCGACTTCCAAGAACGCATGGCCTACGAAGTTGTACCCAGCGGTTCAATCGCGCTCGATTTGGCGCTCGGCGTCGGGGGATTTCCGCGCGGTCGCGTTGTCGAAATCTACGGTCCGGAATCCAGCGGTAAAACCACCCTTGCGTTGCATGCCATCGCAGAAGCGCAAAAGACCGGCGGCACGGCGGCCTTTATCGATGTGGAGCACGCGCTCGACCCAACATACGCTGCGGCGCTCGGCGTCGATCTGGACAATCTGTTGGTTTCTCAACCGGATACGGGTGAACAGGCGCTTGATATCGCCGAGATGCTCGTTCGCAGCAACGCAGTCGACGTGGTTGTTGTCGACTCCGTTGCTGCGCTTGTGACTAAGGCCGAGCTCGAAGGGGATATGGGCGATGCGCACGTCGGCCTCCAAGCGCGCCTCATGTCTCAGGCCCTGCGCAAACTGACCGCCTGCATATCGCGCTCCAAGACGGTCATGATCTTCATCAATCAGCTCCGCGAAAAAGTCGGCGTTATGTTCGGCAACCCGGAAACAACTTCGGGCGGCCGCGCCCTCAAGTTCTATGCTTCGATTCGTCTGGACGTTCGCAAACTCGAACAAATCAAGATCGGTACGGATGTCGTCGGAACGCGCACCCGCGTTAAAGTTGTTAAAAACAAAGTGGCGCCCCCGTTCCGTCAAGCCGAATTCGACATTACCTACGGCCGCGGAATTTCCAAGATGGGCTCGATTCTCGATGTCGCGCTCGAACGCAACATCGTCGGCAAGAGCGGTTCGTGGTACACCTATGGTGAGACACGCATCGGACAAGGCCGCGAAAACGCCAAGGCGTTCCTTGAAGAGAACGTGCATCTGGCAGACGAGATCAGTGCCAAACTGCGCGACGCGGTTCCGGCCATCGTCTCCAAGAACGGCACCGCAACCCCGCCTCCCACCGAAGAGTAGAAATGGAGATGGCGGGTTCGATTTTGGACTATTGCTAGGCGCGAGGAGTGCGGAATGGTTTCCCATTTAAACGAGGAGCAACGACGCAGCAGTTCAAAAGCGGCCCGCCTTTCCGCGTTGCGCTGCTTAGCGCAGCGCCGCCTTACGGAATCGCAGCTGTGGGCCAGGCTCGAGCGCAAAGGTTTTCCCGATGAAGAAGTGCGAGAAGCCGTTGCCTCCTGCAAACGTGACGGCTATATAGATGACAAGCTCTTCGCGGAGTTGTTTATCGAACAAAAGCGCAAAGCGATCGGCAATTCTCGGCTTGTGGGAGAACTCGTCAAACGCGGAATCGATCGTGAGGTCGCCGCATTTGCCATTCAACGAGCCTCCGCTGACGAGCCACAACGCGCGGATGAGGCAATTATAAAACTCTTCCGAACGAAATCAGGCTTAAGCTATCCGTCCGCCGCTCGCACCCTGGAACGACTAGGGTTTCCGGCCTCGCTGATCTATCGCAAATTGCGGGAGCATGCCACGGCCTTCGGCCCTCTGGCGGATCTGGGCTCATAGCAAAAGCGACATGCGGCTTTCGGCGTCGCCACGTACGGTATCTACGACGTCATCCAAGTACGTAAATCCGTGGCGTTCGTAAAGCCCGATCGCGCGATGACTTTCTTTTACGACGCAGAGGTGCAGGGCTTTTGCTGAGGGCTGCTGTTCTGCCCAAGCAATAACGCTGCGCACCAGCGCATCGCCCGCGCCCGTTCCGCGCGACGTAGGAGCGACCCACATTGAGATTAGTTCGATCACCCCGCGTCGGTCGGGGACCGTCGCGCTGACCATGCCGACGTCAGTCCCATTTAACTCCGCTATCGCGTTGTAGGGCACATCGTTAAGACGCTGCCGCCACCGTTCTTCCGTGTCGCCCTCACCTTGCCAGTCTGCAAGGGTGGAGCTAAACGCCTCGGGCGATTCAGTAAGAGCCTGAAGGCGGAGAAGACGCCAGCGTTGCCAGTCGTTGACATCGAGCGTTCGCAGAACGACCATCCGGTCAGGACTTTCTTTCATGGCGGCCCAATAACTCGGTGCCGATGCGCTCGAGCGGTATGTCTTGAAGCGTTAGGAGCACAAGTAGATGAAAAAGCAGGTCCGCCGCTTCCCAAATTTGCTCCGCGGGGTCGCTATTCTTCGCTGCGATGATTACTTCTGCGGCTTCCTCGCCGATTTTCTTGCAGACGGCATCAGGACCGCCACGCAGGAGTTTTGCAACGTAGGAGTCTGCCGGAGCGTGCGTTTTGCGTGCGCGCAGAACGTCTTGGAGCAGAAGCATCGCCTGCGAGAAATCGTTTGGTTGGGCCGATGTTCCGTACAACGTGTTATGAAAGCAGGTCGGCTCCCCTGTATGACACGCGGGACCTTGCGGAATCACGCTATACAAAAGTGCATCTGCGTCGCAGTCGTAGGAAATCGATTGCACCGCCTGCGTATTGCCCGAGGTCTCGCCTTTGCGCCAGAGCGCATTTCTGGACCGGCTAAAGAGAACGGTCTGCTTCGTGCGCAAGGTTTCTTCCAGGGCCGTGCAGTTTGCATGCGCGAGCGTCAAGACGGCTCCGCTTGTGGCGTCTTGAATGACGACCGGCAATAACCCATGCTCGTCCCAGCGCAGATCGGCAAGCTCCATGGTCACGTCCTCTCCACGATGATAGACCCGAGAGGCCTTACATCAATTCCGCGATCGCTCAAGGACGCTTTCAAATCGCCGATCGAGAGTTCGCCGTAGTGAAAAAGTGAGGCTGCCAGCGCCGCATCGACATCGCACTCCATGAAAACCTGCGCGAAATCCGCGGCTGAACCGGCGCCTCCGGAGGCGATGATCGGGACGTTGACGGCCTGGCGAATCTCGCGCAGCAGCGGCAGATCGAATCCGCTCTTCGTTCCGTCGCGGTCGATGCTCGTTACGAGAAGTTCGCCGGCTCCGCTCTCTACGGCGGTCCGCGCCCACTGTACTGCATCGAGTCCCGTTGCAATGGTGCCGCCACCCGTCATAACTTCAAATCCTTCGCCCGGTACGCGCCGCGCATCGATGGCGACGACGATGCACTGGCTGCCAAAAAACGCCGCCGCGTCACGCAGTACGCTCGGGTCGTGCACGGCCGCGCTATTGAGTGAGACTTTATCGCAACCGGCTTGCAGCAACAACCGAATGTCCTCAACGCAGTCCACACCACCGCCGACCGTAAACGGGATCGTGAGTTCGGCGGCCACATGCTCCACTGCCTCGAGCGTTGCTTTTCGCGCCTCCAGGGTTGCGGCAATATCCAGGAAGATTAACTCATCGGCCCCTTGAGCTTCGTACTGTTTCGCCAGCTCAACCGGATCGCCGGCATCGCGCAAATTCGCAAAGCGCACGCCCTTTACAACCCGCCCGTCTTTGAGATCCAAACAAGGAACGATGCGCCGCGTCGGCACTACGAGCGCCATCCTTGGAGCAGTTGCGCGAGCGCCGCAAGGAGCGCCCGGTTTTGCGCTTGGGTTCCGATCGTAATCCGAAGACGGCCCGGCATCGAGAGCCCATCTCCGGAGCGGACGGCTATGCCGCGCTGCAGCAATTCCTCGCACGCGCGAGTTGCCTCCACGGGTACTCCAACGCTCAAGAAGTTCGTCTCGGAGGGAAGAACATCGAGCCCTAAACCTTGTAACTCCGTGGAAAGAAAAATTTTTCCGCTCGCGTTTGTCGCGAGACTAGACTGCACAAAGTCCTCGTCATCCAGGGCCGCGAGTGCGGCCACGACCGCGGCTTTGGAAACGTTATAGGGTACGCGGCGTGCATTCATATCCGCAATTGTTTTGCTGTCGCCAAAGCCGTAGCCGAAGCGCAGTGAGGCTAATCCGTAAATCTTTGAAGCTGTGCGGAGTATCAGCGTCCTTGGGTGCTGCTCGATCACTTTTCGCGCATCGATGTGCGGGCGATCCATGTATTCAAAATACGCCTGATCTACAACCAGCGCGACGCTCGAAGGCAGGCCCGCGAGCAGTGCTTCCCACGGGGCGGCCTGAAGTGCGGTACCGGTTGGATTATTCGGATCGCAAATGAAGATCATCTTCGTGTCTTTGTCGACTGCTGCGAGCATCGCATCAATGTCGTGGACTCCATCGCGCAGCGGCACCTCAACCGCCTCAGCTTGCTGTGCCCGCGCGCCGACGCGAAAAAGCGAAAACGACGGAATGCCCATAACGGCACGATCGCCTGCCTTTAAAAAGACGCTAGCAGCAAGCGCGATGAGTTCGTTGCTTCCATGCCCGAGCACGATCTGCTGCGCGGGTACCCCCAGACGCTCGCCCAGCCTCTCGCGCACCACCGCATAGGTATCGTCGCCATACAAGTTGAGGTCCTCAAGCGCGCGCAATGCCATGCGCGCCTTCGGTGAAGTTCCGAGTGGATTTTCATTCGCATTGAGTTTGACGATCGCACCCTGACCGTACCGGCGTTGCAATTGTTCCATGCTCTCGCCCGGGGCGTAGGTATTCATTCAAGAACCCCTTTTGTCGAGGGCACCGACGACTCTCCGGTACGCGCTTTCGCAAAAGCGAAGGCTCGCGCGAACCCTTTAAACGTCGCTTCGCACAAGTGGTGCGAGATGGTGCCTTCCATTGCGATGAGATGCACAGTCATCTTGGCATTGTTGGTGAGCGCACGGAAAAACTCACCCACCATCTCCAAAGGAAATCCGCCGATCTCATCACGTTCGAACCGGACCTTGAAGTTGAGAAAGGGCCGCCCTGAGATATCGACGCTTGCCGCGATGAGGCTTTCATCGAGCGGAAGCATGATCGATCCGAAGCGCGCGATCCCGCGTTTCTCGCCGAGTGCGCCGGCAATTGCGCCGCCTAGGACGATTGCGACATCCTCGATGAGGTGGTGATTGTCCATTCCATCGCCGCGCGCGTGTATGCGCAATCCGCACCCTGAGTGGCGTGCAAACGCGTAGAGCATGTGATCGAAGAATGCAAGCGAGGTATCGATTGCGATCTCGCCGCCGTCAAGGCTCAAGTCGAGCGAAATTTGCGTCTCGGCCGTATCGCGCTCGCGCGTGATCGCGCGTTTATTTTCCATTTCTTGTTCCCTTCACAAAATTTGCGAGAAGCCGCGCACCGGCCCGCTGGCTCTTTTCCGGATGAAACTGCGTGCCCATCACGTTGTTTTGAGCGATCACTGCGCTAAAGGGTCCTTCATTCTCGGCGCGCGCAACGGTCGCATCGCCCAGCGGCGCGCGGTGCGAGTGCATGAAATAGGCGTATTCCGATGTGCCCAGACCCGCGAGGAACCAATGCTCGCGAAGCACTTGGAGCCTTGTCCAGCCGATGTGTGGCACGCGAGCGGTTCCTTCGAACCTCCTGACGTTTCCCGGGAACAGTCCCAAGCCACGCGTTGCGCCGAACTCGTCGCTGCGTTCAAAGAGAATCTGCATTCCAACGCAGATTCCCAAGAACGGCTTTCCGCCTTCAATGAACGCCGTCAGTTCACGGAGTAACTTGCGGGCGCGTAGCGCTTCCATGGTGGCGCCGAAGGCACCGTCACCGGGAAGAATGAGGGCATCGGCTGCACGCACGGCCTGCGGATCGCCGGTGAAGAGCACGTCTTGCGTCTGTTTTGCGAGCGCGGCAAGCAGCGATCCGACATTGCCCGAGCCATAGTCGATAACGGCAATCATGATGCGCGAATCCGTGCGGTGTGAGCGTGCGCATCGAGACCCTCAAAGCGCGCAAGGGCTTCGATTGCAGCCGCATCTCCGGCCATGCGTTCGGCGCTATTACGCACGATGGAAAAGGAACGCATGAAATCGAGCGTTCGTAGCCCCGAGCTGAAGCGGGCCGAGCCGGAGGTCGGCAAGACGTGATTTGTCCCTGCAATATAATCACCGCACGCAACAGGTGTATGCGGGCCGACGAAAATTGCGCCCGCGTTGCGAATGCGCTCGAGGTATTGATCGGGATCGCGGACTTGAAGCGAAAGATGCTCCGGTGCAAATGAGTCGATGACTTCGAAGAGTTGCTCGCGGTCCGCGGCATGAACGAGGAAGAGACCTCGTTCTAAGACGGCCGCGACAACCTCACCACGGCTTGCGACTTGCGGATACGTATTCTTGAGGTAGGAGAGGCATCGTTCCAAGTACGCGCGCGACTGCGAAACAACCGCGACGCGTGCGAGCGGATCGTGTTCGGCCTGCGCGAGAAGCTCCCAGACGACTTCTTCGACGCCGGCATCCTCGTCGGCGACGACCAGCACTTCGGAAGGGCCGGCGAGGCCATCGATTGCGCAGGTTCCAAATACCTGGCGCTTTGCTTCGGTCACCCAGCGGTTTCCAGGTCCGACAATTTTATCAACCGCTGCGATCGTCACCGTTCCGAATGCCGCCGCGGCAATTGCTTGCGCGCCACCCACGGCATACAGCTCTTCAACGCCGCACAGCGAACATGCATAAAGAATGGCGGGATGAATCGTGCCGCCGGGTTGCGGCGGGCAGAACACGACCAAACGATCGACACCCGCAACCTTCGCGGGCACCGCATTCATGATGACGGATGTCGCGAGCGGCGCCGTGCCCGCTGGAACGTAGGCGCCGACCGCTCGGAGCGGGACGAATCGGAAGCCATACGCCGTCCCGTCGGATTCCACGTAGTCGACCGGCGCAGGCAGTTGCCGGCGGTGAAAATCTTCCACGCGTGTTTTGGCGAGTGCCAGTCCATCCGCAATGTCTCCAGGGACCAACTCCGCGCACTCTTCAAGCGCAGGCACTCGCACGGAGAGACGCTCAAAGTCAAAGTCCGGACTATCGAATTGTTTCGTGTACTCTACGAGCGCCGAATCGCCCGCCGTTCGCACCGTTTGCAGAATCGAAGCGACGGCGCGCGAAACTTCGTCGCCGGCATCCCAGCCATGAACGAATAAGGGTGCCAGTGCCACGCGATCCGTAGCGCTTGTAATTCTAATTGCCATTGTGCGCCTCAAGACGAGCGAGCAGCTCGAGCATCCGGTCATGCTTCGCGCGGAAGCGCACCGGGTTCGCAACGAAACGAGCGCTCGAACGATCGATCTCGTCGATGACCACCATATCGTGGGCTTGGAGCGTCTTTCCGGTCGACACGAGGTCGACGATGACGTCCGAGAGGCCGACGAGCGGGCCGAGCTCGACCGATCCGTGCAGTTCGATTATTTCGCACGGAATGTTGCGCCGCGCAAAATAGGCTTGCGCGGTGCGCTTGAATTTTGTCGCGACCCGCAAGAATGTCGGAAACCGCTTACCTGCGTGATAGCCGTCCTGGGCCCGACCGGCGACAACCAGCCGGCACTGCCCGAAGCCGAGATCGGCGAGTTCGGCAACGGACCGGTCTGTCTCCCACAGGGTATCTTTTCCGACGATTCCGCAATCTGCGGCACCGTATTGTACGTAAGCCGGCACATCGGTCGGGCGCAGAAGCAAAACATCAATTCCGGTGCCTGTTAGTTCAAACTGCAAACGTCTGCCCGGGTCGGCGGGTACATCAAGGGACGCGCCGCGCAATCGCCGCGCAGCCTCGCTATACAGCGCACCTTTCGGGAGAGCCACAACGAATCGATCCGCGTTCACGCCGGCACCTCTGCGTCGGGCCGGATTTCTTCTACGGTGCCGTCTCGCTCGATGAGGACGCGTGCGATGGATTTTTCGTGCGCGTAGCGCAGCAACGCGTCCCGGTCGAGTCCGGTGACGTCGGCGCGCACGTTGTTCCCTTTTGCGCGTTCGCGTGCCGCAAGCGCATCCGATCCGCTGACAAGGACGTCAATGCGTTTGATTCGTTTCGTGCCTGTGTGCCGTCGTTCGAGCGCGAGCAGAATGCCTTCGATTTCCACCATCCAGCCGACGGCCGGTGTCTGCATGCCGAATTGCGGCAAGAGCGAGTCGTAGCGGCCGCCCCCGCACAGTGCGAAGCCCAGATCTTTGACATAGCCTTCAAAGACCAAGCCCGTGTAATACTGCAGCCGGCGCAAGAGCGAGAAGTCTACGAAAATTCGGTTTTGATGGCCCAGAGAGTGGGCGCGCTTGAGAATCTCGTTCAAGTTCTCGATCGCGCTCCGAGAACTGACCGTGTTGCACAGACGTTGCGCGATGTGCAGAGCATCCTGCTGCCCACGTTTGGTCACCAGGTCCAGGAACGAATCGAAATCTTCGCGATTGACGCCCTGCATGTTGCCGAAAGCGGCGAGCTCGACGAGATTGCGTTCGGCAATGAATCGCTTGCACTGCGCGATTGGTTCGGGATCGCTAAATATTGATGCTAGAATGCCGTCGGTGATGCGAACGTCATTGATATCGAAGCACGCGTCCGAAAGCCCCGCGGCGTCGAGTGTTTCGATGGCCATGAAAAGGGCTTCCGCATCGGCACCCACCCCGTCGCACCCAATGAGTTCGGCCCCCGCTTGTGTAAGTTCGCGCAGCCGCGCAAGGCGCGGCTCGTAGCGGAAGACCGAACTCAAATACGACAGGCGCAGTGGAAGCCGCGTCTCCGGCAGGCGCGAGCTGACCGTGCGTGCGATCGGCGTCGTCATTTCCGTTCGAAGAACCAGATCA
>JBHEMH010000001.1:137315-137819 GCA_046262675.1 Vulcanimicrobiaceae bacterium
CCCCCGCCGTACGGCGAGAGCTTTGCAAACCGGTTCGTTTCGTTCTACCGGCTCATGCGCAAAGCGGCTCTCCACCGTACAGGCGGTAAGAGGTATGATGATGATGCGCGTGACCGGCGAAATTCATGAAGGACATCAAAACATGAAAGCCTCGCCTTGTCAAGACGCGAAGGGGCGCCTCAATGACCGAAATCGTGCGGGGCATTCCTGATACGCATGGCCACGCCAAAGGCGAGCACCGGCCCTATGCGAGCGAGCGGCCCGTCCCGTACACGGCGCGGATGGTATTTCTGTGGTTTTACCAAGCGGCGAAACGGGGATTTCCCCGGGATTTACTGCTGACCGATCATGCGAACTTGCTGTGTGCAGGCGACGCGCAGGCGATCGGTGCTGCCCGCGATGCGCTTGATCTCGCCGCGGAGGGCGATAGTCGCGGCGCTGCGGAGCTGGCGCGGGTGAGCGAGAGCCAAGCCCTGAGTGTCGGGCAGGCTCTGCGCTGCGGCA
>JBHEMH010000001.1:137829-149388 GCA_046262675.1 Vulcanimicrobiaceae bacterium
CGCTTGGCCCTTCGATAATCCCGAATTCGCCGATCTGCACGACCTGCTCGGCCCGGAAAAAACATGGGACTTCTATATGCGCGAACTTCTGGCTGCGGTCCGCACGCAACCCGGCGACATCCTCGCGCATTTTTATGTGCCGGGGCTTTTCGGACATTGGCCGCCGGATGAGTTGTTGGGCGACTATGAGGACCAGATCCTCGATGCGTGTGCGCAGCGTGGTATGGCGGTAGAATTGAACACGCGGTTTTTGTATCGACCGTATCGGGAGGACCGAAAGACAAAATACCTGCAGATACACGAACGTTTTATAAGCAAAGCCGTCGCTAGAGAGGTTGGTATCGCTATCGGTTCGGATGCGCATTCGCCCGGCGATCAAGCGCGCGCTTTCGAGCTCGTGCTGCCTTTACTGGACCGTGCTGGGGTAAGGGAGCTCGCGTTTCCCGTGCGCGGCACGCTTACGCGCGTATCCACATTGTCCGGGAGCTGAGCAGTCAGGGCACTGTAAGCGGCATGCCTGCACTCAAAGTTCTCGTCGCGGAGGACGACCAGTCCATCCGCGACTTGCTGACCCATCACTTGGAACGAGAAGGGTTCTGCGTTATTCCGGTCTCCGACGGCATGGCTGCGCTCCGCGCGGCGCGTGATCTTGCGAACCTCGCCATTCTGGATGTGGGTTTGCCCGGGATCGACGGTTTTGAGGTCGCGCGCACGTTGCGCCGCGAGAAGCGCGATCTTCCGATCGTCATGCTCACCGCTCGCACCGATGAAATCGACCGCGTCGTTGGGTTCGAACTCGGGGCGGACGACTATATTTGCAAACCTTTTAGCCCGCGCGAGCTCATCGCCCGCGTAAAAGCAATTCTGCGCCGTTCGGGGACGGTCTACGACTCGGCGCCGAACATCTTGCAATTCGGGCGTCTGGAAATTGATGAAGCAGCTCGCGAAGCTCGCGTTGATGGCCGCGACGTCAAGCTCAAACCGCGTGAATTTTCATTACTCCTGACCTTGGCGAGCAATCCAGGCGTCGCCCTCTCGCGGCAGACCTTACTGGAGCGCGTTTGGGGTTTTGATTTCGAGGGCGACGAGCGGACGGTGGACGTGCATGTGCGCCGCGTGCGCTCCAAGATAGAAGAAGAGCCAAGACTGGCGCCTCTGCTCTTTACCATCCACGGTTTTGGCTACAAGTTCAGCGCGCGTAGCTGAACGCGCACTAACGCTCGCTGCGTTGGCAGCCGGCCTAAAATCCCAAATTCCGACCCGCCCGGTTCCGATTTTAGTTTTACGGCTGCCACAGTTCGAGCGCATCGCTTGGCGCGATGGAAAACGTGCCGCGCAACGCCTCGAGCGCAGTGCGGCGCGAGCATTCATGCAGGCGGCACGCCGGTGCCTCCGCAGCGAAGATCTGCTCGCGCACGATCCTGATTCGGACATTTTTGTTGCCGCAACGTTAGCCGCACCGCGTCGCGGCGAGGGGCACGATTCCCTACGTGTGCCTAATGCGCTCGACTGCCGCTCGGCGCTCGAGCGCATCGCCGCCGGAATGTCTCTGGCAACGGAGCTCGCGATCGAAACAGGGTGGACGCTCGTGCACGGTATTGGCGGCGACGGCGATCTTTCCAGGGCCATCGCCGCGGCATTGGAACGTGGGCTGAGAGAGCGTGAACGCTATGAATTTTTTGCAACGGTGGGCCACGAATTGCGCACGCCGCTGACTTCTATTCGCGGGTATTTGGAAACGCTGCTGGACGGCAGTATCGACAGCTCGACGTCGCGCCGCTTTCTCCAAACCGCCAGGCGTGAAGCTCTACGGCTCGGGCGTTTGGTGGACACCATGTTTGAATTCTCGCTGCTCGACCTCTCAGCATCCGCCCTCACCTCGACCGCATGCGATCTTGCCGGGATGGCGGAAGCGGCATGCGATGTGGTGCAGCCGTCCGCAGCGCGGCGGGGCATTCGCATTTGCAATCGTGTGCAGAGCAGCGCGTCCGCAGCGCTCGATGAGGACGCGTGTCTTCAAGCCTTGGTTAACCTCTTGGACAACGCTATTAAGTACGGAAAGGACAACGGCACGGTGCAAATCAGCATGGAATGCGACGCTCCGTTCGTTCGCGTTGCCGTGGAAGACGATGGTCCTGGGATTGCCGCAACAGATCGCGATAAGATTTTCGGGCTGCGGGTGCGCGGTGCGGGCGCGCAGCGCCCCGGTACCGGCATCGGACTTGCCATCGTTCGAATGATTGCCGAGCGTGCGGGCGGAGAAATTTCGGTTATGGAGTCGGCTCTCGGTGGTGCACGATTTGAACTTCTGTTGCCGATAAGGGCGGAATCGGCGGCTTTTGTGTCGTAGATGTTTGTCCGTGGCAACGAGCGCAGCCCGGTTCGCTCATCGTAGCGAAGCAGATCTCGCCGATCTCTTCGACTTCTTCAAAGTCGACTGGCGATACGAACCTCACAGCTTTCCCATCGTTTGGGACCAAGACGGCAACGTCGTCGAATCTTTCACCCCCGACTTTTATCTGCCGCAGTTCGATTTGTACGTCGAAGTCACGACGGCTGCTCCGCGCTTCCGCACCCGCAAGAACCGCAAGGTTCGCTTGTTGCGGGCATCATATCCGAAACTTCGTGTGAAACTCTTTGGCAAAGACGACGTCGAGCATGTGCTTGGAAAATTCCGGCCCGCTTGACCGGCAATGTGTTATTCGATGCGCCGGCCATCGCTCAGCGGGTTACGGAGCTCGGTGAAGAGATCGCCCGGGATTACGGTGGAAAGATGCCGATGCTCATTGGCATTTTAAACTCATCGGCCGTTTTTTTGGCCGATCTCTCGCGCGCGATCAGTATCCCAAGCGAATTCGATTTCATCGCAATCTCGAAGTTCGAGCCCTCGCAAAGCGTCCGTTTCGAGAAAGACACGGCGGCATCGATCGAGGGCCGGCATGTCTTGCTGGTCGAGGATGCAATCGATACCGGACTGACCTTGCAATACGTTATGAGAACGCTCACGGCGCGTGCACCTGCGTCGATACAAGTGTGTACGCTGCTCGACCGGCCCAACCACCGGATTGCCGATATCGAAGTAAAGTATCGCGGATTCGAAATACCAGACACGTTCTTAGTGGGATATGGACTTGATTATAAGGGCCGCTATCGCGAACTTCCGGACTTGCACGCACACGGCGCGTGGCCGCAATAGCATGTTTGCTCGCTCAGCAGTGTTGGCGCTCGCGGCCTTTTTTGCGCTGCAGCCGGCGACCGCGTCCGCTTTAGAATTTCAATCGATCGTTCAAGCGGCCTCGTCGTATCACAGTCCCGATGCGCATTTGGAGGCGATGTATCGCGCGGCACTGCTCGACACGGGACGCCAGGCGACCATCGCCGCAGACGGCACAACCTACGTGAAAACCGGCGACATTCCAGCGGAGTGGTTGCGCGACTCGAGCGCGCAGGCGCGTCCCTACCTCTATTTTGCGAAGAGCGATCCCCAGGTGCGCGCCTTGCTTCACGGCATCATCGCGCGGCAGGCTAAGTACTTGCAGGTCGATCCCTATGCCAACGCCTTTACGCTCGACTATCGCGTGTGGGAGCAGAAATTCGAACTCGACTCGCTCGCATATCCGGTCATCCTTGCATGGAGCTATTGGAAGGCGACCGGCGATAAATCCATTTTTACGGGCGATGAATCGCTTGCGCTGGACAAAGCGCTCGACACCATGCAGCGCGAACAAGATCATCCGCGCAATTCACGCTACACGCACAAGGAGATGGTCGATCAAAAGGGCCGCCCTGTCGGTTACACCGGTATGATCTGGAGCGGCTTCCGTCCCTCGGATGACGCCTGCTACTTTAACTTCCTGATTCCCTCGAACATGATGGCGGTTGTGGCACTCGGGGACGCCTCCGAGATCGAACGCGACGTGTACCACAACCTCATCAAGGCGCACCAAGATAAGTCGCTCGAGCAAGAAGTACAAAAGGGCATCCAAACCTACGGTTTGCGCCCCATGGCAAACTACGGCTACATTTATGCCTACGAAGTCGACGGCCTCGGCGATGCGGTCTTTACGGACGACGCCAATATTCCGAGCTTGCTCTCTGCGCCGTACATCGGCTATCTCAAAGCGTCGGACAAGTACTACCAGTCAACGCGCCGCTTTTTGCTCTCAGCCGATAATCCAACCTACTATACCGGAAGCCGCGCGCGCGGCATCGGATCGCAGCATACGGCCGATCATTGGGTATGGCCGCTCGCCCTTATTATGGAAGGCATGACGGCGACGAGCAGCACGGAACAGCGCGACGTCGTCAACGAGCTCATCGCGAGTGATCCGGGCGATCATAAGTTGCATGAATCATTCGATCCGAACGACCCTTCGAAATTTACGCGTGTCGACTTCGGGTGGCCGAATGCGCTCTTTAGCGAATATATGATGACGGCATTCGGCGGCGTACCGGAGATTCCGATGGGCGATTCTGCGGACCTCGAGTACCTCTCGCGTTGAACATCCTAGCTAATGAGTTTGGGGAGACCCTAGCTTGTTCAGCTTCACTGAACGTGCTGGGGGGTGGGTTTCCTGAGGGAGACCCGACGGAGATTTATCGCAGTGCCTGGTAAATCGGTCTTAACCAATAATGTCAGCAAAGCTGACATTATTGTAGGCATCCAGTGGGGGGATGAAGGCAAGGGGCGCGTGGTTGATTACTACGCGAAGGATTACGACGTCATCGCGCGATTCGGCGGCGGCGATAACGCGGGCCATTCAATCATCGTCGGCGATACGAAATTGGCATTGCGTATCGTTCCATCCGGGGTCATGCACGAACGACCGGAGCTCTTCATCGGCGGTGGGACTGTTATTAGCCTGGCGGGGCTTCTGGGCGAGCTGGACAATTTAGAAAAACTGGGCATCGACATCTCCCGCATCAAGGTCTCCGATCGCGCGCATGTGGTCTTGCCGTATCATGCGGCGCAAGATCGCGCAAACGAGGCGGCGCGCGGTGCGGCGGCCATTGGAACGACCGGGCGCGGAATCGGCCCTGCCTACGTCGATAAGGCTGCGCGCGCCGGTATCACGTTTGCTGATTTACGAAATCGGGCGCTCTTGGCTGATAAGATTCGCTTCAATCTCACGACCCGCGCCGGCAATCTCGCCGGCATGGCCGGGTTGCCTTCAGAAGAAGAACTTATCGCGCAAACGCTGGAGCTTGCAGAACGGGCATTGCCGCACGTCGTCGATGGCGTTGGTTTTATTCATGGTGCGCTCGAAGATGGGCGCCGCATATTAATTGAAGGCGCGCAGGGCAGTTTGCTGGACGTGGGTTACGGGACGTACCCCTATGTCACGAGCTCGCACACGATCGCCGGCGGCGCTTGCATCGGTCTGGGACTGGGACCGACGTCCATCGGTCGCGTGACCGGAGTGGTCAAGGCCTACGCGACGCGCGTCGGAGCAGGGCCCTTTCCGTCTGAATTGCACGACAAACAAGGTGAGCGGCTGCGAAAAGCCGGGGCAGAGTTTGGGACCGTCACCGGCCGGCCCCGGCGGTGCGGTTGGTTCGACGCCGTCGCAGCGCGATATGCGGTGCGTATTAACGGACTTAACAGCGCAGTGGTAACGAAGCTTGACGTTTTGAGCGGCCTGGAGCGGGTCGGTGTCGTTACGGGTTATCATCTCGACGGTCACGCGGTTGGTTTTGAATCGGCCGCAGCGCCTGGCTTAGAAACGCAAGTGGAGTGGTTCGATGGATGGGCGGAAGACCTAACGAGCGTGCGTTCGATTGCGGGCCTGCCGCGAGCGGCACAACAGTATCTCCAGAAGCTCGCAGGGTTTCTGGGCGTGCCCATTGACCATGTTTCACTGGGACCCGAGCGCTCCCAACTCGCCTCCTATGGCAAAACTTGAGTGAACCTTAACCTCTTTGGTTTCGCTAACCTTAAAGCGCTGTGGATAACGAGCCGATACAAATACCAAACAGCCAGGGCATTCTTTGGAATTCTGGTTATTGTCCTCAGGCAAGGACGCCTGGGGAATGGGCCAAGGCCGGCCATGCACGTTAGGTGGATTTAGTGGATCGCATCACGTTGATGTGGACCGATTTGGCCGGCCGACTCCGAGCCATTTGGGAAACGCAGAACCGTACCGCGCGGACGGTTACTATTGGCGTTATTGCCGTTGTGGTGATTGGCCTTGCGGCCCTGAGCACGCTCTACATAGGCCACAAACCGAGCTATGACGTTCTGTTCGCCGGACTCTCGGCGGATGATGCCGTCGCGGTGACGCAGCGCCTCAAAGACGACAAGATCGACTATCACACGCAGCAGATCGGCAACAGCACCAGCATCTACGTGCCTTCGAGCGTCGTCGCCGAAGAACGCGTTCAGGTCGCCGGCTCCGGCCTTCTGAAGAACGGTGGAACGGGATACGAGCTGTTCGATAAGACGAACTTCGGCATGACCGAGTTCCAAGAAAAAATTGCAAAGACGCGCGCGACCGAGGGCGAGTTGCAGCGTACGATCAACAATTTAGACCCGGTCGAAGCTGCGCGCGTGCATATCGCTGCGCCCGATACGGGACTGTACTCCAGCACCCAGCAACCGACGACGGCAAGTATCGCTATTAAGACGAAGGCGGGCCAATCGCTTTCGCCGCAAGAGGTGCGCGGCATTACAATGCTGGTTGCCAATGCGGTCGCGGGGCTCAAACCCGAGAACGTCACGATCGTCAATCAAGACGGTGCCGTACTCGTCCCGAGCGCGACCACCGCCGATTCCGCCGACGGCAGCACGGGGGCAAGCGCCCTCAAGATGACGCAAGATCAGTTGCTCGCCAAGCAGCGCTACGAATCCAACCTGCAAGAAAACATTCAGTCCATGCTCGACGATACGCTCGGCAAGAAGAAAGCCGTCGCGCGCGTCTCGACAAAAATGAACTTCGATGCAAACAGCAGTGAGACAAAGACGTTTGCGCCGCAAGGGACGATTCTCTCGCAGCAGAGTAAGCACGAATCGTACGTCGGCACGCAACCGAACCGGCAGATTCCGGCGGGCGTTCCTGGAACGACCAGTAATATCGGAACGTATCAGGCTATACAGCCCAATCAGACTGCGGCCGGCCGGTACAACAAGTCGGAAAATACGACAAATTATAATATTTCCGAGCAGAACTCCAAGCACATCGATGCCCCGGGTAAGGTTCTTTCGACCAGCGTTGCCGTCTTAGTCGACGTCCCAAGCACAACGGCAACCACGACAACGGCCTCCGGCCCGGCAGGCACCACGACCGCGAGCCAGGTTGCCAAATACAACTTAACGCCCGCGAACGTATCGCAAATTCGCAACATTGTTATTGCCGCGGCCGGTCTGAATTTGGCCGGCGGCGATCAAGTCTCTGTCGAAGCCGTTCCGTTCAATCCCGCAGTCACGGGCGAAGTTACGACCGTACAGACCCCTGGCAACGTTCTGGGAATCCCGGTTTGGGCATGGTTCCTGCTCGGTATCGTCGGCGTAGGCCTTCTCGGATTCCTCGTAGCGCGCCGCCGCCAGACCGCCTTCCGTCCGGCCGGTTCAGAACTGCCGTCCTTCGATGCGACCCTTGCCGAAGAGCTGCCGCCCTTCGAAGAGCATCCCATGCTCGACGGCGCTCCGGGCATAGCCGCACCGATTCGTTCCGCAGCCGATCTGACGCGCGAACAGATGATCGAATACGTAACCACGGTGGCTCAAGAGAACCCAGACAGTATCGCAAAGTTAGTGAAACTATGGCTGGCGGAGTGACGAACGGCAAGATGCATCTTAAGCGCGTCCTCGGGGAGTCGTTCAATAGCCATAACGGTGAACGCGTAATAATTTCGGGGGCCCCAGCTTTGCTGGGAGGTGGGTTTGCTCCGGCAAACCCGGCGGAGCTTGGAGCGCAGCGCCTTTTAGACTGGAGCGCCTTTAAATAATGCTTGATTCTCCGATTGTAAATCTTGGCGCGTTCGAGGCAGCAAATGCAGAAGAGATGCAGCATTTCAACCTGCCCGCGATCGATGTAAGCGGTCCTGAAAAAGCCGGCATTCTGCTCATTACCCTGGGGCTCGAGCTCTCGGCGACCATCTTTAAGTTCTTACGCCAAGACGAAGTCGAACGCATCGTTCTCGAGATCGCAAAAATCTCGACGGTTTCGATTGAAAAACGCGATACCGTCATCACCGAGGCGTACCAACGCGCGATCGCGCTTAAGTATATTAATGAAGGCGGCATCGAGTACGCCAAGGAGATCTTAGAGCGTTCGTTCGGCGCGGGCCAAGCGGACGACATGACAAACCGCCTGTTCGCAGCGCTCAAGCACGGCAACCCGCTCGAGCTGATCAAGAAAACCGAACCGGCGCAACTCCTCCAATTTATCCAAGACGAGCATCCGCAAACGATCGCTCTTATCTTGGTGTATATGTCCCCGGATCAGGCCGGTGCGGTGCTCTCGGCCTTACCGCCGGAACTGCAAGCCGAAGTTGCAATGCGTATTGCCATCCTGCAAAAGACTGCCCCGGAAGTCCTGGAGCAGCTCGACGAGCTCCTGGGCCGCCGCTTGCTCGTCAGCGGTGCGGATTTTGCCAAGGCGGGCGGCGTGCAATCGCTGGCCAACGTCATGGGCTTCGTGGATCGCGAAACGGAAAAGAACATCCTCGATGGCTTGGCCAAACGCGATCCCGAAATCGCAGCCGAAGTCAAGAATCTGCTGTTCGTTTTCGAAGATATCATCAATCTGGACGACCGCTCGATTCAGCGTATTCTCAAAGAAGTCGACGGCAAGGATCTGGCCCTCGCGCTCAAGACCGCCAACGACGATTTGCTGCAGCGTGTGTATAAGAACATGTCCTCGCGCGCAGCGAATACGCTCAAGGAAGAAATCGAAATTCTCGGACCCGTTCGCATGCGCGAAGTCGGACGCGCGCAGCAACAAGTGGTTGATGTCATCCGGACGCTCGAAGAGAACGGCCAGATTGTCATCGCACGCGGTTCGAAAGATGAACGGTTGGTGTAATTCCTTTGGGTCGCATTGTCAAAGGCGCCCGCTTCGCGCAAACCGCATACGTTATGACCGTTCCCAACGGCTACCTCAGCGAGCAGCCGGCAACCAACGGTCATACACCAAACGGCGCGCATGCGGAAGAACCGATCGATTTTGAGCCGATTGTATCCGATTTAGAACCCGAAGTTCCGCGCGTCGATTGGACGGTCGTTCGCGCGGAAGCGCTGCGACTTATTGACGATGCGCAAACCCAAGCAGAAGTTCTTATTCAAGAAGGCGAGCAGCGCGCGATCGAATTGATCAGCGAAGCGGCTGCCAATGCGCAAGCCATTGAGGACGAGGCGCGCGAGCACGGCCATTCACAAGGACACGCGGACGGACAGAAGGCGGCAAGCGCCGAGCTCGACGATATGCTCACGACAATGCGCGGCTTGGTGGACGTTGCCCGGGCAGAACGCCACAAGATTATCGAGGGCGCAGAGCCCGAAATCATCAAGCTGGCAATGCTCGTCGCCGAGAAGATCGTGCACCAGCAGATTTCGATTGAGAAGTCGGTCGTCGTTTCGATGGCGCGTGCCGCCATCGCGCGTTTAGTGAACCGCGAGACCGTCACGGTGCGGGTGAACCCGGCCGACATCGAAACGATTCGGGAGCAGAAAGACAAGATGCTGGCCAACAGCGACATCGAGCACCTGCGTATACTCGAGGACAACCGGGTGGATCGCGGCGGCGTGGTGATTGAAACCGAATCCGGCACGATCGATGCCAAGATCACGACGCAAGTAAAAGAAGCCAAACGGGTGCTGCAAGTTGAGGATGATCCTTCGCCCGTCGTGCCCTCGGACGACGCGTCGTTGCTGCCGTCTCCCGCGCAAGCGAGCTAGTCATGCCGGCCGCGCCGTTCTCTGCCGATAAATACATCCGGCTTGTGGATTCTGTTGATTTCGTGCGGCAAAACGGCAAGGTGCGCCAAGTCATCGGCGTTGTCTTGGAGTCGCTCGGACCCAACATGGCGGTCGGTGAGACGTGCCAGATTTGGTATAAGCGCACCGCCGAACCCGTTCTTGCGGAAGTCGTCGGCTTTCGGGATAACAAAGTACTCATTATGCCGCTCGGCGATCTCGCGGGAATCGGCGCCGGCTCCGAGGTCGTTAGTTTAGGCAAACCGCTGCAAATCGGGGTGACGGACGACTTGCTTGGGCGCGTTTTAGACGGCCTAGGACATCCCATGGACGGCAAAGGCCGCATCATTGCAGACCACCGCGCCGCGGTAACGGCCTCACCGCCGGATCCCCTTTCGCGCCGCCGCATTACCTCGCCGCTTTCGATGGGAATTCGCGCCATCGACGGCATGCTGACGTGCGGCAAAGGCCAACGTGTCGGCATTTTTGCCGGTTCGGGCGTCGGCAAATCGACGATTTTAGGCATGATCGCGCGTAATGCTTCCTCCGATGTGAATGTCATTGCGCTCGTGGGTGAGCGCGGCAAAGAAGTACGCGATTTTATCGAGCGCGACTTAGGCGAAGAAGGTCTTAAAAAGAGCGTGGTCGTTGTATCGACGAGCGACCAACCGGCGCTCGTTCGCATCAAGGCTGCCTTCGTTGCGACGACGATTGCCGAATACTTCCGCGATCAAGGGCTCGACGTTATGTTCATGATGGACAGCGTCACTCGTTTTGCAATGGCGCAGCGCGAAGTTGGACTCGCGATCGGTGAGCCGACTACAACGCGCGGTTACACGCCTTCGGTGTTTGCCTTGTTGCCCAAGTTGCTCGAACGGGCGGGAACCTCCAAGAATGGTACCATTACCGGTCTGTACGCGGTGCTCGTTGACGGGGATGATCTGAACGAGCCCGTTGCTGATGCCGTTCGTTCGATTCTCGACGGACACGTTGTGCTCTCGCGTCAACTCGCAGCCGCCAATCACTATCCCGCGATTGATGTGTTGGGCAGCGTAAGCCGCGTTATGCCTGACGTTGTCGATCAAAATCACCTTTCCGCAGCCTCCGCAATTCGCGACATTCTCGCTACGTACCGTGAGGCCGAAGATCTGATCAACATCGGCGCATATGTGCCGGGGTCTAATCCACGCGTTGATCTCGCTCTCTCGAAAATCGAAAATATCCGGTCGTTTTTGCGTCAGGGCATCGAGGAGCGTGCCACTTTCGATGAAACGATGCTACGCCTGATGGGTGTCGCATGACCAAGCGTTTTCGTTTTGCGCTCGAGCCGGTGCTCGAACACCGCAAACGCATCGAAGAAGAGCGCCAGCAAGAACTCGCGGTAGCTCAGCACGCCCTCAATGCGGCCACCGCCGAGCTCCTGTCGTTGCACGACAGATTTCGCAAGAATTCGAACATTCTGCGGGAGGACCACAAGTCGTTTGAGGTCGAGACCCTTCGGCTGCACTACGCGCATCTCGAGTTCTTGGATCGGGCGATCACCGAACAAGAAGGCGTCGTTGCCCTGCGCAAAAGCGAGCATGAGGCCGCGCGCCGCGTGCTTCTGGTTGCCGCTAAAGAAAAGAAGGCACTCGAGAAGCTAAAGG
>JBHEMH010000001.1:149398-152624 GCA_046262675.1 Vulcanimicrobiaceae bacterium
ATCTTGTTGATCAGCGCGAAATTGACGATAACAACGCGCGCCGCTTTGCACGTTCGTCCGCCGGAGGCAGCCTCACATGATCGTTACCCGACAACGGCCCAAACAGCGCCAGATCCATAAAATCATCCTGCCCGTCGTCGCCGTGCTTCTGTTGGTCGCTGCGCTCGTGCTGCCGCCATCGCGCAACATGATTCTTAACGGACCGCTCGCCCCGCTGTGGCGCGTTGTCGGCAATGCTATCTACACGGCCGCCAAGCCGTTTCATTTTGCGGCGATGAATAACGAAATCACCGCCCGCGACCGCACAATCGCTCAACTCAATGCGCAGATCACGGCCGACAAGGCCCAGATCTCCGACCGCGACAGGACGATTAGTTCGTTGCAATCGCAGGTCAACCAAGTGATGCAACAAGGCGCGGCCGACAAAATAAAATCCGTTGCGAAAGCGCCGCCGGTGACCACCGAGGGTTCCGGCTTCGGCGGCTCGGCGACCCACGGCAGCGATCTGGCCGCGAACGCTACTCCGGATATGCGGCGCACCGCCAACTATTGGGCCTCGATGGATGCCGAATCGGCGGCCAAGCTCGTTCAGCGCCAGCCCATTTCGTACGCGGCGCGCATCTTTGCGCTGATGCCTGCGGACGCGGTCGGACAAATCCTGAACAACTTGCCCGCGGCCTACGCTGCGGCCTTAACGCAGGAGCATCCCGAACTCCGTCGATAGTTTAGCAGGCCCATGACGATGCCCGCGCTTTCCGCGCCACTGGTATGTGCGCACCGTTCGTTTATTGCCGACACGATCACGCCGATCGGCGCATATCGCGCACTCGCCAAAGCCGGGGCGTCAGCTCTGCTGGAGAGCGCCGTAAGCGGAGCCCAGCTTTCCCGCTATTCGTTCATTGGATTGGACTACTTCGCGCAAGAGCAATTTGAAAGCAGCCCCTCTCTCATTGCCGACATTCGCGCGTTTATCGACGCGCATAGGCATCTTGCGAGCTCGCCTGAATTTCCCGGCGCAGCGGTAGTGGCATTCGCGTACGACGCGGCTTTTGCTCAGGCGCGCTTGGAAAAAAGAAAACCCTTGACGCCGCCGACTCCGGATGCGTATGTGGCGATTCCCGCCACGTGGGTGGTTTTCGATCACTACACGCACCGGGCGAATCTCTACGTGCTTGCCGCGAGCGACCGCGAAGCGCAGATGCGGGCAGACTCGTACGAACGCTCTATTCTGTCCGCGCGGCCGGACACGCCGCAAACGGTCGCGATCCGCGGCGGGATCAAGCAATCCATCGATCGCGAGCGCTACCTGCAACTCGTCGAACAGGTCAAGACGCACATCTACGAAGGCGATGTGTACCAATTGCAACTGGGCATCCGGTTCAGTGCGGAATTAGCCGGGGGCGCGCTCGATTTCTACCGGCAATTGCGATCGAGAAACCCCTCGCCGTATATGTTCTTTCTCGATACGCCGTTCGGGCAACTTTTGGGAGCCTCGCCCGAATTTCTCGTTCGGTTGGAGAACGGGCGCGCCCGCATTCGGCCCCTTGCGGGAACGCGTGCTCGTGCTTCCGATCCAGCGGTCGACCTCGCCGCCGGGCAAGAACTGCTAGCCAATGAGAAAGAACGCGCCGAACACGTGATGCTGGTTGATCTCGGCCGAAACGATCTGGGATCGGTCTGCAAAGAGGGGAGCGTCCAAGTCCACGAGCTCATGCATGTTGAGCGTTACAGTCATGTCATGCACATCGTTTCGGATTTGGTCGGTGAATTGCGTGAGGATTGTGACGGGCTCGATCTCTTCGCCGCGGGCTTTCCCGCCGGGACGGTAACCGGCACGCCGAAAATTCGCGCGATGCAACTGATCGACAACTTCGAACCGGTTGCGCGCGGCTTTTATGCCGGAAGCATCGGGCGCCTGGCTTTCAGCGGCGATTTCGATTCGTGCATTACGCTGCGCAGCGTACACGTCTGCGAAGGGCGCGCGTACTGGCAGGCCTCTGCCGGCATTGTTGCCGATAGCGACGCTGCATCTGAACACGACGAAGTCTTGCAGAAGACGCGGATTATCCGCGAAGTGCTCGGATGTTCATAGGAGTGCTCTTGGGCGCTGGGTTGTGGGCAAACTTTGGCGGCGTGAGCCTGCCCGCCATTCCGGCAGCAACCACCCCGTGCAAGAACGCTGCGTTTGCCGCGCCCCATACGATCGGAATCGAACCGCAAAGCGTTACGGTCGATCAAGCCAACGTCACCGTCGTGTTCAATCTTCCCGTGCCGCCCGCCATGGCCACGCACATTAGCGAGCTTGATTTGGAAGCTCCCTATTACGCGAAGCTCGACGATCATGAAACGCAATATACGGATGCAAAAGCCTACATCGATTCGCAGATTTCCGTCCCGGTCGTTATTCGTTTTGGAGGCCTCGCGAACGGGGCTCACCGCTTACGCGTCGGCTACTTCCAGATTCAGAAAAAAGCACGCAAGGATTCGCTCATTGAGAGCCATTTTGAAGCGTGCTTCACGACGCCGGGAAGAATGCAAATCAAGAAGTTCAAGAGGAGCAGCCAATGAAGTTGCTCTTTGTCGATAACTTTGACTCGTTCACATACAACGTCGTGCACCTCTTTGCCGGTGCGGGTGCGCAGGTCGATGTTTTCCTCAACGATGATGAGCGGCTCTCGCCAAAGCTGCTTAAAGACTATGGTGCGCTTTTGATCGGACCCGGCCCGGGAAAGCCCGTTCAGTCGCCGGGGGCGCTAAAAATGATCGAAGCCGCTGTGCAGACGCGTAAGCCGGTTTTTGGAGTGTGTTTAGGCTTGCAGTGCATCGGTGAGGCTTTTGGCGGGGCGACGGGGCACGCTCCGAAGCTCATGCACGGAAAGACCTCGCACATTTCACACGACGGCTCCGGAATTTTCGAGCAAGTGCCCAATCATTTCACCGCCACCCGCTATCATTCGCTGTGCATCGATCCGGCGACGATGCCGGCTGCCTTGCGCGTCACGGCGACCAGCGACGACGGCGTCATCCAAGCTGTCTGCCATACGGAACTGCCGATTCACGCGGTGCAATTTCACCCAGAGTCCATCTTAAGCGAGCACGGACCGCTCATCGCAGCGAATTTCTTGCAGCTAGCCAAAACCATGTCGGCCTGACCATCGACGCGTCGCGCTGAGCTCTTGGCAAGCGTCTATTGGAGGTTTGGCCCGCCTTCCGGACTGCTCAAGGC
>JBHEMH010000001.1:152634-152888 GCA_046262675.1 Vulcanimicrobiaceae bacterium
GAGTTGGGTCGCCGCCTTGGTCTTGGCGTCGGCGGCCGCCGGCCTCGCCGGCGCGATCATCGAGCCCAGCCCCTCGACTTCCCCGCCTTCGCCGAGCTCATGCCCCGGCTGGGGCCTCCTCGTTTCTAAACACTCGAACCCTAATGTTGGCTTTTCAGAAGTCCGATGATTATGGGGTAGGGTGAAGTCCACCCTATCGTTTCCCCCTATTCCGCGACTGAGGTAAGGGGGGCCCACCGGGCGTAGTCCAGGTG
>JBHEMH010000002.1:0-12717 GCA_046262675.1 Vulcanimicrobiaceae bacterium
GGCGTCGAGAGCACGATGGTTGTTTTCGTACGCGCCATCCCTTTGACGGATTTCAAGCGGGAGAGTAATTCATCAAGGTGCGCGGTCGAGCGCGTCATGACTTTGAGGACGAAAGACTCCTCGCCCGCAACGCTGTGCACCTCGGCAACTTCCGGAAAACCCGCAAGCGTGTGCGTGAAGTCATCGTAGTTACAATCGGGAGCCGTAAAGCAACTCACGAGCGCGGTGAGTTCCAAACCTAAGCGGCGGCCATCGAGTTGTGCCGCATACCCGCGTACGAAACCGCGGCCCTCGAGCCGCTTGACGCGATCGTGCACTGCGGGAGCTTTGAGACCGACCAGAACGCCGAGCTCGGAAAAAGTCGACCGCGCGTTGCGTTGCAGCGCGTCGAGCAGCCGGAGATCGAGTTCGTCTAGTTCGTCTGTTTCCAGTACCATGTTCGCCTAAAGGGGCGCGCGACCCAAGAAGTTTTCGGGGGCCTGAGCATATCATGCCGGATTCATTCGGCGCAACCCCGGTGGCCGCAAGGCCCCTGTGCCTGCGCCGCCAAAACGACTGGAGTGAGGCGATTTCTGAGCGTTTTGCTCCTGTGTGCATTGGCCGGTGGATGCTCCAAGACGGGGACCCCTGGACAACCGGTGACTCCGCGCGAGCCGGGCAGCGTCCGGTTCGACTTGGCGGCCGACCCCGCCAACCTAAATCCGCTCTTCGCCCACCAGGATGCCGCTTCGGTTGAGCTTCAGGTGGCGCGACTCGCGTTCGAGCCTTTTATCGATCTCGACGAACGCGGGCGCCCGCAGCCTGCGCTCCTTGCGCTGATCCCGAGCCGTAGCAACGGCGGTGTCTCCGCCGACGGCAGAACGCTGACGTTTCACCTGCGTCCGGGCGTGCAATGGAGCGACGGCGTGCCCGTAAGCTCGGCTGATGTGCTCTACACGCTCTCGGCTATCCTCGATAAAAAAAATCCCGTGCGTTCTCTTGCCGGTTATGAGTTGATCGACAAATCGAGCGCACCGGATGCACGCACGGTCGTCTTTCATTTGAAGCAGCCCTGGGCACCGGCGGTGCAGACGCTGTTCTCGTACGGCGTCACATCCCAGTTCGTTTTGCCCAAGCACGTACTCCAAAAGCAAGGACCGCTCGCAACTGCGGCGTTCAATGCAGCGCCGGCGGTCGGCGACGGACCGTTTCTTTTCACCGGCTGGCGGCGCGGCGAAAAACTTTCCTACGTTCCCAACACGCACTACTGGCGCGGAATCCCGGTGGCCAAGCGTTTGGACATTCGGATCATTCCGGACCCCTCAACCAACTTAACGCTCTTGGGTTCGGGCGAATTGGATTGGAATCTGATCGCTCCGGTGCAGCAAGCGAATTTGCTTAAGAACAAAGAGATTCTCTACCGCGTCGTTCCGACCGCCACCATCGCCGGAATTGCGATAAATCTGCGGCATCCGCCGCTCGATGACGTGAATATTCGTCGCGCTATTGCCATGTCGATCGACCGGCAAAGCATCAGCGCAAAAATTACGCTCGGCAAGTATCCGGTCACCGATAGTGCACAGCCGAAATTTTCGTGGGCATACGACTCGGCCGTTCATGAACCGTCATACGATCCGCAGGGGGCGGATAAAATTCTGGATGACGCCGGGTACAAACGTGGCGGCGACGGTATGCGCGCGAAGGATGGCAAGCCGCTGGCCTTTACGTACGTCCAATTTCCCGAAACCACGACCGGAGTGCGCGCCGCAACGGTCATTCAAAACGATCTGCGCTTACGCGGCATCGATATGCAGATCAAATCCATCAGCAACGCGCAGTTGTTTTTGCCTTCAGTGCAAGGCGGAACGCTTGCAAGCGGAAATTATGATATGGCCTACGTCCCGTGGACAATGGGCGCCGATCCGGACGATAGTGCGCTCCTGGCGTGCCACGGTGCATCAAATTATATGCGGTACTGCAATCCGCTCGTCGATTCACTTGAAGAACAGGCCCTCGCCTCAGGCGATCAGGCACAGCGCAAGGCGCTGTATTCCCGAATCGCGCGCCAAGTGGCATCGGACGTGCCGATTATCTATCTCTTTAACGCACAATACATCTACGCATATCGTAGCGCCTTGCACGGGTACTATCCAAACGCATTCCTGCCGACGTGGAACGCGTCCCGCTGGCGCATCTAGCGCCGCTAGTGCGGAATTATTCGCGGGGGTCCGACCGGATCGACGGAGTCGAGCGGGTCCCAAAGTAGAATAGTCTTTCCATGCGTCGTGCCGCGCCGGCGATTCACAGTTTGGTTTTTTTGCGCCGACGCACCGGGAATAACAATCGTGGCCTTGGAGGTCTTGTGCCAGTGCCAAGAACGTTGTTCGGCCGGCGGGAACGAGCGGAACGTCTCGTCGGACACGATTGGCTCGACGCCCACAAGTTTCGCGTTGGGTGCATCGCTGTCGTAGAGCTGGCATTCCACGAGCCGAACCGATATTCGCTTGCACCAGTGATGTGCGAATGAAGCGGGATGATGCGGGAAGTGATCATTGACATCACTATGGATCGTCCACCCGTCGGTTGGATTGCCCGAAGGTGCGGCGCTTGTTCGATCCGCGTTCGCGCCGATGAGAACACCGAAGAAGACGCCGACGGCAACGTAGGCTGCGTTACGCACGAAGGAGTGCATACCTTAAAGTCCTTTAACCGCGGATGCCAGTCCGTCTACCGAAGATTTTGCATCGCCGAAGAGCATCACGGTTTTAGGGTCTTCATAAAGCGGGTTATCGATGCCGGCGAAGCCCGAACGCATGCTGCGCTTGAGCACGACGACGCTGCCGGCTTTATCGACGTCCAAAATCGGCATCCCGTAAATCGGAGAACTCGTCACGTTGCGCGCTGCCGGATTGGTTACGTCGTTTGCGCCGATCACGAGCGCAACATCGGTGCGCGCAAACTCCGGATTGATGTCTTCCATGTCGTAGAGCGCGGGATACGGCACGTTTGCCTCTGCGAGGAGCACGTTCATGTGGCCCGGCATGCGGCCGGCGACCGGGTGAATCGCGTACTTCACTTCAACGCCCTTTTTCTCAAGTTGGTCTGCAAGCTCGCGCACGCTGTGTTGCGCTTGCGCGACCGCCATGCCGTAGCCCGGCACGATAATGACTTGGCGCGCGTAGGCGAGCATGGTAGCAACGTCATCGACCGTCGCGCTACGAACGTTTTGCGGACCGCCCGAACCGGCGGCAGCTCCGTCATCTTTACTCACGGCGCCGAACGCGCCAAAGAGCACGTTCGTGAGCGAACGATTCATGGCTTTGCCCATGAGAATGGTCAGTAGCGTACCGGATGCACCAACGAGCGCACCGCTAATGATCAAAACGTTATTGCCGAGCGCGAGTCCGGTGAGCGCAACGGCCAAACCCGTGAATGAATTGAGCAGCGAAATGATGACGGGCATGTCCGCGCCGCCGATCGGCAAGACGAAGAGCACACCCAGCGCGAGGGCGAGTAGCAGCATGCCAATAAACACGAGCACGCCCCCGGCGACTGCAAGACCGAGCAACGGCGCGAGAATTCCCTGCGTGGCGATGAGCGTAACGCCGCCCGCGACAACCAGCAAGAGAATTAAACCGTTGACCACTTGCTGGCCGGGGTAGGTGATCGGACGGCCCGTCATCAGTTCTTGCAATTTCAGGAATGCGATGATGCTGCCGGCAAAGCTGAGCGCACCGATAATTGCACTCAGCACGATTGTCACTGCGACGTCGTATCCCAGCGCCGTGCCGGTCTGCTGCGCGTACATGAATTCAGCGCTCGAAACAAGCGCCGCTGCGCCACCGCCTGCGCCATTAAAGAGCGCGACCATTTGCGGCATTGCCGTCATCTTAACGCGTAGCGCGAAGAGCGCGCCGATCAACGTGCCGATCACAACGCCGATGACGATCATCCACCACGTGAGGATGCCCGCCCCAACCAGCGTGGCGATGAGCCCGATCGCCATGCCGATGGCGGCGATCCGATTGCCCAGGCGCGCGGTGGCGGGCGAGCTCAAGAATCGCAGGCCGAGAATAAATAAAACGCCCGTCAGAAGATAGGCGAGATCGAGCCAAGGGCTGGTCGCCGCTTCGGTCATTTCTTCACCTGCGTGCGCGGTTTAAACATCTGCAGCATGCGTTCGGTGACGACGAAACCGCCGACTACGTTGATCGTCGCGAGCGTGACTGCGAGAATCGATAGCACGGCGCCCAGCGGCGGCACCGCCGCTCCTGCAATCAACAGCGCGCCCACAAGCACGATTCCGTGAATCGCATTTGTTGCCGACATCAGCGGGGTATGCAGCGTTGTCGGCACTTTCGAGATAACCTCGAAGCCCACGAAGACCGCTAAGATGAAGATCGTCAACTGAACAATCAAATGCTCCATTACGTTGCGGCCCCCGTCTGCAGCGCAGCCAGTGTCGGCTCGTGGAGCACCTTACCTTGATGGGTAAGCGTCGTACCTTTGGTAATCTCGTCTTCGAAATCCAAATGCAAGTTGTTCTCTTTCGATAGATGGGTGAGCAGGGTGAACACATTGCGCGAATACAGCTGGCTTGCATGGTAGGGCATGGTACCTGGAAGATTAGTAAGCCCGATAATCGTCACCCCGTGCACCACAACCGTTTCGCCCGGTTTTGTGACCGCGCAGTTACCGCCCGCTTCAGCTGCTAAGTCGACGATGACGGAACCTTGCCGCATGGCTTTGACGGCTTCTTCGGAAATAAGTAAGGGTGCGCGGCGCCCGGGCACGAGTGCCGTCGTGATAACGACATCGGATGCGCCGATGTGTTGCACCATGAACTGGCGCTGCTTTTCAATTTGCTCCGGCGTGAGCTCTCTTGCGTAACCACCCGCGCCTTCGGCGTCGCCGCCGACGTCGATCTCCAAAAAGGTTGCTCCCAAGCTTTGCACTTGTTCTTTGACGACGGCGCGTGTGTCGTACGCGGAGACGACGGCGCCCAGGCGCCGCGCCGTCGCAATGGCTTGAAGTCCCGCAACTCCCGCGCCCAGGATTAAAACTTTTGCGGGCGGGACCGTTCCGGCAGCGGTCGTGAGCATCGGAAAAAATTTCGGCAATGAGCTTGCGCCGAGCAGCACCGCCTTATACCCCGCGATATTGCTTTGTGAAGAAAGCGCGTCCATCGATTGCGCGCGCGTGATGCGCGGAATAGCATCCATAGAAAGCGCCGAAACGTTGGTTTGCGCAAGCTCACGTACATAGTCGGGAGCGCCGAGCGGAGCAAGAAAACCGATCACCGCACTGCCGGATTTTAAATCGCGCAGTTCATCCGGCGTCGGCCGGCCGACTTTTACGAGAACGTCTGCATTTTTGAGCAGTAAGGCCTTCTCGGCGCTCACTTGGGCGCCGGCATCTTCGTAGGCCTTATCGCTAAAGGACGCGTTGTGGCCGGCATCGTGCTCGACGACGACCGTGACACCGGACTTGGCTAGCCGGGAAACCGTTTCGGGAACAAGTGCGACCCGGGCTTCGCCGGGCGCCTCACGTACAACCGCGACATTCATGCCGCGAGGTTAGTGCGAGGGTATTGACATCCCTACAAACGTCGCAATCGCGAGCAGCACCCCGAGTCCGAAGAGATGGGAGTATAAGACGGGCTCAAACGTCCCGTTGCTGCGCCACACAATAAGAAAATCGCAGAGCGCCAGGGCCGCCCCGACGAGGAGCGTGACCAGCAGTGCATGCGGTGATATGAACGCAAAGGCGATCAGCAGTATGCCGAAGGCCGCGTCGCGGGTTCCCGTGGCACGCACGAAACCTCGACCGTTCTTTTCGTGGACGTACAAACCATAGAGGTGCGAGAGGATCGCAGGCCGCGCAAGAGCAGCCATGCCGATGAGCAGAAAGCCGGCGCCGGCTAAGATGGACAGGACTATTCCGAGGCTCATTCGACCAGAGATTCGAGGCGCTGCACCGAAGGAACTTTCTGCAGAAGGCTTGCAGTCGCGGGCGCCTTATTTTCTCTGTATCTGTATAACGTTATACCGGCCCCATTTGTGCCATGTTTTTATTTCGCCTCGGTCGGGTTCTCGTCCAGCAGCATGCGAGGGCGACCTCCAACTTGTTGATCGAACCCCGCCGCTTTGAACCCCACCTTCCGGTACAGGCCGACCGCACCGAGATTGCTTTTCTCGACCAGAAGATCGATCGGGGGGCCGTAGCGGCCGATGATGTGGCGCAATAGCTCCTCACCGTATCCGCGGCGTTGGTGCCTTGCATGGACGGAGAGCGAGCGGAGGCGAACCGGCGAGCCGCTGTGGTCGACGAGTGCCCATGCGACGGTCGTACCGTCTTCATCCACGGCAACGATGGCATCCAGGTTTTTTTGCGTTGGGATGTTCTGCATGAAGGCAAGATCGTAGCGTTCTTCCGCCCCGAAGAGCGTACTATCGATCTCTAGCAACCTCCGGCAGTCTCGCTGCTCCATTGCGCGCATAGAAAGCATTTTCGTTATCTCGCTACGTGATGTGGACTGTGTTTGCAAGCATGCCGATCTTTTCGATTTCGATTTCGACCCGGTCCCCGTCTTTGAAAAATTCGGGCGGCGTACGCGCGAAGCCGACGCCTTCGGGCGTGCCCGTGGCGATGATGTCGCCCGGCTCGAGTGTCATCCCTTTAGAGAGTTCGGCAATGATCCGCGCGACGGAAAAGATCATAGAACTGGTCGAAGCCGATTGTTTGGTAACGCCGTTGATGCGTGTTTCGATCTTAAGCGCTTGCGGATTGCCAACTTCATCCGGCGTGAGGATCCACGGTCCGAGCGGAGCGCTCTGATCCAGACTTTTGCCTTTAAACCATTGCAAGTGCGCGCGTTGCAAATCGCGTGCCGTCACATCATTCATAATTGTGTAGCCGAATACGTAGTCCAACGCACTTGCTTCATCGATGTCCTTGCCTTGCGTTCCAATCACGACGGCAAGCTCCCCTTCCCAGTCGTATTCCTTAGAAACGTTTGCTGAAAACCTCAGTGGGGCGTCCGGGTCGGCGACCGCGGTGGGAGCTTTGGTAAAAAACGTCGGCACGTCGGGAAGTTTGAGCTCTTTGCCGGAAACGCGAGCGCCTTCTTTTGCATGCTCGAGGTAATTCCGACCAACGCAAAAAATGTTTTTCTGCGGCACGAGCGGCGCGCACAACCGCACTTCGGAAAGCGCGTGATCTTGATTCTTACTCGCTGCGTAAAATGCGTAGAGGCTGCTTTGCTCGGCGTCGAGGCCGACGCATTCAAGCAGCGACTCGCAATCGAGCGGAATAACACGCTCGCCGTCCAGAAAGCCGGGCCGCCGCACGCCCGAGGGATCGATGTAGGTGAGAAATTTCATCTACGTCTTTTGCCTCGTTAAGTGCCAGCTATTGCAATAGAGACATCGATAGGTGTGAAGAACGTCCCCCATGCCGTTCATTGCGGCAACCGCCCGGGCATGTTCCTCCGTCTCGTAGGCATCTTTTGAGGTGCAGGAGCGCTCGATATCGCGGTCTTGCGAGGATTCGAGGTCACCGCGATTACGCAGCCACCAATCCATCTACACCTTAGTGCTTTGTAGGCGCCGGTTTGGGTGCGAGGGATTTGCCGAAAATTTTATCCATGCCCGGGAGCGCCAAATGTTTCTCGCGGTTCTTGCGGTCCTGGTCCATCATCTGGTTGGCCGCACCTTGTTCGTCGGCCCAATCGCCGCCTTGGGAGAGCAAATGCACGCCGCGCGTTACGTTCTGTGTTTTCGGATTGTAATCATAGGTGATCTTGTACATGCCGACCGTTGCCGTTCCGTCCGGATGCCGTACGAAGATCTGCAATACATTGCCGTAGGTCTGTGCATTAAAGGTGGGATTCGAGCATTCTTTGCCTGATTTTACGCGCACGACTTGGCCCATGTGATTGAGTTCGACGTTGAACTCCGTGTGCAGCGCCACCGTGGGTAGGTGTGGCGTGGGCAAGGGCCGCGGCTTGGGACGCGTCGTTGCAGCCAAGCCCAGCGACGGAAGTAACAGCACAGAAAAAAGTGCGAGCGCCACAAAGCGCATGGTCGAAATCTTCATAGTTCCTTTAATTACGCGAGATTGCGGCGAACGCCCGGCCACAGGATGCACAGGCCACAACGACCTGGAACACGGCGGGTTGCTTGCGAGCGGAAGTCTGCGAATCGGGATGTTCATTGCTGCCGCAGTAACGGCAGCGGGTTGAGGTTGAGTTCCCCTGCGGAGCTTGTTCGTCCACGATTAGCGGCCCTTCAACCAGGAAGAAAGACGTCCTGGCGCCCCGAGCCCGCAGGCGCTATGCTCGGGCCCGCCGCGGCGATGTCGTGTCTGGTCATTGTGCTCGGCGCCGTTTGCGCGCGGGCCGCTCGGCCGTCGCCTGATCTGCATAGTGGATAGCTATTTTGCCCTGTTTGCGCCAAACTCAAGCGTACCGTGGAAAGAAAACTCGGGTCGATCCGGCCGAGGCCGCAGCGAACCGCAAACAGAACCATCATCGTTCGAATGAGCTCCACGCAAGCGACCGGCTCCGCGCGTTTGACGGCGCACCGGATCTTCTCTCCATAGGCACGCATGACTAGTCTTGAGCTAAACTTGCAAATGCCGCAAGCCGACACGGCGCGGTTGATGTTGCTCGATACGTACGGCCTCGTGTATCGTGCGTTCTTTGCATTGCCGACGCTGACCACGACCAAGGGTGTTCCGATTCACGCGGCTTACGGCTTTACGATGATGCTCAACAAGCTCATTAGTGATGAAAAGCCCACCCACGTCATCGCGTGTTTCGATAAAGGCATGGCGCAAGCGCGCGTAAAGCTTTTTGCCGAGTACAAGGCCAATCGCACGGAGATGCCGGACGATCTGCGCCCGCAATTTGCGCTCGTGCGCCAGGTGCTCGAGGTTTTCAATATTCCGGTTATGGAAGAAACCGGCCAAGAAGCGGACGACGTGATTGCAACGCTAGCTCGCCGCGCAGAGTCCGCAAAGCAACAAACACTCGTGGTCACCGGAGATCTCGATTTATTGCAAATCGTCGACGAGCGCACCACCGTGTTGGTCACACGCCGCGGGATCACGGACCTCGGACGCTACGATGTACCCGCGGTCCGCGAACGTTTCGATTTAGATCCGGCGCAGTTGCCCGACTACCGCGGCCTCAAGGGCGATCCATCCGATAATCTCCCCGGCATTCCGGGCGTCGGAGAAAAGACCGCGATCAAACTCATTCGCGCTGCGGGCTCGCTCGATGATCTGCTCGCGAAGCCTTCGCTGGCAGGGTCGCCGAAACTCGAGAAACTCATCGAGCAGTACGGCGACCAAGCCCGCGTGTGCCGCGACGTTTCGGTTGTCCGTGCGGATCTTGATCTGCACGTCGACTGGGAGCATAGCAAATACACGCCGCCCGATAACGATGCGCTCTACAAACTTTACCGCGAGTTGGAATTTAAGACGCTGCTGGCAAAACTCGACGTGCCCGTCGACATGCCGCTTTTCGCAAATGACGAAACGCTCAAAGGCAATTGGCGCAACTATTTGGCCGTTGTCGATCCGCCCGACTACGCCCGCCTTGCGAGTGACATCCGCGAATTACTCAAATCGGCGCAGATTGCGATTGCCTTCCGGGGCGGCGGAGAGATCGGCATCTCCGGAAGTGCCGGAAGCGGCATTGGATTTCTCATCTCCGCCCTTGATGCGGAGCCGGTGCGCTCGGCCTTTGGCCAGCTCTGGAAAAATTCGCAGCAGCTGGTGGGATACGACAGCAAAGGCATTCTTACGGAACTTGACCGTCGCGGATTTAATACGCGAACCTTCGAAGACGATCCGATGATCGCGGCGCATTTGGTCAATCCGTCGCGGTCGTTCTCAAATATCGTTGAAGCGGGCTCGGAATTCTTAGATAGACTCGTTCCGGAAGACGTCGCGGCCTATGCGGATGCGACGCTGCAACTCGTTTCAAACTTGCGCGAACGCCTCGCCGAGCGCGATCAACTCAAACTGTATGAGAATATTGAGGTTCCGCTTGCCGGAATCTTGGCACGTATGGAGCGGCGCGGTATCGCAGTCGATCCCCGCGAACTTGACGTGCTCGCCAAGGAGATTGACGTCGCGATCGTGCGCTTGCAAAAGCTCATCTACGATTTTGCGGGCGAAGAGTTCAATATCGGCTCGCCGCAGCAACTAGGGACGGTTCTCTTCGAGAAGCTGTGCATTCCAAGCGGCAAGAAGAATAAGACCGGATGGAGCACCGGGGTCGAAGTTCTGCAAGGGCTTTCCAAAGAGTATCCGATCTGCGCGCTGGTACTGGAATATCGCGAAGTCACCAAGCTCAAGAACACCTACATCGACGTCATCCCGAAGCTCATGGATAAAGATGGGCGCTTGCGCACCATCTTTAACCAAACATCAACGGCAACGGGACGTCTATCGTCTACGAATCCGAATCTGCAGAACATTCCGGTTCGCGGAGAACTCGGCCGCCGTGTGCGCCGTGCATTCGTTGCGCCAAAATCCGATCGAATCTTGCTGGCGGCCGACTACAGCCAAATTGAATTGCGGCTAATGGCGCATCTCTCGGGCGATGAGGCGATGCGGCGCGCATTTTTGGCACGCGAAGATATTCACGATTTCACGGCTCGTCAGATCTTTAACGTGCCTGAAGGCACGCCCGCCGACGGCAACCAGCGCCGAATGGCAAAGGCCGTGAACTTCGGCTTGCTTTACGGAATGTCGGACTTTGGCCTGGCGCAACGCCTCGAGATCGGACGCGCGGAAGCAAAGGAGATGTCGGCTGCATACTTTGCGCGTTTCCCGAGCGTGCACGCGTACATCGAAGAAGTGCTCCAACGCGCACGCACCGACGGCTACGTCGCAACTATTCTGGGACGGCGGCGCTACATGCCGGCACTACGGTCGAGTAATTACATGTTACGTTCCGCCGCGGAACGCGAAGCGACGAACGCGCCGCTGCAAGGCAGTGCGGCCGATTTAATGAAACTTGCTATGGTCCGCATCGAAGGCGCGCTTGCGCAGACAAAATACGATGCGCATATGCTCTTGCAGATCCATGACGAGTTGATCTTTGAGGTCGCAACCCAGGATTTGCAGGCAGTTGCGCGCCTGGTTCGCGAGAATATGGAAACAGCGCTCGAACTAAGCGTCCCGATTGAGGTGACCGTGAAGACCGGCGGGAACTGGTACGACGTCGAGGCCTACGAGCACGATGGGTAGCTTGCTCGCGGCGTTGGTTTTTGCAAGCCTCGTGGTCAATCCGCCGCACTATCAGGCCGTAACCGTCCACGGTCCCAAAGCGATACTCCGCCTCGAAGTGGCGGATACTCCGAAAAAGCGCGAGCTCGGGCTCATGTACCGGCGCGCCCTCTTGGAGCATACCGGCATGGTCTTCGTTTTTGAAGCGGATTCGTTGGTCGGATTCTGGATGAAGAATACGCTCGTTCCGCTCGACATGGTCTTCCTTGGACCCGACGGCCGCGTGCGCGCGGTTTTTGCAAACGTGCCTCGTTCCACGCTGCGAACGCCCGAGGCGAAGGTCGCGCGCCGTGACGGTGAAGGGAAGTTCGTCCTCGAGCTTCCGGCCGGCGAAGCCGCTCAAGACGGCCTCGTCCCCGGCGCACGCCTGCCCGAGTTGCAAAGGCTCAAGGCGCGCCCCGCAAAATAGTGCCTGAGCTTCCCGAAGTCGAGACGATTGCACGTCATCTTGCAGATGAAATTAGAGGGCGTTCCATTACGGGCGTCCGGGTCACCCTACCAAAGATTGCCGTTGCGCCGGAAGGCGTGGATTTCCAAAAGACGCTGGTGGGAGAACGCATCGAGCGTATCGGCCGGCGTGGCAAATATGTCGTCATGAAGTTGTCGTCCGGGCGGGCCCTCGTGACAAGTTTGCGCATGACCGGCAAGCTGATCGTGCAGCCAAATCAGGCCGGAAAGCCTCATCCCTACACGCACGTGGCGCTCGATCTCTCGGACGGCTCCCGCCTCTGTTTCTCGGAAATGCGGCAGTTCGGAAGAATGCGCTTGGTCGCACGCGGGGAGCCCTGGGATGCCGCCCTGGGGCGGGAACCTCTGGAGCCGGACTTTACACCGGAGGCGTTTATCGGTATGCTTTCCGGGCGGAGGGCGCCGGTCAAGGTCTTTCTCCTCGACCAGCGGCAGGTCGTAGGCGTCGGAAACATCTACGCTTGCGAAGCGCTTTGGGAAGCCAGGATTCGTCCGGAGCGTCCCGCGGGGGCCCTCAGCAAACCAGCGATTCGCCGATTGCATCATGCGCTGGTCGATGTGCTCGAAAGGGCGATCGGGATGCGAGGCACGACGATAGATGACTACGTCGATGCTGCCGGTGTACCGGGTGGCTTTCAAAATAAGCTCTCCGTGTATGGCCGCGAAGGCAAACCTTGTTTACGCTGCGGGGCCAAGATCGTACGAACGGTTCTTGGTCAGCGAGGCACCTGGTGGTGTAGAAAGTGTCAAAGGTAGGAGCACGAACTGCACCAAGAATCGACCCGGCTGCGGAGGCGTCACGCGTGACGCATGCTCCACAGTGAGCCCCGAAGGGGGCGAACCTACCAACGTTAGTGGTCAAAAACATTTATCACTTTCGCCGTAATAATCAAATATTTATAAGGATGGATTAAACAAATCTCGACAACTGATATCGCTCCCGTGCACGAAGAAGAAGAAGAAGATCAA
>JBHEMH010000002.1:12727-152364 GCA_046262675.1 Vulcanimicrobiaceae bacterium
CCACCGCGTCGTGCTCTCGCAGCGCCAAGTTCTCGAAGAAGAACTCAACGCGAAGAAGCAAGAGTTGCTCGGTACTCTTGAAGTCGGGCAGATTCGCGAAGGCGTTGTGGTTCGTCTGGCGGAGTTCGGCGCATTTGTGGATCTCGGCGGCATCGACGGGCTCATTCACAATAGCGAGCTGAGCTATGCGCGCATCAAGCATCCGAGCGAAGTCGTAAAGATCGGCGACACGGTTTCCGTCGAGATTATGAAGTTCGATCCCGAAGCGCGCAAAGTGAGCCTCTCGCTCAAGCACGCACTGCCCGATCCCTGGGACGAGCATGCGGACAAGCTCTCGGAGGGCAACAAGCTCACCGCGCAAATCGTCAAGGTCACTCCGAACTATCTCCTCGTTGAGATCGTTCCGGGCGTCCTCGCCATGGTTCCCAAGGGCGAATTCGACCCGAACGCCCAGTACAGCCCGGGGCAAGAAGTTGAAGTGACGCTGCTCACGATCAACAACGCCACGCGCCGCATCACGGCATCGATTCAGCACGTAGCCGACATTCCGCTCGAAGAAGTTGAGAAGTACGTTCTACCGGAAGACGCTCCCGCGCTCGGCGTGACCCCGCCGGAGCCCGAACCGGAAATCGCCGCAGCGGAATAACTCGCACTAGAAACGAGAAACAGGCTCAGCATGGAAAATGCTGGGCCTGTTTTTTTGTCGAAGCAGGCCCCCATGGCGGCAGTGAAGCTCAGGGTCGGTTTGACAGGCGGCATCGGTCTCGCAGGATGCGAAACATTGCCGCCGCGCACATGGATGTGCGCGTGCTCGGGAATGTGGCTGCAGTGAAGCTCAGGGTCGGTTTGACAGGCGGCATCGGCAGCGGGAAGAGCGAGGTTGCTCGCATTCTCGAGAGCCTCGGTTGCTTTATCATCGATACGGATTTTTTAGCCCGCGAGGCCGTAGCTCCCAATAGTGATGGGCTGCGCGCAATTGCGCGCATGTGGCCGGGCGTCATACGCGGCGGCAACCTCAACCGTAGCGCGCTCGCGGAGATCGTTTTTAACGATCAGGGCGCCCGGGAGCAACTCAATAAAATCGTGCACCCTTTCGTTCGCCAGCTTGCCGCAGAAAAAGAACGACACGCTAAACGCGATCAAATCGTCGTGCATATGGTTCCGCTGCTGTTTGAAACCGGCTACGTGGATCAGTGCGACGCAAGCATCGTTGTCGTCTCTCCCGATGGCGCACGGATCGAGCGCGTGATTCGTCGCGATGGTTTGAGAGAAGAGCAAGTGCGCGCGCGCATGGGCGCACAGATCGATTCGCAAGAAGCCCGCAAGCGCGCCACCTATTGCATTGAGAATGACGGCGATCTCTCGCACTTGCGTGAACGGACGGCCGCGGTCTACGATCGACTGCAACAAAGCTCGCCGAAGTGAGTAAGCAAACCCCATGAAGCCTCTGCTGTTCGCCCTTTTGGCGATGACCCTCCTGACGCGCTCAGCCTTTGCTGCTCCAACCGAGTCGCCCGTGACGCTCAAGGTTCCCGGCGGAACGTTGTACGGAACACTACTAGTGCCAGAGGGAAAGGGTCGGTTTCCGGTTGCGCTGATCATTGCCGGCTCCGGTCCGACCGACCGTGAAGGCAATTCCGGCAAGCTCGCCTTTACCGATGACTATAAATTGCTCGCGCGGTCGCTCGCATCCTCAGGTATTGCGACCTTACGTTACGACAAGCGCGGGATTGGCGAAAGCTTCTTTCCCCGGCTCAAAGAAAGCGATTTACGCTTCGAGGACTATGTGGACGATGCGGCACTGTGGGCGCAGCGACTGAAAAGCGATGCGCGCTTTAGTCGCGTTAGCATAATCGGCCACAGCGAGGGTTCGCTCATCGGTATGCTCGTTGCGCAAAAGGTTCCCGGCCTCGGGTCGCTCGTCTCTCTCGAAGGAATGGGCTTCCGCCTGGGAGATACGCTGCGAACGCAACTTCGCGCAAACCCTGCGAATGCGCCGATTCTAGATGAGGCGTTAAGCACGCTCGGCGCGCTTGAAAACGGGAAGACCGTCGACAGAGTAAGTCCGGTGCTCATGCCTTTGTTTCATCCATCAATCCAGCCGTACCTCATGAGCGAGCTCAAATATGATCCTGCAGCGGAAATCGCCAAGCTTAAGCTGCCCGTACTCATCGTTCAAGGGACGCATGACATCCAGGTTTCTACGAACGATTCCAAACGTTTAAGCGCGGCGCTACCGGCGGCTCAAGTATCAGTGATCGACGGAATGAATCACATCCTGCGCGACACCCCTTCGGAGATGATGGCGAACTATGCTACGTACAGCCAGCCCTCACTGCCGCTGAGCGCGAAACTCGTGCCCGCGATTTCAGCCTTTCTTCTCGCCTCAAAATAGTCGCTAGGGGTGAGGCGTTCTCCGCGGCGTTGGAGCGACCGGTAAGGGTGGCGCAGTGAGCGCGGGCTCGGGGTTGTCCAGGGTTCGTGCCCACCGGTCGACGCTCAGAAATACTTCGCCGTTCTGTTTGGTAAGGTAGCCGCGCACGACAAATGTGCCGTTTGGGGCGACCATTGCAATGCGTTTTGAGAGGCCGATGGCACCGCTTGCATCCACAAGTTGGACGCGTGTCCCGATAGGCTTAAGCGTGCCCGAAACCGTCACGGAGGAGTTGAACGGAAGCTCGAGCGCCCCATGCACCGGTGTCGGTAGCGCAAATTGCAACGGCGCATCCACACTGGGATGATACTTCGAATCCATCAAGCGGACATGCGCAACATAGTCTCCCGGCGCAATACTTTGCCGGCCCGAGAGTGCGTCCCAGATGTGCGTGATGAGGACCGTTCGGCCCGGCGTAAACGTGTACGTGCGCAAGACTTGAGCTGCGCTGTGGGCTTTGCTCCAGGCCCAAACTTCTTTCCCATGCGCACTGATCCCAATGTCATACAAGTCAGTCGTCGTAAACGAAGCGACGATAGGCTTCTTACCACTGTTGATTACGCTAATGATAAAACTGACTGGGTCCAGCAGATCCAGCGACGTGCGCTTGACATCGACGTGAACCGAGAGCGGTCCGCTCACGCCGAGCAGGCCGGCGAAGAGCAAGCAAATTAAAAAAAGTCGTGCTTTCATTACTTTCCGTTTCTCAAGACGCGACCCGGCAGCGCCCCGGTAAATTCGCCGCCGGCGATCACGGCGCGGCCATTGACATACACGCAATCGATGCCAACCGGTAACGAATAGGGCCGCTCGTAGGTTGCCGTATCCGCGATCGTTTCTTCGGTAAAGAGGACGAGATCTGCGAAGTTGCCCACTTCAATGGTCCCCCGGTTCCGCAGGCCAAACGAGTGGGCCGGAATCGAAGTCATGCGCTTGACTGCTTCTTCCGTATCGAGGGTATGGCGCCCGCGAACGAATCGTCCGAACACGCGCGGAAAAGTTCCGAAAGTGCGCGGGTGTGGAACGCCGCGCGCAGTTTTGCCGGAGAGGGCGCGCGCCGATGCATCGCTGCCCACACACATGAAAGGCGCCGAGAGCACGGTTGCGACGTCGTCTTCGGACATCGTAAAGAAAGCGGCTTCGACTTCGAGCTCTTCTTCGGAGAGCAAGCGAATCGCCGCCGCCTGGGGACTGACTGCCCAGCGTGTGGCAATTTCGTCTACGCGCATGCCGGCGAGGTTTTCATTGCGCTGGGAACCCACGGAGGTAATGAGGATGTCGTGCCAATTGCCCGTCTGGCGCAGCGAAAGGCCGAGCGCGATAGCGGTCGCGGTTTTCGGCTCGCGCAGCCGCTGCAATGTGGCGTGGACGCCACCGAAACGAACGTCATCCGGAAGGATCGTGGCAAGTTCGGTCCAGCTTGCAATGTAAGGATAGACATCGGCGTGTACTTTCAATCCGCGTTCGCGGGCGCGGTCGATCATCGCTAAGGACTGATGAACTTTGCCCCAATTAGCTTTGCCTTGTGCTTTATGGTGCGAGCATTGCACTGAGACCTCCGCAAGGGTGCCGACCTGCAGCGCTTCCTCGATCGCTTCGAGTAAAGCATCCCCTTCATTGCGCACGTGGGATGCATACATCGGCGCGCCCGATTCTCTTGCCGCTATGGACATTGCCGCAAGTTCCGCCAGATCAGCGTATTGCGATGGCGGATAGATCAAACCGCTCGAAACGCCGAGCGCGCCCTGCTCGCATGCCGTGCGTACTAAGCGTTGCTGTTCTAGAGTCTCATCTGATTCTAATTTTCGTTCGCTCTCTCCGGCGATAATCGAGCGGGTGGTGCCTAGACCGGCTAGCGAAGCTACGTTGAGCGCCACGCCGTTGTGATCGATAAGATTAAAAAACTCATCGAACGAGCGCCACTCTACGTCGATCCCATAGTGTCGCGCGGAACGCTGCATTTTCTGCAAAGAAACGCCGGACAGCGGCGCAGCGGAGATGCCGCAATTTCCACCGATTTCCGTGGTGACGCCTTGCGCAATCTTCCCATCGCAGCGCGGTAAGGCTAACCACAACTCATCACTGTGTGAATGCACATCGATAAAGCCGGGTGAAAGGATCCGTCCACTACAATCGATCCGTTCGAGCGCATCCCGTTCCGAAAGGTCGCCGATAAGGGCGATCCGGTCGTCGACAACAGCCACATCGGTGGCGTACCGCGCTCGTCCGGTCCCGTCAATTATCGAGGCATTTTCGAAGATGGTGCCGATCAAGATTACGCCCTTTTCCGTTTAACAAGCTAGCGAGTGGGTAATTAGGGTTGAGCACGGCAAACACATCGAGGTGGTGAGTCATTATGGCAACGCAAGATCAAACCCCCACGAACGGCGGGGGCATGACTGTTCGAGAAGCAGGCAAGCGTGGAGGCGACCGCGTGAAGGCCAAATACGGTTCGGAGTTTTATGAGGCGATCGGTCGCAAAGGCGGCGAAGCAACCAAAGAAAAATACGGCCCCTCATTTTATGAAGAAATCGGCCAAAAAGGCGGACAGAAACTCAAACGCAAGTCCTAATCTGTTGAACCCGGGGTAGAATGGCTTCCAAAAAAGACGAACCCGACAAAACGGCAAGCGGCGGAGAAATGTCCGTGCGTGAGGCCGGTAAGAAGGGCGGAAATACGGTCCGCGACCGGTACGGCTCAGGCTTTTATGAAGAGATCGGCCGCAAAGGCGGTCAGGTCACGCGCGAGCGCCACGGCGCCGAATTCTACGAGACTATTGGGCAAAAAGGCGGCAAAGTCGTCAAAGAAAAATATGGCCCAAACTTCTACGAAGAGATCGGCCACAAAGGTGGCCAGAAGGTCAAAAAGCTCATCGCCGAAGCGAAGAAAAAGCTCGAAGAAGACGGCAAAACCTAGCGCTTAGCCAATCCTAAACGGGAATCCGTTTAGGGGCATGCTCCACGAGATAACAACCGTCGCGCTTCTGCAGAGAGGTGCGACGGTTTTATTTTGCCATCGGGAATCAGCGTCATGACAAGATGTCTGGGCGTCGTCCAAAGCACGCCATCATCCGCGTATTTTATCAGCGTGCAGGGCGATGCACCAAGCCGCGTGGGACCAAAGTCGACACGAAGGTCGTTGATCGGCCACTCCGAGAGAACGAGCAACTGTCCACCCGAGGCATATTCGAATGCAATCCCGCGGTTTTTCCGGTTGTCTTTGCCGCCCAATGGCGCAACGAGTGCGACGTCCACAATCTGATGGGAGGGCAAGAACGGCCGGAACGAGATGCCTCGGACCGCCTTTGGCAAGGGCATCGAGATGCCGCGATGCGATACGAGTGTATCTGGCGTCGGCGAGGGCTCAAGCAAACCTTTCGGACGTTGGAAACGAGAACAGGCCGGTGTAGTAAGCACCAGCACGAGAGCCGTGAGTACGGCTAGGAATCGCACCCGACGAGTATTCTCGCATGAACTTCGAAATCCAGCCCACGGCGCGGCGATTTCAAAAATTCAGATGGCCGCCGATTTTGCCTAAATGAATTTCGCCCGTTTGGACATTGAAGGTTGCGCTTTGCACGCTCATCTTCGCGCCTCCCGTTGTGATAAGGCTTGGATGGCTGAGCGTCAATTGTTTTGATGAATTCGCCCACACGATGAGATCCGTATCAAACGTGCGCGTCACGCGCGCTTTCAGTTGCGTAACGTGCACATCTCCGGTCGCGGTAAAATCATCGCTGAGCGTATTGACCGAAACGTGTTTTGCAGAAATCGTTACGTACGGTTTACCGTCGCGAAAAAAGACACCATCGTGAATGTTGTCGATCTGCGCCAGCGAGCCGTCCGGCGAGGTTTGCGCGCGATCGTAAAAGAGTTGCCATGACTTCGTCGACATCTTGTGCGCGGTCACGCCGCCTTTGCCCAGAATCACGGGTACCTGCCCGGGGAGCGGCGGCAAATCGCGTCCCGAGAGAATGGCGCCTTCCCCAAGAATTCCGACAATTGCAAGGCCGAGCAAGACCCAAAAGGTCTTCCAGGCCCGCCATGGATTACGCCCCCTGCGCATCGTCCGGCTTCCGTCGTGCGCCCGTGCGCAGCGAAAGTATGTAAACGAACGCGAGAAGCAGGATCACCGGCGTGGGCCCAATGCGTGCAAAGAGCGAGCCGGGCGGCGCGCCAACGACGCCCATGACGACCGCTTCGCGATCGAGATCGGTGCGCTCCGTGTACCGGCCGTCGGGCGCAATGATGCCGGAAATGCCGGTGGAAGCGGCGCGCAGAACCCACGTGCCTCCTTCAATGGCGCGCATTTGCGCGATTTGAGCATGTTGATACGGGCCGGAGCTCTCGCCGAACCACGCATCATCCGTTGTAACTACCAGCAGTTGCGCGCCGTTGCGCAGTTGTGCGTGCGCAAGATCGGCAAAGGCGGACTCCCAACAAATGAGCGGTGCGAAGCGCAGCCCGGCAGCGTCGTACACGGCGTCTGCATGTCCAATCCCAAAGTCAGCGATGAGACTGCTGTAAGGAATCCAGCTCAAAAACTGTTTTCCCGGAAAGCCTTCCGTGAACGGAACGAGCTGGCGTTTATCATACACGCCGGTGAGATACCCATTTGGTCCATAGATGAAAGAAGCGTTGTAGTACATGCCGCCGTGGACGTCGATGCTGCCGGCGAGCAACGTGGTCTTCATCGAGCGCGCAAGCGCTCCGAGCCGCGCTAAGAGCGCCGGATCATTCTCTAAGCCTGGTACAGTGACGACGGTCTCAGGCCACGCAACGAGTTGCGGCGAGAAGCTCGCGGCGCGGCGTGACAGAGAGGTGTAGCGCATGACCGCAATCGCGAGCGTCTTCGCGCTCCACTTCACGTCTTGCGAGATGTTGCCTTGCACCGCGACGACGCGCGTGCTTGGAATTGCCGCATGACGCGCGGGCCATGCGTACCAACAGAGGCACCAAGCAAGAAAAATCGCGCCGGTCGCAGACAACAAACGCGTATTCGTGCGTATGACGATTGCTTGCGCGCCGTATGCGCCAAGCGCGCAGACCAGAAATGTCACGCCATAGGTTCCGGCGTATGCCGCAAAAACGGCCAGCGGTGTGGCGGCCTGCGAGTAACCGAGTTGTGCGAACGGCGCCCCCATGACGCCGATCGATCGCAGCCACTCAAAAAACGTGAAGGCCGCGGCCGCACCGAGCGGTGCGTAGGTAGTCGATGCGCGTGCAAAAGCGAGGGAGGCAAAGGCTGCAGCTGCGCCGATATACAGCCCTTCGATCATCGTCGGAACGAGCAAAAACACGAATGCGAAGTTCCCGAGGAGATGACCGACGGTGTTTGCAAACCAGCCGGAGCTCAGCAAGAAAAAAAGCGTCCCGGCGAACCAACCGTACCAAAATGCGCGTTTCCAGGAGAGGCGTTGCCAGGTCCAGAACAGGCCCGCCGCTCCAAAGGGTGCAAGCCACGCGAGATTATACTTAGGAAATGCGAGCGCAAGGGCGCATGCAGAGAGCGCGCTCACTGCCAGCTCTACGACACGAATCGAGGAAACGATGCTACGCAAGCTGGGTCTCTCCGCCTTCCTAACTGCACTCATTCTGGTTGCGTGCGGCCGTCAGGTAACGCCGGATCGAGCGGCCGGGTGCGGTTCCGGTGCGCAGGCCGGACACATGATTATCCGGTTCCGGACCTCAAGCGTCATGGATTTTAAGAACGTTCTGTACACGATCGTCTTTAATACGAGCGGCAACGGCCAAGAACCTTATGCCAACGGATACAGCACGGGCTATTCAAACTACAACTTTATTATGGTGGTGGACGGCACGACGGGAACCGTTCAAGCGCGGCTCTTCCAGATATTGGTCGTCGGAGGCCAGGCCAGTAAAGTGCAAGTTACCAACTTCCCCCCGAACCAGCTGGTGTTCAACCCGAACTCCAACGGGCAGAATACGGAATTCAGCATCGATTTCGTAAGGACCATTTTGTACGGCCAAACGAGCCCGGCGCCGCCGACGACCGCACCGGCCCAGAACACGTGGCTCATTAATTTCATCACGACCGATACAAACTATAGCCCGCTCGACACGCTGGGCCCCAATGGTAAAAATGACACCTCGTTCCAAAATCCGATCGACGTTACCGCATGCCGTCTCGGACCGCCGGTTCAAGTACCGGTCGGTGCGCCGCTCTCAGGGGTTCCTGCAGCAAATATTTCCGGGGGCGACTTCCTAAACTCGCCCTAGTTTGGGTAAGAACCCAATATGCAACAGGCTATCGAATGCTCGAGCGAGCTTTGCAATTGCACGGTCATGGCGCCGATGGAGTCGGAGGCGTACTGCAGTAACGAGTGCCGCGAGATCGGCGAGGATGCCCGTATCCAGGGCGAGGCCTGCGCGTGCGGCCACCCGCCGTGCGATAATCCCTAACCCGTGGTGGGAAGTTCGATCCAGCGTTCGGCCCAAGACCCCAGTACCGCCAGGGCTTGCTGAAGCTCCCGGCCCGCCTCCGTGAGCTCATAGGAAACACACACGGGCGGTCCCGGGGCGACGTCGCGCCGTACCAAGCCCTTGGTCTCAAGCTGCTTTAGCCGCTGGGCCAGTAGGCGGTCCGAGAGACCGGGAATTCCGCAGAGGAGGGCATTGAAGCGCTGTGGGCCGTTAAACAGCGAACGCACGATCGCTCCAGTCCATCGGCCTCCCACCAGTTCGATGGCCGCCTGAAAACGGCCGCAAAAGACAATTTCAGCCCTGGTTTCTTTTAGCATACTCACTTACGATCGGTAACCTACTTGCATTTCGTGTATGCATATCATATCATGGTTCAACACTTATGAAAAGTAAGTAAACGAAAACGAGTAAGGTGACGATTATGAATACAGATTTGGGCTTTTTACTCGTGCGCTTGATCGTGGGCCTCGCGATCGCCGCACATGGCGCACAGAAACTCTTCGGCTTGTTCGGCGGGCACGGAATCAAGGGCACCGCCGGATTCATGGAATCGCTGGGATTTCGGCCGGGGACGCTGTTTGCAGTGGCTTCGGGCGCGAGTGAAACACTTGGCGGCTTGCTCATCATCCTTGGCCTCGGCGGACCGCTCGGCTCGCTGCTTGTGATCGCGACGATGATCGTCGCAATATTCAGCGTCCACCTCAAAAACGGATTCTGGGCGGCGAATACCGGCTACGAGCTCAACAGCCTCTACATCGCAGCGTCAATCGCCATTGCCTTCGCTCCGCTCTCCGCACTCTCACTCGACGGCGTGCTCGGACTGACTTTGCTGCATCAACCGACGGTTATCTGGTCGGGGCTTGGGCTCGGACTGCTGGGCGGCCTGGCAAATCTCGCGCTGCGCCGCGCAGTTCCCTCAGTAGTTCAAGCCGCCGGGTAAGATCGGGCCGTTCTTGTCCACGCCGAACGTTGCGGCGCGCGAGGGAAACGCCAAAAGGTCGAGGGTAACGTTTACCGCTTTGAGATTCTCGTTGTACGCCACGCGAATCTCGTAACAGTTTCCGATGATCCGGTGAAAATAGATATTCTTATTCGTTAAGCGCCCATGGTTGCGCCAATCGATGTCCGTAAGGAATTGCACGTCACCGTCAGGGCCGAAAGGCGTGGCTAGCTGGAGATTCGTCGTGCTAAAGCCAAGGCCGGAGCCCGGACTGAAAGATCCACCGAGCAGCAAGAGCGTCTTTCGACGCGGCCGCGCCGTCAATTGATAACTTACGGGCTGCGCGCGACCGCTAAACTGCGTCGATGTTGAAATCTGCAGATTATAGTAATCGGAGTTAAAAAAGCGCAGGACGTCCTGGGCCTCCTTATTATTTATTGACGAAAGCAAATCGAGCGATTCGAACGGTAAGAGCGCCGGCCCATTATTGTTCGATTCGTTGTAGGTGATCGAGTTGACGAAATGCTTTCCGACCGGAGTCTGCAGGCTCAGGTTCTGCGAAATGCGCGCTTTTAAATCGCCCGTGCCATACGCGTATTGCTCGAGGGTGCCGCCCGCCGAGAAATCGCTGCCGAGCACCTTAAAGAGTGCTGGGCCGAGGTTGAAAACCATGTCCGCCCGGGAAGTATATACGGTGGGCTGGGCATCTGTTGCCGCATGCGGCTCTTGATAACTCCCCAATGTAAACTGTGCATTGATCGGAATCCGGAACTTAGGGAAAAACGAATTGGGATGGATCTGTAGCTCGGGAAGCTTGTTATATCCCGATGGACTGTTGGAGTTACTCTTATCGAAGATGAGCTGATAGTCGGCCTTGCTCGTGGTGAGATGGGTGAGAGTATTGATGTGGCTCGTCGTCGTCGTGGGAAATCCGACGCCTGTGAAACTATTGAGGTTAAACGAGATCCCTTGCGAGAGATTCTGTGAGATCTGGTGCTGATCGGTAAACGCCCAGGTGTTGCTGTTCGACTGCGATCCTGATGCTTGGCGGTTGTAGGTGTAGTTCTGTTGTTCGCGGCTCGTGGCGTGGGTTACAACTTCCGTCATCGACGTGCTCGGCGGAATGGAGGTGAACTGACCGAAATTGCTGTTGTAAGCAAAGTTGAACTGGCTCTGCAGCGTGCGCGAGAAATATTCCGTTTCGGTGGCCGCTAAATTGTATGTGCGGTTCTGCTGACGGCGGTCGTTTTGACCGTAGTAGTCAACGCTGGCCTTGCGGCGGTGGTTGTGCTTCTCGAAAAAACCCACGTAGCCGAGGCCGAGGCCCGCTTTGCTGAGGTAGTTGACGCGGTAATACCCTTGGTAGAATTCGTCCTTGCCGAAGCTCAATTTCGCTTTTACGTAGTAGCCGTCGTAGCTATTGTAACCGACTTCGGGGAAAAACGTGGGCTTCTTGATTTCGTCGACTTGATGAAGCGGAATGACGACGCGCGGCAGATAAAAAATCGCGGCTGCGCCGAGAAACAGCACGGCTTTGGTAATGGTGATGCGGTCGCCGGGCTTGACATCGATGGTGCGGCCCGTAAGGTGGTAGCCTGCGCGCGGATTCATGCAAGTCGTTACGTTTGCGTAATTTCCGTGTGCCACGCCGCGGCTCGTTGACGTCATGTCGCGTGCGCTGTAGAAGACTTCGCCTTTTTCGACACCTTGGGTGCTCTCGCCATGGGTATTCTTCAACGTCGCGACACGCGAGACGGTATCAAAGTCAATCGTATCCGCGCGCAAAATTGAATTCTGCTCCCGGTTGATGATGTACGCATGGCCGGTAACGGTCATCGTACGTTTGCCGTCGTAATGCGCGCGATCGCCGACAAGAATGCCGTCCTGGTAAAAAATGTTGACGTTGCCGGTTGCGTCCCCGGGCTGGCCCTCGTTGGTGTTGCCGGAGACTTGATCGGCAAGCACGGCGATGTAGCCGGGCTGGAGCGTCGGTATCGGCGTCGGCCCGGCGGCGCTCGGGGAGGGCTCGGGTGAACCGGTGGGTTCGCCCGCGGGCGTAAGCGGTTTCGGTAATCCGGTCGGGCGCACCAGCATGATGGGGCTGGTATTCGGACTTGCGGTCGGCGTCGGTGTCGGAACGGGCGGGGGCCCGATGGGACTTCCGCTGGGACGCGGCGTTGCGTAGAGTTGGGTCGGTCCGCTCGGCGCATTTGCAAATGTCGGCGTTGGGCCGGGTGAGGGCGAGGACTGCGTAGGAAGCGGCAGCGAGGAAGGCTCGGCGGATGGACTGTCGGTAGGCGCGACTTGCGCTACTTGTGCAAGGAGTGGATCGCGCGTGCTGCAACTGCCGGCGTTGAGCAGGGAGAGTGCACGGCTCCCCTCAGAAACTTCTGCGTTCGCACCACTCCACGGCAAAACTTCGCCGAGCATCGCAAGGATGCACAGCGATAGTCCGATGCGGCGCAGAGCATGGTGAAGCCTCAGCGTTCTTCCCACCACAAAAGCAAGAGCCCAAGTGTACCAAAGATCACGTTCGGTATCCACGACGCAAGGTACGGATTGATGACTCCATTGCGCCCGAAAGCAGACGCGGCTAAGCTTACGAGTTGATACACGATGAACGTAAGTATGGACAGACCCATTCCGACCATCCTGCCCTTTTTGCCAAACCGGAAAGAAAGCGGAAGGGCAATGAGCACCGCGACCACGCAGGCGAAGGGAAACGCGCTCTTGTTTGCTAGGCTGACCTGCAAGTTACCTAGCGCCGCGCCACCGACGCCTTGCGACTGGAGCGAATGGACCGTCTGGGAGAGATTTTTGGAGCTCATGGTATACGGATCGCTGTTGGTCGAGCTGATAAACTGCGCCGCACTCTCCCCCATCGGCAGGCCGACATGAACGGGATTATCTTTTATTTGCGCCGTGACCGCACCATCCGGGTTGAAGCGATTGATAATGACGTCGTTCATCACCAGCGTCGCGCCTTCGACGTGCGCCGTCTTTGCAGAAAGTACCTCGCCGAAATAGCCGGCGCGTCCCGGTTTGTAGACCTGCACCCCGAGCATCGTCTTGTTATCCGCCATCACTTGGTTGACGAAAAAAACGTTTCCGGTATCGGGATCTTTGCGAAAGAATTGTGGCTCTACCGGCAAGGAAGCCGTATGGTAGATGATCTGATAGAACGTGCGCGTCGATTGATCGACCGCGAGCGGCGCGATCGATTCGTTGACGAAGTACGCCAAGAGGAATGCGGTCACGCCGCAGATGAGCGGTGTCAGACAGATGCGCCAGAGCGAGATGCCTGCCGTGCGTAGCGCATTGATCTCGCCGTCTCCAGCCAGACGCCCGATCGCAAACAAGGTCGCAAACAACGTCGCAAACGGAAATGCGTACGGAATGCTCTGCGGTATTCGGAAGATCACGAAGCGCAGCACGAGAAACGGCGGCGCATGGGCATTGATCAATAAGTCCAGTGAGAGAAAGAAAATATTGATGCCCCACAGGAACAAAAACGCTGCGAAGGCCCCGAGAAAAGGCCAGATAAATTCGCGAAACATGTACGCATCCATAATTGGGATGCGAAATTGCGGTTTCGCGAACGGAAGGGTGCGCGCGACTGAAGCCACTAAGCGACGCGCCAGCTCAGGCGATTGTCGCTAGTAGCTGCGGTATGCGGCGAGAACGCGCGCAACGTAGGCGCGGGTTTCCGCGAAGGGCGGAATGCCGTGGTAGCTATCGACCGCGCCGGGTCCCGCATTGTATGCGGCCACAGCGAGTTCGACATTGTTGTTGTATCGCACGAGTAAGTCGTGCAAGAACCGCGTGCCGCCGTCGACGTTTGCACGAGGATCGAATGCGTTGTAAACATGGTACTCGGCAGCCGTTCCCGGCATGAGCTGCATGAGTCCTTGCGCGCCAGTGGAGCTGATAGCGCTCGGGTTCCCGGCGGACTCGGCCATGACGACTGCGTTTGCGAGGGCTTCCGGCACGCTATTACGCGCGGCTGCATCGCTAACGATCGAATGCAGTTCGGCCGGCGCGAGGGCGTGCGGTGCATAAGGCAAATAGCCGGCATCGCTGCAGCCGTATAAGAAGGAAAGGAGCAGCGCCCCTAAGGCAAACTTCTTAAAATTCATGGCACCCATCGGTATAATCGTCGGCCGTTCGACAGACCGCCTGTAGGAACCTTAACGCAGCTCGGGCCATTCTGGTTTCCTGCCCCGGCGCAGCCCGGGGGGCCGCTCGTCCAAAGCAGGCGAGGGAGAAGCCGGAACGCGTGCGGCCTAGCGGTGCATCAATTTTAGCGCCGCGGCACGGAATTCATCCCCTGAGAGTGCGGCCGCAAAACTTCTAGCCTCCGCCGCCATCGTCTCTTCGATCTGTTCTTTGATTGGTGCTTTGAGGAGCCGTTTAGTTTCGCGCAAGCTGCCGCTCGGCAGTGCCGCCAACTTTGCGGCTCGCTCCATGGCAGCGCTTTCCAGCATGGCGTCGGGCAGAACTTCAGAGATGAGACCCATCTCCAGGGCCGCTTGCGCGCTAAAGCTTTCACCGGTCATGAGATACCGCTTTGCGCGCGCGAGGCCGATCGCATTTGGAAGCAGCAGCGTTGCAGCGGCTTCCGGTACGAGTGCGAGTTTTACAAACGGAAGGCCAAATTTTGCCGATTCGCCGGCCAGCACCACGTCCGCATGAAGAAGCATCGTCGTACCGATTCCAATCGCAACGCCCCTGACCGCCGCGACGACCGGTTTGGAAAAGGCGTGCAACGCGCGCAGATAGACCAGCGGCGGAGCTTTGGAGAAGTCCGAAATGCCGGTGGAAACGAAATCCAGGAGGTCGTTGCCGGCGGTGAAATCTTGGCCGCCTTGCAGCACAACGACACCGATCGAATCGTCGCGATCGTGGTGCTGCAACGCCTGCGTCATCGTGCCGTACATGGCCGCGGTCAAGGCGTTCTTCTTTTTCGGGCGGTTGATGGAGATTGTGGCAACGCCGGACTCCGCGCTGAGTAGAATCTCATCGCTCATGAGCGGCTACTTCGCGGAGCTAAATGGCGGGCCTGCGCCGCTCGGCGCGCAACGCTGCCATCGCATCGAGGCGCAATTCCAAGTCATTCATAACGATGGCAGCAAAGGTTTCCAGCATGCGTGAATCCGTGGGCGACATCTCCCGCGGCTCTTTGTCGATGATACAAAAGGTGCCCAGGCGAAAGCCGTCCTTCGTTGTAAGTGGAGCGGCCGCGTAAAATTGCAGGCCCATCTCGCCTGCAACCAGCGCATTCGTTATCGTACGCGGATCGGTTCTCGCCGACTCTACGACGTATACTTCGTCCGTGAGGACCGCGCATGAACATAGGCCGGCCTCGCGCGGGATTTCGCTGACGCCGTGCAACCCATGGCATGCTTTGAGCCAAATGCGATCTTCGTCGACAACCGTTACGAGTGCAATCGGGACCCCGAAGACACTTGCCGCGAGCGACACAACCGCATCGTATGCACCTTCAGGGGGCGTGTCCAAACATTTATAGCGCTGGACCGCCTCGAGGCGGTCCCGTTCGAGCTGCGAAGGACTAGCCGAACGCGCTGGCGCGTTTTGCCGGCGACGTAGCGAAGCACCCGCTGCGCGTAAGTTGTTGCCCGTATCTTCCTTGCGTTGCATGCTGAGATACGCACGCAGTGCAACTTCCGCCACCGACGATGCCGAAATGCGCTCTTTAAGCCGCAGCTCCTCGAGTTCGGAGGCTAGCGGATCGGGTAAGGTGACGGTCACTCGTTTGAGCATAGTTCCTCCGAGACAGGTGCTCATGATTTTAAGGGCTCGGCCGTGTACGGTGTGTTCAATACTATACATACAGCACCAAACGGGACCGTGCTTGTTCACACGACCTTCGGGTACGAGCCCCCCATGGAGCAATTAGCCGCCCAAGACGGCGCGGCATTCGAGCACTGTTACGGCGAGTATCGGACCGTGGTGTATGAAGGCGCCCTGCGGATGGTCGGAAACCATGACGAGGCAGAAGACATCGCGCAGCAAGTGTTCATGCGCGTGTGGAGCAAGCCCTCGGCCTTTCGAGGCGGGAACTTCGCGGCGTGGCTTACCACCGTGACGCACAATCTCTGTATCGACCATTTGCGCCGGCGGCGCCCCATTTTGATGGGCGATGCTGCCGCAGACGTGTTCTTAAGCCGCAGGGGCAGCGGCGCTACGGTCGAGGACGAGGTGATCCGCGAGATGACCGCCTCCAGCATCCGGGATGCAATGCGGTTTCTCAAGCCGCATGAGCTAACCGTTATTCTTGCATCCTTTATGGCAGACCAAACCCACCACCAGATCGCGCGTGCTGCAGCGCTTCCGCTGGGCACGGTGAAAACTCGTATCCGGTCGGGACTGCGCCGCTTGCGTCAATCCGCCGCTGGGCTTCAATAAAACGGTACGCCGATGACTGGGACAGTGCGCCTTACCGCGCTGCTCGCAGAATATGCCCGGTTACAAGGCTCCCCAGACGCAGCGTGCGCAACCAGAGTAGCATCGATTTTGCCTGATGCGCTGGTCGCTTTTGACGCTCCCGATGTTGCCTTCGTGTGGTTGACTTCACCGAACGTTACACTGGACGGCATGACCCCATTGGCCTTGATCGCACGCAGCGACATTGATGCAATCAAAGTACGCAGTGCTCTGCGCAAAATCGGCTCAGGTGCTTAAAATAATGCACGGCGGACGCCAGGTTGCTTAAAGAAAAACATCCATGACACTAAATCCGCCGGGCGCCACACGCCGTTGTACCGTATACAAAATACCGATGAGGATAGTCCAACGAAATTATTGACACGATTGTTGCCGCTACTGCTCGTATTCTTTGGGCTGTCCGGTGCCCCGGTTTACGCGCACCCGCTCGGCAATTTTACGATCAATCATCTCGCGAGAATTCACATCACCTCCCGCGCCATGCAGGTGCATTACGTTCTCGATCTTGCCGAAATTCCCACCTTCCAGATCATGCATGTGCCCGCGTTCGCTCCTAAGCAGTGGGCGGATGCGGAAAGCAAAGTGGTACAAAACGCGCTCGATATCGAAGTTGACGGCGCACGCGCCGACTTGGTTGCGGGCAAGACGGCGGTCCGCACGCGGCCCGGGGCGGGGGGCTTGCCGATTCTTTATTGGACCGGCGAATTCTCCACGGAACTCACCGGCGCGCGATCGCATACCGTTTCAGTTACCGACCATGTCTACGAAGACCGCCGCATCGGTTGGAAAGACATAACTGTTGGTTCAGAGACTGAGCCAACGCAAGAGCTTCAAGTCTACCCGAGCGCTCTGATCGGCTCGCCGCGCACGATAACGAGCGCATCGTTTAGCGTCAATCGCCTTGGACGGATCGCAAATCTGCACCACGATGCAAGCGATGTGCCCCAACAAGCCTCTACGGTATCCATTGTCAGCCAAACGCTGCTCTCGCAAATGTTCTTGCGCACCGATCAAGGCCCGCTGTGGATTCTCATTACGATTCTTGCGGCCTTTGGCTTTGGTGCGCTACACGCTATCGAACCGGGACATGGCAAAGCGCTGCTCGCGTTTACGCTCGTCGGCGCACGGGCCACCACGAAACAGGCCGCAATTCTCGCCGCCTCGTTAACATTCGCGCATACGATCGGCGTCATTCTTTTAGGCGTCGTGTTGTTTTTTGTAACCGGCTTCGTTCCCGAAACAATCTATCCGTGGATCACGCTTGTATCCGGAGTGGCAATTGCAATCATCGGCGGACGTGCACTTGCGCGGTATATTCGCGGGATTCAACCGTTCGCGCACGCCCACGTGCATCAGCACGCCGAGGCGCACGCGCACGAACATCCGCACGAGCACGGACACAGCCATACGGCGGCGCACGGTCACGACCATAGCCATCCCGTCTTGGCTGATGATTCATTGACCCACACGCATAACGGGACCACGCATAGCCACGTCGTGCCCGGCTCGCAGCCACTCAATTTTAAGAGCGCCGTCTGGGCCGCCATGAGCGGGGGTATCGCACCGTGTCCAGCCGCGATTATTTTATTGATTGCAGCCGTCAACTCGCACCGGATCGGCTATGGACTTCTACTCATCGTCATTTTTGGCTTAGGTCTCGCCTCGGTGCTCACCGGACTCGGGCTCGCCGTCGTGCACGGCGCCGCCTGGATATCCAGCAACGCGAAGTACGAACGCGTCGTACGCTATGGTCCGCTCGCATCGGCGGCGCTTATTTCCATCATCGGCTCTGTGCTCTTAGGTCAAGGTTTCGTGCAGGTCGGCATTCACACCACGATGCCGCTCGTTGCCGCGCTTGCGCTCGCAGCGATCGCCGGATACGCATTTACCGGTTCGCACACGCACGGTAGAACACAAACCGTATGATCTTTACAAGTGCATTTACGGTCTACGCTTTGGGACTGCGTCACGGCGCAGACCCCGATCATTTGGCCGCGATCGATAATCTCACGCGCAATTCCATCGAAAAGAAGCCGCTCCTGAGCCGTTTCGTGGGCACGCTCTTTGCGGGCGGCCATACCGTCATGGTTCTCGCGGTTGCGGTTCTTGTCGGCTACCTTGGCACGCGCTTTTCAGCGCACCGTCAGATGGTCGAGACAGTCGGCACCTGGATCAGCATCATTGTGCTCTTGATCATCGCGGGCATGAATCTACGTCAACTTTCGTCGGGAAACACCGATCGTATCGCCGGTGCGAAAACACGCTTGCTGCCGGCGTTTCTGCGCAACGGACAGAGTCCGTGGTTGGCGATTCCGGTCGGGTTGCTTTTCGGCTTTGGGTTCGAAACCTCAAGTCAGGTTGCGGCCTACGCGGTCGCATTCGGCGCGGATGCAGGCGTGGTAGGCGCGCTGATCGTGGGATCGATGTTCTGCGCCGGCATGATCACAACCGACACGCTCGACTCCGTACTCATTCATCGTCTTGTCTCATATCGGGCGGGCCGGCTCCCACACGTCATGCGCGTGTGGATTTGGTCCGTTACGATTTTCGCCGTCGCGGTTGCGACGTACGAACTCGCCCAAGTGCTCGGCTGGACGCCGCCCGTCCCGGATATTTCGGTTAGCGCCATTCTCGTCGCGAGCTTGCTGGCCGTCTTTGCCTGGGTTTTTTACACCACTCGGCCATTGCGCGCCGAGTTTCCCACCCCACTGGAGCAACTACCATGAACCTCTTGCGTACGCTCGCGGGTTTCTTGGCCGTATCCGTTCTCGTTATGGCGTTCTCGTTTTACACGAGCCGTCCGGCGCGCAGTTCCGATCACCAAGATTCTCCGACCGTCATTAGCAATCCGATGGAAGACATTACCGACCAATACGTCTTCCCAGACCCGAACACACCCGGCAACGTCGTCTTTGTGATGGACTTCTGCCCCCTAATCGGTGCAGGCTGCCCTTCGAACCCGACGTTCGATCCAAACGTGCTCTATCAGTTCAAGCTTGCGACCGGATACGGCAATTCGACCCCGGATTATTCCGAACACATGGTCATTCAAATGAAGGCCAATACCGCAAGCACCAGTCCGACGTTCACGATCTATGGCCCCGCAGCACCCAATGAAATCAGTACCAAGAACACCCTTGTCGCACAAACAGGACAGGTTTCATACGGCACCACCGCAACGATCGGAACCGGCATCAAGGTCTTTGTCGGGCAACGTCACGATCCGTTTTTTATTGACCTTAACGCGCTCTTTCGGATCATCCCGGATCGCAACTTTAAAGATCCGCAGAAAGATACGAGCCCAAACACCGTCCCGAAATTCGGATCGTTTAACTTTCCGAGCGGTGCCACTCCCGTAAAGGACGTCACCGGCGCTTCATATGGAACCGCTTCTTCGCTCGGCTGCAACATTCAAACGCCGACCAATTTCCTCGCGCCATTTGACGTCGAGTCCTTTGTAATCTCGGTTCCAAAAGCACTGCTCTTGCCTGCGGGTCAAGCCGCCGGCGCGGTCGGCGTTTGGTCAACCACCTCTACTCCGACGGGGACGTAAGAACATGAAAATTATGAAAGAATATCTCATCGGCGCCGCACTTGCGGGCGTGGCCTTCGGCTTCGCGGCGTGCGGCAACAACGGCAATCCGGGCACGCTTTTTCCGGGCGTTCAAGCCGGCGTCTACCAACAAGTCGAACTCTTCGCGCGGCCGGCTGTCAAAGAAGGCATGGAAGTCTTCAACGCGCACGACGCAACAAATCGCACGGAACCCTACGGCGATCCGACCCTTAATGCGAACGTCGCTTCGTTTATGCAAAACGTCGCGAAGCGCGATACGACCACCCAGGCTGTGGCGACAGCCATTCTGAGCACGGATGAAATGGTTATCGACCTCTCGCAAGCGGCGGCGACCACCGGTGCATACCTCGGGGTCGAAACCAAAGGTGCACTCGGCCGCAGCAAGTTCGGCGGTCGTGCGCTCAATGATGACGCGGTCGACCTCGATCTCGGCGTTATCTTCGGCAACACGCTCAACAAAGCGCGCCCCGACCTAGTGCCCACTGATGACGGCAAAGAAAGCCCGTGCCTGACCACGGATAATGTGGGGCCGCAAAACCCCAACAGCAACCCATTCCCCTTCGTCGATCCGCCCGTCTAAAACCAGACGTGCGGCTGAAGACCTCGTTAGTGCTGACGGCGGGCGCGATTATCGCGCTCGCCGTTTGGCCGTTGCTCACGGTATTCAACAACGCGGCGCCCGCAGCATCGGTGACCCCTGCTCCGGTCCTAGCCGACTATCTGGGTCGCAGCCGAACGATCGCCCTGGAAGAGAAGATCGTCGGGCGCGATAAATTCGACCAAATCCTCAGGCGTTCTCTCGCCTCACAATACTTGCAGCGCTTCCGCGAGCAGGGAGACATCGGCGACGTCGCTCGCGCGCAAAATATGGCCGGGCAATCCATCGCATTGCAGCCGCAACTCAACACCGGTGCGCGCTTGGCGCTCGCATCGGCATACTTGAACTACCATAATTTTACGGCGGCTCTGAAATCCGCACGGTTGGCCTATGCGGCGGAGCAGAACGCGCTCGTGTTGCCGCAGGAAGCATCGATCCTCATGGAACTCGGTCGGTACGCTGAGGCCGAAAAGATTTTATCGCATCCGCCGAACGCCCGCGCCAGAAATCCCGCGTGGGAGGCCGTGCAGGTGCGCTACGACGAACTGACGGGCAGACTCGCGGACGGTCGCAGACTCTTAGCGCAGATCACTCCCGTAATCGATGCAAACTTGTACGCCGGCGCGTACGACCGCTCGTGGTATCACATGCGTGCCGCCCAGCTCGCTTTCGAAGCCGGCGACGATACGATGGCGCAGGCAGAGTTCGATGAGTCCTTACGCATCTTTCCAAACAACTATATGGCGCTTCTGTGGGAAGCACGCTTCTACCGCGCGCACAAACAGTGGCGCGAGGCTCTGGCTGCCGCGACGCGCAGCGCCGATTTTTATCCGCTTCCGCAGACGCTCGGATACAAAGCTGACGCGCAACGCGCGCTCGGAGATACGCGTGGGGCAGAAGAGACCGATGCGCTCATCCGGGCCGAACAGCGCCTCTTCAACGTCCAAGGTGTCAACGACCGGCTGCTGGCGAACTACTATGCGCAACGCCACGTTCACCTCGATGATGCGTTGCGCGCCGCCATGGACGACTACAAGAAACGCGGCGACGAGGTATACGCCGACGACACGATGGCGTGGACTCTTGCGGCTCGCGGAGATTGGCAGCGTGCCCGTTTCTTTGCGGCACGCGCGACCCGCTGGAACACCGAAGACTCCGAAGTCCAGTATCATGCTGGCATCATCGCGGCGCATACAAACCGTAAAGCTGAAGCGGTAAGGCGGCTGCAGGCGGCGCTCGCGGCGAATCCGCAGTTCGACGCATTCGACGCCGATGATGCACGTGCGCAGCTTGCCGCCTTAAAGACGCCCTAATGAACGGCCGCACGGTTCTGCTACTGGCGGTGACGGTCGTAGCTGCGATGTTGCTTTGGCCGCTGTTCGGTTCGGGAAGCCGCGCTCACGCCTTCGGCCCCACGCCCGCTCCGGTCATGCCCGACTACCTTTATCGCGATAAGACCGTTGCGTTTTATGAGATGCGCGTGAAGCGCGATCCGCAAGATCAAATTAGCGCCAGAGCCCTTGCGGCTCAATATATGCAGCGCTTTCGTGAAAGCGGTGACATCGATGACGTCAAGCGCTCCATCGGGCAAGTGCGGCGGTCCATTGCGTTGCAACCCGCCAATAGTTTTGCTTCTTACGAACTTCTGGCCTCGGCCGAAACGGCGTTGCATCAATTCCGCGCGGCGCTTGCGCATGAAGAATATGCGCATGCCGACCGCAGCGATGATAGCAACGCCATTGCGCAAATTGCATCGATCGATATGGAACTTGGACGCTACGAAGCGGCCGGGCCAATAATCCGCAGAGCCGCCGAACAGCATCCGACAGATGCGGGGCTGCTCGCCGTTCTCGCGCGGTACGACGAACTGACCGGCCACTTAGACGACGCCCGCGCGTATCTGAAGCGCGGACAAGCAATCATGGATAGCGTGCTAGATAATCCGGCTCAAGCGCGCGCGTGGTTCCATTACCGGGCGGGCGAAATGGCTTTTTCGGCAGGTGCGGTCGATGAGGCAAAGGATGACGAACGCGCGGCACTCGCAATGTTTCCGCATTTCGCGCCCGCCTACAATTCGCTAGCGCGTTTTTGCTGGGCGACCAAGGATTGGAAATGTACCCTCGAGAGTGCAACCAAGGGGGCAAAGATCGTTCCCCTCCCGGAGACGCTCGGATATAAAGCGGACGCCGAGCGCGCTCTGGGCGATCGCGAGGCCGCCCGCGAAACCGATAGTCTGATCGTCGCGATCGAGCGCATCGGAAATGCCTATCACGTCAGCGACCGGTTGCTTGCGGTATACTATTCGGAGCACGGCATCCGGCTTGCTGACGCACTCAAGATTGCGCGGCGGGAGACTCGGGTGCGGGACCACGAAATTTATGCGCAAGACACGCTTGCGTGGGCCGCTGCCATGGATGGGCGGTGGAACGAGGCGCGCAAAGCGATGGCTCTGGCTTTGCGCTACAATACGCAGGATCCACGCCTGCAGTATCACGCCGGCGTCATCGCGCAGCATTTCGGGAATCGAACAGAGGCCAAAGCGTTCTTTGCCAAGGCGCTCGCCCTCAATCCGTCGTTCCATCCGGTCTATGCAGACGATGCGCGCGCCCGTCTCGCGTCGTTATGATCATTCAAGCGAGCGCCTCTTCGTTAGAATCGTTTTTATAGACCGAATTTAAATCCAAGTGGGGACTGGGGCCGTTGGTGGTTCTGATACACTGCAATATTGGAGCACCACCGCATTGAAGAAATTCGCAGCATTCGTAACCGCCGGTATCCTGGCGCTGAGCATTATGGGCACTTTCGTCCTCTACTCAAATCAGGGCGCGCGCAGTTCGGATCACCAAGACTCACCCGTGACCGTGTCTCGCCCCGGGGCAGACATCACCGACGTTTTTGTCTATCCCAGCCCGGAGCATCCGGAAAACGTGGTCTTGGCGATGGACGTTTATCCTCTTATCCCAACGGGACAGGGACTTACGAAGTCCTTTGATCCCGGCGTCATGTACCAATTCAAAATCAGCGCGGATGACAGTTATGCCGCCCACTATGTCATTCAGTTTAAGGCAAACGGCGTTGGTGCGAATCAGCAGCTTACGATGTACGGTCCGGGGCGTCCAAATATGGAAGGCACTCGTTCGACCTTCATCGCGCCTTCCGGTACGATGAAATACAACGAAGTCGCGACCATGTCGAATGGCGTGCGCGCTTTTGCGGGTCCCCGCGAAGATCCATTCTACTTCGACCTCTCGCAGTTTTTCAAAATTATTCCCGACCGCAACTACAAGAATCAGCCCAATCCGCCGGCGCCTACTGCAAGCTGCTTCCGCAAAGATGCGCAAGATTTTTTAATCGGCTTCAATGTCCTCAATCTTACCGTGGAGGTTCCGCGTAAAGCTTTTGCCGATCAAAATGGCAACTTGCCGGTCATCCACGTGTGGGCGACAACGTCGGTTGCCGCAAGCGATCCGGATGCCGATCCCCATTCTCCGAAGAATCGTTTGGAAGACGTCGTTGCGAACGCAAACTCCGAGTCCCCAGGCCGTTCTTCCGAGGCCAACCAGGAGTACGTGCAAATCGAGCGTCTTGGCCGTCCCGCGATCAAAGAAGTATTCGAAGACTTCAAGCTTCACGACTCCACCAATCGTAGCGACATTACTGATGATAAGAATCTCGCCGATTCGATCAAGGCCTTCATGATGCGTCCCGCACCGGCAGGCGCCGGACGTTCGGAAGCGATTGCAAACGCGATGGTCGGTGCGTTGATTCCGGATGCGATTTCGGCGGACTTGAATGCAAGCGGACCGGCTCGTTACCTTGGCGTCGAAACCAATGGGAAAAGCGGATTTCCGATCGCGGTTATTCGGGCCGTGCCCCCGGCCGGGATTTACGGCATCAAGAAGGCTTTGGGCGATCCGTACCGTCATTTCGGCGGACGAGATCTCAAGAGCCCCGTTGTCGATTTGTCACTTGGCGCAATCTTCGGCAGTCTTGTTCCCAAGCTCGGGCTCGCACCTGAAGATAACCGGGAAACGCCATGCCTGACCAGCGACAACGTAACGCCCGCAGCCAAACACAGCACTGATACTTTCCCATACGAAGGCGTTCCGCAGTAGCGGCGCTTAGGAGACATAACACATAATGAAAATCCGCCTCCTCGCCCTTGCGGCGTTCGCCCTCGCGGCAACCCTGCAAACCGCACAACCGGCCGCCGCACAAGTTACGCCGGCCCCTGTGCCGACGGCTACGCCGACCGTCGTAATTCCCCCGGCGCTGCCGCCACTTATCAAGCACGAGACTTACGCCGAAGGCGGCTATCTCGTGCCCGCCACGGTTTGCAATGAACTCACCGCGGGATGCACGCATGGCGACCGCTACCGCAGCGTCGCCGGGCGCGCAGCAATCGAGTTTCCCATTTCCGGCATTAGCCTGACAGGCATGCTCAAAGTCGATTACCGCCGGTATGTCTACCAAGGCGCGGGGGGGCCCATCAACCTGGTCGGTGGCGGAACCGCGTTCGCGCCTGCCTTGCAGGCAAGAGAACAAGATTTTGATATTCGCGCCGGAATTCGCGCGCTTGAGCCGCGCCTCTATTTAGGAGTGAGCTATCTTCGCGAGACGAATAACTACGGCTACCCCACGTTACGCGGCTATGGATTGGGCTTAGAAAAACTGCCCGACGTCGACCAAACGTTTTCCGTGTACGGCAGCGCCTACTACTATCCGACGGTAAGCGGGACGTATACCCAGCCTCTGGGACCCAACGCCGGCGTTCCGCTGCGTCTGGCCTACCACCGCTTCCGCTATGACTTCGGCATCACGCTCAAACCTTCGACTACCTCGCCACTCTTCGTGGATGCCGGCTACCTAGGCGATCACACCCGCAGCTCGGAGAATTCACCCGCCAACGTGATTCGCGCCGGCCCGTTCGTGGGACTGGGCGTTACCTTCTAAGCGGAGAAAAGACCGTCTACCAGCGGCTCCGGGCTCATTGGTCAATCCGAGAGAGCCCCGGCGCCGTTGTTCTTTCTACACTGTCTTTTTTGGAGAACTATGATTACGAAAAAACTACTTCCCGCCCTCGCGATCGCCGCGATGCTCGGGACGACGATTTCCGCCGGTGCGATGACCAAGAGCATGGGCGGCCATATGGGCATGTCCAAGCACATGGGCATGTCCGGACATATGATGATGGGCACTGGGATCTATCACGGTATGAAGATGGGTCCGGATCACGGGATGCCCGACGGCACCGCCGGCGGCGATGGCGCCACGTACTCCGGTAAGCCCGATTTGGAGGCGACAATTTCACTCGTTGTGGCCGGCGGCGCGCCGGGCAATTTTTCGATCGTCAAGGCGCTCACCGCCCTTGCCGGCGAGAAAACCGCAAGTGCCGAAGTAGCAAAATTGACCAAGCAGTACGGCAGCGCGCGAGTTGCAAAATACGTCGAAGTACAGAACTTTGCCGTTAATGATTCGGTGCGCCGCGCCACGAAGGCCGGCGTTAAGTTCCCCAAACCGATGCTAAAAGGAACAACGTTGGCAAAACGCCTTGTCGGCCTTGGGCTCCTTAACGGAACTTACTACGAAGGGTACTTCCTGGATCACGTTGTGACCAACGCAATCCATGAAGCCGTCATGAGCGACATCGACCACACCTTTAGCCCGGCCGGGGATGCGAACTATCACTTGATTTCGAATCAGGCGCACTACGACCTTGCACAAGCACTCGGCGCGACGAGCGTCAAGTTAGCCGCGTACCACTAGACTCTAAACGCTAACCATAAAGTAGCTGCCGCAGGTTGATCCCGCGGCAGCTACTTTTTTGTTATACGGAGGGCTCGAACCGCTGAATGCATCTTCTGAGTGGAGGAGCGCGAGCCAAGGAACTTTGGGCGGCCACATGCTAATATTATTATTGTGAGTGAAGCTATTTCCGGACCCGAAGCAGGGTCCGCCATCGTGATCAAACTCCTGGGCGGAGAGTACGATTTGGCCCGCAAGGACGCATTGCTTGAAGAACTGCTGCCGGCGCGCTCCGCATCGCGCGTGATTCTTGATTGCGCGGACGTCGCTTTCATGGATTCGACGGCGCTGGGATGTCTGATTGGGCTCAAGCGAGCGATGATCGAGCGGGATCCGAAAAGCGAGATTCGCTTGCTCGCCTTGCGTCCCCCGATCGAGCGTCTCTTCCGGATTGCGGGCCTCTCAAAAGTTTTCGAAATCGTAACGGTCGAGTAAGGCCAGCGCGTCCATAGGTTTGCCTCACCGCTTTGAGGGGCACATCGTGAATGTGAAAAACGGGGGCGGTTTTGCTATTCCCGTGCAAGCGCCCGCGCCGCTCCCGGCGGACGAGCTTCTCTCCTTGCGCGAGATCGATAGCTTCACGGAGGAGCTACTCACGCAGCCCGAGGTCGAGCCCCGGTTGCGGACCATCTGTGATTTCTGGGTTCCGGCGCGCGCGGATTGGGCACTCGTTACCCTCACCGAGCATCCCTCGGGGGTCTTGAAAATTGCGGCCATCGCGCATCGGGATGCTCAGCGTGGCAACGCGTTGCTCGAGCGCCTCCGCGGACAGCCGTACAAACCTCAAGACCGCCTATTCTCCTCCGAGGCGAGTGGTGAGATCGCATTACGGCTGCAATTCGGTGACCGGCACATTGGCGTGCTGCACTTAGGAATTCCGCCGGCAGAGCCCGTGAATGCGCAGCTCTTGGAGCGCATTGCGTCACGCAGCGCCGTCGGTCTGCACAACGCGCAGCTTTTCGAACAGCAGCGCAAAATTGCGCTCAGCTTTCAAAACGCGGCCCTCACGACGGAACTGCCGCGAATCGAGGGACTCCGTTTCGATGCCGTCTATGAGGCGGGGCAGGCCGAAGCCCTGGTCGGAGGCGACTGGTATGACGCATTCGCGGTTGCAGACGGCCGTATCGTTCTATCGGTCGGGGACGTTGCCGGTTCGGGCTTGGAGGCTGCGGTCGCCATGACGAGCGTGCGGCAAGCAATTCGGGGCGTTGCCCAGGTCCATCCGGATCCCGCCGTGATGCTTGCGGCAGCGGAGCGAACGTTGCGCTTGCAACACAAGGATCTCTTGGTGACCGCTTTCGTTGCTGTGCTCGACAGCGTCACGCAAGAATGTGCTTATGCAAACGCGGGTCATCCCCCGCCGCTCTTACGAACGGAAGACGGCGCTGTGCGCGCTCTGCGCATCGGAAGGCCGCCACTCGGTCTGTGGGAATTCGGGTCCCGATTTATCGTCCATCACGCGCACGTGCCTCCAGGCTCGCTCTTGTTGCTTTTTACAGATGGGCTCACTGAGGCGACGAGAGACATCCTCGAAGGCGAAAGCCGTTTGCGTGCGGCACTCGAAGCCTCAGACATACTTGTGTATGACAATGTCGCGCGAAGAATACACGAGGTCGTCTTGGGTCAGCGCTCCCTTGATGACGTAGCGATCTTGAGCGTGCGAATAGAGAGCGCGCGCGAAGTTTGGCGCTGGCGACTGGATCCGATGTGGGCGGACGCCGCAGCGCGGGTGCGCACGGAGATTCGCGCGATTCTTGCTGCGGAGGCTTTTAGCGCGCCGCATCAAACCGATTTCGAGGTTATCTTCTCCGAACTCATGAGCAACATGTTGCGTTTCGCGCCTGGTACCGCAGAAGTGATTCTGGAGCAGCATGGAGAGGACTTCGTTCTCCATGTTCTCGACAAAGGCGCCGGCTTTCTGTTCGTTCCGCAACTGCCCCCCGATCTCTTTAGCGAATCCGGCCGCGGATTATTTCTCATCGCGAACCTCTCACGAGACTTTAGCGTGGTCCGGCGGCCCGGTGGAGGTAGCCACGCTCGAGTCGTTCTTTTACAAAAAGATGGAGCCACCCAATGAGTATTTTGGATCACTCGCAAGAAGGCGCACGCATCGACGCTGTGCGCCGTTACGATATCTTGGACACGCCGCAAGACGGCAATTTCGATCGCATTACGGCCTTCGCCGCGGAACTTTTCGATGTCCCGATCGCTCTGGTTACGATTGTCGACCAGGACCGCATTTGGTTCAAGTCACGCCACGGGTTGGAAGAGGTTGATGAAATATCGCGCGATCCGGGTCTGTGTGCATCCGCCGTTTTGGACGACCTGCCGTACGTAGTGGAATCCGCGCGCAAAGATCCCCGCACGCTCGCCAATCCCCTCGTCTCCGGCAGCTTTGGCTTACAATTCTATGCAGCCGCACCGCTGAAAACCGCAGACGGGCACCGCTTGGGGACGTTATGTATCATCGATCGGGAGCCGCGAGTGTTCTCTCCGCGTCAGGCCGCCTTTCTCGAACGATTGGCGCAAATCGTTGTCGATGAGATGGAATTGCGCATCTCCGCACTACGCGTGATTCGGGAAGCAAAAGGCGCCACCGTTTCGTTGTGATGCCATCCACGCACGATCAATTTTCGGCCTGGCGTACGGCGGCGGATGCGCTCCCAACGATGGTCTTTACGGCTCGGCCAGACGGAGGGGTTGAGTGGCTTAACAGCCGCTGGAGGCAGTTTACGGGCCTTGACCCTTCTGTTGCCCTCGATGATGCGTGGCAGTCTATTGTTCATCCGGATGATCTGCCGGATCTGATCGAGCGCTGGACTCACTCGATTGCTAGCGGCGAGGACTTTCATGCCGAAGCGCGCGTGCGCAGGGACGACAATACGTATTTCTGGGTCCTTAGCAGCGCCTCCGCACAGCGCGGCGCCGACGGTTCGATCACGCGTTGGTATGGCACGGCTTTGAACGTAGATTACCACAAACAAATCGAGTATCAGCTTAAAGATTCCGAGCGCAAATTTCGAGCGTTGGCCGATGCAATTCCCGTTATTTGTTGGACCGCCGATGAGAAGGGATGGATCGATTGGTATAACCAGCGGTGGTACGGTTTTACCGGCCAAACTTTAGAAGAAGCGCAAGGCTGGGGGTGGCAAGCCGCGCACCACCCGGATGATTTTCCAGAAGTCATGAAAGCGTGGCCGCACTCAATTGCAACGGGCGAACCTTTTGAAATGGAATTCCGGTTACGTGGCAATGACGGGCTTTTCCATTGGTTTTTCACGCGCGTAGAGCCACTTCGCGATGAGACGGGCCGGGTCGTGCGATGGTACGGTAGTAACGTCGATGTGAACGCTCAAAAAGAAGCTCTTGAGCGAACCAAACGCGTAGCACAGACCTTGCAAGAAGTCTTTCTTCTCAAAGAGCTCCCGCGTCCGCGTGGGATTCGCCTGGATGCCGTCTACCTGCCCGCGGAGCGCGACGCACTGGTGGGCGGCGATTGGTTCGATGCCTTCGAGCTTCCGGACGGGCGCTTCGTGTTTTCAATCGGCGACGTTGCGGGTCACGGCTTGGATGCATCCATCATCGTGGGACGGTTACGCCAAGCGATTTTCACGCTCGCGTTTCAATTCAACGATCCGGCGCGGATTCTCAAAGAGCTCGATGGATTACTCTCGCATCAAGAACCGGATCTGCTGGTAACTGGGCTTGTGGGATTTATCGATACTTCGCGCGCGGAATTGCGTTACGCGACCGCAGGGCACCCGCCGCCGATGATTGCCTATCCGGGTGAGAAGATGGCTCGGGTTTTGGAGGGGGGCGATCCCCCGCTAGGAATGCGATACGAACCGGCTCTGCGCACTTTTATTGCACCGATATCTCAAGATGCAGTACTTGCTGTCTACACAGATGGCATAACGGAATTCGATCGAGACGTGATTGCGGCGGAGAAGAAGCTGCAAACTGCCCTTGCCCTTATGGTTGGCAACAGGACGATCGCGCGCCCGGCAACGGCCGTGCAGGAACTGGTTTTTGATCAAAAACCAACACGAGACGATGCGGCGCTGCTTTTCATGCAATTCTCCGATGTGGACGCTACTGTGCCAACACTACGGCCTGCGCTAGAAAAAAGCTGGCGATTTCATTCGAGCGACGCGCACAGCGCGCGCAAAGCTCGAATGGAAATCGCCGCCTATTTGCGCCACCATGTACGCCACGACGATGAGCTGTTCGAGTCCGAACTCATCATTGGCGAAATTCTTGCCAACACGGTCGAACATGCGCCCGGGCTTGTAGAGGTCGAGCTCGACTGGCTTAAAGAAAGGCCGGAAATTTGCGTGCGCGATACGGGGCCGGGCTTAACCCGCTTGACGGCCAATCTGCCTGAAAATCCTCTCGATGAGGATGGCCGCGGAATTTATCTCATCAAGACACTTGCGCACGACGCGAGCGTTCGCCAGATCGCGGGCTATGGAACGGAACTTCGAGTAACTCTGCCCTTAAAGCGCGCTCAGGCTGGCGAGGAGTCGTAGTAATACCGGCGCGCGAGCTCGAGAATTTCACTTGCTTTTGCGGGAAGGTTTAAGCGAACCCAAAGAATCATCGCCTCGCCTTTCGGCAGTTGGGCGCACTCGTTGAACGGAGCGAAAAGAGGGTGCCCCTGATTATTCTGCGGGCCCAGAACGTCATCCATTGCGCGACTAACCGCGGCGCTCAGGTCGTCCGCGGAACCCGTGGGGAGCAAGTGGGTGTGAGCGCACAGCAGGGCGTTTACCGACGTCGCTTCAAATGCTTCGCTAAAAATGTCGATCGCATACCCGCAAAAGAGACCGAACGGGAAATCGGCGCGGAGCTTATTCCAAAGCTGCTCGAGACGAATTGCAGCGGGTGCCTCCCCGGCACTCCAAAGAACGCCGGCCATGTCGCCATAAGCCCGCAGTCCGGCACCGCGCGCGAGAGTAGAGCGAACGAGGTTCCCGACAACGGTATCGAACAGTCGCGCGTCGGGGAAACCGTTGACCATAAAGCGCGCGAGCGTTTCTTGCGCGTTGAGCACCTGAAGACTGCCATCGGCTAAAACGTCGTTCGTATTCGTTCCTTGAGACTTAAGTTGCGCGAGTATTCGGTCGCGGTTCTTCTCCCCGGCGATCACCAGTGCCGGTATACCCGACTGCCAGCCCTCAAAGATGTATGCGCCGACCTTGAAGGCAAGCATGTTGGTATCTGCTGCATAGAGCTGCACGAGATGGTCTTCGGGAACGATGATATGAAGAGGTTCTTCCCGCGCAACGGACATAGTCGACCATTTCGAGACAGGGCCCTCAAGTGCTCCTAACAAGCAGGCGGTCGTGTGGTGCGGCTGCTTACGCCTTAAACGCAAAGAACACGGCGCCCACAATAAAGAGGTAGCTCACCGCGTAGTTCCATTTCAACGTCTGCCCGAAGACGAAGTACGCGAAGACCGTGAATACGACCAGGGTTATGACTTCCTGAACGATTTTGAGTTGAAACAGCGAGAGGGCTCCATAGCTGATGCGGTTCGCCGGGACCTGAAAGCAATATTCCAGTAGCGCGATCGCCCAACTGACGATAATGGCGGCGATGAGGGGGCTTTTCGTATTCTTTAGATGACCATACCACGCAATGGTCATAAAGATGTTGGAGCAAATGAGCAACAGGACCGTGACTGTCGCCGGGTAGCGAGCGATAAATTGACTGATCATCGATACTGCATGTCCCCACATTCATTTTGAACGACACGTATTTTAGGGAAAGAACAAAAGATGCAACAACGCACCCTTGGTAAAACCGGCCTGCAAGTTTCCGCCTTGGGCTTCGGCTGCATGGGAATGAGCTCCGGCTATGGGCCTCCTGGCGATAAGCGGGCCATGGTCTCACTCCTTCGTTCAGCAGTCGAACGCGGCGTAACTTTTTTCGACACGGCCGAGGTCTACGGCCCGTATGTTAACGAGGAACTGGTCGGCGAAGCCCTTTCCCCTGTGCGCAAACAGGTCGTGATCGCGACCAAGTTTGGTTTCGAGCTCGATGCAGATGGTAAACAAATCGGCCTCAATAGCCGGCCCGAACACATCAAGAAAGCGGTTGAAGCCTCGCTCAAGCGGCTCAAAACCGACACGATCGATCTCTGCTATCAACACCGTGTGGATCCGGCCGTGCCCATCGAGGAAGTTGCCGGAGCGCTCAAAGAACTCATCGCGCAAGGAAAAGTGAAGCACTTCGGTCTCTCGGAAGCCGGAGTAAAAACGATCCGCCGTGCGCACGCCGTGCAACCGCTCGCAGCGCTCCAGAGCGAGTACTCACTGTGGTGGAGAACTCCAGAGAGCGAAGTGATTCCGGCGCTCGAAGAGCTCGGCATCGGCCTCGTCCCGTTTAGTCCGCTCGGGAGGGGCTTCCTCACCGGGAAAATCGACGAGAATACCGCCTTCGAGGGCTCTGATTTTCGTAGCAGCAATCCGCGCTTCACGGCCGAGGCGCGCAAGGCCAATCAAGGGTTCGTCGATTTCATTGCCGCAATTGCGGCTCAGAAGAATGCGACCCCGGCGCAGATCGCTCTAGCGTGGCTGCTCGCACAGAAGCCGTGGATTGTTCCAATTCCAGGAACGCGCAAAGCGGAGCGCCTGGACGAAAATCTCGGAGCGGTTGCAGTCGAATTTACACCGGATGATCTTCGGGAAATCGATCGCGCCGCTTCAGATATATCGATACGCGGAGCGCGCTACACCAAAGAGCACGAGCAAATGGCGGGACGGTGAGCAAATTGACCAAAAGCAAATCTCCTTCAGTGCTCATCAGCGAGAGAATCAAAGAACTGGGCGACTGGCGTGGCGAGACGCTTGCGCACGTCCGCGCGCTCATCAAAGCGGCAGATCCAAATGTTATCGAAGAGTGGAAGTGGAGAGGCGTTCCCGTCTGGTACGACGACGGGATGATCTGCACGGGCGAGTCTTACAAAACCCAGGTCAAGGTAACGTTTGCGAAGGGCGCTCTCATCAAAGACCCAAAGGGCCTCTTCAATGCGAGCCTCGATGGGAACGTGAGGCGCGCGATCGATTTGTACGAAGGGGACAAGCTTAATGCAACAGCGTTCAAGGCTCTTATCCGCGCCGCCGTTAAGCTGAACTCCAAAAAAAAGAAATAGCGGCAGCTTTTGCGCCCCCGTTTCTGCAGGGTCGTGACTTTTCAAGGCCCTTCACGCGCAAGGCCGAGGTTTCCCTACTTGTAAGCCACCTCACCGCTTCCAGCTCGTAATCGCGGTACAGTTGCGATGTCCGAACATGACACCACGATTCTCGAACTGGAGTTTTGCTATGATAGCGTTTCGAATGCCAAAAATAGTCGTGCCCTTTGCAGCCACCGGCCTGCTTTTGCTCTCGCTCCCAGCGATCGCCGCCATGATGGCACCACCCTCGATTTCGATCCTCAACCCCCAAGCTGGAGCCACCATTCGCGGCACTTTAATACCGCTCCAAGTCTCGATTCAGCATTTCAATCTTGAATGCGCGAACGCCGGGAAGACGAATGTCCCAATGGGTGAAGGCCACATTCACGTGATGGTAGACGGCATGGATATGCCGCATCTCATCGCACCTTTTTGTTCGACCTCGATCGCAATACCCGGTCAGGGGTTGACAGCTGGAAAACACACGATTACCGCGGTGCTCGCGAGTGACGCGCACGCCATGAATAGCATGCCTGTCAGCGTCACCGTCACCTATGTACCCCCGAGTTCACAGAGAGTCCCAAGCGCGATGACGGGGGCAAACCCGGTCTGAGTAATGTGTCACCTAAGAACGGTGCGAGGGTCGGCAAACGCTTCAACCTCGTGATGGCCGTTAACAATTTCGACCTCTCATGCCGCTTGGAAGGAAAAAAGGATCTCGAAGGGTGGGGCCACCTCCATGTGTTTGTTCGCCAGCTTGGTCAAACAACAGCAGCCCCGGGTACGCCGATGGTGGCAATGATGCAGACTCCTGCCGGCATGAAGACGGGCAAGATGCTGATGGTTCAGACGCATATGTCGATGGATCAGCTTAAGCCGCTCATGATGATGGCCGAGCCGGCGATGATCGGAATGCCCTGCACCAAGACGGTGCCGGTGGATCTATCGTCCTGGCGCTTGGGTTCAGCGAAAATCTTAGTCCAGCTTGCAAACAACGATCACATGCCCACGAGGGGTGCATCGCCTGCGACCTTGGATGTTATTCTGAAGTAGACGGTGAGCCGCCTCACAGACGTCTGTCGAGGAGCGTGCTACACTCCAGGTCTATGCTTTGACTGCTTGCAGACCTTACCGCGGCGTGTACCGCGGCCTTTAAAAAATGGATGAAGAAACGAGCGGCGCGGCGGGACGTGTGAATGAGCGTCCCGCCGTCGTGCTGTACGTCCGGCATGATTGCATGTTTTCCGCGGTTGCATTGCGGCGTGTGAACGAGGCAATGCGCTTTTTTCCCCAACTCCGCTTACACGTGAAGCAACGCTCGCAAGCAACCAGCGATGGAGTGACCGTCGGTGCGACTCCTTCGCTTCTCTTACCTGACGGCCACCGCCTCACGGGGACTCCCAGCGTCGATCGCTTACAACGGGTCTTGGCGCGCGCGCTCGGGAAAGAGCCGCCAGTGGCAAACAAAGTCTGGTACCTTGCGCGCAATCTGCTCTTTCGCGGGTTGCCACTGCACGAGATTGCAAAGTACGCGCATCTCTTTCACGAGCAAGATTATAAAGCAAAAGAGATCGTCTTCTCCGAGGGCGATTTGGGCGATGCAATTTACCTTCTTAAAACAGGCCACGTACGACTCTATCGCGTGACCGAAGACGGCAAGGAACTCACGCTTGCGATCTTGGGGCCCGGTGACGTGTTTGGAGAACTCGCCTTGTTTGAGGAATCGCACCGGCAAACGTTCGCCGAAGCGGTGGATGCGGCGCACATTTGTGCGGCCTCGGTTGAGGACTTCTCGAGGCTGATGGGACACAAGCCGCAACTTACGATGATGGTTGCCAGCGAAATTGCGCGCCGTCGACAAGACATGGAAACGCGCATCGCGGGTCTTGCCTATGGATCGGTACGGTTGCGTTTACTGCATTCATTGCGGCACCTGGCGCGCGAACATGGCGAGACGCTTGCCGGGGGCGAAGTCCGCATTCCCCTGCGCCTTTCGCACCAAGAACTCGCGCAACTCATCGGCACATCTCGCGAAACGTGCACGATCGAACTCGGCAAACTACAACTTGCCGGCGCTGCTCGCTTTGATGAAGACCGGTGCCTCGTTGTCAAACCCGAGCGGCTCGAGCCGGGCATCTTGGATCGCGTTATCGGGACGATGTTTCGGCGATGAGCATCCAGAAACAGGACGCAGACTACGTCTTTTACGAGTTGACGCGCAGCATTTGCCCCGAGTGCCGCAAGGTGATCGACGCCAAGATACTGCTTCGTAACAATAAGGTCTATATGGCCAAGCGCTGCCCCGATTGCGGGCCCTTCGAAGCGCTGGTCTACGGCGATGCTGAGATGTACATCAACTTCTCAAAGTATAACAAACCGGGTACGATTCCGCTTGCCTTCGGAACGGAAATCAAAGACGGCTGTCCCCTTGATTGTGGACTATGCCCAGATCACCAGCAGCACGCCTGTCTTGGCATCATTGAAGTCAATAGCGCCTGTAACATGAATTGCCCACTTTGCTTTGCTTCAGCCCGGCCCGGCTTTAGTTTGAATATCGAAGAGGTCGAGGCGATGCTCGATGACTTTGTGCGTACGGAGGGCAACCCGGAAGTGGTCCAATTCTCCGGCGGCGAGCCGACGATCCATCCGGAGATTATTACTTTTGTGCGGGCTGCTAAAGCACGCGGAATACCGTATGTCATGATCAACACGAACGGCAAGCGGATCGCACGCGACGACCGGTTTCTCGCGGAGCTGAGTGACGCTCGGCCCTCGCTCTACTTTCAATTCGATGGCTTCGATTCGCAAACGTATCGCATCATTCGCGGCGAGCCCGGTATTCTCGAAGAGAAGATTCTAGCGCTCGACCGCCTGGCATCGATTGGTCTAAGTGTCACTCTTGTCCCCGCGATCGAGCGAGGCGTGAACGAACACGAGATCGGAAAAATCATTGACTTTGCGATCAAACATCCGGCCGTCCGCGGAATTAACTTTCAGCCCGCTTTTCATGCGGGACGTCATATGGCACACGATCCGATGCAGCGTATTACCATCCCCGATGTCCTAAAACTTATTGAGGAGCAGACCGCAGGCCGTTTTGTGACCAGCGATTTTATACCGGTCCCGTGCTGTTTTCCAACGTGCAATTCGGTGACGTATGCCTTCATCGAGGGAGAAACCGTCACACCGCTGGCGCGGGTGGTAAACGTATACGACTATTTAGACTATATCACCAATCGTGTAATGCCCGATTTCAGCATGGAAATAAAACGGGCGCTTGAGGGTTTATGGTCGTCATCATCGGTGCCGGGGTCGCAAAAATCTGCGGAACAGTTTGCGCTCTCGTGCAAGGCGTGCGGATTGCCGGAGAGTTTCACGATCGGCGACATTGCGAACAACATGATCATGATCATGCTGCAAGACTTTATGGATCCGTGGACTTTCAACCAAAAGAATCTCATGAAGTGCTGTAAGGAATTTTTGTTGCCCGGCGGCAAGCAGGTTCCGTTCTGTTCCTACAATACGATCGGGTATCGCGAACAGGCCCGGGAGCAGCTCGAAGCGATGGAACCGCAGCGCCGCAGAGCCAAGCGCGAGGGCACCCCGTATGCGCTAAAGCCCGTTACCTTTGACATGAAGAAACCATGGAAGACGCGCAGACCGTAAAGTCTTGTTGCTCGATTGTCTATGGCAGCGATGCCGCGCGCTTTTTACTGGGCGATAGTTTTCATCCGGGCGGAATCGATCTCACATTGGAACTCGCGAGCATGATGCTCTTAACCCCGGAGACGCTCATGCTTGATGTGGCTTGCGGCAAAGGCGCGAGCGCGCTTGCTATTGCGCAGCACTTTGGATGTAAGGTTGTCGGAATCGATTTAAGTCAAACAAACGTTGCCGAGGCGAGCGCGATTGCCGCCGAGCGTGGGCTTTCGGATCGTGTTTCGTTCCAACTCGCAGACGCCGAGACGCTGCCATTCGAGCCCGAGAGTTTCGATGCATTGCTCTGTGAGTGTGCCTTTTGTACTTTTCCCGATAAGGCCAAGGCGGCATTCGAATTCCACCGCGTTCTTCGACCCGGAGGAAAAGTTGGCATGAGCGATTTAACTCGCGTTCCCGAACCGCTCCCGGAGTTGGCCGGCCTGCTTTCGTGGGTTGCGTGTATTGGTGATGCGCAACCACTGGGAAGTTACACAACCATGCTCGAGCGCGCGGGCTTCCAGATCACTGCGGGCGGCGAGCGAGACCACTGTCTTGCGGAGATGGCCGCTCAAATTCGAAGCCGGCTTTTCTTGGCCGAAGCAATGATTGGCCTGGGGAAACTGGAACTGCCTGGATTCGACATTGCGCAAGCAAAGCAATTCGCGATCGCCGCTGCGCAGGCGGTCCGCGAGCATAAATTGGGATACGCGCTCATCGCCGCCCAGCGGCCAGTCGACTGAGAAACGCCGGCCAACCTTTTCCGGGCAATCTCACGTGGGTTATCACCGCGCACGCGCTCTTGCGAACGGCCGGGGGGACCAGCGGCATTCTCATTGGATTGTATCTTGCAAATCTGAGTAATCATGGACTCCATGAAGGCGTGGCACTCATTGGTTTGCTCGGCGCGGTAGGTTTCGCCGCCGAGCTTTTTGCGTCCATTCCGATGGGGATCGCCTCGGATGCAACGCAGCCGCGATTGCTTATGACGAGCGGAGCACTCCTCGGGGCATTTGCGGTATTTCTTTTCCCGCTCACGCATTCCACCCCGGTATTTTTCGTGAGCCGCGCGCTGGAAGGTCTGGGCGCGGCGGCAATCGTGCCGGCACTACTTGCCTACCTTGCAGATATGACCCAAGGGGATTCGGCGATACGCGTGCGTGCGATGAGCTATTTCGAGCTAACCTTGCTCGCCGGGATAGCGCTGGGCGGCCTCTTCGCGTCGCAACTTTTTCGCGCGCTGGGTTCGGCGGCATTTTTTGCCGTAGCAATTATCTACCTTGTTTGCGCTGCTCTGCTATTTCTCAATGTTTCCGCTACGAAGGTGCGGCACATCGCAAATCCGCTTGCAGATTTGGCCGAAGTTTTGCGTCTCCCGTCGGTACGGAGTCTTGCGCCCGTATGGCTGGGCGTCAATGCCATTGTCGGATTGTGGCTGGGCCCCGTGTTGCCGTTTCTGCTCACCAAACATGCTACGGGCACGCAATATCTTGCCGGAATTTACGCCGGCGCACCATCGCGGGTAGGATGGCTATTGCTCGCATATGCGATCGTCTTCGGGACGGGCGTCGTCGCATGGAGCGTGATTCTACCTCGCGTGCGTTTGCAACGCGCGATGGGCATCTGCCTTGCGGCAATGCTGCCTGTCTGCGCCGGGATCTATGTGCTCAATCATTCTGTTGCAGAGCCAGCCGGAGTTCGATGGATCATCGGCGGCATCACCGCGCTTTTGATCATGGTCGAAAGCGGATTTACACCTGCGGCGCTTGCCTGGCTCGCAGCGTCGCTGCCGGTGCAGTCAGGACGCGGAGCGGCCATGGGAATCTACTCCGTGTTGCTCAGCGTTGGAGCCATTGTGGGGTCGCTACTTGCTGCACTCCTGGGTGCCCGGTACAGCATTGATGGCCTGCTGTACGGTACCGTAGGCGTGGCGCTTCTTGCCCTTGTTTTCCTCCGGTTTGTTTGGAGACAGAACCTCGGTGATACGGGAGTACCAGCATGAGAATTCAACGATACGATCTGGCCATCATCGGCGGAGGGTCAGCCGGCTTGATCGCCGCGGATTTCGCGACCAAGTTGGGAGCGCGTGTCGCATTTTTGGAACGCGAACGAATCGGCGGGGATTGCACGTGGACCGGGTGCGTTCCGAGCAAATCGCTGCTTAGAGTAGCTAAAGCCGCGCACGACATGCGAACCTCGTCGCGTTTCGGCATTCGCTCGCAAGAGCCGGTCGTTGATTTAACTGCAGTGCGCGAGTACCTGCGCTCCGCAATTGCGCAGATCTATCGTGGAACGACGCCCGAAGCGTTGCAGAAAAAAGGAATGGATGTCCTTTTTGGCCAGGTGAGCTTTGTCGACCGTCACACTTTGCTCGTCGGCGATGCTACAATCCAGGCGAAGAAAATTCTAATCTCCACGGGTGCGCACCCGGTTATTCCAGCGACAACCGGTTTAAAGGACGTTGCTTTTCTTACATACCGGGAAATTTTCGAGAACGTGCGCCTTCCGCGCACGATGGTCGTCATAGGCGGTGGACCGGTCGGAGTGGAGGTCGCTCAGGCATACCAGCGTCTCGGTACGCACGTGACGATTCTTGCGGATCGGCTGCTCGAAAAAGAAGAACCCGAGGTCTCCGAAATTCTCATGCAGGTTTTTAAACGCGAAGGACTTGCGGTACTTTCCGAACGTGCGGTTTCCGTCGAACAAGCCGGCGAGCAGATTACGGTGCGTACCGCGCAGCGGCAAATCGATTGCGACATGCTCTTTGTTGCGGCGGGCCGCCGTCCGACCCTTGACGGTTTGAATCTCCAAGCCGCCGGCGTCGAGTATGGCGACCACGGAATAGTTGTAAACGATCGCTTACAGACTTCGATGAAAAACATCTACGCCGCCGGGGATGTCATCGGGGGCCAGCAGTTTTCACACTTAGCGGGATGGCAGGGCTTTTATGCGGCCCGCAATGCCTTACTGCCCGGTAGCGCCTGTGGTGAGCCAACGGTCGTGCCTCGCGTGACGTTTACCGATCCCGAGGTTGCACAAGTTGGGAAGACCGAAGCCGAGGCTCGATCGTCGCACGGCAACGACGTCGTTGTGAGGACTTGGCCGATTGCGCGAGAAGATCGTGCTGTGTGCGACGACGATCGCGACGGAATTCTCAAGTTCATCACGACGCGCAAGGGTACCATCCTCGGCGCGACGATCGTTGGGCACAGGGCGGGCGAGACAATAAGCGAGTTCGCGCTCGCCATGAAAAATAGTTTGAAGATGAGCGATGTCGCGCAAAGCATTCACCCATATCCCACCTATTCCACAGGCGTGCAGCTTTTAGCCACGGACATGGCCGTCGATCAACTTCTCAAAGGCGTTTCCGGGCGCCTCGTTCGCGCGGCTTCGAAAATGGTGCGATAGCGCGCCTATGCGCGAAGTGCGCTCACGGTAAAAACCGATCTGCGCGAGAGCAAACCGAGGGTCATACCGAATACGAGGTGTGAGGTGATCGCGAGCCAGACCGGCTCGTGCTGAGCCATCGTCTGCGCGCCGGGTAGAAACAATCCGGCGGCGTAGAAGTTTACGATCCAGAGCAACAGGCCGAATGCCATTGCGGTAACCACAAACTCGTGGCTCAGGAAATTGACGATTGCCGCATAGACGACACCGAACAACATTGAAAGAAGCATATGGATGGCCAAGCCGATCATGATGGCGCCGGCGGTGGCGCCCATCATGACTGAAGGTCCAAGAACCAGCGCGGCTATCATCGAGGGCATTGCCCATAACCCCATCCCCATGAGCGCAGTAACCATCATTGTCACAAGCGCCATCACAATGCCGGCCACTAAACCCCAAGCCGCCGCCTTGCCGTAGCTGATTCCAACGGGCATATCGCTCCTCCAAAATAGTGCAGAGTTTAGTCTGCTCGGAAATCCTCGACATGGCTGTAAGCCAGCTTACACTTTTCGGGCGACAAGCGAGCGACTCATCGAACGCGGGGTACGTATGTGGGATGGACGCTGGAAATGCTGAACCATTGACCCACGATGAGTAGAGACTGTTGCTGGATCCACACAATATCGCCGGAGGAAGCGGGGCCTGAGCTCGGACTCGTTTATAGGAAGATAACGCCGCGCGGTAACGTGGCCAATGTCCTACAGGTGCAGTCGCTCGACCCAGTCGCACTTGCAGCGCACTACGCGCTCTACCGTCATCTTCTGTTTAGTGCTTCCCCGCTCAGTCGAAGTGAACGTGAGATGATTGCGGTTGCCGTTTCGATGAAGAACCACTGCGAGTATTGAATCGCTCACCACACTGCTGCACTGCGGTCCGCCTCGCGTGACGAGCGGATAGTCGAAGCCCTGGAATCAGCAGACTATGGGAAACTATCCGCCCGCGAACGTGGCCTGCTCGAATACGCCAATGTTTTAACGGCGGACCCTGCGCAAGTACAAGAACAGCACATTCGCAATCTGCGAGCCTGCGGATTGGATGATGAGTGCATTCTCCATGCTTGCCAGGTTGTTGCCTATTTCAATTTTGTAAATCGCCTGGCGCAAGGCCTTGGAGTTACGCTTGAATGAGAATGTTACGCACACGCATTGAATGGGAACCAACACAAGAACAGAGCACTAGATGTGGAAGGGCTTCGATTTGGATTACGCGCTAGCAGGACAAGTTGCGATTATTACCGGCTCGGATTCTGGAATTGGACAGGGCATCGCCGTAGAATTTGCAGCCCAGGGGGCGGCCGTGCTCGTGCATTATTTGCTCGATAAAAAGGGCGCGGAGTCAACGCTTGCCCAGATAAAAGATGCCGGTGGAGATGGGACCATCACGCAAGGTGACGTCTCGAAGCCGGAAGATGTGGCGCGCGTCTTCCTCGATTGTGAGAATGCTCTCGGCATGCCGACCATTCTCGTCAATAGTGCCGGCATCGACGCGAGTGGAAAAAGTATCGACGAACTCGCAATCGATCAATTTCAAAAGGCGATCGCAACAAATCTTCTTGGGCCTTTCCTCGCCTGCCGTGAGTTTGTGACGCGGCTCAAGCGAGCAAAAAGCAGAGGCCGCATCATTAACATCAGCTCGGTGCATCAAGATATTCCGCGTGCGGGCGCCGTCGACTATGACTGCTCCAAAGGAGCGTTGCGCAATTTAACCACGACCCTCGCCCTCGAGCTCGCGCCCTTAAAAATAAACGTCAACGGCATCGCGCCCGGAATGATCTTAACGCCTATGAATCAGGAGGCCATGGATGATCCTGCCGAGTTGAAGAAGCAAGTGCAATCGATTCCTTGGAAGCGCGCCGGAGAGCCATGGGAAGTCGCGCGGCTTGCGGCCTATCTCGCCTCGAAAGACGCGGATTATGTGACGGGCGCAACGTTCGTGATCGACGGTGGATTGATGCTCAACCTGGGGCAAGGCGCATAAGCGCGGTGCAGTCGCCAAACTTTCGGATTGAGGCAATAGAAGATGTAAAGCTTATTGCCGCACCTCCGCTCAGCGATATGTATGTCTTGAGTCCCTTTGTCTGGACCAATGGCGGCTTTGAACTCTTAGTCCGCGCGGTAAATCATGCGGACAACCCGCTGGAAAAAGTCGCTCGTGTGTACCATGGGACTTCGAGCGATGGCCTTGAGTTCACAATGCGAGAGCAGCCCGCGATACCTCCCGGGCCGGGTGCTGAGGATCGCGATGGGTGCGAAGACCCAACGGTCGTACTGTTTGAAGAAAAATTGTACGTGTTTTACACGGGATGGAATCAATCCGCCGAACGCGGCCAGCTGCTCCTCGCCGTGGGCGCGAACTCCGACGCGCTTCAGAAAGTCAAAGTTGCCGTTCCGTCCACCGACAAATGGAAAAATCCAAAGGAAGCGACGGTTGTTCGAGCGCCCGACGGTACATGGCGACTATTCTTGGAGTTCGCTCGAGAGAACGCGTCGCGCATCGCTTGCGGCGTTTCGGATTCTCTGGAGGGGCGCTGGGACCTGAGCGACGGACCGGTTTTCACGCGGCTTGGATGGGATGACTGGCATCTTAGCCCAGGTCCGGTCGTTGATTATCGAGGGCAGCCTTTAATGTTTTACAATGGAGCCACGCGCGATGCGAAATGGCGTATCGGGTGGGTTGTACTGGATCGTGGCTATGCGACCATTATAGGCCGCTGCCGCGACCCGCTGATCGTTCCCCCTCAAGTAACTGGCGATGATACCGACATCGCTTTTGCCGCGTCGGCCCTGAATGTTGAAGGCAAAATCTGGCTTTACTACTCGATCTCCGACAAAGACATGAAGCGCGCTACCCTGGTGTTGCAATAGGTCGCTTGATGCACAATAAACGACGGCGGTCATAAATGCTAGCCGTTCTTTTTGCGGACGAGACGCTATTGCATTGCGCACAAGCCGATGAATCGCGTAAGGTGCTCACCCACTGGGGCGTGCCCTTTGCCGCACGCGGAACGCGCGAATGCGCGGAGATTTGTGAACAGATTCCGGCGGGTTACATTTGGAGCGTCTGCGATACGGTCGATGCTGCCTTACACGCGCGCAAGGACGGAAATCTCGTTGTTTTTATTGGCCGAAGTGAGGACTTCAAGGCGCGCGAGCACGACCTCGTTCTATCATCCTTCGATGACTTGATCGCAGCACTGAGCCCGCATTACACTCGCACGGCGCTCCGGCTGCGGGACGTTATCGCCTCGGAGTTTGAGTCGCTTTGAGTCATGCCGGTAAGCGTATAATGTCCGGCGGAAATACTTATTCGGCGGGCCCTAGATAACTTCGAGAGTTCCAAGCTGACTGTTTCCCGAGTGCTCCCGACGAGTGCGGCGAGATCCGCATGGGTGAGGCGGACGTCTATTTGCACGCCTGACGGACCGGCAATGCCAAATTCGGAGGCCAGACGCTCGAGCAGTTTGACGAGGCGCTGACCAACGCTGAGGGAAGCAATGTCCTCAATCGCGGACAGCGCTTCTCCGTGGCGGCGGCTGGAATAACGCGCAAGATTTAATGCAAACTCGGGACGCGTCGCCACCAACTCGAAGAGCTTGTCCGCACGTGACGTACAGATGAATGATTCTTCGATGCAGGTCGCCACTGTGGTGCGATTCATTTGGCCAAAAAGGGCCTCTTCCCCGAAAATATCACCAGGCCCCAAGACGGCGATGGCTATTTCACGATTGCCCGTTAGGATGCGGGACAATCGAATACGGCCCGACTTAATAAAATACACCAGCCGGGAATCGTCGCCAACTTCGAAGAGCGACGCTCGTTTGGGATAAATGGCAAGACGAAACAGATGGCGTGCGCCCGATAAAATGTCGCCGGAACAGTCGAAGAGCTTCGTGCGGCGCAGATACCAAACGCTGTTTTCAGGACGGGTCGCGGAAACCGGGTCTCTCATTAACCGTCTCCATTAAGCAAGCGAGCTCCTACCCGCTATCGCGAATCTATCTTGCGATTTTGTAATCCACCTTACATTAACGAGGTTAAGCGAGCATTGGATTGGATAACTGCAGCGTATTGCAAGCTACTCCGCTGCAATTTTGGAGGCACCCATGCGTTCCGTTCGATCTTCCACTGTGCTCCTCGGCGCTTTAGCTTTGGCAATCGCCTTTTTCGTGCAGTTTTTGCCGGCAACCACGACCAAAGCGTCGGACCATCTGGACTCCCCGATCGTCGCGCAGGATCGAGGAGCGGACATCGCTGACGTTTTCGCATTTCTCGATCCCAACGACAATTCGAAAGTCGTCCTTATTGAGAGCACGCAGGGCTTTATCGTTTCCGGCGAACATTTTGGCATGTCGATTTTCGATTCGAATATTCGATATCGCGTTGAAATCGAAAATACCGGCGATGCAAAGCCCGATGAGTTCATTGACGTCACGTATTCCAAGGGAATCGGTCGTCTGACCAACCAGACCGCAACGATTAAATTGCCGAATGGGAGAACGTTCACCGCTCCTACCACAATTGCAACGCAAAATTACGCCCCGAACCGGCCGGTGATTACAACCGATGCCGCGAGCGGCGTGAAATTCTTTGCGGGGGTCATGGACGATCCGTTCTTCCTCGACGACACGGGCGCGAACCGGTTCGTCGCGTCTTCGCTCATGCATCCGGGACACCCCGACAAATCGCTCCTAGGAGCCCGCGGTGGCCGCGATACGTATGCCGGTTTCAATACGATGATTACCGCGCTCGAAGTCCCGGTCGCGATGTTACGCGGAGCCGCCGGCAAGATGCTGGGATTCAATTTCCTCACACAGCGGCGCGCTGTTCAAACAATCGGGGACAACAACGAGATCACCGGAAGCGGTGCTTGGAAGACGGTCGACCGCGAGGGCAACGGTCTTGTGAACAACGGACTTATTCCGGGTCCTCGTAAGGACGAGTATAATGCGTCCACGACCGAAGACGATGCAAACGGAAAATTTAAGGCCGACATCATCAAAGACCTGAAAAATTTCGGAACCGATGATGCGCACATCGGTATGTTGGCAAAAATCGCGGTCGCAAAAGGCGATATTCTCCGGCTCGATACTACTGTACCGAACCGCGGATCCGGCGGCGGATATAATACGAGCGGTGGCTTTGGTAAAATGGGCGGACGTCGCTTGCGGGACGATATCATCGATATCACCTTCACCGTCATCAACAACGGCGTTCCGATTACCGATCACGTAAACGCTAATGAAAAACCGTTCATGAACGTCTTTCCATTCGTCGCTCAACCGACGCAGCCGTTCCCGCCGGGCCACAATCCCGACGACCACACCCGTCAATAGGCTGGCTGGCAACCGAAGGGGGGCAAGGCTCATAAGCCTTTCTCCTCTTCGGTTGCGGTCAAATATATAACATATGCAGTCAACAGCGCTCCGCTTGACGATTATTATTCTGCTCGCGTCGGTAACACTAGCCGCGGGTCGTCTGAGCCATTTGCCCTTTTTAGATCCTGCAGCCCGTGCAGGTTTCGTCGTACCGGCGCCCGTCGCGCTGGTCTCAGACCAAGCGCAAATCGGCGATGCTATTTCGTTTCTCGAGAATCGGATCCGGAGCGACCGCGAGGATTCGCTTGCATACAATAAGTTGGGGGGCTACTACCTTCAAGAATTACGAGAAACAGGCGCCCTTCAATACTTAGATCTCCTGTCGCGTGCAGCGCGTGCGTCCTTAGCCTCAGTTCCGGTCGTGCGCAACATGGACGGTCTGAGTCTTTTGGAACTCTCGGAGTTTTCCACACATGATTTCCGGGCGGCAAGAGACCACGCGATCGAACTAAGCCGCCTCGATCCGTCCAAAGAGTATCCGTACGAAATGCTCTTCGATAGCGACATCGAGCTCGGTGCCTACGATGACGCGAATGTGGCTTTCAAGCAGATGCTCAAACACAGCCACGGCGCAAGCCTTAACACGGAGACCCGCTATGCCCGTCTCGCGACCCTTGATGGCGACACCCTTGCAGCATCGCGCCACCTTTCCACGGCAATCGCGCTGGGGCTCCATCTCTCGGCGCCTCCGCGAGAAATAATCGCCTGGTCGTACTGGCAACTTGGAGAAACGGCTTTTAATCGTGGCGAATATCAAGATGCAGAAACGTACTACCGGGACGCACTCGTATCGTTTCCCGGATATTTCCGGGCGCTCGCTTCGTTAGGTCGCGTACGCGCGGCGCAGGGCGATCTGCAGGACGCAGTCGTCCAGTATAAGGCGGCCATTGACGTTTTGCCCGACCCCACCTACGTTGCCGCTTTGGGAGACCTGTATAAGCTTAGGGGCAAAGACGACGAGGCTGCAAGTCAATATGCGCTCGTCGAGGTGATCGGCCATCTCAGTGTACTCGCGGGGGTGTTATATAACCGGCCACTCGCTCTTTTTTACGCCGACCACGATATGAAGCCGCAACAAGCCTACCGGAGTGCGAAGCGGGAGTACGCGCTGCGCAGAGACATTTACGGGGCGGACGCGGTGGCCTGGACGGCCTTGAAAGACGGAAAACTCACGGCAGCACGAATTGCGATCAAGGAGGCGATGCGGCTAGGCACGGTTGATTCAAAATTGCTTTACCACGCGGGCATGATCGCACGTGCAAGTGGGGACAATACTTTGGCACGAGTCCTGTTGAGACGGGCGCTCGACCTGAGCCCAGTGTTTGACCCTCTGCAAGCTCCAAGGGCCCAAAAAGCTCTGAGCGCCCTTCGGTGAGAGCACCAGCACAAAAAGGAGAAACACATGAATAAATTACTCGCGACGGTTTTTGCCGGGGCCCTCGTTTTGTTGGCCCAGCCGATCTTGGCGATGGGTTCGATGCACGGTTCGATGCATCGCTCCATGATGATGCCGGCGTGCGCCGCCGGAGACCCCGTTGTTGGCGTAAACATGAGAACGAAGATGTACATGATGCACGAACAAATGAAAATGAAGATGGCCGGCATGTCTCAAGCGAAAATGAATCAAATGATGATGCAGAACCATATGAAGATGATGTGTAAATCGAAAGCGCACATGATGGGCGCAAAAATGATGCATTCCTAGGCATCACATCTGCGCGCGGTGGCGGCCTACCGTGAAACCCGAGCCGCAAGCGCCAGAGCGGTGATCGCAATAAATGCAACCGCGTTGAGCGCAATCGTCAGGTGGTCGTTGAACGCCATCGATCCAAGAACGATGCCGCCGAACGCGCCTCCGATGGTTGCGCCCATGATTCCGCCTGCGAGAATTGCGCCCACGGTAAAGAGTGCCACGAATGTCCAGGTGACGCGCGGGGGAAACGATTTGCGGTAGATCGCAACGAGCGGCGGCACGAGCAAATCGCCATAGATGAACGCCGTATTCGCGCCCAGCGGAATACCGGCAGTAGCCAAAAAACGCGCCACGGGAACGTTGCCCATCGAGCAGACGAACGTGACCACCGCGATGAGCAGACCGGCGACGAGGAGCAGAAGGGGTCCGGCGTAAGGGATGGATCCGACGCTCTGCAATACATGCGAGAGCCATGTTTTGGGCACGAGCGCCGCTGCGAAGCCGGCAATGAGATAGCCCGTAATTAGCTCGGTGCGCAGCATCTGCACGTCGTTGACGGCCGTTTCGGCGATTTCCCGCCACGTCGCGACCGACCGCAGCGAGGGACGCGCCGCCGCTACACTTTGCTCTGCGCCAACGTAACGCGCCGGGTCCGCGGACATCTGCTGATAGTGTTTTTGTCCGCATGCCAAGTACGTACGTTCGCGATACGCGACACCGAGTTCCGGCTCGCCTTCCATGCCGCAGATGGCGCATTCCCTGACGATGGTTTTCTCGGCGAAGACCGGCGAGGGATGCTCGCGCGCCAGACGTTCCAACTCCTCGCGTTTGAAAAGAATCGAAATTCCGGTCACGACGACAGCGATGATGATGATGCCGCCGAAGAACTCCGCGAACGCGAACTTCCATCCCAGCAACGACCAAAACAGCACCAAAATTGCGATGTTCATGTTCGTGGATGAGATGAGAAAGGAGAACACGGAGCGCAGGTCTGCGCCGCGCTGATAAAAGCCCCGCGCGGCAGCTGCCGACCCGTACGAACACGATGAGGAGATGATGCCGAACCCGGCTGCATACAGAATGCCGCGCAGATTCGGCCCCATGAACCGATGCATTGTCGCGGGCGTCAACGCGACCTGAACAAGCGCCGAGATTAGGAAGCCGAACACCAAGCCATACACGCTGTCCCAAAGGAACGAGAGCGCCTGCAGCAGTCCGGCGGCGATACCGTGCAAGACGATCATTTGCTGAACAGCTCCTTGTTAAAACTCAGCGCTTCGAGCAGCTCGTCTGCCGCGCGTTCCGCTTTGCCGGACTTCACCGCTTCGGAGAAGCAGTTGAGAAAATGATGGCGCAGCTCGAGCCGCCCGACTTTATCGAGGGCGGAGCGCACCGCTGAAATCTGCTTGAGGACGTCGACGCAATAGGCGTCCTGCTCGATCATGGTAATGATCGCGTCCAGATGGCCGCGCGCGGAGCGCAGCCGGTTGAGCATCGAAGCGCGCTGCTCGGCGGGGAGCGGGCGAACCTGCTTACGGGAAATCGGACTCATTAGGGCGATCATACCCCACCCAGGGAGGGGTGTGTCAAGTGGAATGGACGAGCAATCGTCTGTTTTCAGCCTGAATTTTCACAGCATGTACGAGAGGTCTGATCCATAAGTCGGATAGGCTAACATTGCACTCTCGATCTGCGCCTTTTTGATTCCAAGCTGGATCGCGAGGGCGAATAGGTTTATGAGTTCTTCAGTCCCGGGACCGAGGATGTGCGCACCGATGACGCACTCGGAGTCTCTATCGACGAGCACCTTATACGCTGCTGTTTCGGCGTTGATGCGACGATTGGAGTACCACTGCGACGAATCGCCTTCGTTCAGCGTGTATTTCATGCCGTGCGCGTCGGCATATTCTTGCGTTATCCCGACGGTGCCAAGCGCAGGCGTGGTAAAGACGATGCTGGGAATGGCGTGAAACGAAATTTTCTTCCCATTTCCGTGAAGAATATTCTGCGCGACCACGCTTCCGGTATAATCAGCGACCGGCGTAAGCGGTGGACCGGAAGAGTCTGCTGCATCGCCCGCAGCATAGACGCGCGGGTTTGTCGTGCTTTGAAGGTAACTATTGACGGTGATTCCCTTCTTACTCACCGCAATATCCGCGCTCCCGACATCGAGACCGGCGATATTCGGCGTGCGGCCTGCGCCGTGGACCACGAGACCGGCTATGAGTTTCCGGCCATCCGTGTTTACGAGAAATTCTGGCCCGGAGCGCTCGACCGACGAAACCGCAGCGTTTAGTACGACGTCCACGCCCAAAGACTTCGTGGCGCTCACGAGCTTCTCAACGAGTGAAGCCTCGAACTTTTCCAGCGGCCGCTTTCCGCGATGCACAATACTTGCCTTTGTGCCCGCCCTAGCGCAAATATGCGCGAATTCAAACGAGATATAGCCACCGCCAACGAAAACAATGTGCTTCGGCAACTCGTCCAGCGATAAGAAATCCGTGCTGCTTAAAAGATGCTCCTCCCCTGGAAAGCCGAGATGGGCCGGCGTCGCGCCGGTTGCGATAACGAAATGCGGTGCTGTGATGTGCTCCCCGCCCAGATCTACTTGATCGACATCTATAAAACGCGCGCCGCCATGAAAGACGGTAATGCCGCGCGCGACGTACGAGCGTTCACGGTCCTCCGGAACGGGGTCAGTGAATGTCCGTTTGAACTCCATGAGCGCGCCCCAGTTAATCTGCACCTCTCCGGAAAGCACATTGAGGCTCTTCATGCGCCGGAAAAGATCGACACTTTCCTCTGCCGCCACGAGCACTTTTTTGGGGTCGCAACCGCGCAGTGCGCACGTGCCCCCAAATGGAAGATTGTCGCATATTGCAACCCTGAGACCGGCATCGGCGCACGCAAATGCAGCGCTCGACCCGGCGCTACCCGTGCCAATTACAAAGACGTCGAATCGCCGTTCCACTAGTCGCCAATCCGCGTGCAAGCGGCAACGTGTTCGGCATTGCGCGAAACGAGTTCACGCACAAGTGCCGTCACCTTCTTTAGGCGCGGATCGGTCACGGAATAGGTGACCCAACGGCCTTGGGCCGTTGAAGAGACAAAGCCGCACCATCGTAAGCAGGCCAAATGATTGGAGACGCGGCTTTGGGGGCAGCGTAGAATCTCCACGATCTCGCTCACGGTGAGTGGCCCTGCGATTAAGAGATCGATGATGCGTAGCCGCGTCGGATCGCCGAGCGCTCGAAAGTACTTTGCGCTCAACTCAGTAGAGAAGGCGAGGGATTGCTCGGCACTTACCTTTGGCACAAATTGCTTCCTCCGTTGAGCTTAAATTGACATATCAGAATACAAAGATATATCATATGTTTGCGTTTGGTCAAGTGAGGCGTGGTTTTTTAAGCAGCGGCGACCTCGGGCACAATCCAACAATTCGCGGAAGGCGTACGTTAAAAATGAATCGTTCTGCACTCGTAATTCCAATCATTGCAATTGTCTGCTGCGTTGGCCTCCCGCTGCTCTTTGGGGGCGCCGGCGTAACATTGCTTGCGGCGCTTAAGGGCGGTCCAATCGTGGCAATTCTTGTGGCGGCAGTTATCGCGGCGGCGCTCCTCGGCTTGGATTTGTACCGGAAACGTACGCGTCTCATGACAAAACAAAAAGCCGATGTAGAGATTGAGATTCTAGCGTTCGCGGAATGTCCAAACGTGGCCGCCGCACGGCAAAACGTCGCAGAGGCGATGCGCGAAGAGGGCCGGGAAGCCCAAATTGTGGAGATCGAGGTTGACACTCCCGAGCTGGCTACGGCTCACCGCTTCCTTGGATCACCATCCATTCGCATCAATGGCAGGGACGTGGAACCGGGCGCTGAGCATCGCGCTGACTACGGACTCATGTGTCGTACATATCGACGCGCGCAAACCACCGTAGGCGCTCCTCCCGTTGAGATGATACGGGAAGCCTCGCGCGTAGGAAGCTTACTCGACGGGCTTTAAGTTTGAGATAGCGGGCCCATTTACGACATTCCCGGTAGCATCAAACCGGGACCCGTGGCAGGGGCAATCCCACTCATTTTCAGTTGAATTCCAATGCACGATACAGCCGAGGTGGGTGCATTGCGCGTGCATGCGATGCACCGCACCGGTCTCGTCGCGATAGACCGCGATTTTTCTTATGCCGTCGCGCATGAGGGCTCCGCTGCCGGCGGCGATATCCTCTTCGCGCTGCACTTCGCCTCCGGTAAGATTTTGCGCTAAGTCCTTAACGACCGTCGCGGTCCCTTTCATGAATTCTCCGAGCGCAGCGGGCTCCAGAGAGATGCGTCCTGGGGAATAGAGTTTTTCCCACGGGTTTTCTTTACCGGCGATGAGGTCGGCAATCAAAATCCCGGCAATCGTGCCGTGCGTAATACCGTTTCCTGAATCGCCCGTCGCAATGTAGACGTTCTGATCGTGCGGGTTGCGCCCAATAAATGCGAGCGAATCAACGGGCTCGTATATCTGCCCAGACCAAGCGTAAAGACGCTCGCCGGCCTGCGGGAAGCGCTCGCGCGTCCATCGCTCGATGCTTGCAAAGTGCTCTTGGCCGGCATCGGTCTCGCCGGTCTTGTCATCTTCACCGCCCACGATCAAGACGTCGTAGTCGCGTTCGTCCGGTGAGTATACGCGAATGTAATGGTATGGATCGGGGGTATCGTACGAAAGGCATTTCGGGATCGAATCACGTTTGACTTTGAGTCCGATCACGTAGGTCGAATACGGAGCTTGTTTGGTGTGCACGGTAACCCGGTCGTTGATCGGAGAATTTGTCGCAACCACAACGGCCCCGGCGCGCACGACGAAGCCGCTCTGCGTTGTAACGCACACTGGTTTTCCATCCTCAATTTTTTCGACACATGTGTTCTCGTAGAGCTCGGCGCCGAGGCTTTCGAGCGATCGACAGAGTCCAGCCAAATATTTGAGCGGATGAAACTGCGCGTGATCGAGAAAACGGACGGCGCGTCCTGTATCGAACGGGTCGGCGTATGGCGCGCGATCGACCATCTCAACGTCTAAACCGGCGCGCCCCGCGGCAGCGAACTCCTCATCCAGAATCGATAGCTTATCGTCGGGACCAAGATAAAGATAGGCATCCGCGCGTTCAAAGTCGCAAGCGATCCCCTCATCGCCCGCGATGCGTGCGATGCAAGCGATTGCAGCGGTGTGGCTCTGCGCGGCTAAACGCGCGCCCTCTTCACCGTGCAATTTTTCAAGGTCCGCATAGTGATCGTCGAGCGCCGCCGTGATATGTGCGGTCGTCTGCGGAGTCTGCCGCCCGCCTAGCGTGGCGCGGTCCAGTACAACAACTCGCGCGCCTTGCTTTGCTAAGAGGTATGCGGTCGTGAGCCCCGCGATGCCAGCGCCCACGACGCAAACGTCTACTTCTTTGTTATCGCTTAAGCTCGGCGCGCCCGGCATATCTGCTGTCGCCGACCACAACGACTCTGACTGATTGCTCTGCATCACGGAACCCTCATGATGAGTTGGTGGTGGGCCGTTATACCGAGTGCTCCGCGCTCGGTACCATGGTCCATGCCGTCGCTGTGAAAGACAAGCAAGATCGCCTCTGCATGCGAAAGGACTACGGGCAGAATTACAGTGAGCGTTGCCGTCCCTTTGGCGTCAGCGGTAAATGAATTCGTTTTGCCCGCTCCATCGAGAGGCGTGAACGTAACGTTGGCGGCCGCAAAGTGATTTTCAAACAAACTGTAACGGCCACCGGGGACCAGGTTTGAAAAAGAAAGTTTTGCACGAGTGTGCGTTTCCTCTTGTGAGAGTTCCGCGGTTCCGCGCGCAAGGAACCATTGGCCAAGAGTAAGGCCCAATGATTTTCCTTGAGCATTGGTAATTTGCGTTGCGGGGTCGTCGACGCCGTATGCGGGACGATACCCTGCGACGTGAACGATGCCTTGTGGCCCGATAGCTCCTATTGAGGCCACATCGGCGGTGAAAACTTGAGGATCTATCAGATTGGGCTGCTTTGATTCGAGTGAGAAGAAGGCTGCATGCGTTAAAAACCCATAGGTCCTCGCGCTAGCCGCCGCCATTTCGCCCGTGAAACACAGAACGAGTGCCAGCGCAGTGCCCAAAAAACGTTTCATAAGCCTCCTATACCCAATTGCGCGCGGCGCCAGCGGAGCGCTGCCGGCCTTGGATCCTTTTGGGCGGCAAGGCTGCCCGACGGTACGTCGAATAACAGCCGCGTGGACTTTCGATTGCTCTTCGAATCATTGCCTGGCATGTATCTCATCCTGACGCCAACGCTCAAAATTGTTGCGGTCACCGATGCATACCTCAAGGCGACACTGACGCGGCGTGATGATGTCGTCGGACGACCGCTCTTCGAGGTATTTCCTGATAACCCGCAAGACGAGCATGCGACGGGCTCGCTCAATTTGCGGGCATCGCTCGCGCGAGTTCATGCGACGCGCAAGCCACATGTCATGGCGCTGCAGCGCTACGACGTCGCAGACCTGGATAATCCCGATACCTTCGTAGAGAAATTTTGGAGCCCGGTGAATACGCCCGTATTCGATTCGGACGGCAGCTTGATCTACATCATTCACCAGGTGGAGGAAGTCACGGAATTCGTGAAACAAGGACGAGCCGGAACGGCCCGGCCCGACTGCGGCTACGGTGCGGCGTCGCAGTGAGTTTCACCGACGTCATCGAGGCGGTCGGTAAGGCCGTCGATGGCTTTGGCGTTGCGGCCATCGTCCTGGGCGTGGCCGCCGCAAGCGCCATGGCGTTTGGTCGCCGCACACCCGGCGAGGACCGTTACCGCACCTACCGGCTGCGGCTGGGGCGCGCCATCTTGCTAGGCCTCGAGCTTCTCGTCGCGGCGGACATCATCCGCACGGTTGCCGTCACGCCAACTTTGCAAAGCGCCGGGGTGCTCGGCATCATCGTCGTCATCCGCACCTTCTTGAGCTTCAGCCTCGAAGTCGAGCTCCAAGGGCGGTGGCCCTGGCAACGGCCTCTGCCGACCAGCGCGGCAGCGCCGCCGCACGGCACTTCATTTTAACATCCAAACCGGATGTAAGAGCGGATATGCGAGCAGACCGATCATCGCGCCGCACAGAACGAGGACCGGTTCCCGAACGTTCTTCCAGAACGTCACAACAAGTAACGCCGCGAGGAGTAACACTGCTGTTAAGACATCTCCAATGATACTGCGCACAATTAGCCACGCGGTGCCGGCAAGCACTCCCACAACCGCCACGGTTATCCCGCGAACAAACCCTTGGACACGCGAGTTCTTGCGGTGGCGACGTAGAATCGGCGTGCCGATTATCGTGAAAAGGACTGACGGCAAGAACATGCCGACCGTTGCTGCCACCGCTCCGGAAAAGCTGTTTAATAAATAGCCGACAAACGTTGAGGTGATCACGACCGGCCCGGGCGACATCATACCAATCGCTACAGAATCCAAGAACGCGCGATTGTCCAGCCAGTGATATTGGTCCACAACGTAAGCCTTGAGAAAAGGAACAACGACCAGACCGCTTCCGAAAACGAGCAGCCCGGTCTTGAAGAAAAAGAAAAAGAGCTTGGAGCTCGCGATCGGCAACATGCTTGTGGCGACGGAAAGAAGCGTTGAGACATCTTTCGCCCGCGTTACTTGATGCGTCGGTTCGGAGGAGCCGCTAGAGTTGCTCTTTGTCGCAAATGCGAAGGCGCCTAGTATGCCCGCCAACACAAATACCGCCGTCAATTCTTTCTGGACCGCGACGGTGATAACGCACGCGACCGCCGCGAATGTCCACGCACGCTTATCGGAATGCAACGTTTTGCGCCCGAGATCCCAGCACGACTTGAGAATCAAGGCAACGACTACGGGACCGACGCCATAGAAGAGGGCGCGGAGCTGCCAGCTTGCGGCGAAGTGCACGTAGAAATAAGCGGCGCCCACAACGATCAGAAAAGGCGCAATCGCAAACGCAACGGCAACTCCTAGTGCGCCACCCACACCGTGAAGGACGAAACCACAGTAGACGCCGAGCTGATACGCAAGCGGTCCCGGGCACGCGGTAGCAATCGCGATGCCCTCGCCAAATTCTTCTTCCGATATCCAGGCGTGGGTATCCACGAGATCTCGACGCATATAATTTGCGAGGGCTACGGGCCCGCCAAATCCGGTCGCGCCAAGTTTCAAAAAATATGCCAGTAATTGATACAGCGAAGGCGCTTGGGCAATCATTTTCGCGGCGTCATGATACGAAGCATCGGCTCACCTCGGACGTCACGCAAGGGGAAGTAGACGAGGTGCGTTTTCGGATCAGCCGCTACCACGTGCGCATTATTGCCCAGCACTCCCTGCCCGAGTTTGTGGAGGTTGCCGGAGGACATATCGAAGGCGCTGACGATCCCGCTTTCGGATGCTGCGTAGAGACGGCTCAGTGCAGGGTCGACCGAAAGAACATCGATACCTATGCCGACGCTCGCGTGTGAAGTGACCCTCTTCCTGCGCAAATCAAAAGCAACGACGGATGCGTTGAGCTCACCCGCGATGTACGCGAAATGCGCTTTCTCGTCCAGCGCAACCCCATGCGAATGAGACGAGCCTGGAAGTGCAAATCGGCCGATGACTTTCTCGCGTGCCGGGTCGATCTCGACGAGCTCGTTCGTTGTTTGGACGGCGACAAGGATGTGGCCGGATTGTGCATCGTAAACGGTGTTGCCCGCTTCTCCTCCGAGTTGGACTGCGCCGATCACGCGGTTTTTCACAGCATCGATGACGACGTCACGCTGCCCGGATTCATCCGACACAAAGACGCGCTTGCCGACCGGATCATAGGCGAGCCCGTCCACATCGCCCGCTGGAATTCGCGCGACGATACGATTCGATCGCATGTCGATGACCGCAACATCGTGTCCGCCTTCGGAGGCCGCGAACACCCGGTGCAATTGCGATACGGCTAGCACGCCACGAACGAGTGGGACGCCTGGGATGGTCGCGATTACTTTGCGCCTTTTGATATCGAAAGCGACTACCGCACCGTCGCCCATGTGGGCGATGTAGAGCATCCCGGATTGTGGGTCGAGGCTTTCGTAATCGAAGCGCGTCGCATTTCCGCTCAACGGAACATCGGCGACCATTTTGAGCGGCAACGGCCCCGCGAAAACACCCGTGAGGGACGCCAAGAGTGCGGCACCGGCAAATGTGCCGGCGATGGCAAGTGAGGCTTTCACGACGAGCGCGGCTTTCACGCGAGCCAGATGACGAACGCGGCTACGGGGCTTTTACGTTAATGTGGGACAGCGCATCTTTGAGTCCGGCAGCAATCGCTTGCGCAGATTGCACCGACCAAAAATGCATGTAGTACAATTGCGGGTTGTCGCCGATCATGTGGTGGTGCAATGCGGTTACTTCGAATCCATGAGATTTCAAGGATTGCTCTACGGCATTTACTTCGGTCCCGATCAGGACAAAATCGCCGGTTGTCGCTACACGCGTCGTGCCAACCGCCTCGAAATTCATCGCAGTTGCTACACCCATCGAAGGCGGAATTGCATACCCTTGCATCATGATGTTTTCGACGCGCGGCACGGAGACAGCGAGAATTCCGTTTGATGCCTTGCCTTTGTAGCCAAGGCCGGCTTGAATCGCTGCGGAAAACCATGGTTCCGTTTGGCTTGGTTTCTTCAATGGGCCCAAAGGCGTCTTGCTCAAGGAAAGCGCAGCGCGCAGTTGCGATGCCAGGGTTTTCGCGTCGCCCGTGGCCATGAAATGCATGTACATGACGTGTGGTGTCTCATTGCGCAAATGATTGTGCAATGCGGTAATATGAAAGCCGTTACTCTCTAAGGCCGTCATGACGGGCTGAATCTCACGCTCGAGCAGGACGACGTCGCCGACCACAAGTGTCGTATCGCCCTCCATCTTGAAAGCAGCGTATCCACCAAGGCCCAGGCCCGGCGCGATCATGACGTCGCCGATTCGAACGCGCAAATCTGAACGGGGAAAGGCGATCCGGAAAACGTTCCCCGGCATTGGCGCTCCTGATCGACCAATAGCCTGCGCAATCGCGGCCCTATTCGGGTCGTCCTGCGCGCTGGCTTGGACAAGCGAAATGCAGCCAAAAAGAATGATCGCGATTGCGGCGATCCGCAGCGTCCAGTGATTGCGCATTTCAAAACTCCAAAGTAGTCCGCTGAATGATATAGGCATTACATTCCCGTATTGTCTATTACTTTATGGACGGCGAAAACGCCTGGCTCCTCGAAAGCGCTTCAACGACGACGACTGCGCTCCTGGACTGCATCAGTAAGACTCTGGATGAGCTTACGCAGCATTTATATGAGATGTCAACGCCGCCGATTGCTTGCGCAACAAAAGGAGGGGTGCCGTGGCCGCCAACAAAATTGCGCTCGCTACAATGGTAAGAATGCTTCGGCTTTTCTGCGCTCATATATTTGTGGCGCTGCTCTTTCTTGGCGGATATGCCGGTGCCTCGGCCGCTACGATGCGGTTCGATCATATTGCGATCATCATGCTCGAGAACCACAGTGATTTAAGTATTGTCGGCAACCCGAATGCGCCAAGGATCACCCAACTCGCATTGAGCAACGGCTACGCAGCCGCGTTTTATGGCGTCACCCACCCGAGTCTGCCCAACTACATCGCGCTGACCTCCGGCAATAATTGGTACTCCAATAGCGACCTTTCGACGCAGCGGTTCTCTAACCGCAACCTCGTCGACCAGCTTGAAGGCTCGGGAATATCTTGGAAAGCGTACATGCAAAGCTTGCCTTCGGCCGGGTACACCGGGGATTTCTACCCGGCGGATGAGCAGCACGCGCTCTATGTTATTCGCCACGATCCGTTTATGCTGTACTCGGATGTGCTCTCAAGCCCACAGCGCCGGGCACGCGTCGTTCCTTTTTCTGAATTTCCGACCGATGCGCGCAGCGGAAACCTTCCGCATTTTATTTGGATCAGCCCGGACGTGTGTCACGATATGCACGGCATGAGCGGACCGCCATGTCCTTATAGCGATGACCCGCAACTCCGGCGAACGGGAGACCAATTCGTTTCAGATGCAGTCACTATGCTGCTCCGCTCGCCAACGTGGACCGGACGATCGGTCATTTTCATCATGCTGGACGAAACCGACTACAACGGCGACAAGCGCTACGGAGGTTGGCTTAATGCTCGCGGCTGCTGCGACACGCCGGTTGTTCCGAAAGGATTCCCATCCTACCCACAGGGTGGAGCGTATGGAGGCGGCTTAATACCCTTCATCGTGATTAGCGGCGTGGGCAAGAAGCATTTCGTTTCGAACATTGCGTACAACCACTACTCCGTGCTCCGAACTATCGAAAGCGCCTGGCGTCTCGGCTTTCTGGGCATGGCAGCAGACTCGAACAATGTTCGCAGTCTTGATGAGTTCTTCGTAACGCGGCCTTAGCAATAAATGATGAGGAGTTCCAAATGAAACAGTTGGCGGGTTTGGCGGCAGCGTTCGCCTTGGGGATTGGATTTGCAACCGTGGGCCATTTGGTACCGAGTGTTGCGAAAGCGGCCGGCATGCAAATGGCGGGGATGAGCGCGCCGGACATGCAGATGCAAGATGCCATGCAGCACATGAACGCGTCTATGAAAACGATGCACATGACCGGAAACACGGACCGCGATTTCATAACGATGATGATTCCGCATCACGAAGCGGCGATCGGGATGGCCAAAGTCGAGTTGCACTATGGCAAGAAACCCGAGGTAAAATCGTTAGCTCGCGGCATTATAGCCGCCCAAGCCAAAGAGATTGCTCAGATGCGCGGCTGGCTGCAAAAATGGTACCGAAAATAGAATGTGATGCGGTGCCCGGCGAAAAAGGGCCCCGCGAGATCGCGGAGCCCTTTTCGTTGCGTACGAGCCGGAACCTAGAGCGCTTGCGCGAGAGCCCAGCCCTTCGGAGCTCCGATGCCGGTAACCAGATCGTATCCCGTAACCGCATTGTAGGCGCCGTTTGTACCTGAGGTGACGTCGGTGTAATCGGTATAGCCGCTGTTCTTAAAGACGCTATACAGATTCGGATTGACGAACCCGATGTGGGTGCTATGGAGCTGGTTGACTTCCGACATGTATGCCGAGAATTCCGGCGACGACCATGACGTTCCATCAAGCTTCTGCCATCCGCCATGGGCGCCGGCGTACGTTGCTACGCCAATGCCTGGCAGTGAGACATCGGGATTGTTGCGGCCCGAGGTGTTGACGCCCGAGACGCCTGATTGGTAGCTCGGCAATGGGAACACCGTCGAGACACCGCCGCCGGATTTAAAACCATTGCTGGTGTCGTTGGCTGCAACGATGCTGGTGAGTGCGCCTGAGCTGTCGCTCGTGAAGTTCACCGCACCGACGGAGGTGAAGTACGGATCGGACGAAGGAGCACTTACTCCGAGCGCACCGCTGCACTCGCTGCTTCCCGAATCGCCGCTCGACGCCGCAAAGGTCATGCCTTTGGCCGCGCCTTGCTGAGCAATGGAGTTGGTTGAGCTATCGAATGCCGTGTCGCTCGTTTCGCAACCGCCGAACGACGAGTTGACAACCGTTGCGACGCCGTCGGAAACGGCCTGATTGTAGCCCGCTTCGATTGATTGCGAACTCAAGTCGGGGAAGTTGTAAACGCGAATGTTCGCGCCTGGCGCGAGGCCTGAGATTGTTTCAACATCAAGTGCCGTTTCAACGTAGTCCGCACTTGAGGCGAGACCACCGCCATTAACGGCGATGTTGGTAATGGTTCCCGACTGCGAAACACCTGCGGCACTCAAGTACGTCGAGACGTCGCTTGCCACGATAGGCGTATCGATTTCAACTGCTACGGTTTGACCCGCGCCATTGCAACCGTGCTGTGTCGGAAAGTCGAAGGCTTTGGCAACGCCTGTAGCAAGCCAGCCATTCGATGAACTGAGGGGCCCATTGAGCGATGCCGAACCCGTGCAGCCCGATCCCGGAGTGGGAGTGGGAGCCGGTGTTGCAGTTGGCACCGGTGTCGCAGTTGGCACCGGTGTCGCAGTTGGTCCCGGCGTGGGCGTCGGTGCGGGCGTAGAAGTCGGCACCGGTGTCGGCGTCGGACTGACGCCACTAGTCAGGCTAACGTCGTCCAGATATTGGCGTGTGTTGAGTCCCGTGTATCCATCGCCGTGCACGCCGAAGTAAATGTAGTACGAGCCGCCGGCATACGCGCTAAGATCGTAGGATTTTTGCACCCATGCGCCCGTATTGTTTACGGAGGTGTAGAAATTCTTGACCGTGTAGCCGTTTGCATCGAGCAGATCGGCTTCTTGATAGGCATACGTCGTGCTGGTCTCATTCGAAAGCTGGTAGACATAGAAGCTGAGTTTTCCGCTCGATGGGATGGTGACCCATTGGCAGGTGCCTGCGTCGCCGTTGACTTCGCCGGACGTGTAGCCGCTGCGCTCGTCATACACCCCCGAGTGCGGATGCGCCGTCGTGACGACCGCGCTTACATTGCCGCACTGTGCCCAGCCGCCGTTGATTGCGCCGGTCTCAAAACCGGGGTTGCCGACGATGTTTGTGGCCATGGTGCGTAACCCCATGGGTGCGCGTTCGGGCGAACCCATCGGGTGGATCGCACGCGCACTGGGTGTGCGTGCGTCACGTGCGCTGGAAAGCGGCTTCATGATGACCAGATTATTAAGTGTGACGTTCTTAACCAAGTCGCCGAGCGCGCCCGTGGGAAGCGTTGCGGGCTTTACGTTCATGAAACGCTGGCCAAACTTCCCTTCATTAACGGTATCGATTTGGGTATCGAACGTTTTCTCAACAGCACTGTTCGGCGCACTGGCTTCAACAATCGTGTGATTGTCGTAGTCGTGCGTGATCGTGAAGCCTTGGGCTTTGAGCTGCGCTTCGACTTGGTCCTGTTGCGTTTTGGTCGGAGCGTAGCGTGCATTAAATTCGGACGTTGAAAGATAGTGGTGGAACTCTCCAGATAAGGGGTCGCTCTGCGCCCTGACAAGCGCATCGAGTTCGGCCTGATTGTTGTATTTGAGCGTGACGGTAACCTTGACCGTATCACCCGCTCCCTTATGTCCAACGTCCTGGGTCGCAAAGATACCCGCGGTACGCGGGACAGAGGCGACGCTCTGAATGCGCGGTGCGAGACCCTGGGGATTCGCGCCCGCGCCCTGAGGGGTGAGGGGAAGTGAGCCGGACTGGCCACCTCCGCCGCAGGCAGTAAGCGTCATGCCCAGCGTCAACAATGACGCCACGACGCGTAAATTCAAACGCATGTAAGCTCCTAGTGGTGCAGCAAGAAGGCCCGAGGAGGGCCAGGGCTCATTATGAAGTTTCTGCAAAGAAAATTGTATAGGGTTAAAATGCACCTAAGGGCGACAAAATCGTAAGCCGCTCAGGGCTTTGCATGGGATCCCACCCGTGATGGTAAATCGAACATACGTTCGTATTGCCCAGTCGCGTATTATTCTGCCGCGTTTCGCCCACTTCTAATTCACACTTGCATAGCTATGCGTGAGGGCGTATAGTGGTGCAAAGTGGTGTGTAGTGGTGTCTGGGGGAGGAAGAATGCACGCGGAGCTCCCGCGCTTTACGGGATCGGTGGAGCATGCTCTTGACGACAAGGGCCGGCTTATCGTACCTGCGCGTTTCCGCGAGCGTCTTGGAGCCGGGTTTGTCCTAACAATTGCCCAGCCGGACCCGTGTCTGGTGCTCTATCCTACCGTCACTTGGGCCGAGTTTTGCAACCGGCTCGAGGCTGCGCCACGCAAGGACGAACGGTTCCGGCGTCTGGTCCGGCACCTCTTCGCCCATACCGAGGAGGTCGCGTGTGATGCTCAGGGACGGCTTTTGATTCCGACGCCTTTGCGCACGTATGCCGGCATGGAGCGCGACATCATTTCCATCGGATCTCTCACCCGCGTCGAGGTGTGGGCCAAAGAGAGGCTTGCCACGCACGCCGCCCCCGAGGGCGAGGTCGCCGAATTCATGGCCGAGCTAGGTCTCTATTAATGTGCAGATGGAGCGCCTTTTAAATGTGGTCAACCTACAATGACGGACCACGTTTCCGTTTTGTTTCAGCCGGCCCTGGAGTATCTGGCAATCCGGCCGGATGGGATCTATGTCGATGCCACCTTCGGAGCGGGCGGGCACAGCCGTGGGATTCTGGAGCGCCTAAAGACGGGGCGGCTCATTGCACTCGACGCAGACCCTTGCGCCAAAGCGCATCTGCCGGACCACCCCGCCTTTACCTTTATACAAGCGAATTTTCGGCAGATCTGCTCCATACTCGACGACTTAGGCATTCCGCAGATCGACGGCGTGCTGTACGACTTGGGGGTTTCATCCATGCAATTTGATCAAGCCGAGCGGGGCTTCTCATTTCGAGAAACCGCGCCGCTGGATATGCGAATGAATCCGAACGCGGGGCACAGCGCGTACGATATTCTCTCGAGCGCCTCGGAATCGGAGCTAGCGGATATCTTCTTTTATTACGGGCAAGAACGCGCCGCGCGTAAGATCGCGCGGGTGATCGTGCACCGCCGCAATCAAGGAAAACTCCCCGCTACGACCACGGAATTTGCGGGACTCGTAAGTGGCCTGCTGCATCGCAAAGGCATGCGTGAAAAAATTCACCCGGCCACGCGGGTGTTTCAGGCGCTGCGTATTGCCGTCAACGACGAGCTGGATTCGCTCAAGTTCGGCCTCTCGGACGCGGTCGCGCGTTTGCGCGATGCGGGACGCGTCGTTGTTATTAGTTTCCATTCGCTCGAAGACCGCATCGTGAAAACGGCTTTTCGTGAAGACGAGCGCCTACATGTCTTAAACCGCAAACCACTGGGACCAACAGACGAAGAGATCGCCGCCAATCCACGTGCGCGCAGCGCTAAGCTGCGTGCCGCTCAAAAGAAGGCCAGCTAATTCATGATTGCGCAACGAGAGCTCCAATCCAAACCGCGCGTCCGCAACGTACGCACCGCCCGTGCCGCCTCGCAAACGCGGCGTAAGAAAACCACGCAGCAACGCTATCAGCACCTCGGCCGGTTTGTGTTTTGTTTGTCAACTGTCGTTGTTTTGCTTATGGGCTACGTCATGCTCATGGCTAATCTCACAAGCTTGAACTACTCTGTGGCCCGGGCTGAAAAAGACCAAGTCGCACTGCAGGATCAAACGGCCCGCTTGGACGACCGCATTGCATCGCTGCGTTCCCAAGAACGTTTGGCCGCCATCGCAAATAAACTGGGCATGCGCGACGCACAGGCATACGCAATCGTACAACTCCCGCAAACGGCCAAGCCGGTCGCCGTTTCGCGCTTAGCCGTTCTCTCAACCCTCGGCGGTTGGTTCGGCTCGGCGCACTAGGGGTGCATCAGCGGACGTTTTCACGGACGGGGCCCAAAAGAGCGAAGATCTTCTTTTATGCGATCTTCGCTGTTTCGTTATTTTTGATCTGGCGTCTGTACGATCTCCAAGTCTTGCGCGGGCCCGTATTGGCAAAAGAAGCGCTCATGCAGCGTTCCGATACGGTCGAACTGTTCGCACGCCGCGGAACTATTTTCGATCGCGACGGTAATGTGCTCGTGCGCTCGCTTCCGTCGCAAAGCGTCTACGCGGTTCCCAGTCAATTTGCCGATCCCGATGCCACCATTACGAAACTTGTGTACATTTTTGGCAAGCTCGATCCGGCAGTGGTTGTATCGCTACACGATAAGCATATGCAATTCGTATGGATCGCGCGCAAGATTTCGCATGACACGGCCGAGCGCGTTCGTATTGCGAATCTAGAGGGTATCTACTTTAAAGAAGAAGAGACGGGGCGCAGGTACGACACGGTCGGCCACCTTGCATCGACGCTGCTCGGTTTCGTCGGCATCGATGAAAACGGGTTGGACGGCGTCGAGTATGCATTTGATTCGACGCTCAAAGGTTCATCGGGCAGAATGACCCTCGAGACCGATGAGTTCGGACGTCCGATTCCATTTGGTCAACAGACGGTGTTGCGTCCGGCCAAACCCGGGGCAAATCTGTACTTGACGCTCGACTCCTATCTTCAATATCAAACCGAGCGCGCGCTCGCCGAGCAAGTGCGAAAGTGGTCGGCGGAGAGCGGCAGCGCCGTGGTCATGGATCCGCGGACCGGCGAAGTGCTGGCACTCGCAAACATTCCGGATTACACGCCGAACGACTTTGGGAAATTCAGTGAGAGTGCGCGACGCGACCGCGCGGTGATGGATGCTTACGAACCCGGTTCGACTTTCAAACTTGTCACGGCTGCTGCAGCGCTTGAGAGTGGTAAGGTAGACACGAAGTCGCAGTTTGCGGCGCGCGACACGTTGCAAGTCGGCGGGCGCACGATACATAACGCCGAGGACGGCTTTTTAGCGGGAAGCGGCAGCAGCGAAAATCTAGAGCAGATCATCGAGTACTCGCACAATGTCGGTGCGGCGGAAGTCGGAATGCGGATCGGGCAGCATACGCTCTACGATATGATTCGCAGGGCGGGCTTCGGAAAGCCAACCGGCGTCGGCTTGCCCGGAGAGAATCCCGGACTCTTGCCCGACGTTGCGGATTGGAGCGACTCCTCGCTGCCCACAATTTCGTTTGGACAAGGCATTTCCGTCACGCCGATTGCGCTCGCCCGGTTTTACTGTGCGATCGCCAACGGCGGCATGCTGCTGCGGCCGCGAATACTCACGCAGATCAGCGATGCAAATGGCAAAATTGTTTATAAGTATGGACCGCAGATCGAACGACGCCTCTTCTCCAAGCGTACGGCCGCGACGCTCCGGAAATTCTTGCGCACCGTTGTGCTGCACGGGACCGGCAATCCGACCGCACAGATCGTGGGCTATACGACGGCCGGAAAGACCGGCACCGCGCAACTCGTGCAGAACGGCGTGTACGCCTCGGGCGAGTACATCGCGTCTTTTGTCGGCATGGTTCCGGCCGAGCACCCGCGCTACGTCATTCTCGTGAAGGTAACGCGTCCTCGTGGCGCAATTTACGGAGGCGTTGTTGCAGCCCCGGCATTCGCGAAGATCGCCTCCGCCGCCATGCTCCATGCAGGCGTGCTGCCTGCAGCCTCCCCACCGCCTTTAGCCGAGCGCTTGGTTCGTGCGACCCGGAAGACGAAGTGACGGCAATGGCTCCCCAAAAGACCGGCGAGCGTCCTGAAGATGTTCTGGCGGGCGCCTCCTCGCTTGTCGTTGATTCGCGCGCTGCAAAAAGCGGCAGCGTCTTTGTTGCTTTGCGCGGGGAAAAAACCGATGGTCACCACTTCATTGCGGATGCGATTACGCGTGGCGCGAATGTGATTGTGATGGAACGGCCCGTTGCGCTGCCCGAAGGCGTGCGTGGCGTGGTCGTTCCGGATTCCGCGCGCATGCTCTCGCGCCTTGCAAACATTTTTTACGGTGAACCGGCATCGCAACTGATGATGCTCGGCGTGACGGGTACGAACGGAAAAACAACAACCACGCAAATGATCGCCGCGATCCTCAATGCAGTAAGCATGCCCGCAGCCGTGATCGGCACACTCGGGGCATCCTTCGACAAAGAAACGTGGCCGCTCGAAAACACCACGCCGCTCGCGCACGATCTGCATGCTTTGCTCTCGCAGTTGTTGGAACGCGGAGCGCAAGCGGTTGCGATGGAAGTAAGCTCGCACGCGCTTGCGCTACGACGTGTCGCCGATATCCGCTTCCGCGCGGCGGCACTGACCAACATCAGTCGCGATCATTTGGACTTTCACGGAACGTTTGAAGCGTATTCGCAGGCGAAGCGTTCTCTGTTCGAAATCGCCGACGCAGCCGTTTTTAATATCGACGATACGCATGGCAAAAAATGGGCAGCGGAGATCGATGGACCCAAACTGACGTATTCGATGGTTTCAGATGCCGATATTGTGGCGGGCGAGATTGTTCTTTCTGAATCGGGCAGTGTCTTTACGGTCGATGGCGTGCGCTTGAACTTACCGATTCCCGGACGCTTCAATATCGCCAATGCGCTTGCTGCAATCGGCATCGCACGCACGCTCGGCATCGACCTCCACAAAGCGGCCGCCGGCCTCGCAACCCTTGCGCCGGTGCGCGGAAGGATGGAACATTTAAGCGGGGGCGGGGTCAACGTGATCGTGGATTACGCGCACACTCCGGACGCCTTGGAGAACGCGCTTCGGACCGTGCGTGAAACGACCAAGGGCAAAGTGATTGTCGTGTTCGGCGCAGGCGGCGACCGCGATCGCGGCAAGCGTCCGCAGATGGGAAAAGTGGCGGCGCAGTTGGCGGACCGGATCGTGATTACATCCGATAACCCGCGCGGCGAAGAACCGGGTGAAATTGCAGCCGATATCGTCGCGGGGATCGGAAACAAACCGTACGACCTGATTCTCGAGCGCCGTGAGGCAATTGAGACGGCCATCCACAATGCAGCGCCGGGCGATGTGGTTATAATTGCGGGCAAAGGGCACGAGCCGTATCAGCTCATCGGTAAAGAAGTGCGCGCGTTTGATGACCGCTCCGTGGCGCAGGCGGCATTGCAGGCTCGCGCATGACCCTCAGTTTTACCGAAGCAGCTAACGCCACCGGTGCGCACGTGCAACACGCCGAGCACGCTCCCGCATCCGTCGTCGTTTCAACCGATACGCGCACGCTTTCATCGGGTGAAACCTATCTCGCGCTGCGCGGAGAGCGCTTCGATGGGCACGCCTATATAGACCAAGCGTTGCAGATGGGCGCGGCTGCACTCGTTGTCGAGAAGGCTCCGAACGCCCTTGAGGTCGCTACCCTTATTGTCGCCGATACGAAGGCAGCATATATGTCGCTTGCCGCTGCCGCGCGCTCAAAGTTTAACGGGCATGTCATTGCTATTACCGGCAGCACCGGAAAAACGACCACGAAAGCATTGCTCTCGCAGCTGCTCAGGTCGCGCTATCTAAAACACGTCGCCGCTTCTCCGGCCAATGAAAACAACGAAATCGGCGTGAGCAAGCTGCTCTTGCGTCTGGAATCCGACGTTCAAGCAGTCGTGGTTGAGATGGGCGCGCGGCATTTCGGAGACATCGAAGCGCTCGTGGAGATTGCGCAGCCGCACGTCGGCATCCTCACCAATGTTGGCGAGGCGCATCTGGAGATCATGGGTTCGCGCGAGCGCCTTGCGCAAACGAAATGGGCAATCTTCTCGCGGGGAGCTACAGCGGTGCTCAACATTCGCGACGAAGTTTCCCGTACATATGCTTCGCAGTTGGAAAAAGCGCCGCGTTGGTTTGGACTCGGTGCGTCTGCTCTGCCGAACCTCCACGAAGAAGAGCGTGGCCTGTTCTTGCTGGACCGCCACACGATGGTGGTTTTGGATCGCCACGAAACGCGCACATATCACCTGCAAGCGCGTTTGCCCGGTGACTATAATCTGGAGAACCTCGCCGCGGCGCTCGCAGGCGCGCTCGAACTCGGTTGCGATCCGGCCGCGCTCGTCGAGGCCGTGGAAGATCTCGAATTGCCCAGTGGACGGTACGAATCGGTGCAAGTATCGCGCGGGGTGCGCGTTATTTTCGATGCATATAACGCCTCAATGAGCGGCATGATGGCGACGCTCGATGCCTTTGCGCAGGAAACCGGCGAGCATCGGATCGCCGTTCTCGGCAGCATGGCGGAGCTGGGACCCGAGGGGCCGCAGATGCATCACGCGGTCGGGGAACACGCCGCGCGCCTGCCTTTGGATACATTGCTCATCGGTGGCGAGTATGTCGAACATCTCGCAAATGGAGCGCTTGAAGCCGGATTTCCCGCGGATCGCATTGTCCGCTTCAAAGACAACGATGGTGCGACGCAATGGCTGGTGCAGCATGCGGATGCAGGCGACGTCGTGCTGCTCAAAGGCTCGCGCAAATACAAACTTGAGGAAATTCTCGACGGGTTGCGCGCATGAGACCGCTCGCTGTTTGCAGGGCGGAGTTGCCTACCGGTGTCGTCGCCGTACCGGTTCGCACCCAGCTCGTCCATCCCGGCGAAGATCTGATTGCGATCGTCGCGGGCGCCGTCGGGGGCATTGCACGTCCGGGCGATGTGATTGCGATCTCTGAGACGGCGGTCGCAATCGCGCAAGGCCAGGCAATTAGCGCGGAACGCATTCGCCCCTCGAAGCTTGCCTATTTTCTTTCCCGCCACGCCGGAGCGCTCGCAACCGTGAGTCAATCCGAGTCGCTGCAGATCGTCATCGATCAAGTCGGACAGCAAAAGGTTATCTTTGCAGCGGTCATGCATGTGCTCGGGCGATTTGTCGGACAGCGCGGATTATTCTATCGCGTAATGGGGGAAGCGATTACCGCGATCGACGGGTATACAGGCACGCTTCCCCCGTTTGGCAATCAAATCGTGCTTTCGCCTCTGGAGCCGGATGCGTTTGCGCAGTCGGTTAAGGAGAAGACCGGCGTAAATTGCGTTGTCGTCGACGCCAACGATCTCCAAAAAGCCAAGGTCTTAGGTGCCTCTGCGGGCGTGAATCGCAAGAACGTCGAGTATGCATTGCTCTCGAATCCGCATGGCAATTCCGACGAGCAGACGCCGGTCGTTGTGCTGAAATGGCGCAGCCCCGGCCCAAGTCCGCTGTTCGAGGCGGCGTCATGATCTCTGCCGTCGAGCTCCTGGTGATCGTCTTCTCCGGGTTTGTTGTCTCGCTCTTGTGCGGATGGCTGCTTCTCTTCGGTTTGCGTCGTATGCAATTGCGGCAAATCGCTTACGAAGATGCGCCCCAATCGCACCGGACGAAGAGCGGGACGCCGACCATGGGTGGCCTAGCGTTTATCGTTCCGCTGCTGCTGCCGCTTGGTGCCACCCCTATGCTCAATCTCAGAGCAGATCCGCTCTATCTGGATGTCTTGTTCCTCGTCCTTACATGCGCGGCGGTTGGATTAATCGACGATTACTCATCAATCGTTCGCGGGCGCAATCGCGGCTTGCGGGCTCGCACGAAATACTTGGCAACCGCGCTGCTTGCAATTACGTTCTTGCGTTGGGCTGACGGTACATATGAAATATTCCCTCGCGATACGCTCTTTCACGCCGGAAGCTACGTACTATCCGCGCCGCACTGGGTTTGGCTCGTGCTGGGAATGCTGGCGATAACGGGGACCATTCATGCCGTCAACCTTACGGATGGTCTTGACGGTCTCGCCGCCGGAACCATTATTTCGCCGCTCCTTGTGTTGGCTATCCTCGCGCTGGCGTTGCCGAACGGACTGATGATCACGGCACTCCTGCTGCTTGCGGTGGGGGCGCTTCTCGGTTTTCTGGTCTTCAACAAACATCCCGCGAAAATGTTTATGGGCGATACGGGCTCTCTCGCACTTGGCGCGCTGTTCTCCGGCGCAGCTATTTTGAGCGGAGAAATGTTGCTGCTGATGCTCATCGGCGGCGTCTTTGTGGCTGAAGCGCTCTCGGTCATCATTCAGGTCGCCTATTTCAAACGAACGAAGAAGCGTATTTTTCGCATGAGTCCGCTGCATCATCATTTCGAACTTGGCGGTTGGCCGGAAACGAAAGTGACGACACGTTTCTGGATGGCGTCCGCACTCCTCTCGCTCCTTGGAATGGCCATCGTTCGATGACCGTGACTAGCGGTATGTCTTTTACAAACGGCACGCGTGCGCTCGTGATCGGCGTCGGCCGCAGCGGCCTTGCGACGACGGAAGTTCTGGCGTCCCGAGGCGTGCACGTGATCGCGACCGACGAGAAAGAGCCGCGCGTCCTGCAATCGGCGATCCAAGCGATTCGCGCTTTCGGTGCGCGCTTCATCACACCGGCCGATCTGGACACCGTCCTCGGCCAGATTGATGTCGCCGTGCTTTCCCCCGGCGTTCCGCTCGCGGGCGGACTTGCAAAACGTGTCGAACGCGCGAACATTCCGATAGTGAGCGAAGTCGAGGTGGCCTTCCGCTTGTGCAAGGCGCCGATTATTGCCATTTCCGGAACGAAGGGCAAATCGACGACAACGGCACTTACCGGGCACATCTTGCGCTGCGCGGGCAAAACCGTTCACGTGGGCGGCAACATCGGCAATCCGCTTATTAGCGAGGTCGGTAACGCGGATTCCGCAGATTGGGTCGTCGCCGAGATTTCATCGTTCCAACTTGAAACGATTCGTTCGTTCAAGCCCCGGATCTCCGTGCTGCTCAACCTTTCCGCCGATCATTTGGACCGCTACGATTCAATGGATCACTACGTTGCCGCCAAGCACCGTATCTTTGAGAATCAGGATGCGGGCGACACATTCATCGGTAACCTCGCCGACGATCGCCTCTATCCGCTCCGCGAAAAAGAGATGCGCGCCAAGACGGTGTGGTTTACCGACGGTCCGCACGAACCGCTTGCGACCCTGTATCTGCGGCACGACGAAGTGTGGCATGCTTCGTGCCCCGGCGATTTGCGTCCCGAGCCCGTCATGAAACGCTCGGAGATTCCACTTTTGGGCGAACACAACGTACAGAACGCGCTTGCAGCCATGCTGATCGCGCACGTGGCCGGCGTGCAGACAAAAGCGTTGCGGGGCGCAGTTATGACCTTCAGACCCATGTCCCATCGTCTACAAACGGTCGCGGAGATGGGCGGGGTGCGCTACGTAGACGATTCAAAGGCGACCAATCCCGGTGCAGTGATCGCTGCGCTACGTGCCTTTGAGGCGCCCGTTATTTTGATTGCCGGAGGAAAATCCAAAGGCACCGATTTTCGAGAGATGGGACAAGTCATTTCTTCACGCGCAAAGACGGTCGTTCTCATTGGCGAGGCTTCCGATGAAATTGCAGCAACGATCAAAGGCCCAACCGTCCAACGCGCTCGCTCTATGGAAGAAGCCGTTGGTCGCGTCCGCGACGTCGCACGCACGGGCGACGTGGTGCTGCTCTCGCCCGGCTGCGCCTCCTTCGATATGTTTGATTCCGCGGAGCATCGCGGTGACTCATTCGTCGCAGCTGTGCGCTCCATAAGGGAGCATGCCGGTGCGTAGCGCGCGCGCAATAAAGCGCGAGGAGCACGACGAGTTGCCGCGCTCCTACGTTTCCGCGCCGCCCGACAGCATGTTGTTCTCCGTGGTTGCGATCTTAGTGGGCATCGGCCTCGTAATGATCTTTAGCGCATCGAGTGCTACCGCATACTCGGTGAACCACGACGCGATGTATTATCTCAAACGGCAAGTGATGTGGTTGATCGTCGCACTTGGGGCGGCGTACTGCGCGTATCGCATCGATTATCACAAACTGAAGAAAATCGCGCCGGCGCTGTTGGTCTTGAGTATTGTGAGTTTAATCTTGGTGCTGGTTCCGCATGTCGGCATGTTGGTCAACGGCGCGAGAAGATGGCTGGGTGCCGGCTCCCTTTCCGTGCAACCGTCCGAATTTGCCAAGCTTGCGCTCGTGCTGTATTTGGCAGCCATGCTGAGTTCGCGCGGAGAGCGCATCACCTCGCTCGTGCGCGGACTCTTTCCGCTGTGCGTACCAATGGCGATCATGGTCATGCTGATTCTGAAAGAACCGGACATGGGCACCGCAAGTTTGCTCGCCATGGTGGCTTTCGCGATGTTCTTTGCGGCCGGTGCGCGTTGGGAGCATCTCACGCTCATCCTGATTTCCACGGTGCCCGTCGTTGCAATTTCTGTGCTTTCTAGTCCGTACAAGCGTGCGCGAATTCTCGCCTTTCTGGACCCGTGGAAAGATCCGCAAAACACGGGCTTTCACATCGTGCAGTCGCTCCTTGCGCTGGGCAGCGGCGGTTTATTCGGTGTCGGCCTCGGCGCATCGCGCGCAAAATTCTTCTATCTTCCCGAGCAATACACGGACTTTATCTTTGCCGTGCTCGGCGAAGAGTTGGGACTCATCGGCGCCGTCTCGGTGATCATTCTCTTCTTGATCTTCGCCTACCGCGCCACACGGATCGCGCTTGGTGCGCCAGATCGGTTCGGCTTCTTTCTCGCCCTCGGCTGCACCGCGCTCATCGTGATCCAAGCCTTTATTAACATCGGCGTCGTCACATCGTCGTGGCCTGTGACCGGTGTGCCGTTGCCGTTTGTCTCCTTCGGCGGAAGTTCGCTCGTCGTGTGCCTTGTCGCGGTGGCGTTGATTATCAACGTCGGTCGCCAACGCCGACTTCACGCCGAATGAACGTCACGTTCGCCGGGGGCGGCACGGGTGGACATCTCTATCCGGCGATTGCGATTGCGGATGCCCTTGCAACGCGTGCAAACATTCGATTTATCGGCGCGAGCGACCGGCTCGAAGCGAAGATCGTGCCGGCCGCGGGCTATGAGGTCGATTTTGTTCCGAGCCGCCCACTGGTACGCAATGCATCCCTAAAGAGTATCGCGACTGCGGCAGTCAACGCACTCGGTGTGCTGGCGGCCATGGAACTGCTCTCGCGGCGCAAACCCGATCTACTGATTGCAACCGGTGGTTACGTTTGTTTCCCAGTCGTAGTCGCCGCGAGAATCTTGCGCGTGCTCGGAGTTCTCCACTGTCCGATTGCACTGTTGGAAATCAACGCCTATCCGGGACTCACGAACCGCTTGCTCGCGCCTTTCGTGGATGAAGTCTGGGGCGCGTTCGCATCTGCGGCGTCGGTCTTCCAAAAGAAATACCGTCAAACCGGGATTCCGGTGCGCGCGTCGCTGCGCGGCCTTCCCGACCGCACCGATGCTGCCAAGTGGCTTGGCCTCGATCCCAAACGGCGCACGATCCTCGCGATGGGTGGCAGCCAAGGCGCGCGCTCCATCAACGATGCCATTGCGGCCTTGATCACGCGTCGCGCGCTGCCCGATGACTGGCAAGTACTCCACGTCAGCGGGGAGCGCGACTACGAGTATATGAAGGCCGAAGAGCGCAGTCCACTTGGCAACAACAAGATCATCCTCGTTCCATATTTGAACGAACTCGCAGAAGCGTATGCGGTAAGCGACATGGTGGTCGCACGCGCCGGAGCCTCGACGCTCGGGGAGCTCGCGGCGATGGGCATTCCGTCGATCCTCGTACCGTATCCGTTTGCTGCCGACGATCACCAGAACGTTAACGCCAAGGCATTTATCGACGCCGGCGCGGCGCTCGTCATCGATGATGCAGCCCTTGACGGCGACCGCTTGTGGTGGACGCTTCGCGAGGCCTTTGAGCCGGTGCGTTACGAAAGCTTGCGCGCGGCGGCGCGCTCGCTTGCCCCGCATGACGCCCTTGAAGCAATCCTGGCACGCATCGACGAAAGGCTTGGGAAGTGAAAAAACCCCTGCATTTCATCGGTATCGGCGGCATCGGCATGAGTGCGATTGCACGCATTTTTCTTGCTCGCGGACAAGCGGTGAGCGGATCGGACGTGCGCGAAACACCGCTGATCGCACACCTTCGCGAAGCCGGCGCAAAAATTACCATCGGTCACTCGGCAAAAAATGTCGACGGCGTAAGCGCCTGCGTGGTCACCTCGGCAGTCGATCCGAAAAACATTGAATTTCTTGCGGCCGCAGAGGCGGGCATACCGATTCACCGCCGGGGAGAGATGCTCGCTGAACTCATGCGCGGGCATCGTGGCATTGCAATCGCAGGAACGCACGGCAAGACCACGACCACTGCGATGACCTCGAGTATTTTACAACATGCGGGCATCGACGCCACCATTCTCATTGGCGGCGAATCTATGGATACCGGGACCAACGCGCACGACGGAAAAGGCGAATGGTTTCTTACCGAAGCCGATGAGTCCGACGGGTCGTTCATGGCGCTCGAACCGGTCATCGCGTTGGTCTCCAACATCGAGAACGATCACATCGAAAGCGATGCTGCCTTGATGCAGCTCTGCGACTCGTTCGCGAAATTTCTGGGACGGCTGCCCGAGGACGGAACGGCGATTGTCGGGATTGATAATAAGCACAGCGCGGCGATTGCGCCGTTGCGGCGGCAAGCGAAAACAATTACATTCGGTCTCTCCGCTGCGGATCTGCACCCCTCGAACGTGCGCTTTGTGGGCCTCGGGTCCACTTTTGATGTCATTGCGGCCGGAGTGTGTCTTGGCACCGTGAGCTTGCGCGTGCCAGGGGAAATAAACATTCTCAACGCACTTGGCGCGATTGCAGTCGCACGCGAGCTCGAGATTCCTTTCGTGCGAATCGCGCAGGCGCTGCAGGCATTCTCGGGGGTTCGCCGGCGTTTCGATATTTTAGCCAGCAGCCCGCGCATGATGGTTGTCGATGACTACGCCCACCACCCGACCGCCATAAAGGCGACGATCGATGCCGCGCGGCGTTATCATCACGGCCCGATCCTCGTTGCGTTTCAACCGCACCGTTACACACGTACCGCCTATCTCGCACGCGATTTTGCAGCATCGCTTACGGGTGCGGACCTGGTTTTCTTGGCGCCCGTGTACGCAGCCTCGGAACTGCCGATTAAGGGCGTGAGCGAGAAGTCGATCGGCGAGCCGCTGCGCGCCGCCGGCACACGTGTGCAATACGTCGCCGCAGTGGAGAATCTGCCCGACGCGATCCTGGAACATGCGCCCGAGGGCGCGCTTGTTTTGATGCTTGGAGCCGGAAACATTACCGCGGTCGCTGCACAACTTGCTGCGCGCCTGCCCAAGGCCGAAGTAGCTCGGTGAGCGCGGCCGTGCAATCGCGTTCCCTCCTTACCGAAGCCGATAAAAAAGAACTGCAAACGATCTGTGGCGCAAGCGTAAGATTCGACGAACCGCTGTCCCCGTACACGTCCTGGAAAATCGGTGGGCCCGCCGATGCATGGATCAGCGCCGAGAATGAAGATCAACTCGCGGCGGTCATGCGTTTTTGCTTGCGCCGCAAGATGCCGTGGTTTGCGCTTGGAAGCGGTTCGAACTTGCTCATCGGGGATGGCGGTATTCGCGGACTCGTCCTGCGACTTGCCGGTGATTTTACCGAAATCGTCTTGGCCGAAGATGCAAGCCACGTCATCGTGCAAGCGGGGGCGTCTGCATCGATGGCGCTGGTCACCGCCAAAGCCGCATCGCTTGGGGCAATGGGAATCGGCTCTCTTGCCGGCATTCCGGGAACCGTAGGCGGCTCGCTGCGAATGAATGCGGGCACCGATTTTGAGATGGGAGATTTCGTGCGTGAGGTGTGGGTACAGTCGCCCTCTAAACCCGACCCGCATTCCGTATCCATTCAGTATTTTTACCGGCACACAACGCTCGCCCGCGATGCTATCGTTTCGCGCGTGTCGCTTGCGTTCCAACGCGGAGATCCAAAAGCCGTACGCGAAGAAATGCAATCCCGCCTCGTTCGGCGCAAGGCCACGCAGCCGATCGCCTTACCCAACGCCGGTTCCTGTTTTCGCAATCCCCAAGATGATAAGGCCGCACGCCTCATTGAAGCCGCGGGCGCTAAGGGGTGGCGCGAAGGAGGGGCCGAAGTCTCACCACTGCACGCCAACTTCATTAATAATGTCGGTGGCGCAAGCGCAAAAGATGTCGCGATGCTTTTGGCGCGCGTGCGGCGCGAAGTCTACGACCGTTTTGGAGTTGAATTGCAACTAGAAGTGCATCTCGAAGGCGTCTTCACGGATGAGGAATAAGAAAATGTGCCCCGCGACCCCTCGTTGCGAGCTTGGCGAGCAACTTGCCCGGAACCGGCAACTCCCATGAATCGCGGGAACGCAAAACCCAAAGTTGCGGTCGTCATGGGCGGCCCGAGTGCCGAGCGCGAGATTTCGATGGAAACCGGCTACTTCGTGATGCGGCAGTTGCAGTCGCTCGGCTACGAAACAAAGTCGCTGGATTTCGACGAGCGGTTTATTGAGTCGGTCCGCAAGATGTCGCCGGACGTGGTGTTTATTGCGCTGCACGGCCCCGGGGGCGAAGACGGACAGATTCAAGCTATTTTAGACTATCTGCATTTGCCGTACACAGGTAGCAGCGTGGAAGCGTGTGCGATGGCGATGGACAAACACATCACCAAGAAATTGCTCGCGGCCGAAGGACTGCCGACGGCCGCCTGGGATCTCTTTGATTTGACCGGCGGCACGTTACCGCTCTTGCCGGGTTCGCTCGATTTGCCGCTCGTCGTCAAACCACGCAACGAAGGCAGCGCCGTCGGCGTCTCGATCGTGCGCAGCCACGAGCAATGGACGCAAACCATGATTGCTTTCTCGGAGAACTATTGCGAGGTCTTGGCCGAAGAATATATTCCCGGACGCGAGTTTACATGCGGTATTCTGGGCGTCGATGCTCTTCCGGTAATTGAAATCATTCCGAACAAAGACGACTTCTATTCCTACGAAGCCAAGTACGGCGCGGGGGGAAGCACGCACATTTGTCCGGCGAAAATCGATGAAGATCTCGCCGCGCGCATGCAGATGCTTGCGCTCTCGGTCCACCGGCTGCTCGGCCTGCGCGATTATTCGCGGACGGACTTCATCGTAAGTAAAGAAGGCCGTCCGTATATTCTAGAAATCAACACTCTGCCCGGCCTGACCGCGTCGAGCAACTTACCCGAGGCGTGCCTGGCTGCCGGAATCTCGAATGAAGCTTTGATCGACCGTCTCATTACATTCGCCATGGGCCGCACCAACGGAAGAGTCCTCGCGTGATGGGTCGCAAGCGGCATGAACAGTGGAGCGCTCGCTAGCTAAATCTCCGCTAGAAAAGCGCCCTCCTCTAGGTGTGTTTTGCACTGCTACACAGGTTTGTAATTTTTGTGCAAAATATGCGAATGCGCCCGTCCCTCGACGGACGCGTTTTGCTGCACTTAACGGAGGACTACTCCTTGAAACCCGTTTTCAGAACACCGCAACTTCTCGTTGCATTGGTGGCTGCTGCCGCGATTATCGCGGGCTGCGGCGGCGGCCAACAGTCATCAGTCGTGCCGGGCACGGCACCGGCTAAAGACGCCATTCAACCGGCCGGCTCGGTCGGCCACCGCGTTCCTTTTTATAGCACTACCTATCTGAAAGAGCACCCGGAACTCGTTCGGTCGGTGGGCGAACACGCGAAGGCCACCAACAGAGGGGCGCTCGCCTCAGGTTCGGGCCAGCTCGTTTATCATAACGGCCCGATTCAGAAGTACCCGAAAATCTATCTGGTTTTTTGGGGATTTAGCGGCTCGAATGATACGACCCACGATCCCGATGGCATGGCCACGTATCTCGTGAACTATGTCAACTCGCTCGGCGGAAGCGGCATTGCAAATGTTGCCACGCAGTACTACGAGACCGCGCGCGGCTATATCACCAATCCCACCAACCAAGCGGGCGGCGTGTGGTATGACAGCAGCTCCCTTCCGCCGACCACCTACGCGGAATCCGATATTCAAGCAGAAGCGAATCGCGCTGTGTCGCACTTCGGCTACAACGCGGACGGCAATTACTTCGTCGTAACGCCGCACAACTACACCACCAGTGGCTTTGGCACGCAGTTTTGCGCTTTCCACAACACCATGTCGGGCGGTAGCGGTCCGATCGCTTACACCGATATGCCGTACGTCCCCGACGCGGGCTCCGGTTGCGGTGTCGGCAACGTGAACTCTCCGGGCACGCTTGACGGTGCCAGCATCGTCGGCGGCCATGAAATTGAAGAAGCCATCACCGACCCGGGTGCCGGCAATGGCTGGATCGATTCAACCGGTGCGGAGAACGGCGATAAGTGCGCGTGGACCGGCGATGCCAACGTGACCATGGGCAATGGTGCTGTGTTCCCGAACCAGCCCGAATGGAGCAACGCGATCTCTGGTTGCTCGTTCACGTACGGATCGAACCCGACCCCGGCTCCGTCCCCAACCCCAACTCCGGCTCCGACGCCCGTTCCGACCGCAACACCGGTCAGCGGGTGCTCCGGACAACTCTTCCTGAACCCCGGCTTCGAAAGCGGATCGGCAAGCTGGAGCTCCACTTCAGGCGTGATCAACACCGACGGCGCGTACTCGCGCAGCGGCGTTGGCTACTCGTGGCTTGACGGGTATGGAACCACTCATACGGATACCCTGAGCCAATCCGTGACCATCAAAGCCGGTTGCGGCGCGACGCTCACCTATTGGGAGCATATTACGACCGCTGAGACGACCACGACGTACGCTTACGATACGCTGAGCGTTTCGGTCAACGGTACGGTCAAACAGAAGCTCTCGAACCTCAACAAAAATAGCGGGTATGTTCAGCAGTCGATCGACATCTCGGCCTACGCTGGACAAACCGTGACGATCAAGTGGACTGGTACCGAGGACGCAAGCCTCGCGACCAACTTCTTCATCGACGACACGGCCGTTACGCTTCACTAGCGTTTAGCATAACGCAAAGAAAAAAGGGCTCGCCGTCCGCGGCGGGCCCTTTCTCTTTTGAAGTGAGTAGCGGCTTTATTTGAACATATCCTCATCGTCAGCGGCGAGCAGATCCACCATGTACTCGATATCGGTGCGGTCTTTGGAGACCGGATAGCGTTGCGCAAACGCTTCCGGATCGCGCGCTTTCACGTCGGCAACTTTGCGATTGAGAATTTGGCGCGAGAATTCTTCCATGCGCGTCCGGTCCGCATTTGCGCGCAGCCAGGCGGCAACGTCTTCATCGGACCTTGCGCTTGCGATCACGTCGAGTAATTGGTCTTCGGTTACGCCTCCCGCCTCAGCGAGCATTTGGCTAAAACCTTTAAAGAAGTAGACGCCCGGATTACCGCCCGGGAGGTTGGCTCGCAGTTTATCGATGGTGCGCGGCATCATCGCAAGGCCATCCAGCTCTTGGCGAGGGTCGCGCGGTGGTTTTTTTGTTAAATCTAACGGTTCCATGGGCCGCAGTTTCGTGGGCATGCATGGAAATCGCCTCTAGGGCTCAAATCCGGGGAGATATGCCTCCACATACCGGTACTGTTGTTGATCCTGGCCTCGAAGGCGTTGTTGTCGGCCATACCGACCTTAGCAACGTCGAAGGCGAACTCGGCCGCCTCACGTATCGCGGCTACGACATCCACGATTTGGCAGCCAACGCGTGCTTTGAAGAAGTTTGCCACTTGCTGCTCTACGGGCATCTTCCCAGCAAACACGAACTCGACGGTCTCAAAAAAGAACTTGCGACACACCGCATGTTGCCTGCGCCGCTCGTCACGGCGATGCAAGGGGTTCCGCGCACGGCGTGGCCGATGGATGTGTTGCGCACTGTTGTTTCGGGACTTGCTCTTTTCTCTCCGGTCAATCCAACCGGGGAGCATGTCTCCGACGTGCACACCGCAATCGAATTTATTGCGAAATTTCCGACCATCGTTGCCGCCTGGGATCGCATTCGCCGTGGCCTAGAACCAATTGAGCCGCGGCACGACCTCTCACAAGCCGCGAACTTTCTGTATATGCGCAGCGGTAGCGTGCCGAACCGGGTTGAAGAAGATGCACTCGATACCTACCTCGTGCTCCTTGCGGACCATTCGTATAATGCGTCCACATTTTCCGCGCGCGTCACCGCCTCGACCCGCGCCGACATGTATGCCGCCGTAACGGCGGCTGTCGCTACGCTCGAGGGTGATCTACATGGCGGTGCGCCAAGCAAGGTCATGAATATGCTTGTCGAGATCGGCAAGCCGGAGCGCGCGCAGACCTACGTGCGCGAACTTCTGGCTCGGGGCGAACGTATTATGGGCATGGGACACCGCGAATATAAAGTCCGCGATCCGCGTGCCCAACACTTGGAAAAGATGGCGATGGATCTTGGTGCATCTACTGATGACAAGTGGTATAAAATTGCCCGTGCGCTCGAAGACGCATCCAACGCGGTGCTCCAAGAGCAGAAGCCCGGCAAACGCATCTACGCCAACGTTGAGTTCTACACCGCGCCGACGCTCTACAGCCTCGGCATTCCCGGCGATGAATTCACGTGCATGTTTGCGTGCGGGCGCGTCGCCGGGTGGTGCGCGCACGTTTTGGAACAGCTCAACGAAAACCGTCTGATCCGGCCCCAAGCATCATACTCTGGTCCCGCGCTGCATTCATTCGTCCCCATCGAGCAGCGCGGTAACGGCAAAAACTAAGTGCCGTGCCCCGGCACATGATCGACCGCCGGACATTTCTGGCGGCATCCTCCGCCGCGTTGCTCGTTGGAGCGGCTCGAGGTCCCCAGCGGTTTGAATTGCAGGACAACCGCGTTTTCGTCACCGTGCAAATGAGCGGCGCGAGAGGCAAAGGGCGCGACGTGCTCTGCTGGTTTGATACCGGCGGCGGCGGATTGCAAGTAACCAAGGATGTCGCGGCCGCACTGGGCCTTTCGTCCACCGGTCCGGTGCGCAGCAACGAAGGCCTGAGCTACCAGAGCGTTATCGCGCCCCGCATATTCGTTCAAGGCACGGAAATTATCGTTCCGACCGATGACCCGGTGATCGCCGAGCTCGATGGGCCGACGATTTCCCCCTCTGTGCGTTGCCAAGGATTTATGCCCGGATATTTGCTGCGTCCGCACCGGGTGCTCATCGATTATCCGGCACGCCGCTTTGGATTGAATTTTCCCGCGGACCTCTCCGCAGAACGCTTACCGGTTCGAATCGATCCCGCTTCGGGATTCGTGCGTTTGGATTGTATCATCGAAGGCGAGCATGTTGGTCTCCTGCTCGATACGGGAGCATCTGCTACGATGCTTTCGCGCGCATTCATCGATAAGCTTGCGGTGAAACATCCCGAGTGGAAATCGGCGCAAGGCGCATACGGCCCGGCGAATATGCACGGCGCAAAGACGGAGCTCGAGGCGAAGATGCTGCGCATCCCGCAACTGGCAATCGGAAACGTGGCTTTGCGCGATGTCGTGGCCGTTTCACGTCCGCCCGGGGTTTTCGAGAAATGGATGAGCGGCATGGTACCCGCGCCAATCGTAGGCGCGCTCGGCGGAAATGCTTTGCGCAATCTGCGTTTGCAAATTGATTTTGCAAAATCGCAAGTAACCGCAATTCACACGGAGATGCCGGTGCAGCACGAATTCGATATGGTGCCCATTACACTACGGGCCAGCTTTGCCGGGTATGAAATCGTGGGCGTTCTGCCGGATCCTAAAACGGCGCCCTTACGAGAAATGCTGGTTGGAAAGAATCTCATCGCGATCGACGAGCACCCGGTCGCGAGCCTGGGCATTGGCGATGTGCATGCGCTCTTGCGCGGGGAACCCGGCGGAAACCACCGGTTGCGGGTCGGCGGGGCTTCGGGTGCCCCCGCAAGTGTGGATGCGCCCATTCTGCGGATTCTGTAAGAGGAAAGCGCGGCCACTGCGCCGCACCGAAGGCGCCTATGATTGTGATCCCAGCGATCGATCTGCGTGGCGGCAAGTGCGTGCGCATGCAGCAGGGCGACCCGAACCGGGAGACCGAGTACGATGACGATCCCGTCGCACGTGCGCAGCAATTTGCGGCCGATGGCGCACAGCGGTTGCACCTCATCGATCTTGACGGCGCATTCGGAGACGGCGAAAACGAGAAGGCCATTGCGGATATTTGCAAGGCCGTCTCGATTCCCGTGCAGACCGGCGGCGGCATCCGCAACATTGAAATCGCGCAGCGCCGCTTGGACGCGGGCGCCGCATACATCATTCTGGGCACCGTGTTAGTTGAAGACGAACGCGCCGCGCGCAACATCATCGGAAAGCTCGGCGAGAAAGTCATCGCCGGCATCGACTCGCGCGGCACAATGGTCGCCGTCCGTGGGTGGCAAGAGAAGACCGTCATGAATCGCGATGCGCTCATTAAACGTGTCGCGATGTGGGGCGTCACGCGCGTGATTCATACGGAAATCGGCCGCGACGGCACCGGCAGCGGATTCGATATCGAAGGGCTCAAGGTTGTGGCATCCCTTGCAGACATCAAGATCACCGCAAGCGGGGGCGCCCACACAGTTGCTGATATTCTCGCGCTCAAGGCTGCCATGCCGGCGAACGTGGACTCGTGCATCGTCGGCAGCGCGCTCTACAAAGAAACGATGGAGCTCGCCGAGGCGATTAAAGCCGTGGCTTAAGGGGCAGTTCCATTTCGTTCGTGGGGATAAAGCCCATTTTCTCGTAGATCGGACGTCCGAAGGGTGATGCGTGCAATAGAATGCGTCCGACACGGATTTTTTTCAGGAAGTCGACGCAGCTCGTCGTAAGGGCCGTCGCGATGCCGCGCTTTTGCATGCGAGGTTTCACGCTTACGCCGAAGATGTATCCGTTGCGCACTCCGCTGATTTCAAATGGATAGCCATCGCGCACGAGGGCGCCCGCGCACCCAACGATTTCACCGGAATCTTCTGCGACGAAGTAGCGGTATTCGCCCGTGGGGATGCGCTTGGTACCGTAGCGAACGAAGCGCTCTCGCCAATCGGCCGCAAAGTCCGCCTCTTGATACTTTCCCACGGCCTCGAACATCTCCAACCACAACGCCGCGCAGGCCGCTAAATCGTCGGGCGTGGCAATCCGGTAGCTCACGCTTGTCTCGATTGTTTCCATCTCTCTTGTTGTAACAGATGGAGACAATAGGAACTCTTAGGCGTGGGTCCGCGGGATATGCGCCGGAAGGCGGGTCACGATCTCGTAATTGATCGTCTGCGCCCAGGTCGCCCAATCATCCGCCGTAATGCTCGCGTTGCCGTCCGTGCCGATGAGCGTCACCCGGTCTCCGGTCGCGGCTTCGGCTGCGTTCGCGAGATCGATCATTGTCATATTCATGCAGACTCGTCCAACGATAGGGCAGCGTGCGCCGCGTACCAAAAATGCGCCGTTGTTCGAAAACAATCGCGGAATGCCGTCGGCATAGCCGAGCGGCAAAATTCCGATGCGCATCGCATGCGGAGCGTGAAACGTCGCGCCGTAGCCGATTGCTTCGCCCGCGGCGACGTGCCGCATGGCCACCAGCGCCGTTTCGTAACGCAAAGCCGGTTCGAGAGCAAGCGCAGTTTGCATGGCTTGCCGCGTCCCCGGCGAGGGCCACAGCCCGTAGAGCGCAATTCCCGAACGCACCATATCCAAACGCGTCTGCGGCCAGAGCATCGCGGCCGCCGAAGCCGCGATGTGCAAAACCGGCTTGGTGCTTTGATTTTGCAATTGTTCTTGGACCGGGGCGAGCACAGATTCGAAAGTCGCGAGCTGTGCGAGTGTGAACGGAGAGTCCATTTCTTCGGCCGCTGAGAGATGCGAGAACACTCCCTCGATTTGGAGTTCGCCCATGCGCAAATAATCTTCAATTGCATCGGCCGCGTCTTGCGGCGCGAGCCCCAAGCGGTTGAGCCCGGTATTAATCTTTACATGCACCGGAAAAGCCGTGTTGCGGCGGCGCGCCGTACTCGCAACGCGCAGTGCGTATAGGCGCGTATCCCAAAGTGCAATGGCGGCTTTTGATGCGAGCGCCGCATCGAGAGCGTCCGGCCTGACGGGCCCCATAATCAGCAACGGTTTTGTGATGCCGCCGTCGCGCAGCACTACCGCTTCCTCGAGACTGTAAACGCACAGCATCGCTGCAAAGGGCTCGATGGCTAAACTCGTTTCGAGCAAGCCATGTCCGTACGCGTTGGACTTGACCGCAAAGGCGATGCGCGCCGGCGCTACCAAATCGCGAAGGCGCTGCGCGTTGGCGCGTAGCGCTTCAAGCGAGACGGTGATGCTTGCGTACAATTAGCTTCGCATCGCGCGTGAGACGTAGAGCGATACCGGAAGTCCGAAGAAGATGCAATGCGCAATCAGGCCGGTGAGCGTGCTTTGCACGGTGGGCGGAGGCCACGACTTAGCAACGATTAACACGATATCCATGATGATCATGACGATCACGCCATACACCAGTCCGCTGATGTATGGATGATCCGAGATTCCCGGGCGGGTGTGCGCGACGTACGAAAACGCGATACCCCAGGCGACGCTTGTGCACAAGTGCATCAAGAGTCCGAGCCAAGCGCTATTCGGATTGCTAAATGCACTTGGCCCGATCGCGGTGGATGCGACGAACTGCCAGAGGCCCAAAAGAGAGCCGTGGGCCGGCATGATTTGGGCGGCGTACACAAACGCGCCGATGAGGATGCCGCCGATGATTCCCGCGGGCACACCGCGTACGATGATCGCGCGCCAGTCGAGTGTCTGCACAATGGCCATGGCCGCGCGATTTCGACCACGGCCGGAGCTTGCCTACATGGCCGGTGGCACCGTTGTCTTTGGTTTGGGGTTGCGCTGCGGCGCGCGGTACACCGGCTGCGTCGCACGCGTTGCAACCGGCCCGGGAGTTGCCACGGGCGCCGGAGTGGTGCGGGTTGGCTCCGGTGTCGGCATTGGCGAGGCCGTTGCCGCTTGCGGGAAAGCCAGCATGAACGGAAGCTCGACGATCTGTCGCGCACCGAGCGGTCCGACGAAGTACGCCGATGCGGAACACGAATGACCGGCAAGGCGCTCCGGCACTCGGAGATCGACAAAATACATGGTCGATCCGAGCGGATTGATGAATTGCACGCGTTGGGAGTTGCAGAGCTCTAAATACGCCGTGCCACCGGGCGGGGCGTCGAGTACGAAATGCAGCGGATCGCCCGGATAGTACGCGCGCTGGTTGCTGGGGACGTAAAAATTGAGCGACTGCACAAAAGTCGGCGGCGCATTCTGGTCCGGCGTCGCATACGCGATCGGTGCCGGAGAGAACGTGGCGGTCGCGACGATGGGCACATCCGTCGCAATGGTACGGGGCACTTGCGTGACCTGCATGTTTGCGCGTGGGTCTGCGATAAAAACGATGCGGTCGGTGGCGTCGTAGGAAACTTTACCGCCCAGCGATTCCGAAATGTAGCGGACCGGAACGAAAAGATGTCCGGCGACCACGATGCTGTTGTGCGTACCGATCTTGATAAAAACGCGATCGCCTCCGCGCCGGGCATGCACTTCGTGCAGAGCCCCGTTGTACTGCACGTCGGCGTGCAGGGCGCTAAAGATCGCGCGGAACGGAACAAGCACGCGTCCCGCACGCACGATCGCAGTTGCGGCCAGCGGCTTGTCGTTGAGCGTCACCTGCACCGGCGCAGCGCCGAGCATAGCCGAGCCCACGGCGATAAGAAAAATTGCGATTCCAAAAGCTCGTCCCATGCTCGCGGCCATGCAATGGTAACGGCCGCGAACGCTTTTTTGTCCTGCACGAGGGGCGCTTGGTTGCCTGGCGGTCAGGGCTATTCTAATAGGCCCCTAAGGTTTTCCTCAGCATGGAGTTCTATCATCGATGCATGATGCGAAGAGAGCCTTCTTTTCGAGCTGACGATACTGTGGTTTGGCTTAGCAGTACCTTGCTCGCAATTCTCCTCGGCGCGGGCGCCGCTTATACGGCGTCGGTAGCAATTGCGGGCGTCTCCGGCGCCGGGGACGCTTTTAAGGAAGTGCTGGCACTTATTGCCGCCGGTCTCGCGCTCATTGTGCTCGCGCTACACGCTCGCCTGGTCCGGTTCTTCCTATTTTCCTTTGCAACCGTGTTTTTCATCACACTGGCCATTGCCACGCATGGGTTTACAACGCTCTAGCTAAACCTTCACGCCATGAAAGTTGTGGTTGCTCTCACTTGCGGCGCATTTTTGTTCGCATCAACCTTGGCATTTGCATGCGCGTTGCCGGGCGACCGGTTCTCGGACACGAAGTCCGCTGTTCGCTCTAAGGGCCTTAGGCTGCATTGCGTGATCGGCGAGATGAGCGGGACGCCGTTTTGCACCGCCTTTGGAAAATATCGCGGTGCGCAGTTCAATTATAGTTTTCATGATGATCTCGGGCACGTGAACTACTCGGAGGAAGTTTGGTACAACTCCAGCGGATTTCGCTTTCTTGCGAAAAACGATCCACGCGTGCGCGGCTTACTTGAGCGGATCTACAACGATTCGGTCGCGCAGGATTTTCTCCGAGCCAAAGCTATCGCCGTCGTTGAGGAATTTGATTTGCCAAAATCGCACATGACGTTTCTTCGAGGGCAGAAATATGGATACGCAACCGGAGATGGCGGCGGTTTCACCTTGACCGTCTACCGCGCGGGCGATCTCGCACATATAATTGCGAACGCCAGGCGATGCGCAACCATGGAGTGCGGCGACTAATCGCTGCTCCTCTGGCGGTCATGCTGCTACAAAATCCTCGGCATGTGCTTCGTTGGACATTGCTATCGGTTTGAGCACGGTTGCGGCGACGAGCGTGGCGACGATCAGAAACGCTGTCGCGATGCCGAACGTGAAGTGGTAACCGGCGCTCAGAGGGTTGAGGCCCGTGGCACCCGCGGCAACTGCCGTTTGGGTGACGGCCGCTGCTGAGGTCGCCAAAATCGCGAGACCGAATGCGCCGCCCACCTGTCCGGTCGTTTGGATTACGCCTGAGACCAACCCGGAATTCTGCGGGGTGGCATCGGACATGGCAAACATCATCAGCGGCGGAAAGGAGGCGCCCATGCCGATGCCCATGAGCAACATCGGCGGCATAAGCCGCGTAAAGTATGTCGCGTCGAGCGGGGTGAGCGCAAAAATTCCAAGCCCCAGTGCCGAGATAGCGCAGCCCGCGACCACGACCTGCAACGCACCGAAGCGCGCGCACAGCTGCGCCGACCAGCCAAGCGAAAAAGCGCCGATCGAAAGCGTGATCGGTAGGAATGCAAGACCGGTTGCGACCGGCCCGTAGCCGAGCACGCGCCGCAAGTAGAGCGAATCGAGAAAGAAGAAGCCCATCAGCCCGGCCACAATGAGCAGTTCCAGAATATTGCTGCCCGTCACGTTTCGGGATTTGAAAACCGAGAGGTCAACGAGCGGTTTGCTTGCGGTGAACTGACGGACGATGAACGCGACAAAGAGCGCGATGGCGAGCGCCGCCAGTAACAGCGTGCGCATTGATGTCAGCCCGTTCTGCGGAATGTCAACGACGGTGTAGACGGCGAGCATGAGGCATGCGGTCACCAGTGCCGCACCCGTTGCATCCGCGCCTTCTGCGAGGCCGATGCCGTTGTCTGTCTCGAGGTACTTGTGCGCGATAAAAAACGTGGCGATGCCGATTGGCACGTTGATCAAAAAGACCCAGTGCCAATTCAAGAATTGCGTCATGGTGCCGCCGACAAGAAGTCCAACCGAACCGCCCGCCGATGCGGTAAAGCTAAAGATGCCCATCGCGCGCGCCCGCTCTTCGGGCTGCGTAAACATGGTAACGATCATTGCGAGAATGACGGAAGAGGCGAGAGCCCCGCCGAGGCCTTGGATGAAACGCGCGGCAATGAGCACGGGCTGGCTCCAGGCGAGGCCACACAGAACTGATGCGATCGTAAATGCGAGAAGGCCGGCCATGAACACGCGCTTGGTGCCGATCAAATCGCCCAGCCGTCCGGCGAGCAGAAGCAGGCCGCCGAATGCAATCAGATAGGCATTGACCACCCAAGCGAGACTGGCTTGTGAAAAACCAAGGTTGCTCTGAATTGAAGGCAGCGCAACGTTGACGACCGTTCCGTCGAGCACGATCATCAACATACCGATGCAGAGCACGATGAGCGAGATCCATCGGGGGTCGCGAGTTTTAGACACGTACTTTTCCTTTGAGATAGGTAGCCAATGCTTTGGTCAACAGCTCACGCGTGCCGTGTTCGCGGTCTTTGGGTTGATCGAGACCGTCGAGAAACGCGCCCTGTTCCGTATAGGTAAGACGCGTTCCGGCACCCTCGGGATGCAGCTCGGTCGTTGCGACCGAGACCGACATCAACGCATCGTTGAGCCACATCTTGTAAGTCGCTACAATCCGGTTGTCCGTGAGGATGTCTTGATAGAGTGCTTCATATTTGTAATTGTGGCCGCCTACGGCTGCTGCGAAAAACTCGCGTCCGCCGACGCTGAAATCGAGTTGCAGTTTATCGGTCGTCGCTTCGTCGTCGGCCCCAAACCACTGGCCCTTGGCCTCGGCGCTCGCGCAGGCCGCAAAGACCTTGGCGGGCGCAGCGTCGTAGGTATGTTCGATCGTGAAGCTGGCGTTATTGACGGATCGGTCGGTCATTATGTACTCCCAAATGGTGGTTCGTCGTTTTGCTGTGCGAGATAGGCTCCGAGGCGGTCGAGGCGTCGCTCCCAGGTCACGCGGCGCTCGTTAATCCATTGCTCGGCCGAACGCATCGCGAGCGGCTCGATATGGCACGTCCGCACGCGCCCGACCTTCTCGGTTCGCACAAGCCCGCTGCCCTGAAGCACGCTGAGATGCTGCACCACTGCCGGCAGCGACATCGAAAACGGCTGAGCTAACTGGCTGACGGTGGCCGGCCCCTTCGTGAGGCGCTCCAAGATGAGGCGCCGCGTGGGATCGGCGAGGGCTTGGAACATGAGGTCGAGCGAGGGGGCTTGATCGAGCATACTTAAGTAATTACTTAAGTAACACATCCAGCCTCGTTCGTCAACTTGCAAGCGTCAAAAGCCGCTTGCACTCGCCACCCGAGTCTGCTAAAATCGAGGTCCTGGCACTCCTAGCAATAGAGTGCCAAGCCACCCTTGTCAGGCGGTCGAGTCAGCGTGGGCACCCCACGTTTGGCCCTCCAGTCTCTCGAAGGGCTTAAAATCAACATTCTGGAGGTCTTTTTTCGTGAATTTGAAGCCATTGGGCGACCGCGTGGTCGTCGAGCATGTCGAGTCGGAAGGCAAGAGCGCGGGCGGCGTATTTATTCCCGACACCGCCAAAGAGAAGCCCCAAGAGGGCATCGTTCGTGCAGTAGGCACCGGCCGTACGCTGGACAGCGGTACCAAACTTCCGATGGACGTCAAGCCTGGCGACCGCATCATCTACTCGAAGTACTCGGGTAGCGAAGTCAAAGTCGAAGGTAAAGAATACCTCATCATTTCTGAAAAAGATGTCCTTGCGATCATGGACAAAGTTCCGGCCGGCGTTTAAGGAGTATTTGAAAACAAATTATGGCAGCTAAAGAATTAGTATTTGACGAACAAGCGCGCCGCGCACTCGAGCGTGGAGCAAATATCCTCGCCGACGCTGTGAAGGTAACGCTTGGACCCAAAGGACGCAACGTCGTCCTCGATAAGAAATTCGGTTCACCGACGATTACCAATGATGGCGTGACCATCGCAAAAGAAATCGAACTTCCCAACACGTTCGAGAACATGGGCGCGCAGCTCGTAAAAGAAGTTGCGAGCAAAACCAACGACATCGCCGGTGACGGCACGACCACCGCAACGGTTCTCGCGCAAGCGATTATCCGCGAAGGTTTGCGCAACGTCACGGCCGGATCGAACCCGCTTTTGATCAAGCGCGGCATCGAGAAGGCCGTTGAACTCGCAGTCGAATCGATGGGCAGCTTCAAGCAGACCGTCGACACCAAAGAGAAGATCGCCCAAGTTGCATCGATCTCCGCCAACGATAAAGAAATCGGCGAGCTGATTTCGATTGCAATGGAGAAGGTCGGCAAAGACGGCGTCATCACGGTTGAAGAATCCAAGACCATGAAGACGGAAGTCGAAACCAAAGAAGGCATGCAGTTCGACAAGGGCTACATCTCGCCGTACATGGTGACCGATTCCGAGCGCATGGAAGCAACGCTCACCGATCCCTACATCTTGGTAACGGAACGCAAGATCGGCGCCATCGCCGACATTCTTCCGCTGCTCGAGAAGATCGTTCAAGTGCAAAAACCGCTGCTCATCATCGCAGAAGATGTTGAAGGCGAAGCACTCGCAACGCTGGTTGTTAACAAACTGCGCGGCACGTTCACAACCGTGGCTGTCAAAGCACCGGGGTTCGGCGATCGCCGCAAAGAGATGCTCAAAGACATCGCCGCGCTGACCGGCGCGACCGTGATTTCCGAAGAGCTGGGCCTTAAGCTCGACAAAGTGACACCGGATCTGCTTGGCCAAGCTAAGTCCGTTAAAGTCACCAAAGAGGAGACGACCATCGTTGATGGCAAGGGCAAGCCCGATGCAATCAAGGGACGCATTGAGATGATCAAGCGTCAGGTCGAAGAGACCGATTCCGATTTCGATCGCGAGAAGCTCCAAGAGCGTCTTGCCAAATTGAGCGGCGGCGTGGCTGTCATTCAAGTCGGCGCCGCGACCGAGACCGAACTTAAAGAGAAGAAGCACCGTATCGAAGACGCCCTGAGCGCAACGCGCGCAGCCGTCCAAGAAGGCATGATCCCCGGTGGTGGCGCTTCACTTATTCACGCGATCAAAGCGATCGATAAGTACGTTCCGCCTTCGACCAACGGTCACGCTTCCACGGTTGCCGACGAGAAGATCGGTATCCAAATCATTCGCAAGGCCCTCGAAGAGCCGCTTCGTCAGATCGCTGAGAACGCAGGCTACGAAGGTTCAGTCGAAGTCAATCGCGTCAAGAGCAAAGATGCCCCGCACGGCTTCGATGCAATGAGCGGCGAGATTGTCGACATGTTCAAGGCCGGCATCGTTGAGCCGTTCAAAGTCACGCGTTCGGCGCTGCAAAACGCAGCCTCGATCGGTGCCCTGATCCTCACGACCGAAACCTTGATCGCTGATAAGCCGGAACCCAAGAAAGATGGCGGCGGCGGCGGAATGCCCGGCGGCATGGGCGGCATGGGCGGCGGCTACGACATGATGTAGTTCGCTAACGCGAACACGTCGTCGTAAACGAAGCAAAAAGGGCCTCGCAGTAATGCGGGGCCTTTTTGTTATCTGATTCGAACGACGATCCGGCCCGAGTCCGTGATCGTTCCGACGTGAGCTGCCACCACATTCTTCGCACGAAGCTCCTCAACCATGCCTGCTGCCCCGCCCGGCTCAATCGCGACGAGCAAGCCGCCCGAGGTTTGCGCATCGCAAAGAACGATTCGCAGCGCCTGCGGAACGCCGTCGTGAAATTCCGCGCCGGTTAGCAAGGCATTATCGAGATTCTTTTGCGTTCCTCCGGGATATATTTCGCGCTCTGCAAGCTCGAGCGCCCCGCGTAAGAGCGGAACGGCATTCGCCCAAATGTCGGCACCGAGACGCGCGCCGATCATTTCCTTGAGATGGCCGATGAAACCGAAACCCGTTATATCGGTTGCGGCGCGCGCGCCGTAGCCCAGCATGACTTCGCTTGCGGTGCGATTAAGTGTATTCATCGAAGCGATTGCTTCTTGCATCGCCGCATCGTCAATCGTGTCGCTTCGGCGTGCCGTTGTGAGAATGCCGGTGCCCAGCGGTTTGGTGAGTATGAGCGCATCGCCAGGTTTGGCTGTGTCATTGCGCACAATTCGATCCGGATGGATGACGCCGGTGACGGCAAGACCATACTTCGGCTCGCGGTCTTTAACGGTATGGCCGCCGATGATGTCGATGCCGGCTTCCTTGGCCTTCTCAACCCCGCCGCGCAGAATGTCCGCCAGAATCTCGGGGTCGACGTTGTCCGGGAACGCGGCAATTGCAAGCGCGCTTACGGGACGTCCGCCCATGGCGTACACATCGGAGAGCGCGTTGGCGGCGGCAATCGAACCGAAGCTGCGCGGATCATCCACGATGGGCGTGAAGAAGTCCACGGTTTGTACCAGCGCGACATCCGGTGAGATACGTATAACGCCCGCATCATCCGCTGTTGATGTGCCGACAAGGACGTTGGGATCGGTTATGCCGGGAAGCCCGCGCAAGACTTGCGCGAGGACGCTCGAGTCAAGTTTAGAGGCTCAACCCGCGCAGCTAGAGAGATGCGTGAGCCGCAGAATATCTTGCTTGGTCACCTTAATGCGCTCGCAGAACGATCATTGCGGTGATGCCCGCAGCCAAACCGGCGACGAAAACGCAGGCGAGAACAATCGCGAGCAGTCGTCCGGGAAAAACCTTGCGCACGATGAACAACGACGGCAAGCTAATCGCAGGCAACGTCAAGAGCAGCGCAGTGGCGGGACCGGGTCCCATGCCCGCTTTCATTAACGTTTGCACGATCGGCACTTCACCCGCCGTGGGAATCACAAACAGGCTTCCAACTGCCGCAAGCAGCGTTGTGGCACCGATGCCGGAGGCATGAAGCGTGAGGCCGGGTGGAAACAGCCACGCGCGTACCGCACCGAGCGCCAGCACGATCGCGATGTATCCCGGCAGCAACGTATACATTTCAAACCAGAGTTCTTTGAACCACGCACCTGCGATGCTCGCCGGAGTGCGGCGTGGATCTTCGATTGCAGACGGCTCGTACTCGTGCGTGACTTCTGTGCGGACTTGCTTGCGTGCGTACCGGTTCGCGATCCATGCGACGCCGGCAACGAGCAGCAGCCCAAACGCGAGACGGATTCCGGCAAACACCCAGCCGAGCACGAATCCCATGAAGATCAACGTCGCCGGATTAAGCACCGGATTGCCCAACAGGAACGCGAGGGCGCTCCCCATGCTCACGCGTTGACGGCGCATTCCCACCACGATTGGCGCGGCGCAGCACGTGCACATCATGCCGGCAAGGGATGCGGCTCCGGCGATGGTTGCGGATTTCGCGCCGTCCGATCCGAGAACTTTCATGAGCCATTGGCGCGGAACGAGTATCTGAATCGAGGCGCCCAGCAGAAGCGCGAGAACGACCGCCTGCCAAACAGATGTGAAATACGCAAGCGTATAGTGCCAGGCTGCGCTGATGCCCACAGCTTGCGGCGTGACGGACTTTCCGCTGATGATTGAGGCACCGATGCTATGCGTCTGCGCCGCAACATGAGCTTTATTCCAGTATGGCCACCACTTTACGATAATGAGCCCAACAAGAACGAGCAACAGAAAAATGGCCGCGCCCATAATAAGGCGCCGGGTATTGCTCTCGCGGTTGAGTGAGGTTTCTAAAACGGCCACTCCAGTTGCTCCTCTAGCGTTTCACTGTTCGAAAACCGGTCATGATATCGCGCCGGTACGGGCGGTAAAAGTTGCGCCAACGGGTCGAAATGAGCCGCGATCGCGTTGTAAACGCTCCCCCCCGCAACACCCGGTGATTTCCAAACCAAGGTTCGGAATACTCTTTGTACGGATCCGCAGAAAACCCCGGATAGGCCTGGAACACACTCGAGGTCCACTCCCACACGTTGCCGAGCATTTGCCGGCAACCGGTGACGCTCTCTCCCGCCTCATAATCTGCAACATCGCATACGCCCGAGTAGGTTCCGTCAAGATTGGCAAGTGATGGATCGGGAAGTTGCTCGCCCCACGGATACCTTCGCCGCTCTGCGCCCGTCGCCGCAACCTCCCACTCGGCTTCCGAAGGCAGACGCCGGCCGGCCCAAGCGCAATAGGCTTGCGCTTCATAAAAATTCACATTGCACACCGGCTCGTGTTCGTGAAGGGCGATGACTTGATCGAACGAGCGGCGCGTTTTTTCGTCTTCGTTCCAGTAAACGGGGCGCTGCGCATCCGCATCTTTGCGCCACGCCCAGCCTTCCTCGGACCAAAACTTGGCCTGGCGATAGCCGCCCCCCTCGATAAAGGCGGCGTACTCTGCCACGGTCACCGGCGCGCGCGCAATCTCAAACGATGCAAGCTCGACTTCATGGGCCCACTTTTCGTTATCGAAAACGAATCCGTCGCCGGGAAGCGCGCCGATGCTATAGGTGCCGCCGGAAATTCGCACGTCGCCCGGCAATGCTCCACTGCCGGTTTTCGGTGTGGCCGCATATGCCGGCGCCGGATAAGAAAGTATTTGGCGCGCATAAACAAGCGCTTCAGCATGCATGTCTTCGTGATGCAAAACCAGACGATAAAAGTAGCGGGCCTGTTCGTCGTCTTCGAGCGCCGGCGCAGCAGCAAGCAGCGCTTCGAACGCTTGCGCCAAGAAATCCATGGTTCGCGCGCGCGAGGGCAAGGGCAAGGTCCAACGATCGTCGTGTGGGATCTTTGCCGAATCATACAATGCGTCGGCATTTGCAATGATGCTTGGATGGCCGAGCAAGTGGCGCAACGTCCAGGACTCCGCAAAGTAGGCGATGTGCCCAACTTCCCATAAGAGTGGGTTGATGGTTTCTAGCCGCGGGACGGTAAGGCGCGCGTCGCTCAAGTCGGTGATGAGTGAGAGCGTGCGGGCGCGCGCGTCCGCCAAGTCCGCAAGCGGAAGAACGCGGCCGAGGCTAATCGTCATTTCTCCCGCTCCCCTCAAATCGACGCTCGGCAACTCCATTACCGCGCAACGTTACGCGCGCATCTTCCGCTCCCTTGGGTGGAATGTGCGGATCGCGCGGACGTATGATGGAGAACCCGCCGATTGCATCGTAGGGTTGCATGCAAAGAAATCGGCGAAGTCAATCTTAGCGTTTCGGCGCCGCTACCCGCAGGGGTTCGTGATCGTGGTGCTTACCGGCACGGACCTCTATCGAGACCTCAGCCGTAGCGCCGTCGCTCAGCAGGCTTTGAAGGCAGCCGACCGGCTCGTCACCTTACAACCCGCGGGCATCGCTGAACTGCCGCGCGCCCTGCGCAAAAAAGCCGTCGCCATCGTGCAGTCCGTGGAGGCCGCGCCGCGAATCGCAAAGGCCCGCAACAAACCGCTGACAGTCTGCGTGATCGGTCATCTGCGCCACGAAAAGGATCCGCTGCGCGCGGCGTATGCCGTGCGAGAGCGGTCCGGCGATGGAGCGGTACGCGTAATCCAAGCGGGCAAATTTCTTGCGGCGAGATTCGAGCCGTTGGTGGAAAGAGAAACGGCGCGCAACCCACGCTACCAGTACGTGGGCGAACTGAGCCGCGCAAACGCATTGCGGCTGCTCGCACGCAGTGACATACTCGTGCAATCATCTCGGATGGAAGGCGGCGCAAACACCGTGTGCGAGGCAATTGCCTGCGGCATACCGGTGATTGCATCCCGCATTTCGGGAAATGTGGGAATTCTTGGCGCGGGCTATCGGGGATTCTACCGCTGCGGCGACACTGAAGGCTTACGCGCACTCTTGCAACGCGCGATCGCCGATCCGGGCTTTCTTGCAACATTGCGCAAAGCCGTCGTTGCGCTGCAGCCGCTCGTTAGACCGGAGCGGGAACGGCAAGCGTGGCGCGCGGTACTGCCGCGCAATGGTCAAAAACCGTGGCCGTGAATTCGTCCCTCGGTCGTCCGCAGAGGGCGCGCGCTCCTCGCGTTTTCGATGGCGGTAATTTCGGCCAGAATTGAGAGGGCGATCTCCCCGTTTGCTGCTCCGCCCAGGTCTAAGCCGGCGGGTCCGTGCAGCCGGTCCAGGCTCTGCGTATCGTACCCCTCGCCCGCGAGCACTTTTCTGCGCATGGCTTGCGTGCGGCGATTGCCGATCACGCCGATGTATGGCGCAGGCGACTGCAGCGCGCAGCGAATAGCGGGTAGATCGATCTTGGCATCGTGTGCGACGATCACCACAGACGTCTCGGAATTCAAAAGAGCGGGCAGCGCATCTTGCGGCCAGTGCACGAGCAACTCATCTGCGAACGGATGGCGCAGATTGGTTGCAAAAGGCGGGCGCGGGTCGATCACCGTTGTGCGGAAATCCAGCCGCTTTGCAAGCAACACAAGTTCTGCCGCGAGCGATGTTGCGCCGACGATCACCACATGCTTCTTGCGCGGAATTTCTACCTGAAACGTCAGCAGCGCAAAATGTACGTCCTCCCGCCCCGCGACTATCTCTGCTGCGGTTTGCAAAAACGTCGCGTCCGGAATCCAGACGACGACCTCTAGGCGCGCGCCGCAGACCGAACCATCGAGCACATCGTCTTTTAGGTCGAATTCAAGTGCAGATGACGTCCCATTGCGTAAAGCGCTCTGCGCGGCCTCGATGATCGCACCCTCGTGACAACCCGCGCCGATGTTACCGAGAAACGCCCCATCCGCAGTGACCAGCAGGGACGTGCCGAGCGGCGCGGGCGTGGCGTCGTGGGCGGCAACCAAGGTAGCAACTGCACAGGGCGCATTTTCCGCGATTCGCTGGGCAATGGCGGCAAAGATTTCACGCACACCGTATGCTTCGGCCAAAGGGTCCCTCGTCATGCATCCAGCAAGTCGTGCCCATGGACGATCCCGTCTGCGTCATCCTCGCTGCGGGCCGCAGCGAACGCATGGGTTTTGATAAGCTCGCGCGTCCGCTTGCAAATGGCCGCACGCTTTTGGAAAACGCGCTTGAAGCGTGCTACGGCTACCCTACCGTCGTGGTTGCCTCGCGCGAGCTTTCAATGCAATCTGCACTGCAAAACAAAAACCCCATCGTGAATGACAGCCCAGAGCGCGGGATGGCGCATTCGGCTAAACTAGCGAATGCGCACATCGACGGTGCGCTGAGCATCGCGATCATCCCCGCAGATCTACCGCTCTTAGATGGCGCCCTCTTGCAAACCGTCTTTGAATATGCCACCGGCACCGACGTGTGCTACCCGCTCCGCGCCGATGGAACTCCCGGGCACCCCGTCGTCTTCTCACCAAAAGCTCGCGAATTGTTTGTAAATCTTCCCGATGGCGATACGTTACGGCAAGTGCGTAATGCAAAACATTTGCAGCGCGTCACCGTGCCGATCGAAGATGAGCGGCCCTATATGGATATCGACCTGCCGGAGCAATTTCGGTAGGGATTCGGCGAAACGTTGCGCAGTCTCCCAGGTATAATCGACCCCAACCCTTTCTTAGGAGGAGCACGTTTTTGAGAACCACTAGTCGCATTTGGAGCAAGCCGTTGGTCATTGTGGCACTGGTCGCCGCAATCCTCACCGGGTCGCTCAGCCCGTCGTATGCATTCCTTGATAAGACCCGCTTTGTCGCACATTTGGGAATCGCGTATTACTGTTTTCATCATTGGGTTTGGAACCCGTACAAAGAAGGCAAGTTTAACAACGGTGCGGAGCACCGCACAGGCTCGATGGTCAAAGGCGGCTTAGCGCTGCTCTTTGCCTATCACGAAGTCAAAGTTTCCGAGAAAATTGCGCAAAAGAGTCACGATCCGCTCTTGCAAAAACTTGCGGGCGCAATTCCGAGCATGACCGGCGCCTTTGGAGCTCTCGGCAGCAACCTCAAGTCCGGGCATTTCAATCCCAAGGACATTGAGAATCTCAACGGCCTAACCGGCTCGCTCGCTTCGCAGGCTGCCGCCGGCGGAGCACGGATCAAGGACGTTCCGGTTCCCGTCCCCGGAACGTAGCATTCGCTTCCTACTTGCGCTGGCGCTGTTCGCCGTTCTCACGGCGGGCGGCGCCTTCGCAAAAGACGAGCAGTTGCTCGAAGCAAATATGCACAGCGACGTACTGAGCGCCTTTTTCGGTACGGACGTCAAGATCAGTGCGGACATTCTGCTGCCGGACGATTATTACAGGCAACCGGAGCGGCGCTTTGCGACCGTTTATTTTGTGCACGCGTTTGAAGGGTCTCATCGGGTAGATCAGCGGCAGCTGGCGGACTGGCAGCGCGCGCAACGCCAGACCCACACCGAATTGATCGTCGTGTTCCTCGATGCAAACATAGATAGCGGACATCACGCGTTTGCCGATTCGCAGAACTACGGGCCGTGGGGAACGGCATTGGTGAGTGAATTCATTCCTAAAACTGAGGCGCACTTCCGGGCGATTTCTGATCCCCGCTACCGGTTTGTGAGCGGACATTCATCCGGCGGATGGTCATCATTGTGGTTGCAGGTTTCGCATCCGGGCGTTTTCGGGGGCGCGTGGGCAATCTCGCCGGATCCGGTGGACTTTCACGATTTTACCGGCCCCGATCTCACTCGCGATCCCCCGCAAAACTTCTATCGCGATCTCCACGGCAACGACTATCGCATGACCTACGATTCGCTCCGCCATCTGGTCCTCGGCTCGCGCTGGGGAAGCGAGCAATTCGATTCCTTCGAGGAAGTTTTTAGCCCGAAAGGCGCGGACGGTAAGCCCGAAAGACTTTTCGACCGCAAAACCGGCAGCATCGATCCGGTTGTTGCCAAGTATTGGGAAGAGCATTGGGACATGGATCGCGTGCTTGCCGATCGTTGGCCGACCGAGGGCCCGCTCTTGCGCGGTAAAATTCACGTGTTCGTCGGTGACCGCGATTCGTTTGGTTTAGATCGCCCGGTGCGCCGGATGCAAGTAGAGTTACAGAGCCTCGGGGCAGATGCGCAAATAACCTTCGTTCCAGGGGCCGATCACTGGAGTGTCTACAACTACAAGGGCAGTTTGATTCAGGAGATCGTTAGCGAGATCGGCCGGCAAATCTAGTGCCAGGCCGTTTTTTGCGGCGCGCGTTTGGCCTTGATTTCGGTGAGCTGCGCGGCATGAATGAAGCGCTCGATCTCTTCGAGCATCGGCGGCTTGGGCCGCACAAATGAGACGCTGTAATGAAAAAGCCCCTTAATCTCGTGCCATCCCGGAAGGATCTTCACTTGCATGCGCAGTTCCTCAAAGGGCCGCGCCTTTTGTTCTTTGACTGTGATCTCGCGCCCGAAAAGACTCGCGTCGCGCGATTGGGTGCGCGTAGTCAGCACCTCAAGCACGTCGTTCGGAAGCGTAAAGCGCAATTCGAGCGTGCGGTCGTCCGGCATTTGCCGGTCTAAGACAATATGCAATCCGCCGCGGCTAATGTCGGTCGCGAGCGCGGGTGTAAATGACCGCTGTCCAAAGATTGCGTAATGAATCGGAAATTTGCGCTCCACGCGCAGGACCGCGTGGCGGTCTTTCGCGTTGCCATGTTTGCTTGCTTCGAGATGCCCCTCGCGCGTCTGCAACTTGCGGCGCTGCTCTTCGACGACGAATTGGTAAATCGCATCTGCGTCCGACGGCCGCAGGCCCAGGTATTGGATGCCATAGTCGAACGTTTTCGTCATGGCCTTGAAGTCGACGTGGCAAATGCGGCCGCGCAATTTGAGCGGTTCCTTGTTCCTACGCTGTAGTTCGAACGCGAGCTCAACCCCATTGAGCAACATTTGTTTAGCTGCGATTTTGCAACCGCCTTCGGAAATATCCACAAGCGTGCCCTGCACCGGCAGTACGGCACCGACAACGTCGATTTGAAGCGGTATGGTTACGGCCAAACGGAAGAAATTGCGGTCGGACATTAGCGGAGAGCCAGCCAATCGCGCAGAGCCGGAAAGGTGGCGATCAGGATCATCAGCACAATGAAGATCGTCAGGAACGTGCGCCGGGGATCGCGCGGCGGCTTGGGCGGCTTGGGCCGCCGCAGCGGGATTGGTTTGTTCTCCCGTAATTCCGTATTGATCCCCGACGGGAAACTCGGCAGCGACACGTTATTTGCTGACGCTCACCGCGCCGTCGATCGGCTTCTGTCCGGCTGCTTTGAGTTCTGAGGAAAGCGGCAGAAGCGTTTGCGCGATGTAATCGTTGTAGTGCTTCATAACGGCTGCATACTCAACGTCAAAGCGGCGCGCGAATTCTAAGGCTGCGGCCGTGGGCGCCGCCTGGGATCCGAACCCGCCCACCGGGACATCTTCGCGCAATTGTCCGGGATACTGAATCGAATCTTCATCGTTGTGATAATTGGCCGTGAATTCATTGAAAACGTGCTCGCGCGCTTTGAGGGCGTCCGCGACCTTGGCGGCGAGCGCCGTATTTCCCGCAGTGGTTAATGCACTGCTTGCGGCATCGAGCGACTTCTTTTGCACGTCGAGGTTGTTGAGCACCACATTAATCTGTCCGCCCACGCGCAAATATTTCTTGGTAAACGCGTATCCGGCCCGCGCTTCGGCGGGGAGGTAGGGAACTTTAGGATTGGGCATCACAACGAAAGGCTGAGTGTACGCGTGTCCCTCCAGCACAATGCGCGCCGAATACTTACCCGGAAGAACGGTCGCGCCCGTCAACGGTCCGCGATAGTCGGCCTTCGCCGCCCCCATCCAGCGCGGTCCGCCATCTTCGCGGAAATCCCACGTTACGCGATTGATGCCCGTAACATTGGTAACGGCGGGAAGAACCGGTTCCGTCTCGTCCCCTTCCGGTTTGTGGTTGACGATATGCCGGATGATGCGTCCCGACGAGTCGAGGATTTGCACTTCCGGCGCGTTGGCGAGCGGTTTCGTAAGATAGAAATTGATGATTGCGCCGGCGGGCGGATTCTTGCCGCTAAAACGCGTGTAGATCCCTTCGTCTTCGCTATGGTACGCATACTGGTACGCCGGGCGAATCGGAAAGAGCATCGTGCCGCGCGCCTGCGCTTGCGGCAAATCTTGCACCGGCCGAATGTCATCCAATATCCACAGTGCCCGGCCGTGCGTTGCGATCGCTAAGTCGTTGAACTGCGGCTGAATATGGATGTCGCGCACGGAGACCGTCGGGAGATTGAGTTTGAAATCTTTCCAGGTTGCACCGCCGTCGTAGGAAATCCACAGACCGTTTTCGGTACCGGCATAGAGTAACTTTCGGTTGCGCGTGTCCGGTCGCACGGTGCGAACGTATTGATTATCGGGCAGTCCATTGATTTGCTTGGTCCATGTTTGTCCGAAATTGTGCGTAACATAAAGATATGGCGCATAGTCGCCCGAACGGTGACGGTCAGCAACTGCGTATGCAGTCGCTGCATCAAAGGGCGAGGGCGCAACCGTTTCAATGCGGGCAAAAGGCGGAACGCCAGGAAGCTTCGTCTTCGTCCAATGGGTTCCGCCGTCTCGCGTTAGTGCAACGATGCCGTCGTCGCTGCCGACCCAGATTTGATTGTTCTTTACTGGCGAGCCTTCGATATCCAGAATCGTATCGGAATTCTCGGCGCTTGAAACGTCGAGTGCCAGCGGGCCGCCCGAAGGCAGTTGATGCGCGCGCAGATTGAGCGTGAGATCGGGACTGATCTTGCGCCAGTGCTCGCCGCGATCGACGGATTGAAACACGACATTGCCGCCCATCCACAGCACGCGGCCGTCCCAAGGTGCAAACGCAATCGGCGAATCCCAGTTAAAGCGGTACTTCCGTTTGTATAAGTTGAAATTGTTACGATCGAAATCAAAGTATGGTGCAACCTGCTTGGCCTCTTTGGTCACCTTATTAAAGGCCGAGATTCTTCCGGTTTGCAGATCGGTCATGATAATGTTGGGATCTCGAGGATCGGGGACAGCCCACATACCGTCGCCGCCCACCACGCGCACCCAGTGTTCGTCTTTGATGCCTTCGTGGTCGAGCGAATTTGAAGGTCCGCAGAAACCGTTGTTATCTTGCAGCGGCGCGCAAATCCAATACGGATTCTCGTTTGAGAGTCCGACGTGATAGGGTTGCCCGATCGGAATGTTCCGTGAGAACGACCAGTTCTTTCCGCCGTCCAGCGTTAAGGCGTAACCGCCGTCTTCGCCAGTCATCATGCGCTCGGGGTCGTTGGGCGCAATCCACATCGCATGGTAGTCTACGTGCACTTTAGTCGCGGTTTCCTTAAACTTCTTGCCGCCATCTTTGCTTTCGGCGAGAAATTCTGAAACGGCATACACGTGATCCCGATTGCTCGGATCGACGTTGATATGGGAGAAGTAGAACGGCCGTTGATCGACCAGTGAATCTTTGGAGACCAGCGCCCACGTTGCGCCGCCGTCGTCGGTGCGCCAGAGGATGCCCTCTTTGGATTCAATGATTGCGTAGACGCGCTTACTGTCGCTGGGCGCAATTGCAAGACCGATTCGTCCCGTCATACCCTCGGGCAAACCGTGTCCGGTCAGCCGGTTCCACGTCATGCCGCCGTCGGTGGATTTGAAGAGCCCGTCTTCGGTACCACCGGAGGTAAACGTCCACGGCACGCGCTGGAATTGCCAGATGCCGGCGTAAACGATTTTCGGGTTGTCGGAGGCCATGACCAAATCGCAAGCGCCGCTTTGCGGCCCGACGTAAAGTGTTTTCTGCCACGTGGCGCCGCCGTCGGTCGTGACGTAGACGCCGCGTTCCGTCGAATGCTTAAACAAGTCGCCTTGGGCGGCGACCACGACGTGGTCCGGATTTTTGGGATCGATCGCAATGCGCGAAATATGACGCGTTTGCGCTAGCCCCATGTTTTTCCAGGTTTTTCCACCGTCGGTCGTCTTGTAAACACCGTCGCCGTAGCTCACGTCATTGCGCGGGTTGGATTCGCCGGTGCCCACCCACACGACGTTCTCATCCAAAGGATCGATTGAAACCGCGCCGATCGCGGAGACCGCCTGTTTTTCGAACACGGCCTCCCACGTCAAACCGCCGTTCGAGGTTTTCCAAACGCCGCCGCCTGCCGCTCCGATATAGTACAACTTCGGATTGCTCGCGATGCCCGCAACGGAAGCGACGCGGCCGCCGGAAACGGCGGGCCCGATCGAGCGCCAAGCCATCTTTCCATACGGCCCGCTCTCGGCCGCAAGTGCGGTTTGGCCGAGTGCCACGATAAAAACGAACGACACGACGGTAGCCAGACGATTCAATGAAAGCCCTCCTGTGGTGAACATGAGCTTAAGTCGTTGACGGCGCATTCCTCCGTGGACATGCGCCAACTATTTCGGGAACGCGAATTTCTCGCGTTTTTTATCGCACGGCAGAGCATTGTGCTTGCTTACCGGATCGAGACTGTGGCAATTTGGTGGCAGGTCTACGCACTACGTCACCGCCCCTTCGATCTGGCGCTTGTGGGCCTTATCCTTTTTGTGCCGCAACTCGTGCTGGCGCTTCCGGCCGGTCTCCTTGCCGACCGGTTCGACCGCCGGCTCATCGTCGTCACCGTCTCGATCATCGAAATGTTCGGCCTGTGCCTTTTTGCCGTCCTCTCGGTCTCTGGAAATCACTCCGTCGGCGCGTACTTTGCCGCGGTTGCACTCATCGGCATCGCCCATTCGACGGGAACGCCGGCCGAACGTTCGCTGCTTGCGGGCATCGTGCAAGGGCATCACTTCGTTCGCGCGCAAGCCATCTCGTCGTCCGTTACACAAGTAATCACGGTTGCCGGACCTGCGCTTGCAGGCGTACTAATCGCCATTGGAACGCCGGTCGCATTTTTCGTGGCCGCGCTGGCCTATCTATTCGGCGCGATTGCATTTTCGTTCTTACATCCGCGTGAGGTTGCGGTCGATACCGTTTCATTGTGGCAATCCGCACTCGAGGGGCTCAAATTCATCTTTTCGCGCAAGATTTTGCTCGGGGCAATCTCGCTCGATCTTTTTGCGGTGCTCTTCGGCGGAGCGATCTCGCTGCTACCCATCTACGCCGCTCAGGTTCTGCACGTTGGTCCGCGCGGCTACGGTGCCTTGCTCAGTGCTCCCGCGGTCGGCGCAGCGCTCGTCGCCGCCTTTATTGCACGCCGCCCGATTACCGGCCGGGCCGGACCGCTGCTCTTTGCCGTCGTTGCAGGCTTCGGTGTCTTTACAATCGTCTTCGGGCTTTCGAAAAATTTTTGGCTTTCGTTCGTTGCGCTTGCGTTCACGGGCGGATTCGATATGGTGAGCGTTGTCATTCGCAACGTGCTCGTGCAACTGCGTTCGCCGGATGAGATGCGCGGGCGTGTGAGCGCGGTTGAGAATGTCTTTATCGGGGCGTCGAACGAACTCGGTGCGTTTGAATCGGGAACGCTTGCGGCCCTGATCGGTCCGGTCGGTTCCGTCGTGGTTGGTGGCGTGGCAACGCTCGTGGTGATTGCACTGTGGTCGGTGTGGTTCCCGGCGCTGCGAAAATTTGACGGCCTGATGAACGATTAGAAACGCGACGGTTTGCGTGTTTATTTGACGCCCAGCTTCCAGAAATGGTATGCAAAGCCCATGTATATCCCGGCTCATTTTTTGCAGCAAGATGTTCGCGCTGCTTTAGAACTCATCGAAGCCCAGCCCTTTGGTATGTTGCTCAGCGTAGCCGATGGAACTCCCATGATCAGCCATATCCCGTTTACTATTGCACGGCGAGAGCCCGAGCTCGTCCTAACCGCGCACGTAGCGAAGGCGAATCCGCACTGGCGCACGCTTGCCGGCGCGCATGTCACTGCCGTATTTCGAGGCGCTCACGGATACATTTCACCGCGCTGGTACGCCGATCCCAAGCGCGACGTGCCCACGTGGAATTATGAAGTGGTGCATTGTAGCGGCACGGTCAGCATCGCGCCGGATTCTGAAAAGATTGTGGTCTTAAAACAGTTAGTCGACGCGATGGAAGCGGGCACACCGCAGCCGTGGAGCGTCGATGAGCTCGATACGCAGTATCGTGGGGGTCTCGAAAGGGGGATCGTTGCGTTGTACTTGCGGGTCGATCAACTCGAGGCCAAGTTCAAGCTCGGCCAAAACCGCGCGGCTGCGGACCATGCGGGCGCCCTCGCCGGTCTGCGCGCCACCGCGCGTGAGGGCGATCGAGAACTCGCAGACGAGATGGACCGGTGGTATCCACTCGCCTAATTGCGTAGCCGAACCGCTGGAGCATCTGAGGCAGCATCAAGGGTACCGGGACATGCGTAAGCGCGATGTTCCGCGATTGCGCCGGTAATCGTGCGCTCGTCGTCGATGTCGTGATCGATGCGCAATTGAAGACCGCAGAACGTGCAAACATATTTCACGATACTTTTCGCTCCGACCCATAGGCGACCGCTGGCGAAGCTGATTGCGGCACCGCTTGACGCTCAAAGACCATAAACATTTTGTCCAAGTTACAAATGTGAAAAATGCGTGAGAGACTTGGATGCAGGTTGACGATATGAATGTTGCCGCTCTTCCCACCCAGCATCATTTCTTTCTTAAGCCGAATCAAACAGCCCAACGCGGTTGAATCCATATAGGTAACCGCCTCCATGTCGATTACGGCAAGATCTGCATCTTTCGCCGGCTTCAACACCGCAGCGAGCTCGCTGCGCCGGGCAAGATCGTATTCACCGCTGAGGTGCAGATGGACGGTGTGGGTAGCGGCCTTGCTCATTTATTTCCCGTGCAAAGGTGTGCTCGGCAGATCAATCTCTCGAAGCCGAGCGAGCTAAAAAATGATTATAACGCCCCTTTTCCCACGTGACGGTATGGAAGTTACCGTCAGAATCGTACATTGTTATAGGTGGGGGCGTGCTATCGTAGAGGGGTTATTTGGCAGGCTCCGGAGTTAGCCCCGCGAGCCCTTGTGCTCGACGACAGTCAGGAAGACAATGCCAAATCAACCCGCCGGAAATCGCCTTCTTAATGCCCTGCCGGAATTCGAATTCGCTGCGATGCGTCCCGATCTCCATGACGTGACTATAGACCTGCGGCAAAGGCTTTACGTGCGTGGGGAGTCGATCGAAAAGATTTACTTTCCCATCGATTGCGTCCTCTCGGTCGTCACGCTCATGCAAAACGGCGCTGCGATCGAGATCAGCACTGTTGGACACGAAGGCCTCTCGGGCTCGCAGCTCGCCTTCCATGCGGACCGCCCGGAAAGCGAAATGTTCTGTCAGGTGGCAGGCACTGCCAAATGCATGCGCAGGAATGACTTTCTCGGCCATTTCGAGAGGCTGGCGGTCTTTCGAAGGCTGGTCTTCAAGTATACCGAGTCGCTTTTCAATTTCATGGGCCAGTCAATCGCCTGCAGCCGGCTTCATGGCGTTAACGAGCGCTGCGCGCGCTGGCTACTTGTGACCCAAGACCGCACCGGTAGAGACGAGTTCGATTTGACTCAAGAGTTTCTCGCGACAATGCTCGGAAGCACGCGTTCCGCGGTCACTCTTGCTGTGGGGAGTCTGCACGAAGCGGGCTTGGTTAACCACCACCGCGGGCATTTGAAAATCCGGAATCGAGAAAAACTTGAGGCCGCATCCTGCGAGTGCTATGAAGCAAGCAGACGCAGTATGGAGCGCTCGATGAATTTTGATGCGCCGCGACTTAAGGCAACCTAGGGAAAACCTTTACTTCTATGTGTGGGTGGGCCCGTAAGCTCCCAAAGTCGTGCCTCGACTAGTGAAGGCCCATTAGTGTACAAAATTATACATCTGTAGACAGATTTTCCATGCTATAAGGATTCTGTACGCCGGGGTTCGTGCGGCCTAGAGGCCGAGGTCCTTGCCACAGTGCAGTCATAGGAAGAATATGTCGAAGCAACCCCCCGCGAATCGCATTCTTAGCACTCTTCCGGAAGTGGAATTCGCTGAGATGCGTCGTGATCTCCATGACGTCAGTATAGATCTTCGCCAAGGACTCTATGCTTTCGGCGAACCGATCGAACATGTCTACTTCCCCATCGATTGCGTCCTTTCGGTCGTGCGCATGATGGAAAACGGCGATACCATTGAGATCGGGACCATTGGGCACGAAGGGATGTCGGGGGCGCAGCTAGCGTTCCGAGCAGAGCGCCCAGAGAGCGACATGTTTTGCCAGGTCGCCGGGAATGCCAAATGTATGCGCACGAGCGCGTTTCTCGGGCATTTCGAGAACCTCATGGTCTTTCGGCGACTCGTCTTCGGCTGCACGGAAGCTTTTTTTAACTTCATGGGACAGTCGATCGCTTGCAACCGGCTTCACCGCGTGAACGAGCGCTGCGCGCGGTGGCTGCTTTTGACCCAGGATCGCGTCGGGAAGGACGAGTTCTATTTGACTCAAGAATTCTTGGCGACGATGCTTGGGACGACGCGCCCCGCAGTCACGCTTGCGGCCGGAATTTTGCAGGAAGCCGGGTTGATCAGTTACCATCGCGGACATTTGAAAATCCGGGATAGGGAAAGACTTGAGGCGGCGTCCTGCGAGTGTTACGAGGTTACGCGACGCAGCATGGAGCGGGCCATGAATCTTGATGACCAACTTAGGGGCAGCGCTAGAATTTAAACGTCGGTGAAAGGCTGGTTCACGCCACTCAAGCCGACCGACCATCTTTCGCGATCGTTTTCGTCCTGGTGTGCGCCATCCCGAAAAGAAATCGTCAAGATGGCCACGTCATCCAACGGTTCGTATTGCGCGAACACCGCATCCTGGATCTCGGCCGCTGGGTTCTCGACCTTGCGTCGTACAACTTCTCGCGCGATTTCCAGTATTCGACGTTCGCCCTCGAGTACGTCGTGATCGTATTCGATCAGTCCGTCCGTGTATAGCACGAGCACGGAGCCCGGTTCTGCCTTAAAACTGAAGTTCCGGTATTTCGTATCGGACTGCACGCCAAGCGGCAGACCCTCATATTCTAGGACATGAGCCGAGCAGTCGGCCGAGATGAGAATCGCCGGCGGATGGCCGGCTGTGGCGTACGTGACTTCCAGGGTCCTCGCATTGACGTAGCCGCAGATGGCGGTGGCAAACCGGAGTTCCTGAAGTCCCAAGGTCTTGTTGGCGCGGGCCAGGATCGAACCGGGATCATCTTCTTGGAGTGCCGCAGCAATGATCGCCTGCCTTGCCCTACCCATTATCACGGCGGCTTCGATCCCGTGCCCAGCGACGTCTCCGAGCGAAAACATGATTCGTCCGTGGGGTAGTTCGAACGCATCGTACCAGTCGCCGCCGACCTTTGCTGATATCGATGCGGGCAGGTATGTAGCACTGAAACCCAAGTTCGGAACCGCAGGCAGCCTTTGTTGTTGGAACGCCTCACGCAGGTTGTCCGCGAGTTTCTTTTCCGTATCTGCGCGATCTGTCTCGCCCGCGAGGCGCACCGTCATGCCGGCTTGCCGCCTGCCATAATATAAACCGGCAGCGATCGCGAGCAAGGCGACATAACCGGTGAGCGCGATGCCTTTAGCGACCGCTCCGACCTCGGTGAAGATCAGCACAGCGCTCAAGCCCGCATACGACCCTAGCAAAATGAGCAGGACAGGAGCATTCCAAGGGGACGTGCCCCGAAAAAACCGCGATACAAACCGCTTGTACGCGGTCCGGCCGGCGGCTACGATGGGCACAACAAACTCAAAAACTCCTTGATTGAAATGCTTTTGACCATCAAGCCTGAGGCGTGTTCGGCACCAAGGGGGCTCCAGTGGACTATTATTCTTAGAGGTAGTGATTCCCACGTGAGCAGTCCCTCCGCCCGCAGGCCGGCTTTCCGGCGCTTAACAGAAACGAAACAACCCGGAGCGCTCAATAAGCAACCAAGCAAAGCTTTCCGGCCGAAACTCTAGGGAGTGAGTCTAGACGCGCCGTCCCACCGCGCGCAGCAGCTCGTTCGGCGCACGGCCGAATTGCTGGCGACGGATCTCCCAACGGACACGCTTTTTGAGCAGCTCTGTGTGCTCTTAGCAAAGTTCGTAGATGCCTCATTGGTTTTCATCGCGCTCCGGCATGGCGAAACGGTCCGCATCGAATTCATGTACGATCACGGCATCAGCCGCCGCCGGGCCGCCGTTCCCGTCAATCCGCAGTCGCAAACCCGCCGCGTTTTTGAAACGGGCGAGTCCGTACTCTTTCGAACGCTCGACGAGCTGCCCGGTCCCGTCGTTCCGCTCGCACTGAATGCTGCGCCGACCGACGAGGGACAATCGATGATGTACGTGCCGCTGCGTTTCGGCTCTCGCAACATCGGGGTGCTCTCCGTGCAGAGCCCGACTCCGAATGCCTACACGGCCGCCGACCTTGAACTGCTTGAAACATGCGCGCTCTACATTGCCGTGGCTCTCAACAGCGCGCTCCTAGAGTCCGAAAATGTTCAGTTGGAAAAATTTGCTTCGGTGGATGCTTTGACGGGCGTCGCCAACCGGCGCGCGTTCGACGAGCGCCTCACATTTGAGTGGAATCTCGCGCAGCGGCGCAAACACAATCTTTCAATGGTGTTGCTGGATATCGACTTCTTTAAAGTTTTTAACGATGCGTATGGTCACATCGCGGGCGACGCGTGCCTCAAACAGGTTGCCCAGGCTGCCGGACGCTGCGTTACCCGGCCGAGCGACGTTTTTGCGCGCTACGGGGGCGAAGAGTTTGCGATCATTCTGCCTGAAACGCACGTCTCCGGCGCGATTACAACGGCAGAACGAATTCGATCGGCGATCGACGGATTGGGGATCCCGCATCAAGGCTCGGAAATTGGACGTGTTACCGCAAGCCTGGGAATTGCAACCTGCGTTCCCGGGCAAGGTGTCTCCAAGGAAAGCCTTATCAACGCCGCCGATAAGGCGTTGTATTTTGCAAAATCCGGCGGACGAAACCGCGTTGTCGCCGAGAGCTATCAATCCGACAGCCCAAAAACGCAGCGCCGCTATACCGTCAAGCACAATCTGCCGGGCGTTCTGACGACCTTTGTGGGGCGAGGCCGCGAAATCAGTGAAGTCTGCAAGCTCGTGAGCGAATCTCGCTTGACTACATTGCTCGGACCGGGCGGCGTGGGCAAGACGCGCCTTTCGATCGTCGTAGCGCGCGAGGTGGCGAGCTCCAACATCGATGGCGTGGCCTTTATCGATCTCGCGCGTGTTTCTGACCCGTCCATGATCCTGCAAACGATCGCTTCGACGCTTGCGGTTTTCGAGCAGCCCGGGCGCTCGTTGCGCTCGACCCTCGTGGAATACTTGCGCGATAAAGGGATGCTGCTTATTCTCGACAACTGCGAACAACTGATTGGGCCCTGCGCGGAGCTTGCGGAAACGCTGCTGCATAGTTGCCCGGATTTGCGAATGCTTGCAACGAGCCGCGAACCGCTCGGCGTTCCGGGTGAGCGCACTTATCGTCTTGCGCCGTTTGAAGAAGCGGACGCCATCGAACTTTTTACGGAACGGGCGAATCTTAGCGAGGCCGTTAGCATCGATGCAACGACCGCGCGGACCATTGCCGAAGTCTGCGCGCGGCTCGATGGCATTCCGCTTGCGATCGAACTCGCGGCCGCGCGCGCGAAAGAGATGACCCTGGATCAACTCAGCGCGCGGCTCGAAGATCGCTTTTCAGTCTTGAGTAAAGGCAGCCGCAGCGCGCAGCCGCGCCAAAAGACCCTACGTGCGCTTATCGACTGGAGCTTTGATTTACTCACCGAGCCGCAACGCACGCTCTTGCGGCGTCTCGCTGTGTTCGCCGGCGGTTGGACGATCGAGGCGGCAGAAGAAGTTTGTGCGGATGAAACGCTTCCCGAAAACAGCGTGCTCGATGTTCTTGGCGACCTGACGGATAAATCGCTCGTCGTTGCGGATCAAGTCGACCGCGAGTACCGGTATCGTCTGCTGGAATCAACGCGAGAGTACGCGCATGAACGACTCGGAATTGCAGAAGAGCTCGAGATCGTTCGCGCAAAACATGCGCGCTTCTTCACCCAAGTTGCCGCGCGGGCGGCTCACGGATACGCTGAGAGCTCCACCAGTTCCTGGCTCGCCCCGCTGCTCCTCGAGCATGATAATTTTCGCCATGCGTTGCGGTGGGCGCTTACGGAAAAGAACGACATCGTGCTTGGCGCCGAATGCGCTGCGGCCCTTGCGCGCTTTTGGTATGAAAGTGGCCGCATCGGTGAAGGCCGCCGCTGGCTTGCCCAGTCGCTCGCGCACGGTGAGTCTTCCTATCCGCTTGCAGTCGCGGGCGACCTTTGGCACGGCGTCGATATTCTCGCGATGGCGCAAGGCGATTATCCCGCGTTGCTCGATGCCGCCAAACGTGAAAAAGAACTGTACGAGCAGATCGGCAATCGCAGCCGGATTGCGTCTGCGCTCAACGGTATGGGAATCGCGCTTCACACGTTCGGTGAATTTGGCGCCGCGGAGGAGCAGTATACAGAGGCCCTCGCTATTCAGCGCGAACTCGGAGAGAAGCGCGGCATCGCGGTTAGTCTTGAAAATCTGGCGGACCTTGCGCGCGATTACCATCACGATTACGATCGCGCCGAGCAACTGTACTGCGAAGCACTCGAGATTGCGCGGGGACTTGGCCACGAGGCCCTTGCGGCCGTTGCGCTCGGGGACCTTGCAGAGCTGACTTGGATGCGCGGCGAGTACGATCGTGCCGTCGCAGTCTGCCGGGAGAGCCTCGCAATTTTCGAACGCTTTGAGAACCGGCCACGGATCGCCGAACAGTTGGAACGCGTTGCCCGCTTTGAACTGGCGCGCGGAAACCCCTTACAGTCAATCGGTCCTATGACGGACGCGCTAGAAATCTTCCGGCAGTTGCTTCATTATGAAGGGCTCACGCAATGCTTCGATGATGCATTCAATCTGAGCGTCGCGCTTGGCAGGCTCGAGGCCGCCGCTTTGATTAGCGGGTTTGTGGAGCATTTACGCGACGTGCATCATCTCCCACGCTCGGCCGGACAGCAACTTGCCGCCGAAAACCAACGTTCCGCCCTGCTGGAATACATGAACACCGATCAGTACCGCACGCTTTTTGAAGAAGGCCGCACGTGGTCGTTGCAACAAGCCCTGGCGGCGGCCGCAGAACTGCGGATGTAGGGAGCGACGCGATGGCAGCTTCTGCGCCCCAGCTCGAAACGAGTCGTTTGATTTTGCGTGCCCACCGGGCGGATGATTTGGCGGCATGCGCGGCAATGTGGGCCGATCCGAATGTAGTGCGCCACATTGGCGGCAAGCCCTCAACCGTGCAGGCTACGTGGTATAGAATGATGCGTTACGGTGGCTTGTGGCCGCTGTTAAGTTACGGATACTGGGCCGCGGTAGAAAAGGCCAGCGGGCTCTTTATCGGCGAGCTGGGATTTGCAGACTTCAAAAGAGAGATGGAACCGTCGATTGAGGGGATTCCGGAATTGGGTTGGGCCTTTGCGAGCCCGTTTCACGGCAAGGGATTTGCGACCGAGGCTCTGCATGCCCTTGCTGCATGGGGCGATGAGCACATCGATGCGCCGCTAACCGTCTGTATTATCGATCCGCAAAACATCCCTTCCGTTCGCGTCGCACAAAAGACGGGCTACGTGGAGAAGGTTCGCAGTTCGCTTGTGGGAGAGGAAACGATCCTGTTCGAGCGGCCGCGTTTACGCTATTCGTAGGCTGTCGATTTCGCGCCGCAGGCGGTTGAAAGCGGGACGCGCTTTTTCAACGAGTTCCGCAAGGCCGTCCCAGGATCCGTCGCGCGCTTTATCTTCGATCTCTTGCCCTAGCTTGTACAGTTCGATGCCTCCCACGTTTCCGGCCGAGCCCTTTATTGAGTGCGAGGCCGAACGCACGCCTTCGAGATCGCGCTCCCGCGCCGCATGTTCCATCTTCGCGAGAAGCGCGGTGTTGTTTTTGAGCATTAAATCGAAGAGCTCGAGCATGCCGTCGAGATCTTCATCATATACCTCGATGAGGCGGCCCATATCGAGTACGGATCTATCTGCGTTCTGCTTCACGCTCGGGTGTCCACCGTTCTAAGACTGTACGAAGTGTGTGCATCTGGACGGGCTTTGCGATGTAATCGTCCATTCCCGCGGCCAGGCACATTTCACGGTCGCCTTCCATGGCGTTAGCAGTCATGGCGACGATGGGTACGTGCTTGCCGGTTTGCGTTTCATTCCGCCGGATGACTCGCGTGGCCTCAAAGCCGTCGACGACGGGCATCTGGCAATCCATAAGAACGATATCGTAGTCGTTCTTGGCAAGTTCATCAATGGCTTGCTGACCGTCACTGCACGCCACCGCTTCGTACCCAAGTTTCGCAAGTTGTTTCATGGCCAGCATCTGATTGACGGCATGGTCCTCCGCCAGCAAGATGCGGGTTGTTGTGTGAGCGTTGACCGCGGCAACCGGGGCGGCGGCGACCTTCGGATGCCTGGGAAGTGTCTGAAGTTGCGTCGCGACTGCTATCGCATCGTAAAGCGCGGACTGCCGCATGGGTTTGCGCAAATATCCCGCAAAGCCCGCATCGACTGCATCCTTGCCGCGCCCCGCTTCATCAAAGGCCGTAACCAGAATAAGCGGCATGCCTTCGTACTCGGCCAGCTTGTGAATGCGGCGGCCGAGTTCGATACCGTCGACATTCGGCATAAAGTAGTCGATAATCGCGAAAGTATATTCGGTTTGATTCTCTTCGGCATGCAACAAAAGATCGAGCGCTTCGGCGGCGTCCTTTGCAACATCGACCGCGATGCCCCAAGAGGCAAGATACTGCATGAGAATGTCACGCGAGACCTTGTCGTCGTCGACCAAGAGCGCGCTACTGCCCGCAATTATTTGCGGCTGGTCGGTCGAGGGCGCGAGGTCGTCGGAGAGTTGTGCGAATTTCGCGGTAAAGTAAAATGTGCTGCCTTTACCCGCCGCGGAATCGACACCGATGATGCCTTCCATCATGGTTACCAACCGCTTGGCAATCGAAAGACCGAGGCCCGTGCCGCCGAACCGGCGGCTGGTAGAACCGTCCGCTTGCGAGAAGGGCATAAAGAGACGTTCCCGCTGCGCTTTCTCGATTCCAATACCGCTATCGGTGACGGAGAAACGCAACACGACGGCCTCGCCCGCGCGCTGTTCCACCATACAACGCGCCACGACGTTACCGCTTTCGGTGAATTTCACGGCATTGCTCATGAGATTGAGCAAAACTTGTTTGAGGCGGTTTGGATCGCCGGCCACGGCTTTGGGCACGTCCGCCGCAACATAGGTGACGAGCGAAAGGCCCTTGCGGCGCGCTTGCGAAGCGAGAATGTCGGCCATCGCTTCGACGATGGCGAGTGGGGAGAACGGAATCGAATCCAGTTCCATTTTGCCGGCTTCGAGTTTGGAAAAATCGAGAATGTCATTGATGACCGCGAGCAGCGACTCAGCCGAAGTGTTGACCGTATTGGCATATTCGCGCTGTTCCTCGGTCATCGAGGTGCTCAGCAGCAATTCGGACATACCGACGATCGCGTTGATCGGGGTGCGAATCTCGTGACTCATCGTTGCGAGGAATTGCGCTTTTAGGCGCGCCGCCTCGAGCGCTTGATCGCGCGCGGATGCAAGTGCCGCCTCGGCTCGTTTTCGCGAGGTGATGTCACGCGCAATGAGGATGGTCATCGACGCCTCTTCGACCGCTTGGCTTGCAGCTATTTCGAGCGGAAATATGGAGCCGTCGCTGCGTTGTCCGCGCACTTCGATCGTACCGCTTTTAGGAAGCGAATCCATTGCCACGATATAATCCGGAACGATGCGGGAGACGGGCATGCGAGTGAGGCGCTCTTCGCTGATGTCAAAAAGCATCGCGGCTGCGTGGTTGCACGATGCGATGACCCCGCGCACGTCGATTGTCAGGATTGCATCCGCAACGCTGTCGAAGACGACATGCAGCTTGCGCTCTGCATCGACGATGCTGGTGGAAAGACGTCCGGCTTCTTCCATCATTGCGAGAAACACGTAGCTTCCCGCGAATAGCCCGCAGACGCGGGCCAGATACCAGCCCCAGGTAAAGAAGTGGAGCGAATACATCGTCATCATCAAGTCAAGGAGCAGCGCAACGAGCGAGACGGCGAGCCACAGGTGCATCGTGGTACCGCCCTGGGTGCGGCGCCACAGAATGATGAGCGCCGCGAGGGTGGTGAGCGCTGCAAGCGGAGCGGCCCCCGAGCTAACGATGCGAGAATAATCGCCCGCAACTTGAAGCATGGGTATCGACCCGCTCTCGTACAGAACGGCTGAGACCGCGAGCAGCGTTAGGGTCGCTGCGATAAGCGGAACGCGTAGCGAGAGCGTCGCTGCGGCTTCGGCGGAGATCGTGCCCGAGCGTCTGCGCGATAGGACGTAAGCAATCACGGTCAGCGGAAAAACGTAATGCCACGAAATTCCAAGCACGACGGCAGCCTGCGACGGGAAGGCCGCAATGTAGCCAAGTGTCAGCAGCGCGGTACAAATGTAGGCCGCCGTCAAAACGCCGAGTGCCGCAATGCGGCTTGCGCGTAGATGGCGTGAAAGCAAATAGGCCGTCGCAAGTTGATTAAAAACCGCGCCCCACATAATGAATTCGAAAATCGATTCGAAATGCGGTGCCGGCACGCGCGCAACCGGCAAGGTGCCCAGCGCGGCCAGAATCATCGCGAGCACGGCAAAAAGGGCGAAGCGGCGTTGGTTACGCGGAGCCTGAGCCGTGATTACCGAGGCCATGGGGCTTCCTTCTGCCTTCGTGACACCTTTAGCTTCTTGTAGGGTATCCTGTCGTATGACGCGATTATCGCCGCACGCGGCTTTTTGGTTAACGATCGTTCGGATCTATCTCGGGGCTTTTTGGCTCGTGCATGGTCTGCAGAAGCTCCTGGGCGCAAAGTCGCCGATGCTGCCCCCGTGGTATCACGGCACGCATCAGGTTCTGCCGATTTTAGCAGCCGTTGAAGTCGTCGTTGGAATGCTCCTGGTTTTTGGCCTCTTTACACGTTTCAGCGCCTTCGTCGCACTCTTGCTCGCTGCGGGGTTCTTCGTTACGAAAGGCAACTATCTGAGCTACGCCGGCATGATGAATTCCTCGGGTGCGCTTATCATACTTGCGCTGGTGACGTTTGCGCTGGCCGCGGACTTCGGCGTTGACGGCATTCGGCGCGCATTGCGCGAGAGGCAGGCGACGCGAGCCCCCGAACGTGTAGAAGCTACGCCTGTGGACGTGCAATGGCCAACGTAAACGAGGAGGAAACCGCATCTCATGAACCGCTTGACCGCCGCCGCCCTCTTGCTCCCTCCCGCACTTCTTTTCGCGGCTTGCTCTAAAGGCTCAAATAGCAGCACCACGACGACGACGCAGACGCAGGCGAGCGCTACACCCGCCGCGCCGGCTGCGAAGACCGGATCCATGGTCACATTGGGAGTAGCAACGTTCAATTCAAATTGCGCGACCTGCCACGGATCCAAAGGTCAAGGCCAACCTGGAGCGTTTCCCCCGCTCGACGGCAACCCAGTTGTGACGGGCGATCCAAAACCCCTTATCAAAATTATTAAAAACGGACTCACGGGCCCCGTTAAGATCAACGGCGCAGTGTACAACGGGCAGATGCCTGCTTGGAGCGCAACGCTGAGCGATGCGCAAATCTCGGCGGTCGCCACCTACATCCGCGGCGCCTGGGGCAATCACGCCGGCCCCGTTACGACCGCAGAGGTTGCTGCCCTAAAATAATGCGCTGCGCGAATTCCTCAATGATCGCGCAAAATTCCTCGGGCCGCCGCAACGGAAAGACGTGATCGCTGCCCTTTACGATGCGTCCCTGCGCGCGGGCTTCTTTGATGAAGCGTTTTTGCTGCGGACGGAAGATAAAATCATATTCGCCGTTGGCGACAAGTACCGGATGAGGATACTCTCTGAGCATTTTGCTATATGATTGCTTGCCGAGCATCACGTGCGACTCGCTGAAGGAGCGCCGGTTGAAGGGACTCTCGATGATCGCTCGCGCCAGATCGGGCTTAAGCGTCATGCGAAAGAACGTGCTGCTGAAAGAATCGAGAAGCGGCGGGGGAAGGCGATCGCCAAGTCCCGTAAGCGCGCTATACGCGCTGCTGCGCCAGGTCGTCGGATCGAGCGAGCATCCGGCAAGTAATAAACCCTGGCTCAAATTCGGAAATGCTTGCGCAAATTGAGTAATGCAATATCCGCCCAGCGAATAGCCGATCATCACAGGCACGCACCCGAGTTGGTCTTCCACCGCGTACTGTAACTGCGCAAAAATTTCTTCACGCGTAAATGGGACCGCGTACATCGTCCCGTGACGCGGCAGGTCGATCGTTGCAACCCGAAAGTTGCGGCAAAGAATTCGAACGTGCGGCAGCCACGAGTAGCGGCCCAAGTGGATGCCGTGTACCAGCAAGAGCGCCGGCGCATCCTGCGGGCCTTCGATCGTTACGGACTGAGCGAGCAAAGATTTTGGGGCAGTCACACGAAGTTCTTTTCCCATGTTAATTGCAATTTCGGCGTTGATCATCGCTCAGGCGGGCAGTCCCGCGCCCAGCCCTGCCCCGGCCGCCTCGGGCTATGTTGACACGCGCGGTCCGTGTCTGGATTCGGCAAAACAAGTGCCACAGGTCATCGACGCCCCGGTTTCGCGAGACGGCGAAGTCGTGCGGATCGATCGGGTCGTCTCCCAAGCAACCTTTACGCCGAACGAAGTCATCGGATTTCTTTACACGCGTCAAGACGGCAAAACGTATCTTGGTACGCGATCGGATCAATACACTTCGCCCGCGAGCGCCGGTGAGATCAACGGGGTGCTGGCCTCCACGCACGCTCCGGGGATAGCCCAAACCGCATTCCCGCCTCAAACCCGCCTGGGCGTGCCGACCAAATTCACCCAGTTTTTCGAGGTCAAAATGCCCCCGGGGGCGCTTGGTGCGCTTCAGATCCGTCTGGATCCGTGCGTCATCTGGCCGTCTGGGCGTCCCCTTCCTGATCCCGGGCCAGGCCCCTAAGCCCCCGGCACCTAAATTAGCAGTCGCCGCATCCGATTGCTAACTTCCGGAGTTTATTCAGGTAGAGATGGATTTTCTAAAGGCCCGCGTCGGGCGCTTCGAACCCAATTCCGACGTCTTTATAGATGAAGACCACGGCCAGCTTGTGGTCAAGGTCGAGCTCGCGGGCGCGGATGCGGAAAACCTGCGTGTTGCGGTTGACGAGCGCCACCTGATCATCACTGGACGCCGGATCGACGCGACGCATTTCTCGCGCGGCTCTTTTTTGCAGAAAGAGATCGAATACGGTGAGTTCATCAAGAAAATTCACCTGCCCGTTGCGGTCGAGTATCAAACCGTTTCGTCTACCTATGGCGCCGGCATATTGACGATTCAACTTCCGATCGCGGCAACCGAATACGTCCCAACCTCACGTACCGAAATCCGAATGATCGTCAAAAGGACCCTTGCGTAATTCATGGCCTCAAGCATTAAAGATAAAGATTCCAAAGAACCCAAAGAGCCCAAAGTAAAGGCCGCTAAAGCGGTCATTTCCACGCACCTGATCGGCATTCTGCCGCTTCAGGAAGCCGTGCTTTTTCCCAATACCGTTATTCCGCTCGCCGTCGTCAAAAAGCCGGGCATTCAATTGGTCGAGGAAGCGCTACGCGAAGGGCGTCCCATTGGGTTGACGGTCCTCAAAGACAAGGATACGGAAGATCCCGGGCCGGACGACATCCGTCGCGTTGGGACGATTGGCACCATTCAAAAGATGCTCAAAGTTCCCGACGGCACCTTGCGGTGCATTGTTGCGGGTCAAAGCGTTTTTCAAATCGAGCAATTCGTGCAAACCGAGCCGTATATGGTGGCGGCCTACACGGAACTGCCCGATATTACGAAGTCTTCGGACGATCTCACGGCGATGCACCGGAATCTCGCGGGCCTCTTCCAGAAATTGCTCGGCTATTTGCCGCAAGCGCCCCGTGAGATGGAAATGGAAGTCCAAAACATTACGGATCCAAATCTGCTGACCTATTTCGTGGCCTCTACGATGCGTCTGGAAACGGCCGACCGTCAGGCGATTCTCGAAGAGCGTAACACCGAGAAACGGATGCGCAAGCTCACAATGCTGCTGACCAAAGAGTTGGAAGTCGTGGAGCTTGGACATAAGATTCAATCCGATATCCAGCGCGAGATGGAGAAAAATCAGCGCGATTTTTATCTGCGCCAGCAACTGCGCGCCATTCAAGAAGAACTTGGTGAGACGGATCCGCAACAAGCGGAGACCAACGAACTTCGCACAAAGATCGACGAAGCGCAGATGCCCGAAGATGTCAAGAAAGCCGCGGACCGCGAACTGGACCGTCTCTCAAAAGTGCCGCAGGCGTCGCCCGAGTACAGCGTTATCCGCACGTACCTCGATTGGCTGGTGCAAATGCCGTGGGGCAAAGAGACAAGCGACCAAATCGATATCAAGAACGCGCGACAGATCCTCGATCAAGATCACTACGATCTTGAGAAAGTCAAAGACCGCATCGTCGAGTATCTCGCAGTGGGAAAACTCAAGAAGAAACTTTCGGGCCCGATATTGTGCTTCGTCGGGCCCCCGGGCGTCGGTAAAACCTCGCTCGGCCAATCTATTGCCAAATCCATGGGACGCAAGTTCGTGCGCCTCTCGGTTGGGGGCGTCCGCGATGAATCCGAAATTCGTGGCCACCGCCGTACCTACATCGGCGCAATGCCGGGCACGATCGTGCGCGCCATTCGCGACGCCGGCACGCGCAATCCGGTCATGATGATCGACGAAATCGATAAAGTGGGAAGCGATTACCGCGGCGATCCGCAGTCGGCGTTGCTTGAGGTGCTCGATCCGGAACAGAACAACAGTTTTCGCGATCATTACCTCGACGTGCCGTTCGATCTTTCGCAAGTCTTATTCGTATGCACCGCCAACAGCTTGGACACGATTAGTCCCCCGCTGCGCGACCGCATGGAGATCATTCAGCTTTCCGGCTACACGGAGCTAGAGAAGATTCAAATCGCCAAACGCTACTTGATAAAAAAGCAGCGCACGGCAAATGGTCTGAAAGACTCGCAGGCGCAGGTTACGGATTCCGCCCTGCGTGCCATCATCACCGACTACACGCGCGAAGCGGGTGTCCGTAATCTTGAGCGCGAGATCGGTACGGTCTTCCGCAAGATTGCGCGGAAGATTGCGGAATTTCCGCGCTTTAAAGGGCGCATCAAGCCGGATAATCTTGTCGACTATCTTTCGAAGCCGCGCTTCTACAATGAAGTAAAAAAACGGGTGGCTTCGATCGGCGTCTCGACCGGCATGTTCTACACCCCGGTCGGCGGGGATATTCTTTTTATCGAATCAACCTCGATGCCGGGTACCGGAAAGCTCACGCTCACCGGCCAATTGGGCGATGTGATGAAGGAAAGCGCGACCGCCGCGGTTTCGTTCTTACGTTCCCGTTCGGGCGAGATCGGGATTCCCGACGATTATTTCAGCAAGCACGATCTGCATATCCACTTCCCCGCGGGTGCCGTTCCAAAAGATGGTCCCTCGGCAGGCGCCGCAATAGCCACGGCGATTGCATCAATGCTCACGGGCCTCAAAGTCGATTCGGATCTCGCAATGACGGGCGAAATTACCCTAACCGGGCAAGTGCTGCCCATCGGCGGACTCAAAGAGAAAGTCCTCGGGGCAAAGCGCGCGGGTATCAAGAAGATTCTCTTGCCGAAACGCAACGAGATCGATCTTGACGATATTCCCAAAGAAGTGCGCGACACCATGACGTTCGTTCCGGTGGAAGAGCTCTCGGAGGTCTTCCAAAATGCTCTCGGCAAGCGCATTATTACGCCGGTTCTCCTCGGGCCCGAGCAAGCGCGCCGCTCGAGCAACGTCGTGCCAATCCGGCGCAGCGCGGTCAAACGCGTGCGTGTCGAACGCAAAGCGCGTCGTGCAAACGCTTCCGCTCGAAAGCGCTAGAGGCAACAGCGAGCACGCGCGCGGCACGGGAAGCTACGAAAGCGAATTTTAGTTCATTTTCTTAAGTGTAATTCGTCCTGTTGCACCGCTGGGCCCCAAACCCTTATGATGTCGTCGTTCCAACAAGCGGTTTCTCGAACAGCCCCTTAGGCGAGGCTTCGTTTCACTGCACCCTGGGACGAATTGCTGCATCTTAAACAGGAGTGAGCACAGTGAAATTATTCAACACGGTCGCCGGCGCGACGCTCATCGGCATTCTCGTGAGCGGCTGCGGCGGAGGTACATCTTCCAGCCTTCCGGCGGGTAACAGGCCGGTTGCTGCAAGCGCGCACGGCGTACGCATTCTCGGCCATCTCAATATCAGCCGGGGCCAAGCGGCAACGATCGCGGCGAAAGTTCGGCATGCCGGCGCGTGGGCGCTTCCCATGAAAGGGGCCTCCATGCAAGGTCATCACGTGCGTCCGATGACTGCCGGGGCCGGTAACGATCTCGTTAATAATGGTGGACCGACGATGGGCAGCGCCAGTTCTTACAATATTCTTGTCAACGCTTCGGACGAGAGCCCCTGGGGCGGCATGATCAGCCAGTATCAAAACGACATGAACAATAGCAACATGATCGGAATTCTTAGTCAATATACGGGTGGTGGCGCCGGTTCGTATCCGGTGGCGGGAGACTACACGGTAAGCTACGATACGTCTACGACGTTGCAAGACCAAGACATCTACAACATTGTTTACCAAGTCGCTTCAACGACCGGCGCGACGGGCTATGGCGCAATCTATCATGTCTTCCTGCAGAGTGGCGTTCAGCAGTGCAGCCAGAATGCGGGCGGATGCTATGCGCAACAATATTGCGCTTATCATGGCAACACCGATTTCAGCGACATCGGACACGTCATTTATTCAACCCAACCGTACGAAGATATCCCGGGTTGCTCGGTGGGTGGCGGCTCGCCGAATGGTTCGACGGCGGACTCCACGGCTTCGGTTCTTTCACACGAAGCCTATGAGGCTTATACCGATCCGGACGTGCCGCAGACGCTCGCATGGTACAACCAAAGTGCGGGTGAGATCGGAGATATCTGCGCACCTGCCAGTGGCGTGCCGACCGGCGTAGTTCAACTCGGTGCTGACAATTGGCAGATCCAGCCGGAATATAGCAACAGCGTTCACGACTGTAGTTTTACACCCTAGCGTAACGCAGAACGCAAACGAATGCCCGTCCCAAGTTGCTTCGTAAGGAGTAAGAAATCCCCGGGACGGGCATTCGTGTTGGTAACGAGCGCGCGGGGCCGAGGGTTCCCACGCCTGGATGATACGGGTTAAAAGGCGCTCTGCCTGGCGGGCCTCGAAGGAGCAACGATTATGACTTCTCACAAGAAGAACTTGCTGTTCATTCCGGGGCCGGTAACGGTTGCGGAGCCGGTGCTTGCGGCGATGTCGAAGCCGCTCATAGATCACCGGGGGCCGGTCTTTGCCGCGATCCTCGAACGAGTGACGCGTGGCATGCAGTCGATTTACGGAACGAAAGAGCCGGTGTATTTCCTGGGTTCTTCCGGAACGGGCGGGCTGGAAGCAACGCTTGTGAGTCTCTTCTCGCCGGGCGACCGGCTCGTGTCGTGTCCGCTGGGTGGATTTGGAAAGCGCTATGCAAACATCGCGCGCACCTATGGTTGTGAAGTTGAAATCATCGAAACCGACGCCGGGCACGCGCTTGATCCGCAGAAGCTTGCGGCCATATTACAGGCCGATACGCAGAAAAAGATCGCCGGCATTTTGCTGACGCATAACGAGACGTCGACCGGGGTCCAGCAAGATATGGCCGCGCTGAGCAAAGCGATTGGGGAGCACGGTGCGATCACGCTCGTTGATTCCGTGAGCGGCCTCGGCGCGGGGGAATTCCAAATGGATGACTGGGGCTACGACGCGGTTGTAACCGCCTCGCAGAAAGTGCTAGCGGCGCCGCCAGGGCTTGCGATGGTTGCGCTCTCCGGACGCGCGACCAAACGCCTCAAAGAGGCCAAGATCCCATCCTTCTACTTCAGCTTGCAGAAGGCGATGGAGTTTGCCGGACTTGGACAAACGCCCTGGACGCCGCCGGTCTCCATTTTCTTCGCGCTTGATGCAGCCTTGAGCGCCTATCAGAGTGAAGGCGCGCGGCGGATTTGGAATCGCCACGCGATGTACGCACGCGCGATTCGCTCGGCGGTCGAAGCGCTGGGGTTTGAAGTTTTCTCCGACCGCTCGGCGCATTCCGACACGGTTGTTGCGGTCAAGGCGATGCCCGGGATGGATGTCGCCGCGTTGTTAAAGAAACTGCGCGTGGAGCGCGGGGTCTCGCTCTCGGGCGGACAGCTCGAGCTCAAAGGAAAAATTTTTCGCATCGGCACGATGGGCGATGTCTCGCAAACCGATGTGCTGGGTATGCTTGGAGCGCTTGAAATGGCGATGCTCGAACAAGAACTGCCAGTGCACGTCGGCAAGGGCGTGCAGGCAGCCTTACGCGTTTTCTTGGAGATGGATGCCGGAACTAAACCCGGTGACGGTCAAAAAATTGCTTCACAAACGGTCGCGCAAACCATGGCAGTACCGAGTTAATCGCGCCGTCCACGCGTTCGTCGGGTAGCGTCAGCAGCGCGACCAAATGCGACCGGTGAAAATCCGCGCGGATATCAGGTGAGAGCGGAAAGAACAGCGCAACCCAAAGCGCGAAGGCCAGAAACACGACGGACTTTACGACGCCGACCGCAGCGCCGGCGAGCGAATTCCCCAAACTCAAAAACGGCAGTTTTGCAAAACGGTTGAGCATCCAAGCAACGGCCATAATTACCGCGTACGTTGCAAGCCCGGTAAGAAACATGCCGATTACGTGCGCAGAGCCCGGCCCCAAATGTACGTATTGCTCTAAGAATCCATCTGCAAAGCCGTTGTAGTAAAAGGGCGTGACGATGGAGGCAAAGAGCGCGATCGCCCCGGCAAGCTCCGAGATAAAGCCGCGCTTGAATCCCTTGAGCGCGGCAATTAGGACGATGACGGCGATGACCAAATCGGGCCAAACGGGCGCGAGCGGCACGCGCTAGCTCCGCAACATTGCGCCGACTTCTGTTTGGAGCGCCTTAAGCGCTCGTGCAACGGCGGCGTCCGCCTCGGCATCCGTAATTGTTGCATCGACGCGCTGCAAAACAATACGCGTCGCAAGACTCTTCTTATTCTCGGGAACTTGCTTGCCGCGGTACTCATCGAAAACCCGTACGCTCTTGCAAAGCTCGCCGGCCGCATGCTCGATCGTCTGCTCGATCGATTTGGCCGTAACGTCCAGGCCGACAACGAGTGCAAGATCCCGTGAGGTTGACGGAAAGCGCGAAGGCGGCACGAATTGTTTGACAACCGGATCGGGCAGACGCTCCAAGTACATGTTCGCAAAATAGAGCGGCAGGCGGATATTGTAGACGTGCGCGATTCGCGGATCGGCTTGACCGATATAGGTGACTTCCTTGCCGTCGACCATTAAGACGGCGGTCTTGCCCGGATGCATGCCTGTGCGCTTGTCGGGCGTCACCTCTGCGCGCCGCCCGGTTGTCTGCAAAATCATTGCTTCCGCATCGCCCTTAAGGCGCAGAAAATGTGAATCTTCCCACCCGGCTTGCTCGATGGGCTCGGCGGTGAAGGCAAATCCGAGCGCCGGAATCTCTTCCATATGGCCTTCGACTTTGGGGAAGATGTGTCCGATTTCAAAAATCTTGAGCGGTTCGGTTTTGCCGGAGAAATAGTGCAGCATCCCGGGGCCAAGTGCATACCGAAGGTATTTTTGATCCTCGGAGAGCGGATTGAGCACTTCTATGGATTCTGCGCTCGGCTTGATTCCCGCCGCCGCAAATTTTTCGCGCATTTGCGGCCCATGCAATGAGTACGAAATGATTTCGTGATAGCCCAACCCTCGCAACGTCGTTGCGAGTTTGCGTTCGAGGTTAAAGGCGCGGCTGGGAATATTGTGTGCCGCAATCGCCGGGATCACGCTCGGTACGTTATCGTAGCCCGCCATGCGCGCGATTTCTTCTACAACGTCTGCTGGTATGGAGACGTCACGGCGCCAGAGCGGCGGGACCACCTCGAGCCGGCCGGGGGAGTCTTCGCGCGCTAAAAACCCGAGTGCACTCAGATGCCCCACAATTGTTTTTGAAGCCAGCTCGAACCCGAGCAACCGTTTGACGTCGCGGACCGGAAAGTCGATCGCAGGCGGCGGGTTGATCTCCGCGCCGAAGGCCTGCGGCGCGTAGGCGGTTGCACCTTCGCGGATAAGAAGCGCGGCCGCGCGCGCAGCCCCTAGGTCCGTTAAAACAGGTGCCAGTGTTTTCTCGTGCCGGGAAGAGGCATCCGTGCGAAAACCGTGTGCCGCGCTCATGCGCCGGATACGCGGTCCATGGTAATTCGCAGCTTCGAGGACGATCGAAACGGTAGAATGCGCCACCTCGCTGCTCTTGCCGCCTTTAAGCCCGGCGAATCCCTGAACCGCCTCCTTGTCGGCGATGACAAGATCGGTTGGGCCCAGGTCGTGCTTGGCATCGTCGAGCGTGATCAATTTCTCGCCTTCGATCGCATCGCGCGCGATGAGGCGGTTACCCGAAATCTTGGAGGAATCGTAAAAGTGGAGCGGTTGCCCGACTTCAAGCATCACGTAGTTCGAAATATCGACGATGTTGTTGATAGGACGCTGTCCCGCTAGCGCAAGGCGAATGCGCATCCAGAGCGGTGAGGTGCCCACCTTAACGTTCGTGAACCGCTGCACGACAAAGCGCGCCGCGTCTTTGGATTCCAAAACAACAACCGGCGCCTCGGGATCGTTCTGAGGATCCACATCTTTGCTCGTGACGCGCACGGACGTTGTTTGCAATTCCGCCGGTAAGCGCAACTCTTTGCCCAAGCGCGCGGCAAGTTCTCGCGCAAGCCCGGTGATCGACATTGCATCGGGACGATTGGTCGTGATGTCGACGTCGAGCACCGCATCTTGCAAATGAAAAAGCTTGATCACGTCCTCGCCCAGCAACGTATCCGGATCCATCTGCAGGATGCCCTCTTCGAACCATTCCGGGGGCAGCGCCAGCTCTTCGGCTGAAATCATCATGCCTTCGGATTCGAAGCCTCGCATTTTGCGCTTTTCAATCGTGATGTGCGGTAACTGCGCGCCGATCAGTGCAACCGGTATGATCTGATCCTTGGTGACATTGGTGGCCGCCGTCGCAATCTTCAGCGGTTGGCGTAGTCCAATGTCGATTGTGCCGATTTGCAAGCGGTCGGCATTCGGATGTTTTTCGAGCTCGGTAATTTTGCCGACGACGACGCCCGAGAGTGGCGGCCGCTTTTGGATTGCATCGACCGGAAAACCAATGAGCGCGAGCGTGTCGGCGATCTTTTGGGGGTCGTCGGGAAGGTCGACGAACTGACGTAACCAGCTGATTGGAACGTTCATGTTTTACAGGCACTCCGCTCTAAGCTCCGTGCCTCCCACATGTTCAGCGAGCTGAACAAGCGGGGCCCCTCGAACCCGAGGCGCGCTGAGCATTGTGACAAAGCTTCATTCCCCGAGGGCGTGCCGAAAGACGATATTGTTGTGATCACGCCAGCTGCCTTAGGAAGTTCGGGTCGTTTTCGAAGAAGCGGCGGATGTCGTCGATGTCGTAGCGTTTGAGTGCGATGCGTTCGATGCCAAAGCCAAAGGCCCAGCCGGAAACGACATCGGGGTCGTACTTCAAATTGCGCAGCACATTGGGATGCACCATTCCCGAGCCGCCGAGTTCGATCCACCCCGAGCCTCCGCACATGCGGCATTCGCCGCCAAGACCATTACACAGCGGGCATTTGGTATCGACTTCTGCGCTCGGTTCGGTAAACGGAAAATACGAGGGACGAAAACGAATTTCCGTATTCGTGCCAAAGAGCTCGCTGCACATGCCGGTTAGCATTCCCTTGAGATGTCCGAAGTGAATGCCCTCGGCGACGAGCAGTCCTTCGACTTGATGGAACATGTACGAATGGCGGGCGTCGACGGCATCGCGCCGGTAGCACTTGCCCGGCACGATAACGGCAATCGGCGGTTGGAACTGCTCCATCGTACGAATCTGCATTGGCGAGGTATGCGGACGTAGCAAAAGATGCTCGGAGACCCAGAACGAATCGAAGCCTTCGCGCGCCGGATGATCCTGCGGAATGTTGAGCGCCTCGAAATTATAGTAGTCGGGCTCGACTTCGGGACCAAGCACTACCGCAAAGCCGTGCCGCTCGAAGTACGATGAAATTTCGTTCATCACCTGACGGATGGGATGAATCGATCCGGTCGCCGGCTCGATCGATGGAAACGTCACGTCGATGCTCTCTCGCAACTGCTCATCGAAGCGCCGCATTGCAAGCGCACTCTCGACGGCGGCAATCCTGGCCTCCATAGCCTCGACGATTTCGTTGATGACCTTGCCTGCAGTGGGGCGCTCTTGCACCGGGAGTTGGCCGATGCCGCGGCGTAGGGCCGTCACCTCGCCACTGCGGCCCAGAAAGCGGACGCGCACCTCTTCGAGGGACGCCGGGGAACCGGCTTGCGACAAGGCGGCCGTAAAACGCCCGTCCAGCTCGTGTAGTTGTTCAGCTAATGTGCTCATATAAAAAAAATAGACTTAAGTAAAACGCCCGGGACGTTACGTTCCGGGCGCTTGTAAAAATCTACCTGCTTTTTGGGGCCCCACTCGCTTTGCGTGTGGGTGGGTTAGGACGCGCTCCCGCTTGGGTTCAGATGTCGGTAAATAATATAGGCGTTGATCGACCCTGTGGTCTTGAAGAGTCTCCAGAAGAAGTCGGAGGTGGCCATATATGCGCGTGTGCTCCTTCTACATGGGTGCCCGGTCGGTGCGGAATGAGCAGAGTATAACACGCGACTTTTCCACAGGATAGTCTTGACTTTCAGAGGCTTTTAGACTGTCTTGACAAGTGTTTGACAAAGCAATCAAGCGGGGGGTCGCGTCACCTCGTACATCCCGATCGACCCGGCGACGCCTGCATTAAGGGAGTCTGCCGCGCCTCGCATGGGGATAGCAAGACGCTCGCGGCACAGCGCGCCCCAGGCTCCTAGTCCACGCCGCTCCTGGCCCACAACGAGCGCCGCACGGTTGCCCGGTTTCCAGGCACCTAGAGGCTCCCCGTCTGCGCTCAGGCCGGCGAACTGCCAGCGGCCTGCGGCGGCCCCGACCTCCTCGGGCGAAGCCACGGCAATGGTCGCTCGGAAAAGGGCGCCCATCGAGGATCGTACGACCTTCGGATTAAACGGCTCGACGCCGGCTGCCCCGAAGAGCACCCGCGAAACGCCGAAGGCGTCGGCAGAGCGCAGCAGGGTGCCCGCATTTCCCGGATCCCCGAGGTCGGCCAAAATCAGAACGAGACCCTCCGAGGAGAAGAATTCCTCGACGCCCACGGTGCGCGCAACGCAAACGGCGATAAGACCGGTCGGGGTTTCGACGTCCGAAAGTTTTACGGCGGTCGCGCCGTTGATCGTATGTACCGGAATGGAGCGCGCTTGGAGATCGCGCACGATGCTTTGCCCATCGTACGGCTCTTCGGTAATAAAAATGGCTTCGATCTGCGCGCCGTTCTCCACCGCTTCCGCAAGCAGCGTTGGACCTTCGATTAAAAAACGGCCATGCTCCTGACGTCCCTTTTTAGTCAGCAATTCACGCGCGAAGGCAACGCGCGGATTATGAGCGCCGAGCAAAATACCAAGTTCGCGCAGCGATAGTGATGAGCGCGACGATTATGCTTGCGAGGCTCAGCACTACCATTCTGTTGTAGTTGTGCGGCAGCAACAGACGGTTAAGCAGCATCAAACTCACCGCAAATAACGCTATGAACAGAGCGAGAAACAGCATTTCTTCAGACGGCTTTGAGGGTCGCATTGCCTGCTGGTTGCCTGCGCGCGCAGGCGTTGCCTTCCGCAAATGGGTATGTTCTCGTAGTGCGTACGGTTGAATCGAAGATCGTCTTCGAGGGCAAGGTCTTTAAGGTTCGCCAAGATACAGTCGAGGACGAGGGCCGCAGCCACATCATCGATCTTGTCGATCACGCCCTGTCTTATGCGGTGATCGCGCAGCCGGCAGCGTCGGAACTGATCCTCGTGCAGCAATACCGGCATGCGGTGCAACAAAAGATCTGGGAAATTCCTGCGGGCATGGCCGATCAAGGGGAGAAGCCCGAGGATGGAGCGCTGCGCGAGCTGCGCGAGGAGACGGGGTATCGCGGCGGCCGGATTCGCAAGATCTTCGGCCTCTACCCCACTCCGGGTTTCTGCACCGAGCGTCTGGATTTTTTTCTCGTGAATGACCTCACGAGCGGCGAGACTGCATTCGACGACGATGAGGCGATCGAAGCCCGTATCTTTAGCCTTGAGGAAGCGCTTGCTTTGCTCGGCAGCGGTGAGATCGTGGACGGTAAGACGGCCATCGCTTTACTGTGGCTTGACAAGCAGGCGCGTCAATAAATCGCATAAACTGTCGATAATGCTTTAAGAGAGGTTGCGCGCTGCGTCCTATTCGTTTGTGGCGGCGGCTCTTTTGCATGGAGGTTTAGCGTGGAGACACCACGGGACATTAACGCCGTTCTGAAATATCTACTGAGCGAAGGCGAGGCAGACGGATCTGCCCCTACAGTCTTGGCTCCCGAAGACGAAGTCTACCTCAACCGTTTGGTTGCGGCACTTCGCGCCGGCAAAAAGGCCGTTTTCATCGTCGAAGATTCCGACGAGAAATTGAAATATATGTTTAGCAATGCCAGCCGCGCGGAGGCGGTGAGCATGCTCGGCAAAGTCATCGAAGCGACGGGTCGACGCCTGGCCACCAGCGACGACTAAGCTCCTTTACAATCTCATAACACCTGGGCGAACAAACGCCCTACCGTGAGCAAGCGAGCAAGCGTATAATTATACAACTGGGAGCGTAGCCTTTATGCGCCCGGCGCTTTTCACTTGCCAACCCTCACGGATGCCTTCATGTTTGAGCCTTCGGTCATCCCGGAAAAGAAAAAAACGGCTGCTCCGCCGGCCAAACCGGTCGCGAACAAGCGCAATTTTTTCCGCGTCCCGCTCAAAATCAAGATCGATGTAAACGCAGGCCTGCCCGTCATGATTCCCGCCGTGCTCATGGACATCTCGGGCGGCGGGTGCCAGATCGTCAGCCGCATTTTAGTTGAGGCAGGCGCGCCCGTGGCGTACAATCTGCGCCGCGGGGACGGAAAGCCAGACTTACGCCTCTGCGGCGTCATCGGCAGCAGGCGCTATTCCGAAGCGGAACACCTTTATCGTTACGGGGTGAGGTTCGAGGGCCTCAACGACGCAGATCGTGAAGCGTTGCTGCAACAAATTACGGCGCTCGAACGCCGCCTCATTATGCATAGACGTCGCGAGACCGAGGCAGTGCAAGCGGCGAAAAAGACGCCGCATCCAAAGACTGTGGAAAGGGCCGCAGGCAAGAAGAAGAGTGCTTCTCAAGCGCGCGGCGCCTTCCGCGTCGCGTGGCCGTTCCAAATGACGTTCAAGATTCCGAAAATCCCCGGCGTGCATCGCGCGACGTCGCTCGATATAAGCGCGGGCGGCATGCGCATTGCAACCGATATGATTTTGCGAAGTGAGTGGGTGCTGGAAGTCACGTTCACCATGCCCGCGCAGGTGCTCGAGATTTTGGAACACTCCGAACCGGCGGCCATCTCACCGTTCTTCAGCCGCTCGACCGCGCCAAAGAAAGTCGTCAAGCAGCGACCGTTTGCGCCCATTACCGTCCACTGCGTTGTCGTCCCCGGCGTGCAAGAATCGCGCGGCCGCTACGTGCAAGGCATTGCTTTTAAAGACGCGGACCACTTGATGAAAGAAGAGATCACGCGTTTTGTCCATGCGGCGCAGCTCTCAAAACGCCGCTTGGCCGTTTAAATACGCAAAAGGCCCGCATTGCTGCGAGCCTTTCGTACGGGACTAGAACATCGTTCGACAAGCTCAGGATGACACAGGAGGCCTAGGCCGTCGCTGTTTGCTTCTTCCCGTGGCTGTCTTTGGCCATCTTCAGCAGCGAGCCGAAGGCGGCTGAATCGCTGACTGCGAGTTCTGCCAGGGCCTTGCGGTTGAGCGTGACCCCCGACTTCTTGAGACCGTTCATGAAGACGCTGTAGCTCATGCCTTCTTTGCGGACGGCGGCATTGATGCGGCTGATCCAGAGCGAGCGGAAGTCGCGCTTGCGCACGCGGCGGTCGCGGTATGCGTAGGCCAGCGAGTGAAGCAGCGCTTCGTTTGCGACTTTGTAGTTACGGCGGCGAGCTGCCCGGAAGCCTTTGGTGAGCTTCATGACCTTGCGGTGATGTTTTCTGCCGTGAACGCCGCGTTTAATACGTGCCATTTACTTCAGCCCTCCCCTATACCAAGTACGGAATCGTCGGCGCCAAGCGCTTCAGATCGCCTTTGAAAACAGGCTGGTCTTTACGGAAGTTCCGCTTCCGCTTGCGGGTACGCTTGCTCATGATGTGTCCGCAACCGCTAAATTGATGACGATGCATCACTTTACCGGTTGAACTCACCTTGACGCGTTTGGCTGTTCCACGATGGGTCCGAATTTTAGGCACTGGTGGGCTCCTTCGCTACTTCTATTTCTTCCGTAACTTCCGTTACGCTCGTTTCTGATTCTTCGTCGTCGTGATGCTCGGCTTTGTGCGCCTCGAGTTCCGCCTTGTGTTCTTTCTCGTGTTCCTTTGCGTGGATCGTCGAGTACTTCGGCGGACCGCTCGGCACCGGGCGCGGCGCGAGAATCATGAACATATTTTTTCCTTCGAGTTTCGGCTCGCGCTCGACGATCGCGATCGGCGTCATATCGACGGCCATGCGATCGAGCAACTTACGTCCGAAGCTCGCGTAAGTAATTTCGCGTCCGCGAAACATGATCGTGACTTTGACTTTTCCGCCGTCCATCAATAGCCGTTCGGCCATGCGGGCTTTGGTTTCGTAGTCGTGCGTCTCGATCTTGGGACGAAGCTTAACTTCCTTCAGCTCCCAATTTTTCTGCTTCTTGCGCGCATCTTTATCTTTTTTCTGTTGCTCGTACTTCAATCGACCGTAGTCGCCGATCTTGCAAACGGGCGGCTGAGCAGTCGGTGAAACCTCGATGAGGTCGAGACCCGCAGTTCTAGCGCGCGCGAGCGCGTCCTCGGTTTGCAAAATTCCGAGTTGCTCGCCGTTCTCGTCGATGACGCGAACTTGTCGAATGCGGATCTGGTCGTTGATACGAAGCGGTCTTGCTATGGGCGTCTCCTCGAAGAAAAACAAAAATGGCGCTGCCGAAGCAACCCCACTCGCGGACCCTACCGTCGGACCCTCATGTGAAGACCGGATCGCCCGAAGGCATCCGGTGAGGACCCTCCCGGGCCCTACTTCGGCTCAGGCATCATAGCAGAGGGCGGCAGGTGGGTCAACCGCGATGGTCAGCCTCGGAAATGAAGACCCCGATATGGGGGCCGGAGGTTCCATCTAGAGGCAAGACCTCGATCGTCAATCGCTCGGAACTTGTCCGCGGCGGACCCTCGAGGCGGTTGACCAGATCGCTGACTACTATCCGGACCGCTTCAGGAAGCTCATCGGGAGCAGAATCGGCCTCGTAAAAACGTGCGATGGGATCGCGCCCTGCACCGGAGGCCATCTTGATCTTCATGTCGGCATCGAGCAGGTAAAAAAAGGGGTGTACCCCGGGCTCCGGCATCTCGGCGCTTCCTCTCGTAGGCATTAGACGAGCAATCATACACCCTTGCACTCTAATGATAGGTCTTTGATGCGTCGGTGGAATCCGTGGAAGTACCGAAGTTTAGAAGTCGCTAGGCGATGGAGACGTGCTTCTTGCGCAGGTGAGCCGTTACCGGACCCTCTTGCATATCCGTGCGGAGCACTTTGCCGGTGAGATTTTTGCGGGCGAAATCGCTGGCCACGCGGTTGGACTCTTCCTCGCCGAACTTGGTCTCGAACACGCTAACCGAGATCGCGCGGCCGTCGCCGGTTTCGATCCAGTGGTAGCTGATGAAGCCCGGAATACGCTCGATCAGCGGCGTGAATCCGTCCTGTACCGTGCGCGCCACTTCTTCCATGTTGCCGGTGACTTTGAATTGACGAATCGTTGCGTGCATAGTTAGAACTCCGAGCTGGCGTCTTTGAAGTGTCCCAAGAGCATTTCGATTTCTTCGCGCTTGATGACCAATGGCGGAGCGAGGCGTAAAACGTTAGCGTGGGTGTCTTTGCAAGCAATCCCGCGTTGCAGTAATGCATGGGCGAACGGGCGCGCCGGTTTGTCAAATTCAATTCCGACCAGCAGGCCACGGCCGCGCACTTCTTTGATGCGCGAGGATTTGCAGGCGCGCAAGCCGTCCATGAGCAGTGCTCCCATAACGTGCGCGTTCTCGGCAAGCTTTTCATCGACGAGCACATCGAGCGCAGCTTCAGCAACCGCGCACGCGAGCGGATTGCCGCCGAAGGTGCTGCCGTGATCGCCGGGTTTGAAAAGATTCATGAGTTTCTTGCTCGCGAGCGCAGCCGAAACCGGATAGTATCCGCCGCCCAAGGCTTTGCCGACGATGAGCACGTCGGGTTTGATACCGTCGTAATCGGTCGCAAACATCGTTCCCGTGCGGCCGAAGCCGGTTTGAATTTCGTCGGCCATGAAAAGCACTTCGTGTTCCTTGCACAGGCCCCACGCGCGCTTCATGAAACCCGCGGGCGGCACGTTGACGCCGCCTTCGCCCTGAATGGGCTCGATCAAAATTGCGGCGGTGTTTTTGTTGATTGCGGCCTGCAGCGCATCGAAATTCCCGTACTCTATGAGCACAAATCCGGGCGTGAACGGCCCGAAGCTGCGTTTATACGAAGCCTCTGAAGAAGCACTAATGATGGAGGTCGTGCGCCCGTGAAAATTATTGTTAAAGACGATGATCTCGGCCTTATCGCGCGGCACGCCTTTAGCATCGTAGGCGTAACGCCGGGCGAGCTTAATCGCGGTCTCAACCGCTTCCGCGCCGGTGTTCATCGGAAGCGCGACTTCGAAGCCGCAGAACTCGGTAAGTTTCTTTAAGAAACGCGGCAGCCGGTCGTTGCGCATCGCGCGTGATACGAGCGTGACTTTCTGCGCTTGCGCGATGAGCGCTTCGGCGATGCGCGGGTGGCAATGGCCTTGGTTGACGGCTGAGTAGGCGCTGATACAGTCTAAATAACGGTTTCCGTCGACGTCGTATAGCCACACGCCCTCAGCCCGTTCGACGACGAGGTCTAGGGGATGATAGTTGTGCGCCCCATAGCGATCTTCCATCGCAATGAGCTCGTGCGTCTGTTCCTCGATCATGGTTTTTGGTTCCCAGTTGCGCCGCGGTAGAGAAAAGGGCGCCCTTAAGCCTTTAAGGACGCCCCCGCTCGCTCCCTTTTTGGGACTACATGGGTTTGGGCGGAGTCTTTTTAATTTTTACTTTTGTCTTGATGTTTACCGTCCCAGGAGCGCCAGGATGCATGTATTTCGTGTTCACGCCTTCCATGCTGGAGTCCGGACCCGGTTTGCGATTGAATTTCTCAATCCAATTATCACCGTTTGAGTTTCCTTGAATGCCACCGTGCTTGAGGTCGATGGTCGCGCCCGCGGGCATATTTGTTGAGGGCAGTGGATTGTTTACCGGAGTGGGCGCCGTCACCGACGGTTCTGTGGTGCTCGCCGGCATCGGCGAGGGCTCAGGCGTTGTTTGCGCAACGGTTCGCACCTGCGCTGCAGACGGAGCGGACGTTGCAAGCGCGCCGCCCCCGCAGAGGATAAAGGCGATGCCGAGAGTGACAATTTTCGTCTTGGTCATAGGTTGCCATGGTCTCCTTCCAAGTTTCTCTGCTTGCGCATACCCAAAAGCAAAAAATTTCTAGCGACCAGGCTCTTGCAAGGCGGCGCAAATGATGGCGCGAACTGCCCGGACGTGGCTACTACCTACGCCGAGGCGCAAGAGCTTCTCGTTGGCTTCCTGGAGCGCGACCACGACCGGGTTGGAGAACTCGGCCGCACGATCGTGCTCTCACACGGCACGCGCACAAAACGCGCGGCCGTGCTCTTGCATGGTATGGCCGCCAGCCCCACGCAATTCCTCGATTTCGCAAAGATGCTGCACGAACGCGGCTACAACGTGCTCGTGCCGCGTCTCCCCCGCCACGGCTACACCGATCGTCTGACGGAGGCGTTGGCCGATCTCTCCGCTGCGCAGCTCAAAGACGTTACGACGCAAGCGCTTGAGATCGCGCATGGGTTGGGAGAAAGCGTCATCGTCGTGGGGTTCTCGCTTGGCGGATTGCTTGCTGCCTGGGCTGCACAGTTTCACCGCGTCGCGAAAATTATTTGTATTGCGCCGTTCTTCGGGATTGCCTGGATGCCGCACCGGTTTGGAAGCATGCTCTCCGCCCTCATGTTGCGTTTTCCAAACCGCTTTCATTGGTGGAATCCGATCCAGCGGGAGAAACAAATGCCCGCGCACGGGTATCCGCGCTATTCGACGCACGCAGTGGGACAGGCGTACCGGCTGGTCTACGACGTCTTTCATGATGCGGGCGCCCACGCACCACGCGCTGCGAAAATTGTCGTTGTGATGAATTCACGAGAAACGACCATCAACAATCGCTCAGCGCGAAAGCTGATCGAGCTCTGGCGCGCACAGAGCGAACCGGATTCAATATCTACCTTCGAGTTCACCGATTTGCCGCCGTCACACGATATCATCGAGCCGCTGCGCAATCCCGCTATTGTATCTCGCGTCTATCCAAAACTGCTCGAACTGATCGAAGCGTGAAGCAGCGCTGCGTTTGGGCGACAAACCCGCTGAACACGCCATATCACGATAGCGAGTGGGGCGTGCCGGTGCACGACGAGCATCGTCTTTTTGAATTCCTCACTCTTGAGGGGGCGCAAGCCGGTTTGAGTTGGGATACGATCCTCGCCAAGCGCGAGCGCTATCGATCGGTCTTTGCGGACTTTGATCCGCAGGCCGTCGCGCGCTTTACCCCCGCGAAGCTTGAGAAGCTACTGGAGGACGCCGGCATCATCCGTAACCGCAAAAAAGTTTACGGAACCGTCCAAAACGCAAAAGCTTTTCTCGCGGTGCAAAAAGAGTTTGGTTCGTTTGATACATACATTTGGAAATTCGACGATGCAAGCGCGATGAGCAAGGATCTCAAGAAACGCGGCTTTAGCTTTGTGGGTCCGACCGTCTGCCATGCCTTCATGCAAGCAACAGGCATGCGCGACGATCATATACCGGCATGCTTCCGGCACGCGCAACTCGCGAAACGGAAAAGGAGATAGGATGCTCGGACCGCCCCAAATCCGTCCGGCTAAGACCTACGAAGAAGCCCTTGAACGTGTGGCCGCGATGAAGCGGCTCGACGATGCCTCCATCCTGCCGATCGCCAACACGACCCTATTGGATCATGGCAAAAAGACGCCGCTAGCCGTTGTGCTCTTGCACGGGTTCACGAACCATCCAGGGCAATATCGCGAGTTTGCGCCGCAACTGTTCGAGCGTGGCTACAACGTCTTGATACCGCGCCTTCCCGAGCAAGGCGACCGTAACCGCATGACCAAACGGATGGCAAAGCTCACCGCAGAGGGGCTGCTTGCGACATCGAACGAGGCGATCGATATTGCGCAGGGCCTGGGGCAGCGCGTCTGCGTGCTCGGGATCTCAACGAGCGGATTGCTTTGCGCGTATTTTGGCCAATATCGCGAAGATGTGGCGCGCTCGATCCCGGTGAGCCCGGTGTTTGCGATGCTTCATATGAATATTCCCGTGAATGCTTTTGTTTCTCGCCTGCTCTTGCTGTTGCCGAATGTCTTTATGTGGTGGGACCCGCGCAACCGCGAAAAGGAATTGCCGCACACGGGCTATCCTCGTTTCCCGACCCGCGCCATGGCGCGCGCATTGCAAATTGGGACGTTCCTTGAACGTGTGGCCAAAGAAGAAGCGCCCAAAGCGCGCTCCATTGTCATCGTCACGAATGCAAAAGACCCGGCAGTCAACAACGAGGTGACGCACCGGGTCGTTGCCGATTGGCAAAAAAAAGCGTCCGGTCGAATCGAGGAGTTCACCTTCACGACGCTGCCCGTCAATCACGACATCATCGATCCCGAGAATGCCGAGCCCCGAATCGATATCGTTTACCCGAAGCTCATAGAATGCATTGAAGGAACCCCCGAATAGTGGGTGTAGGAGCTTGTATGATTCGACAGACTCTCTCAATAGCACTGATCGCGGCGCTCGCTGCGTGCGCAAATGGAAACTCTGGATCTGCGAGCTCAACTGCCGCAAACGAGATTACTATCGCTGGATCGACTGCCTTATTGCCGCTCGTTAAGCAAGCGGCACAAGATTATCAAACCGCACACACCGAGGCAAAAATCAGCGTAGCCGGCGGAGGATCTCGTGTCGGTCTTACTCAGGCGGAAGATAAAGGCGTCACCATCGGCGATTCCGACATTGCTCCCGAACCCGATCAAAAAGACCTTGTGGATCATAAAGTGGCTGTAGTAACCTTTGCGGTCGTGGTGCACCCCGCGGCCGGCGTGAAAAGTTTAACGAAGAAACAGATTCAAGACATTTTCAGCGGCAAGATTACGAACTGGAATCAGGTGGGCGGCAAAGATTTGAAGATCACTGTTATCAACCGCGCGCGTAGTTCCGGCACCCGGGCCGTTTTTGTTTCAACCATCATGAACAACGTCCAGCCAACCGAGAATAGTCTGACCGATGATTCTTCAGGGACCGTCGTAACGACGACCGCGCAAACGCCGGGCGCGGTTACGTACGTTGGCACCGCTTATTTGAAGAACAAGAACCTCGCTACTGTCGCAATCGACGGTATCGCACCAAGCGATGCGACCGTAGAGTCGGGCAAGTATCTGTTCTGGTCTTACGAACATATGGTAACCAACGGCGAGCCGTCGAAGGCCGCCGCTAGTTTTATCAACTATGTTGCCAACGACAAAGCGGTGCTCACGACGCTCCACTTTCTACCCGTTAGCGCCGTCAAGGCGAAGTAACGGGCCATATCGGCCAGTGTGCAAGTAGCAAAATCAATGAAATTTAGAATTCGGGCACGTCTCTCGCCGCGGTTGCTCCCATTGCTGTTAATCATGCTATCAGTGACCTGCTCGATGATTTCGCGGACGTGGGCGGCGCAATTGTCGTTGCCCAAAGGCTGGACGCAAATTCCACTCGCGGCCGTATGGCACGATGGCGTCCGGCGGACCGAATGGAAACGCGGAGTGCAATACCTCGAATTGGCTATCAATCCTCGCGAATTGTCGTTGGATCCCTATCCGAGTCACGTAGTCAAGCATTTGGAGAGCCTATCAGATGGTTCTACGAACACGGTTACCTCAGTGCGTAAGATGCGTACGTGCGGTTCCCGTCCAGTGTGGTTGATCCGGTACAGGATGGTGGGTCCGTCCGTCAACAAGTTGATTGACGTCCTATACGGAAATTGGAACAATCATGGGTACGCCTTATCTTTCGTGCGTAATACCACCGATTCCAATGCGGCCAAAGTTCCAGCTGTTTTCCAACATGTTTGCATCTGATTTAACCACGTAAACATCGCGACGCCATCGCTCAAACGCTCATCGCGCAAACAATAGACTATTCGTAATCCTTAAGGCGGGGCCAGAGTTGCTGCAGCGGTGGATGCACGCCATAACAAACAAAAATCGGTGCGTTGTCTTCGTACGCCATCCCCAGCGGATTGGAAAAGGTGGCCGCTTGATACGAGCGCGTGCAATACTTGCGCATATCTGTTGCGTTGCCGGGAATTTTAATAACGACGCTTCCGTCATATCCTCGCGGACCCCAGAGGAAGTACTGGTTGTGCCCGCTCAGCGCCGGCGGTAGCCCGTACTGATCTCCGAAAAAATCGATCGCGGCGGCCTCGCCGTAGTTGTCGGTGATAATTGCGGCGCGGGCTCGATCTGCGGGCGGCAATTTTTGATAGACCGATGCGACTGCGGCGGCCATCTCGGGCCATCCATGCATGTCGGCATAATCTTGCGGCAGCGAGCGCATTTTGTGACGCTCCGAGGTCGATGCCCCGATGTGCAGCGTCCGGGCGTACGCAATGTATTGGCCGGTCGAGAGTATGGGCAGCACCGCCGGCAGAGAGACCAAACCGGAAAGCAGCGCAACAGACGCAACGACTGGGCGCAGAATGCGAACCCTCGCGCACCACGCTTCGAGCGCGCAGCCACCGCCCGCGAAAAGAATCGGGTAGATCGAAGCTGGGTAATAGTGCTTGCCATGTGTAGCGATCATCATCGCGACCAGAATAAGGTATCCATACGCAAGCCAGCGCAGCGGCCGTTGCCGTAGCCACCAGACGACGCCCGCTATCGCGATTAGGGCTAGTACCGGGTTGAGCAGATCAAATTGTGAAAAAATGTATTGTACCGGGGAGAGAACGATATTCTTTCCTTGCTGCCCGTTGCGTAACAATTCGAGCATCGGAAAACCGTAATGTGCTTGCCACAGAACATTCGGCAGCGCAATGAGGATCGCAATTCCGCACGCAGCCCAAAACGATTTGGTCGCCATCGCCGTTCGCTGCGGTGAGATCAACAGGCCGGCAAGCAATGCAACCACAAAGAAAATCACGCTGTACTTGCTCTGGAACGCAATCCCGATCGTTAGGCCGGCTGCGAGCCACCAGCGCTCATTGCGACCGCGCGTAACGCGCAGCACGAACAGCGCGGCAAGCGGCCACAGGGGCATCTCCAGCATGTCCGGTCCTTGCTTCATTCCGAATGCCAAGAGCACGGGCGCGAGTGCCGATCCGATCGATGCCAGGATCATCGCAAAACTGCCGCCGCTCATCTCCATGACGAGCAAGCACGTGATGTAAACCGTCGCCGCGGCACAGATCGCGGGAATGAAGCGCAACAAGAAGAGTGAATGTCCAAAGAGCTGCGTGCCCGCGGCCAGCAGTGGCGTCAGAGGCGGCTGATCGACATAGCCC
>JBHEMH010000003.1:0-24515 GCA_046262675.1 Vulcanimicrobiaceae bacterium
GTCGTACGCTGCGATGCACACGTCGAGCACTAGCGTCAGCGGAGGCATGCGTGCAGCCTACGATATTAAGACGCGCTTTGGCCTTCTCACGCGCTCGCACGCTTTGAACTGCGTGATTCGTGGTCCGGGGACCAGGCGCAGAACTTGACGTACGCCGATGGACTGGGGCCGTCATACAGGATCTTCGTACCTGCAATTTTGCGGCATGGAATCTCGGGTTCTCTCGGTCTGCGCGCGAAACCGAACGAACACGTTATCCTCGAGATCGACTATGATTTCGCGTCCATAGACGGAACGATGCGTGTTCATGTCATTCGGCCGACGATCGACCTCCACTTTTAGTTAGCAAATTGTAAATCTCTGCCCCTTACAAAGCTTGACGGCCGCCATCCGCAAGGATTCCGGTGAGATGGCTGCTCACGCATTCAGAGCGCAGTTCCCACTTGCCATCTTCGACCACAAACCAAGCATAAGCGCCATTGAGCACGCGTCCTTCCCAAAAGGAAGCAAGATTCCGGTGTAAGCGCTCGACGAGCGCGACGCGAACGACGGCATCATGCGTCACCAGTAACGTGTCCGATTCGGGCGCGAAACTGCGCGCAAACGCTTCCCAGCGGCGCAACACCTCGACCACGCTCTCACCACCCTCAAAGCAAACAACGTGCGGTTCGCTGCGCCATTGGCGGTAGCGTTCGGGATCGTTCTGTGCGAGTTCGTCGCGATAGCGCCCTTCCCAAAGACCATGGGCAATTTCTAACAAGAGTGGTTCTTCTTCTACATCGCCTCCGAATGCCGCGGCCGTGGGCGCTGCCGTTTGCAAGCAGCGCCGCAAAGGGCTGCTGATAATCCGTCCGATCGCATACGACTTCATTGCCTGCGCCAGCGCTTGCGCTTGGGCGAGGCCCATGGGAGAGAGCTCCGACTCCAGCCTTCCTTGATAGCGTCCCGCGACATTCCAGGTCGTCTCACCATGGCGGGCCAGAAACACGTTTGGCATACGTTTAGATCTCGAGCGACCGGACAGAACGAATTGCGGGAACGAGCGCAAGCGCCTTGAGCGTTCGCGAGTCCGGCGCGCGATCAACCGAAAGAACCATGATCGCCTCACCACCCTCGGTCGACCGCGCAACTTGCATGGTTGAAATATTCAGTCCCGCATCTCCCAAGATCATACCGACGCGCCCGATGATGCCCGGCACGTCGCTGTGGTGCGTAAGGAGCATGGAGCCGCTGGGATTGGCATCGACCTCGAATCCGTCTATCTCGACGATGCGTAATCCGTGGTGAAGTGATGTCCCGACGAGGGAATGCGAGCCTGCGGTGATTGCCAATGATGATGCAAACGAATCGCGCGCCCCGCGCGAACGAACTTCAACTTCCAAGCCACGCTCCCGGGCAATTGCTTCTGCATTAACGATTGACACGCGGCGGTCGGTCGTACGCTGCAAGAGTCCGGAGAGGAATGCGGTGATGAGCGGCCGGCTATCCAGTTCTCCAATCTCGCCCTGCAGCGTCATGACGACCGGCATGAGCTGTGCCGGGGATCCCAGTTGCGGATGCAAGACGCCGAGGCGATACGCGAGGTCCACATATGGGCGCAGTTTTTCCGCTTCGGCGCCATGTGGCGCGGGAGCGTTGACTGCACCATCGGCTGGACGACCCTGCAAGACGTTCACCAAGTCGGCCGCAAGCTCGGTCGCGATTCGCGCTAGTGCCTCGTGCGTCGAACCACCTAAGTGCGGTGTTGCAATCACAGACGGATGCGCGAGCAGCGCGGCTCCGGTACTTCTTGCGAGAGGCGGTTCGATCTCGACCACGTCGATTGCGGCCGCCTGCACGTATCCCGATTCTAAAGCAGCGAGCAACGCAGCTTCGTCGATGATGCCGCCGCGCGCGCAGTTTATTAGGACCGCACCCTCTCTCATTGCGCCGATGCGCGCAGCATTGATCATGCGCGTTGTTTGTTCGTTGAGCGGAACGTGCAAGGTGAGGATATCGGTCCGCGCGAGCATCTCTTCTAAGGAAAGCAGCTCGACGCCGAGCCCTTGTGCACGCGATGGGGAGATGAACGGATCGCAGGCGATCACCCGCATCCCAAAGGCTTGCGCTCGCGTCGCAATCCCGCCGCCTATGCGGCCGAGGCCCACGATGCCGAGCGTCTTCTCATAGAGTTCGTTCCCGATGAAGGGCGCGCGCTTCCACTGCCCCGCCTTAATCGAAGCATAGGCTTGCGGCGTGTGCCGCATCAGGGCGAGCATCAGCGCGAAGGTTTGCTCCGTTGCAGCAATTGTGTTTGCCGCCGGGGTGTTCACGACCACGATGCCCGCTTCGGTTGCGGCGGACACATCGATTGCGTCCACCCCGACGCCGGCGCGTCCGACGACACGCAGCGCCGCAGAGGCATCAAGTAATTCCCGGTCGACTCGGGTCTCGGAACGCACGATCAAGCCATCCGCATCGCGCAATTCCTTTAGCAACGCCGCACGATCCGAACCAACGCACGAAACGACGTCGACGCCGGCTTTGCGCAAGACATCCTGGCCGCTCTCGGCAAACGGCTCCGCAATTATCACCCGGGACATGCCTGCGCCTATTTTGCGGCCGGCCCCACATGCCTCCGAGGGTCAGGCATCCATGACGTCGTAGGCAGCTTCGTGCCTAAAGAAGAGACTCGTCTCGCCGTTCGCAAAATGTATAAACTGTATATCAATGGCGCCTTCGTACGCTCGGAATCGGGGCATAGCGATCCCCTATGGGACGGTGAAGAGTTCGGATCGAACGTGGCGCGGGCTTCCCGCAAAGATGCGCGCGACGCGGTGGTCGCAGCACGCTCTGCGCAGGGAAAATGGGCGGCCCTCGCACCGGGGACGCGCGGACTGATCCTCTACCGTCTATCGGAAATGCTGGAAGCGCGCCAAGAAGAATTTGTTGCGCGTCTCCGGGAAGGCTCCAAACTTTCCGAAGCCGATGCGCGCAACGAAATGACGGCAAGCATCGACCGCACCGTCTGGTACGCCGGCTGGTGCGACAAGTTCGCTGCGCTGCTTTCTACGCGCAATCCGGTTGGTGGTCCGCATTTTAACTTCTCGAGCGCCGAGCCGATGGGCGTGGTCGCGCTGCTTGCGCCCGATGAGCCTGCGCTCTTAGGGTTGATCTCCACCATTCTTCCGCCGGTTGTTGCCGGTAACGCAGTGGTCGCGCTCGCATCCGAGAAGGATCCGCGCATCGCGATGACGTTTGCGGAAGCGCTTGCCACGTGCGACTTGCCTGGCGGCGTCATAAATATCTTGACAGGCCACCGTAGCGAAGTCGCGCCCCATCTAGCCCGTCATATGGACGTCAACGCCCTCGCATTTGCGGACAATGATGCCGCCTTCACGGTCGAAATGCAACGCTTTGCAGCAGAAAACGTCAAGCGCACCCGGCTGTGGCACAAGCAAGGCCGCAAAGAGTGGTTTGAGCCAACCGCTCAGAGTTTGGACGACATCGCTTCATATTGCGAAATCAAAACGATCTGGCACCCTGCGGGGATCTAAAGTTACTACAATGGGCGAGAAGCGCGCGCGTCGCGAACTCGTTGCATATGGGCGCGAACTGTGGGACCGGCGTCTGGTAATGGGCAGTAGCGGCAATCTGAGCGTTCGTCTTGATGAGCAGACGATCTTAGCGACGCCATCCGGACAATCGCTGCGCAATCTCGATGCAAGCGAACTCGTTCGCTGCGATCTCGCCGGGAGGCCGGCCGATCCGGCGCAGCGTCCCACCAGCGAACTTCCGCTGCACCTTGCGGCCTATGGCGCACGCCCGTCGATTCGCGTTGTCGTGCATACGCATCCGACCTTCTGCGTCGTTTGGTCAAAAATGCGAACGGTTTTTCCCCGCGACACGGTAGGCGCCCGGGAAACGTTGCGCGATATCGGTTTCACACCTTACCGCCCCGCGGGCTCCGCCGACCTTGCCCACATTGTGGGCGCGGCCTTCGCCTCGGGTCTCGACAACGTTCTGATGGAGCGCCATGGGTTGAGCTGCGTGAGCGGCACGCTCGAGGATGCTTTTCTGCAGACAGATCTCGCAGAGGAAGCGGCGAGGATCGCCTGTTTTTGCCGCCTAAAGGAAGAATACTCTTGAGTTACCGGATGCTTCCCTTCCATCAGCGCCTCTCCAACGCTTTAAGCTATGGGGAGTTTCGTATATTCTATCAGCCCGTCATGAACTTACAGACCGGCGACCTGGTCGGAATGGAAGCGCTCTGCCGCTGGCCGCAGCGCGACAATACAATGACTGCTCCCGATCAATTCATCCCGCAGGCGGAAAGCAGCGGCTTCATCATCCAACTTGGTGAGTGGGTGTTGCGCACCTCGTGCAAACAAGTCAAGGCGTGGCAGGATGCGCACGGACGTAACCTGCGGCTGGCGGTTAATCTCTCGAGCCGGCAGTTCTTGCATCACAATCTGTTTGGCATGATCACCGATGCGCTCAAACAGTCCGGGCTTAATCCTGGAGATTTAGATTTAGAGATCACCGAAGGCGTCGCGATGCACAACGCCGAGGACAGCATCGGGGTGATGCGTCAGCTCAAGAGCATGCGGTGCGGCCTCTCGCTTGATGATTTCGGAACGGGCTATTCCAGCTTAAGCTATCTCAAGCGCTTTCCGCTCGACCTGCTCAAGATCGATAAATCGTTCGTGCGCGATATTCCGGCGGACGCAAACGACATGGCGATCGTGTCTGCGATCACCGCGATGGCCCACGCCTTGAATCTCGATATCGTTGCCGAGGGCGTCGAGACTCAAGGCCAAGCCGATTTCTTACGCGACTGCGGCGTTTTGTACGCGCAAGGGTATTTCTTCGGCCGCCCGCTGCCGGAAGAAGACTTCGAGACCATGCTTGCGGCGCTGCCCAAGCAGGCACCGCGCAACACGGCCTAAAACCGGGGGCGCTGGCCCCGTCCGCGGAGAGGTGGCAGAGTGGTCGAATGCACTCGCTTGGAAAGCGAGCAGACGTGAAAGCGTCTCGGGAGTTCGAATCTCCCCCTCTCCGAATTGGTCGATCACAAGCTTGCAAGCGTCTACTTTGTACGGGGATGCACTCTTTGCGCCGATATTTAGTATAGCTATGAAGAAGATCTATCGCTGGGCCCTTGACACCGGGACTGCCGAGCAAGTGCAGGATACCCGGCGCTCCATCGCAGGGGAAATCGGCCGGCAGGCATCCGGCGAGGACGAGCGTTTCGCTGCGGAGATGTTGATCGGCGAAGTTCTTCAAACAATCATATCGCACGATTCACAAGCGACGACCGTAGAGCTGGAGACAACTTTAAAGGGCTGGGTCCTTCACGTTTTCTCACAGCAGACCGCCGCAACCGAGCATGGGATCACGGAATTGCGTTTGGCTCTGTCCGATAAGTGCGACGTGCCTTTCTCGCTCCAACGAACCGGCCAAGGTTTTCATATACAAGTTACGATCCCGGCCAGCCGCTTCGGCTTGGCAAAACGGCACAATCTCTTGCAGGTGGCTTGCTGCGTTGTCGGGGAGCGGGCGCGCCGCTTCCTCTACCGCCCCGGGGCGCGTACGTAGCTAGGGCTGTGCCGGCGCAGTTTTCGCGCCTGGCCTCACGCGCGAAAGTACTTGGGAATCCAAACGATGCACGGTCGCCAATAAGTCGGCGGCAAGGTACGGCTTACCGAGCGTTGCGGCATAGCCTTCGAGCTGTTCGCTCCGTTTGGCACCAATGACAATAACGGGAACGCTCGTTGCGTTTGCTGCATCTAGGAAACGCTGGACGGTCGGAACGCCGGTGCGGAATGTTTCGACGTCTACCACGGCAAGGTCGTAGGGCTGCACGCTCAGTTCATGCTCGAGCTCGCGCCACGTCTCGCAGACCTTGACCGCATACCCGTTGCTCCGCAAAGTGTGCGCGGTAAAGGAGCGGATATTGCCGGCGTGATCTCCCAGCAGAACCCGCAGACGCTGGCCGGTGACGCCGCTCGTGACGGGAAGTTCAATCACAAACGTGCTGCCCTTGCCTAAGACGCTTTCGACGTGGACGGTGCCGCCATGGCGTTCGGCGATTTGGCGCGTGAGGTACAGGCCGAAGCCCGTGCCGGAGATTCCGGAAGCGCGCGCATTGCTGGCGCGCGAAAAACGCGTGAAAATGCGGTCGATCTCATTGCCCGGGATGCCGATGCCCCGATCGCTCACGCGAATCTCGATACGGTCATCAATCTTGCGCAACTCGACGCACACATCGCCGCCTTCGGGGGAATACTTGACCGCATTCCCGATCAAGTTATCGAAGACTTGGCGCAAACGTGCGCGGTCCGCGCGGCCGGTGATCTTCGGTGGATCGGCCGTAATCGTAATTGTCCGCTCTTCCCCGTAGATTTCTGCGGCCTTATTTGCGAGCGCGACATAGTCGACCGGCTCGATCACGAGGGAGAGCTCGTTTTCTTCCAAATTCGACATCGCAAGGGTATCGTTCGCGAGGCTACTCAAGCGCTGCGCGGAGGAGATAATGGTATCGAGAAAGTCTTCTTGTTCATCACGCGGCAGGTCTTCCGCGCGAAGGAGCTCAGAGAAGCCCATGATCGAGGTAAGAGGTCCGCGGAAATCGTGTGCAAGCATGGCGATCAGGTCGCTCTTGGTTTGGTTCAGCTCGATAACCGCGGCCCGGCGGTCTTCGATTTCCTCATAGAGCGCGGTGTTTTGCGAAGCGGTCCGATAATTTTGAACGAGCAACTGCAGGGCGAGAATCACGTTGCGTTCGAGCCTGCGTTCCAAGGCAGCAGCGTTGATTTCAACCACCGCCGGCGGTGCGTCCGAGGTTCCCGAAATCGAGAATGCGGCGCGGTGGCGGGAACGGTCCACCACGGGAACCTTCGACGTGGAAGCCCGCTGCAAAAATGGGTCCGCGGTGGCGATTAAGCCCACGTGCTCAAGCGGCTTGATGCCGGTGAGCGATTGGATCCCAGAAAGAAACGTAGCGCGCAGCGATTCGGAGCTTAAGACGCCGAAGAGTTCGCGTGAGATTTGCATGAGCGCCGAGAGCGTCTCGTTGTCGCTCTGCAGTTGTTGCTCGCGTTCCATCATATCTGTAACGTCGCGCTCGATCGAAACAATATGCGTTATTTCACCGCGGAAATTCTTGATCGGCTGCGCGCTTATTTCTCCCCAATACGCCGACCCATCTTTGCGATAGAGGCGCAAGCGCGCACGCGCTGCATCGCCCTCGCCCAGCGAGGCACGGAATTCGGCAACCGCTGCTTCGTCGGTATCGGGCCCGCTACCGGTCGGCCCGTTCATGAGTTCCTCCCGGGTAAAACCAGACTGCGCAACCGTCGCGTCGTTGACAAACACGACGCGGAAGGCGTTGTCCCGGTGGGGATCTACTTCATAAACGACGATGCAGTCGTTTGCCGCTTCAATGGCCGTGGACAGGACGGCTAATTGTTGCTGCGTTTGCCGGCGGATAGTGATATCGCGACCGACTGCGATCCAATGCAGCGGGCTGTTGGTAGCCGGATCGAGGATCGGGCGGCCGTTGAACTCCACCCAGAACGGCGTTCCGTCCTTTTTGTAAATAACGATCTCGTAGCCGGCCGCTTCGGTGTTATCGATATGGGTGATCAGCGCCTGGATGACATTCTTGTCGCTGTCGGGGCCGTAGAGAAAACTCGGGGACTTCCCCGCAAGCTCCTCGGCCGTATAACCCGTCGCTCGCAGCAGCGCATTGTTCACATAGGTAACGAACGGCCCGCCCAGCCATGTCGGCGTCGCATCGGTCGTGAAGATGAAGTCCGTCGCTTCGTCGATGAGCGCGCGTAGTGCGCGCAGCTCCGCCTCGCTGTCGCGGCGATCCGTAACGTCGCGCGCGAGGATGACGCGCTTTAAATACCGCCCCGCGGAATCGAAGACGCCGCGGCTATGCGTCTCCATGATAAACGACGAGCCGTCCTTACGATAGGCGATGAATTCTTGCAGCGAAGCTTCTCTCTCGCTCAAAGCTCCCGCAATCGTTTCGATCGTACGTGGATCCGTATCGTCGCCAAAAAGGATGGCAGTCGTCTCGCCGATGACTTCTTGTTTTTCGTAGCCCAGCTGGCGCACAAATTCGTTGTTGACCGCGAGAATTTTTGGCCAGCCCTCCGGCGGCACCGTCGCATCGGCAACGATCATAATTTCCGCGGCGTCTTCCAGCGCGCCCGAAAGGACGCTAAGCGTATCGTAGCCGGGCTCGGCCTGCGCGCGCGTCTGAATTAGATCCACGATGGCACGCGCTAAGAGCTTGAGCTGCTGCGTCTGATCTCCGCTAAGCCAACCGACGTGCCGGTCCATGACGCAGAGCGCGCCCAGTGCAAAACCGTCGTCTGTTGTGAGTGGTACCCCAGCGTAAAAGCGAATGTGCTGGTCGCCTGCGACGAGCGTGTCGCCGGAGAACCGGGAATCCTCACGCGCGTCGTGGATTTCGAAGACGTCCGCGTACAGGATCGTGTTTGCGCAGAACCCGGCATCGCGCGGAAGCTCGGTTACCCCTTCGAGCCCATAAACCGCCTTGAACCATTGCCGGTCTTCGTCTACAAGGGAGATGAGGGCAATAGGCGTGCCGGCAATATTCGCGGCAAGCTTTACAAGCGCATCGTAGGCAGCCTCCGGGCCCGAATCCAAAATGGAGTAACGGCGCAAGGCTGCGAGGCGCGCGGCCTCGTTAATCGGGCGGGGTGTGGCCGCCACGAGACATCCTCATTCCTTACTATATCGGCCAGGCGGGCGAGGTTCCTAGAGCCTGCGCGCTCTTTGGGGAAAATGGCGGTTATCGTCCCGATCCAGGATGTCGAACAAATTCCTTAGCTCCGGCGGCCGATCGCTGTAAAAGTCGTCGAACACTTCCCTGAGCTCATCCGTCACGTCCTCAGAATCCGCCTTCGCGACGGCCTCGCGAAGAGGCCCCTCCTCGACATGAATGATCCGCATCAAGGCTTTGCTGAATCCCTGATGTGTGAGGTAGGTCCCGGTTTTGCCGCCTGGGAGTTGCGCACGGAGCTTGTCGATGGTACGCGGCATGAGGTAGAGTCCGTCGAGCTGCTCCCACGCGCTACGCGGCGCAGCGCTCGTAAGATCAAGCGGTAACATGGCATTTCACTTCGCGGATTGAACGAGTACTCCGTGGACACCGAGAGGACGAATGTCGAAATCGACGAGCGAATCGCACGGCGCCTTGCTGACTCCACCGCGCTTGTACGCCTGCAGGCCAACGCCCTTTTTACTGAAGCCAAAATTCCGCAGAGTTTTCCCGATCGCTTCATGGATATTTATCAGACTTTGCTCGAGAGCTGGCCCGGAGCTGATATGTTCCAGAGCGGCTGGCACGCAGGAATGGCGTCCGCGCATTTCTTCCAATCGCAACACGTGCAATTTCACCGCGTCATTCGCGAGCTTGAGGATTTGCGCAACCGCCTGTTCTTCGGCTGCATTCCGGAACTGCTCGAACCGCAGGATCGCGAACGGTACTTTATCCGCCTTGGCACATTTCTGACGGCATATATTCGGGGAATGCTGGATTCGAGTTCAGTCGAGGAGTACCGGGAAATCGGTGAGGTTGCGCGGCGGCTAACTCTCGCAGGCACGCCGGATCATCTCGAACGCGAAGCCGTCGCGGGCATTGCCCGCATCCTCGATGTCGACTACGCCTGGTTCACGCATCGCGAAAGCGGTGTATGGAACATCTCGCATGCCACGACAGACTCCAATCCGGTAGTCCGCGCCGCGCGCATGCGCGACAACGAAGTCGACGGCATCGAACGCCTGCTCGAAGGCGCGGCTCTGATCTACGAAGACATCGAGACCTGTGCGCCCGCCATGCGCAACCTTGGCAAGGTGTTGCGCCTACGTTCTGCACTCTCCGTTCCGGTTATGAATCGCGGTGTTTGTGTCGGTACGATCGGCGTCGGCCGCCGGAAGCCTTCCAATTTCACCGAGCACGATCTTGCCATCGTCCGACTTGTGGCTTCGCAGACGGCGGCCGCCACGAACGAAAAACAAGCGGCGCAAGATATGCGGCTCGCGCTTGCCGGGCTGCAAGATTCCGAAGCCAAACTGAGGGTGCTCGCCGAAGCGATTCCGCAAATTGTTTGGACGGCGCAGCCAGACGGGGCAATTGATTGGTACAACCACCGCTGGTACGAGTACACCGGTCAAAGCCACGCGCAGGCAAAGGGTTGGGGCTGGCAAGAGGTTCACCACCCCGAAGACTTACCCGTTGTAATGGAACGCTGGCCCCACTCCATTCATACCGGCAGCCCCTTCGAGATGGAGTTCCGGCTGCGCGGGCGCGACGGGACGTACCGCTGGTTCTTGACGCGTGTCTTGCCCGTCGAAAATGACACTGGCCAAATCATCAAATGGTACGGCACCAATACGGATATCGACGAACAAAAACAAGCGATGCGGCGCAAGGATGAAATCGCGCAGACGCTGCAGCAAGTCTTTATTCCCAAAGCCTTTCCCGTTACAAAGGTCGTCTCATTTGATGCGGTTTATCTGCCCGCGGAGAACGATGCGCAAGTCGGCGGCGATTGGTATGATGCTTTTGAACTTCCAGACGGCAAGCTGGTCTTTTCCATCGGCGACGTCGCCGGGCACGGACTCGAGGCCGCTTTAACGATGGGCAAAATACGCCAGAATATCTTTGGCGCGGCGCTGGGCAGCGCCGATCCGTCCGTCATTCTGAACAACGTGAACCGCGTTCTTCTTCTCCAAGACGCGATTATGGCAACGGCCATTGTCGGCATTATCGATGCGGATGGGAAAAGCGTCACCTACGCGTGTGCCGGACATCCACCTCCGGTCCTCGCAGATGCACAGGGAACCACCCTCTTGCAGCATGGCGGCTTGGCTTTAGGCATTCAAGAGTCTCTCGATGTTTCAAACCAAACGTTCCACCCGCAACCGGGTTCGCTTTTGGTGCTCTATACAGACGGAATTACGGAATCCGAGCGCAAGATTGTAGACGGTGAAAAACGCCTCCTCAAAGCCGTGCAAACTGTTTATACCGCCACGGAAGGCGACATGCCCGCCCTGCGCATTCACGATTTGACCTTCGTACACCGCAAGCAAAATGATGACGTCGCTATCCTCGCAATTCGGTTCTTGGGCGCTCACAACTCGGGGGGCGTGAGCTCTATTCAAAACCGGCCCTTCGGGATGTCGTGGGATTTCAATTCGTCCGACGCAGATGCAGCACAACGCGCCCGGCGCCAAGTTGTCGAGTACGTGCGGCGCACCGCAACGGGCAAGCCGGACCTGTTTGCGGTCGAATCGATCATCGGGGAATTAATTGCCAACACGGTCGATCACGCGCCGGGTCCCGTGCACATCGATATCGATTGGACGGCGCAATCTCCAACGCTCAGCGTTCACGACAAAGGCATTTCGTTCGATCACGACGATTTGAAACCGCCCGGTCCGCTGAGTGAAGAGGGCCGCGGGTTGTTCATCATTCACGCCTTAGGCAGCGGCTTGAGGGTGCAGCGCAACGGTGCCGGTGGCAAGGCGATCTCGGTTTTGTTACCGGTGCGGCGAACGTTGAGCTAGCTTTGTATCAATCCGTTGACACAAAGTAGCCATTTGTGTTAGGTATGTAATACAATGCATACGGAGAGTGTTTTAGAGCAGCTTACCATCGGCGCAGTGGCGGTCATCGTGGCCGCAGTTTATGCCGTACGTGGCACGCGTGGGCAGCGTGCCGTCCTGGTGCCGAGTGCGATCCTCATTGGGACGCTGGTAGGCTTGGGCCTTATCTCGCCCGTCGTCGCCTACGGTTTACTCTGTCTTGCAATGGCGGGCGTCTATCTCATTCGCGAGGAACGCGCGCAACGGCGGAGGGTAGCATCCCTTGCGCGACGCCAAGCTGTGGACGTGGTCCCCACGCTTTGGATTGCGATTTCCGCCGCCTCAGTCTTTATGTTAACGCCGTACGTAATTTTTGCATATCAGCGTCCCGCCGCACTACTCGTTGGTCTTTGCGCGATCGTCATGGTGGTCATCGCGTGGCGTATCGCCACCGCGCCTATGCAGCTTGTGGGCACGGACATACAACTGGAACGAACGCAAGATCGCACGACCCGGTCCCGGCGCACCGGAATCACTGCGGTCCTCGCGGTGGGCAGCATCATGGTGTTCACTGCGTTCGTGAATGCCGAACTGAGCGTGGTGACGCCCGGACTACGCATCGTGAGACTTGCTGCGCTCCTTGTGTGGGGGTGCCTGTGGGCCTGGGAAGCGCGGTACGTGAGAAGGCTTGAGCGCTTGTCAGGCCCTGTCCGCTGTGACTGAAGTTTTTTTAGCGGTTGATCCGGATCTCGAGACGCCGCCGTTTCAGCAGATCATCGATCAGTTGCGCGCTTTCATCGAACGCGGGGAATTGCGCGCGGGCGATGCTTTGCCGACGGTGCGGCAATTAGCGGGCGATCTTGGCGTCGCTCCAAATACAGTCGCACGTGCGTACGCCGACCTCCAAGACCAGGGTTGGCTCACCAGCCAAGGGCGGCGCGGCACGCATGTTGCTTCGCACGTTCCCCCAAGTGATAAGCGCACGCGTACCCGCTTGTTACAAGAAGCCGTGACCCATTTTATTGCAACGCTTGCACATCGCGGGTACACCAAAGACGAAGTGGCTACCGCGTTGCAGCGATTTGCTAGATAACTTCTTCCACATGCGCGAGCCAGAAATCAAACGAGGCGCGCGCTTGCGCTTCAAGCATCATATCGCCCTTAACGACCTCGCGTTCGAGATGCCGCTCCAAAGTCGCACGCGTTCCGTAATTTACATCCATGACGATGTCGGCTTTGATGACGTCTTCACGCAGCGGCGGCGGGAGGGCAATTCGTGGCGGCAAACACGAAATGACGATCTCTGGTGGATTGGCCGGCCAAATTTGGCACTCGAATCGCTCGCAAAGCGCGATCGTCTTTTCAGTGTCGCGGCCCCAAATAAATGTGTATGCATCTGTTTCGTGCAGCTGCGCGAGAATTGCACGCGCGGTCGGACCCGTGCCCAGGACGCCGACACGCGAGAGGCTCACCGACTCCCCCAGAAGTGTCTCGAGCGCCATGCGGGCGCCGATGCCGTCCGTGTTCGCACCGTAGATTTTGCGCCCGAAATAAATGGTGTTGACGGCTTGCGCCATGGTGGCATCTTCATTGAGCACGTCGCACGCGCGCACCGCTTCTTCTTTAAGCGGGCTCGTGATATTAATTCCCGTGAAGCCGTCCAGCCGCATGCGCCGGACGACGTTGATCACATTCCCGCGCGGCACGCGGATCGTTTGATACTCGCCATCCATGCCGGCTTCGCGCAAGAATTTCTTGTGCAATTCCGGACTGCGGCTGTGGGCCACAGGATCGCCGATCAGCGCCAGCTTCATCATGACGGATGCCGTCCCGGCAAAAGTAGACGCTCGAAAAACCGGAAAACCCGGGTGATCGCAAAATCATGCGGTTCGATCGGCTCAGTGAGAATCGTATAGAAGCCCAGCAGTTTTGCTCCCAGCACATCGGTGAACAGTTGATCGCCGACGACGGCGATTTCGCGGCTGCGCAGACCTAATATCTTTTTTGCCCGCAAAAAGCCGGTTGGTAACGGCTTGAGGGCGTTCGGGATACAATCGATGCGCAACTGCGCGGCAACGGCCGACACGCGGTCCGTAAAATTATTGGAGAGCATCACCATTTTGAAGCCGCGGTCATGCGCGTCTTGCACCCAACTCAGATGGTCGGCGACAATTTCAGACTGGCGGTAGGCGACCATAGTGTTATCGAGATCGAGAATGAGGCCGCGAATGCCCTGGCCGGCCAGCTCTTCGAGCGAGACGTTGTGGAGGCGTGGGGCAAAACGGTCCGGTCCGAACATTTTTAAGCTTTTGCCCGGCGCTTGCTCAGTCTCCTCGCACCGGTAAGAGATCGCAAAACCAAAAACCCTTTGCGGCGCGGGGTTGCGGCAGATGGCAATCTAGCGGGGTGCTTGCACCGGGATGCGTGACCTCAAGCGGCCGGTACACGCTCTCACCAAGCGCGTAGGCGATTGTGTTTTTAAAGATTGGGCCCGCAAACGCAAAGGAATGGAACTCCCCGTATTCACCGCATGGATCGACGTCCGCCGGTAAAGTGTGAATGAAATCCGCATCGATCGTACGGCCCAGCGACGACTCGTCCAAATACGCATCATTGACGCAGCAAATCACCGATCCGAAGCCAAGCTCCACGAACTCGGTTATCAATTCGCGCGTGTCCACTTTCCAAAGGGGGAAGATTCCACGCAGCCCCACCTTTGCGAGATTCTCTTCGCGCCAGGCTTTGAGATCTTCCAGAAAAATATCCCCGAATGCAACCGCGGTGATGCCGCGCGCCTTGTACGCGAGCAGCGACTGGGTCATTTTTTGTTGATACTCTTCATTGGAACCGCGCTCGCTCAAGAAAATTATTTCCAGCGGAAGCCCGATCGAGCGCGCTTGTTCTTCTCCCAAACCGATCCGAACGCCATGCATGGAAATGCGTTGAAATTTTGCGTTACACGTGGTTAGAAGCGAGACGACCTCGTAGCGATCGTCTTGCATGATTTTGTGGAGCGCGAGTGCCGAATCTTTTCCCCCGCTCCAACAGAAAACGACTTTTTCTTTCATGTTACGCAGGCGCAGACAACCCATGGTATTGTCCAAGTGGAGAATGAGACCCGCGTATCCCCTGCCGTGCCCGCTCTGCTAGCGAGACATTGTGAAACGAGTCGCGATCGGTCGGTCCGAACATTTTTAGCCTCTTGCTCGGCGCTTGCTGACTCTCCTCGCAAAGCAGGCCGTCACAGGTAAAGCCCAGACTTCGTAGAGATGCATATGCGCAAACTCGTCGTTATCTTGGCTCTCGTGCTGATCGGCGCGAATCACGGATACACCCTAAAGAACCTGGCGTTGCCCACCGGGTATTCACTGTTCCACGCGTATCCAAATGCTTTTGATTCCGGGCGTACGGACTTTTCTCTTGCCGCCAACGGGATGGTTGCGGCGCTCGCAGTTCGAGGACCGCAATACAGAGGAGCAAATCGTATTATCGTCTGGAGGCGCGACGGTTCTCGTGTTGCGCTGGTACTACCCAGCGATGCACTCCTTGCAAGGTCGGTGCGCCAACACAGCATTGGACCGAACGGGCGTGTGGAATTTCCCGACGCCTCTTTTCGCAACGTGGTTCTAGCCGACGACGGCACACCGTTTGTTACAGTCGACAATTCCTTTTCCGGCGCATACAGCGGGAACGCGACGGCTGTATTTCGGTGGGGCAGCTCCGGCTGGGCCGTGGTTGCCGACTATCACCTTAGCGATACCGATTCACCGTCCGATTTTACGGTCGAGGCCGCTTCCTCGCCGGAGCACGTGTTATTGACCGGCGATTACAGCAGTGGGTTCATCATTTTCGACGCGCAAGAGCGCGATCCAAAGTATCAACTGGCACAAACATTTTTGCTAGACGGAAAGCGGTTGACTCGGGTTGGAGACGGGATCGCGACCGCAATGGCAGGCCGTTTTATTTCGGGATATTTCGGTACGATGTACGGTAAAACGATTCCCGATAACCTTAATCGCGACGGTCAGCAGGCGCACGCAGCCTTGTGGAACGGCTCATCTCCTAAGACGCTCGGTCCTGGAATTGCATTCGCGATTAACGCTCGCGGCGTAGCCGTGGGCGACGATCGTGTTGGCCTAACGGGTGGTTCGTACACCATCCTCAGCGGCCCGCATAGCACCGTAGTTACGGCACGCGGCGGAAAACCGAGCGGCTCTCCGGTTCTCTGGATGGACGGGCGAGCGCATCGCCTCTCCGCCCGTTATGGCACCTCCCTAGGGATCTCGGAGGCCGGAACGGTCGTTGGCAGCTATCAGCCTTCAGGCAGTTTCATTTATCGCGCGGGAGTTCTTCGGAACCTTGGCCAGCCGGCGGCATACGCGATCAACAATCGAGAGGAAATTTTGGTCCGCACCGCCTCCGGTTTGGGGTTACTGCAGCCCGCATCTCCTTAAGGCAGTAGGGAAGTTCTCCTCACTATCCCCGGACCTATGCACAGTACGTTCGCCAGCGGTAAAGCCAGTCCACAGGTAGGGCCCTCCTATTCGCAACAAACTGGCCCTGTCCACACGTTTATCACAAGGACCCTTACACTAGATATTGTATCTGAGCCAGCCCAGTAGTACAATATCATGTACTGAGCAGCAGCACCTGGGGTCCTCGTCGAACAGGTGTTCGACCGCTAACCGCTTAAGTACTAGAGTCCTCCCCCACACGAGGATTAAGGAGCTTCCATGAAGTTTCGCCGCATATATTCGGCGCCCGGCAACACCTATGCCGGTGTTCAATTCGAGCCACGCACCTCGCGCATCGTCAATCCGGACGGCCGCGTGGTGTTTGAGGCAAAAGATGCAATGGTTCCGACCGGTTGGACGCAAGTTGCCGTCGATGTCCTTGCACAGAAGTATTTTCGTAAGGCGGGCGTACCGACCGAGCTCAAGCGAATCGCCGAAGACGGCGTTCCGGAGTGGCTGTGGCGATCGGAACCCGCCGATGGCGCCGAGTTCACGATGGAACTCGATGCACGTCAGGTTTTTAATCGCTTAGCGGGTTGCTGGACCTATTGGGGCTTCAAAAACGGTTATTTCGATTCCGAAGAAGACGCACGCACCTACTACGACGAGATGCAAGCCATGCTCGCGCGCCAGATCGGCGCACCGAATTCGCCGCAATGGTTCAACACCGGTTTGCATTGGGCGTATGGAATTGCGGGCCCGGCGCAAGGTCACTATTTTGTCGATCCCAAATCGCTGGAGCTCACACGCAGCATCAATGCATACGAGCATCCAGCGCCGCACGCGTGCTTTATCCAATCCGTCAGCGATGATTTAGTCAATGAAGGCGGAATCATGGACCTGTGGGTGCGCGAGGCGCGTATCTTTAAATTTGGTTCGGGCACCGGTTCGAACTTCTCACAAATCCGCGGCGAAGGCGAAAAACTTTCCGGCGGCGGCACGTCGTCTGGACTCATGTCCTTTTTGCGTGTCGGCGACAGAGCTGCCGGCGCAATCAAATCCGGTGGCACCACGCGCCGCGCGGCTAAGATGGTGTGCCTTGATTTAGATCATCCGGATATCGAAGAGTTCGTGCTTTGGAAAGTCAAGGAGGAGCAGAAAGTCTCCGACTTGGTTGCCGGGTCGATTGCCTGCGAGAAGCACCTTAACGCCGTGATGCATGCAGCAAACGACGAGCACCTTCCGGAATCGGCACGGCTCGATCCGGCCGTCAATCTCGGTTTGAAGGCTGCGATGCGCGGTGCGCTCAATGCCGGTATCCCGCAGGCCAACATTCAGTACGCGCTCGATTTTGCGAAGCAAGGCTACAAAGAGCTCGCGATCGAGACCTACGATACGAATTGGGATAGCAAAGCCTACGGTACCGTCTCAGGCCAAAATTCGAATAACTCCGTTCGTATTCCGAACGACTTCTTCACCAAACTTGATAAGCGGGAAGACTGGCAACTGACCAACCGCACCACCGGCGCCGTCCAAAAGACGATTCCAGCCGAGCAACTGTGGGAAGATATCGCGCTCTCCGCGTGGCAGTGCGCAGATCCGGGCGTGCAGTACGACACCACCATCAACGAGTGGCACACGTGCACGAACGACGGGCGCATTAACGCATCAAATCCGTGCTCTGAGTATATGTTCCTCGATGATACGGCCTGCAATCTTGCAAGCTTAAATCTCGTGAAGTTCGAGAATGAAAAACTCGAGTTCGACGCGGATCGGTTTGCAGAAGCGTGTCGCATCTGGACCTTCACCCTTGAAGTTAGTGTGCTGATGGCGCAATTCCCATCCAAGAACATCGCGCAGAAGTCGTTCGACTATCGCACGCTTGGCCTTGGTTACGCGAACATGGGCACGCTACTCATGCGCATGGGCTTGCCGTACGACTCCGAAGAAGGCTTTGGCTGGTGCGCCGCCATCACCGCACTCATGACGGGCGCCGCGTATAAGTGCTCGGCAGAGATGGCGCAACAACTCGGTGCTTTCGCGCGCTACGAAGAGAACTGGGATCCGATGTTGCGCGTGATTCGCAATCACCGCCGCGCAGCGTATCAGGCGGAAGCCAAAGAGTACGAGAAACTCACCATTAAGCCCGTCACGCATGCACCGACGCTGTTCACGCAAAACGCGTGGGCACTCGCTCGCAAGATGTGGGACGACGCGCTTGCGATTGGCGAGGTCGCTGGCTACCGCAATGCTCAAGTAACCGTGATCGCTCCAACCGGATGTCTTGTCGGCGATTCACTCGTTACAACGGATCGTGGCCTTGTACGTCTCAACCGGCTGGGCAACGTCAACGGCGAGAAATGGCAAGATGTGGATTTCCGCGTGCTTACTGACGATGGCGAACAGCAGGCGACGAAATTCTTCATTAACGGTGTCGAGCCAACACGCAAAATCACCACGAAGAGCGGCTACGTTATTCAAGGAACACTCACGCATCGGATTAAGGTCGTCAATCCGGCGACCGGCGATCTCGAATGGAAGCGCATGGCTGAGGTCGCAGAGGAGGACATCGTCGCACTCTCGCTCGGCAAGCTGATCGGCACGCCAAAGGTTGTTAACCTGCCGGATATCGGCGAAGAATATTGGACCGGCGACTACACGACCCGCGTACCCCGTACGATGAATGCTGATCTCGCAGAACTCCTCGGCTACTTCATGGGCGACGGGTCCTTCCACAGCAAGGGGCTTAGCTTCTGCGTGAGCCAGGACGATTTCGATGTCGCCGATCATCTTGTTTTGCTGCTTCGTCGCTTGTTCAATTTAGAAGCAACGATCTCGCAGCAGACCGGTTACATCGAAGTCTCCGTCAATTCTGTGCCGCTCACGCTCTGGTGGGAAGCCTGCGGATTCAAGAAGCGCCCACCGCATGAGACACACTCCGGTAAGGGCCACCTTCCCCACGTCCCCGACGCCGTGCTCGCCACAAACGATTCGGTTTGTTACGGCGCTTTCGTTCGCGGACTGTATGAAGCTGACGGGACAGTCACCAACGCGGTTCCCACATGGACAACTGTTAGCCGTCCGTTCAGCGAGGAAGTCAAGACGCTGCTGCTCGCGCTCGGCGTCCCGACAACGACGAAGCAAGATCTCTCCGGCTCGGGACAATCCACCACGCACTGCACGCGCGTCTTGAACATTTCGTATACGCAGAAGTTTATGGAAGTCGCCGGCTTCATGAGCTCGCGCAAACGTGCGAAGGTTCGCCACAATGAAGAGTGGCAGGGCCGCAAGAGCGACCATGTCTACATCGGAGAGACGACCTTTCGCGAACTCGTGGGTGCGGGCGCGGTCTCTAAGAGCGCCTTATACAATTCCCATAAGCGCCATCCCGGCGCACTCTCCAGAAATCTCGCAACTCAGCTCCACGAATCTACGAACGACGATCGCCTGGCATGTTCGCTCGAATTCTACTACGATTCAATCGCTTCCAACGAAGATGGCGGCGAACAGCTGACCTATGATCTCTCAGTACCCGCAAACGTCACCTATGTGGCCAACGGCTTCATCTCCCATAACACGATTGGCCTTGTCATGGACTGCGATACGACAGGCATCGAGCCGGACTTTGCACTGGTGAAATTCAAGAAACTCGCGGGCGGCGGCTACTTTAAGATCGTCAACCAGTCGGTCGAGCCGGCGCTACGCAAACTCGGCTACAGTGAAGACCAGATTCAAGAGATCGAACTCTTCGCCAAGGGCACGGCCTCACTCGAGTCGGCGCCGCATATTAATCGCGGTACGTTACGGAGCAAGGGCTTCGATGACGAAGCGCTGGCGCGCGTAGAATCCGGACTGGGTGGCGCGTTCGAGCTGCCGTTCGTCTTCAACCGCGTTGTGCTCGGAGATGAGTTCTGCAAAGAGAAACTCGGGATGACGGATCTGCAACTCGCGGATTGGAATATCTCGATTCTTCGCGACGTGCTCAAGTTCACGCAACAGCAAATCGACGAAGCCTCCGATGTGATCTGCGGGCGCATGACCCTGGAAGGCGCTCCGCATCTCAAAGACGAGCACCTCTGTGTCTTTGATTGCGCAACACCGTGCGGCAAGCACGGGTCGCGCTTCATTCGTCCGCTCGCGCACGTCGACATGATGGCGGCTGCCCAGCCGTTCATCTCGGGCGCGATTAGCAAAACAATTAATCTTCCGCAGAATGCCTCGATGGCCGACGTCAAGGAAGCCTATCGCTACAGCTGGGAGCGGATGATCAAGGCGGTCGCACTCTATCGCGATGGCTCCAAGCTCTCGCAGCCGCTCGCTGCCAGTTACGACCTGGGCGGCGGCGACGAGGAAGACATGCCGATCGCAACCGGCTACCAAACGCCGGTGCAAATAGCGGAGCGCGTGGTGTATCGCTACATCGCCAAGCGCCGCCGCATGCCGCACCGCCGCAGCGGATACACGCAGAAAGCCGTCATCGGCGGCCACAAAGTGTACCTACGCACGGGTGAGTACGAAGATGGTACGCTGGGCGAAATCTTCATCGACATGCACAAGGAAGGTGCGGCTTTCCGCTCGTTGATGAACAATTTCGCAATCGCGGTGAGCCTGGGCTTACAACACGGCGTACCGCTCGAAGAATACGTGGAAGCATTTACCTTCACGCGCTTTGAGCCCAACGGTCCGGTTGTCGGTCACGATCACATCAAGATGGCGACCTCTATTCTGGACTACATCTTCCGCGAAGTCGCCGTGAGCTATCTTGGCCGCTACGAACTCGCGCAAGTGCAGCCCTCAATGGATATGGATGCAATGGGCGTCGAGCCGGAATACATCGGCGAGGAAGAGGCCGAAACGCATGTCTACGATCCCAAGGCAAACGCGATCAACCAAAAACTGCACCCGATGAGCTCGCACCTTCATCCCGGCATGCCGATCGAACCGCCGAAGCTCGCGCCAACCGGCGACAGCTACACACCGAACACGCCACAGTACTCGCCGGTAACGGGCGGCGGAAGCGGCGGCGCCGTGCAAACCGGGTCTGCCTCGATGCCCAAGGCTGAGCTGCAACGTGTGGCGGTTGCAAAAGGCTACGCAGGCGATGCGTGCGGCGATTGCGGACAATTCACGCTCGTCCGAAACGGAACTTGCTTGAAGTGCGATTCGTGCGGAGCCACGAGCGGCTGTAGTTAAAACGCTCTGTCCCAATTATGACCTCCAAAAGTGCCATAACTGGACTTAAGCGCATCACATAAGGCATTATTGGACTTACCGATTTTGCAACAAAAAGCCGACGCAATTGCTCGTCGGCTTTTTTTATTTCGCGCGGCACGGTCTCTCCAAATGCATGATCGCGCTTTTATGGATACCCCGTACCGGCTTAAGTTTCGGGCTTCCGGCCCAGGCAGCCGCGAGGGGGTCAGTATCTTTGGGCTAGAACCCACCTGCAAGAGGTCCTAACGGACGAACCGGCCTTCAGGCCGTTTGAGAGAGAGGGACACCGAATGCGCTTATTGGGGCTCCTTGGAATAATTTTGCTGCTCGTGGGTTGCGGAGGCGGTGGAGACAAGCATGAATCCTCCACTGCTACTACGACGACCACCACGACTTCCACCGGTGTGGATACTCATCAATCTGCTGAACTGGCTGACGTGAATGCGGTTATAACAACACTTAACGGCTCGACAGACGGGCAAGTCATTGATGGGGCGGCGTTCGATTCAGACGGAGGTGCTCTGGTAGTGAAAATCGACACCGATAAGTTGTCAACCGACCAGGACCAAACCCGCACAATGCATCTGCTGGAAACTGTTTATGCGAAGACATATCGCCAGCATCATGGCGGCAAAGTAGATAAGATGTTGCAAATTCGGGTTGAGGACTTAGCCGGTACTGAAGTGAAAAGCGACGCCATCTATGCCGACCAATAGCCGACTGCGAATCTTGTCCTAGGGTCCGCCGCGCTTCAGCACCGTGCTGCGCACTTGCGCTTCGAACGCGTAAATGCGCTGCCTTACCTGCTTAATGTATTTGTTTCCAGGGTCCATAGAGAGAGCCTGATTCACCGCCGAATGCGCGGACTGCATCTCGTCTTCCGCAGCAGAGTCCGACCTCCGGTTCTTCATGTGAATATCCCCGAAGGCCGCGGCCTCTCTATCAAGCGCAGCTTGCGCCAGTAACATCGCCCGTTGGTGGGCCGTGCCGTGCTCGGCTTGGTTCTCAACTTCAAAAGCAGCGTTCAGGCAAGCCTGGGATGCGGCCTGATAGTTCTTGCTATGGGATACCTTGGCGCAGCGCTGCTGAAGGCTCGTGGCCTCTGCTGGCTGCATAGCCCAAAGCACCGTGACCAAGCCAGCGAGCATTTGTGCTGCGATGGACATTTGGGACCTTTTACTTTCTACCACTATCCCGCGCATTTTCGTCCCTTTTCTCTCGGTTGAGCCAGTATCGTTTCGATCAGTATAACACTCATCAGATTGAAGTAAAAAAAGCCGGCCCATAAGGACCGGCTTTACCGTCACGCGACGTCATCGAGGTCTTGCTCGCGCACTTCGATCGGCGGATTGAGCGTCACATCAGTTTCGAACGTCACTTGCTGCCCAAGTAGATGCTCAAGCAGGCTCAAAGAACGAAGATTTGCGATGATTAGAATCGCCCATGCTTCATTCAATCGAGCGACGCCCACCGATTCAGTTGCCGCTTCGAAGACCGATTGTTTGACGTCCTCGGGCAAATCCGCGAACTTCTTGTCTTCAATTCCGGACGGAAACATAGGCGTCGGGTCCTTGATACGACGCCGAAGCCGCATGTAGGGATTACGCACCTTGATGCGTGCTGGCGTGAGTTCCGCCTTACTGCGAAACCGGTAGGTTTCAGCGAACTTTGCCGGTTTGGTACGTTGGATCTGTGAGCGTCTGGGGGGACATCGGCCAGTCCTTTGCCGTCCTATCTTCCCCTGACTTTTCCCGAACGTACAGATCGATGCCCAACCGTTCCGCCGCAGCGAAGTTCGGCCGTCCGTCATAGGCACCGTCGAACGCTGCAACATTCACGCCTACGTTCATAGCCTTCGTCTGCTCAAGCAGGCTTGACAGATGCACGCTATCGTTTGAGCCAGCCCCCGTGGTCAGCGTGATGTCCGCACCGATAATGATGCCGCTCACCTTAAAGCGAAGGGCGAAAAAAGGCCAAACGGGAGGGTTAGCCCACATTCGCCGGATTTGACACCTTAAGTAGCAACATGGGATTATCGTTGCACCCATCCACCTCAACCTGAGAGAGGTACTAGCGATTTCAGACAACGCGGAACGCACCGCTCTGCTCGCGACTTTGGCACAGCAACTTATCAATAGGTCGTCGACCGACATTCTGCGAGTTGCAATTGATGGCGTTGATGGTGCGGGTAAAACCACATTCGCAGATGCGTTAGCCCCGTATATTGAAGCGCTTGGGCGACCTGTTATACGCGCTTCAATCGACGGCTTTCATCTACCAACGACTCGCCGCTACCAGCGCGGGCCCGATTCGCCAGAAGGTTTCTATCTGGACTCTTTTGATTACGATGCGGTCAAAGCATTGCTGCTCGAACCGCTAGGTCCAGGCGGAAACCGTCTTTACCGCACCGAGGCGTTCGATTGGCGAACGGACTCACCGATCGTGAGTCCGCCTCAAATGGCTCCCGAAAATGCCCTACTTCTATTTGATGGCATTTTCAGTCAACGCCCCGAACTCTCAAATTACTGGGACCTCTGCATTTATCTGGACGTTTCTTTCGATGAAACCCTCAAACGAACTGTGCGGAGTGATTGGGTGAGCACGAGTTCAACGGATGAAAAGCGGCGGAGATTCTGGGCACGATACGCGGGTGGTCAAAAGATTTATCTGAACGCCGCGAACCCACGTGCGAGCGCAGACATCCTTATTGACAACAATGACCCGGCCAAGCCGCAAGTTATAGAAGCACTTCAAGGCGTTACACCGACGGATCTCATAATTCTTGAGGAATACAATGCGCGGTGGCCTCAAGTATTCAAAGAATTTTCAGAAAGTATTCAAGCGACGCTTAACACATACGGAGTAAAGGCTATCGAACACGTCGGCAGCACGGCAATACCCGGTATGAGGGCGAAGCCGGTGGTAGACATCATGGTGGGCGTTGAAAGTCTTAGGGAACTTCCTGACCGTCACGACCAACGATGGATATCGTTGGGTGAATGGGGACATGGTGACGACTCAGACGAGGACTGGTTCTATTTCATAAAACGAGATATCAAAGGGAAACGCGTAGCACATATCCATATCGTTCCCTTTGAAGGTCCTTTTTGGAACAAGATGATTGTTTTTCGTGATGCTTTGAGGGCCGATAAAGTACTCGCTGATGAATACTGCCAACTGAAACTTGATTTAGCATCAAAATATCGGAACGAACGGCTCAAGTATTTGGATGGGAAGGCG
>JBHEMH010000003.1:24525-124039 GCA_046262675.1 Vulcanimicrobiaceae bacterium
CCTTCGTCGCCAGCGTGATTAAGAAACACTCACTGGATACAGAGGTCGACAAGGCGCATGGCGGGACTACACGGTGACCTTGAATTCGCGGCCACCGTGTGCGAAAAAGGCATAACTGGACTTACGGCACTCCCGATAAGCATAATTGGACTTACGTTCATAATTGGGACAGAGCCCAGTTAAAACAGTTAAAACGCCGTGGTACCATTTTACATCTCAAAACGTGCAATTTGGTACTTAGGTAAAGCGTTAGGTGCATTGTGGGACTTACGATTCAAAATGGACTTACGGTTCCAGGCGTCAAGCAGACGTGCAAAAACGCTACGTTGTAAACATCGCGTTCGCTCATCTCCAGGGGAGGGTTAAACATCCGCATTGAACAGCGCGGACTGGATATCTTCGGGGACGGTCCGATGGAACAACAACAACGGCATGACGTATAAACTCCGGTTACATTACCACGGTCACAAAAACACCGCCGCTTTCACTATGTTGGTACAATGCTAATTTTAGCCGCCTTACTACACCTTTGGCCACTTCAAGACGCCTCACCAGGGGACCACTGCTACGGTTCTCCGCTGAGACTGGTCACTAATCATTTGCCGGCAGACAATAGTTGGACTTCGATGATAACCGACTCATGGGTATTCCTCAACCCCATCTCCTCGAAGCCAGTCGCTTATCTTTACGGAACTTTCGGGTACGAAACCACACACTCCGCATCGCATCCAGGGGCGTTTCTGCAATTCACGTCCTTTGCCGATAAAGGCATGCGTGAAATTGGCGGAATCGACCAACTCACGCTACAAAAGAATGACCCGTTGCCACTAACTTTCGAACAGTTAGCAATCGTGGAGCAGCACTTATTGGGCGATGGCCTCGTCCTTGCCGGATGCTTTACCGGACCGTACTTTATTCGCATGTAAAGTGCAGCGCCACCGTGCTTGGGAAATTGCACAATGGGACTTACGGCGTTCCCGAATCGCATTTTCGGACTTACGGCCATAATGGTACCAGCGCCCAGTTAAAAAGTTAAAACGCTCTGCCCCAATAATAACTTCGAAAAAGGCATAATTGGACTTACCGATTTTGAAACAAACGACATCTCGGGGAAATCGCGTTCCAATAATCGATCCGTAAGGACGATTGAACCCAGCGCACAAAGCGTACCAGCAACTGAAGCGGCTCCTATATGCAATTGGCAAGACCTGGCCGGATTTGGTAGCTGCTGCGGATTTAACGATGACCTCAAGCAAGCAAGACGCTCGACGCAAGACCACAACGAAAAGAAGCGACGGGTAAAGAATGCCAAGGCAGAGCGCTAGGGGACGTGCGTTCGCTAAACTAGTTTCGCGTCAGCGTTCCCCATGTGGCGGTTGCTATTTTCCACTCGGTACCGACCAGACGCAAAGTGAACACTTGCAAGCCGGTTTGACGATGCGGCTTGCCCATGATCGTAAAGCTGATTTCGAGCGGCACTACTACGTATGCCCCGAAAGCGGATAGAGTGAACTGCGTGATCGGCTGGGCAGCTACGTGGATGTTCCCAAAATGAATCTTAGCCCTGAGAGCACGAAATTCGCTCCACCACCGGTGTCCCGCGTTCGCGGTGGTCCATTCATACGGGGCAAAATTGTCCACAACAACAGCATCATCGGTAAAGTAGCCATCGAACCCAGAGGCCCTGTCGGCATTGGTGGCAGCGACGAAACGAGTGATCGGAAGCATCATCGCAGCATTGAGTCCCGCTGGCGACGCTTGCGCCGGTCCAGCCAGACCGAATGCGACCGTAGCGAGGATGCAAGATAGCGATGCAAATTTGATCATCAACGTCCCTTCCCTTGCACCGTCGTCGTCCCTGCGCCGTACCAGTAAACAGATCATTCGCGCAAGCACTCCATCCATGCGTTAGATGCGGCGGCCTATTTGCAACTGCAAAGTATCGTCGCGGCGCCCGGCCATTACCCAGGCTGGGGCGCTGAGCCCGCTACCGAGACGATCTAAGCCATACTGCGATATCGGCCATCTCTGCTTCGCTTATTTCATGGGCGATCGGATAGCTGCGCGCCACGAGCCGCGCTCCACTGGTCTCTCGCAAATAGTGGTCCGTGCGCTTTACCAAATCGGCCGGGATCATCTGGTCAAAAGAGCCGTGACCGTAAAACACATTCGCCGTTGCAAGGCGGTCTTTTATAATGGGAACATCCGTATCGAACGGTAGGGTGCCGCTGAGCAAAACCGTCCCCACATACCGCTGCGGCTCTTCCAGAAGTAACGCACTTGCCATTGCCATGCCAGCACTAAATCCGAACAGATAAATTTGCTGTGCTTGGTTGCGTCCCGCATCGAGGGAACTCAGCCACCCTTGCAACCACGTCATCGATGACCGCAGGCTCTGCGCTATATAACGCCCGGGGCTGCGGCTCTCGCTCCAGGTGTATCCGCCCTCATCCGTTGCAAGCGGAGCGCGAACCGATGCAACAGCAACCGCCGGATCGATCAAGCTCTCCAGGCTAAAGAGATCGTGTTCGTCTGCGCCGCGTCCGTGCAAAAGAACGAGTAACGGAGGACGCTGACCGGCCTGGTTGCCTTGCGCCTTACGCCACCGGACGATAGGGCTAACGGGATCCTTTGGTGCCAAGTAATTGTCACATTCTATAAAGGATTTGGAAAACAAAAACGAACCATACTGTGCATGAAGCGTTTTTTGACGGTTGCGTTTATCGCTATTCTTTTTGCAGTTCCGTTCACGCCGGTCCTTGCCGACGCCCCCGCGCAGAAACTAATGGGCAAACTGCATTGGCGCAGCATCGGCCCGTACATCGGCGGCCGCGTTGTTGCCGTTGCGGGCGTTCCCAGCGATCCGAGTCTCTTTTATATGGGCGGCGTTCAGGGCGGCATTTGGAAAAGCAACAACTACGGCCAAAGCTGGACCAACATTAGCGATGGTAAACTGCCCGGCATCGCAAGCAGCATCGGCGCACTTGCCGTAGCAGCCTCGAATCCGCAGGTTATTTACGCCGGAACGGGCGAAGCCGACGTACGAGGCGATTTTAATACCGGCGACGGCATCTACAAGAGTACGGACGCCGGCGCAACGTGGCACTACGCCGGATTGCGCGACACGCATATGACGACTTCAATTGTCATCGATCCGCATAACCCGGATGTTGTGTATGCAACGTCGCTCGGTCATGTTTTTAAGGCGAACGCCGAGCGCGGTGTCTTCAAGTCAACCGATGGCGGCAAGAGCTGGAAGAAAGTGCTCTTCGTCGATGACAATACGGGCGCAGCCGTCGTTGTGATGGATCAGCAAGACCCGAAGACGCTCTATGCTACAACCTGGCAGGTCGACCGCAAACCCTGGGCGCTCACCAATGGCGGCCCGGGCAGTGCCCTGTATAAAACGACCGATGGCGGCGCGCACTGGAGCAAACTTTCAAACAATCCTGGATTTGCGGGGGCCCCTTTCGGCAAGATGGGCGTTTCCGTTTCGGCCAGCAATCCGAACATCCTCTACGCGATCGTCCAAGCGCACGAAGGCGGCGTCTTCCGCTCTTCGAATGGCGGGGCAACCTGGAAACGGGTCAATAGCGAATGGAAGTTGCGGCAGCGCGGCTTCTACTACATGGGTATTTACGTCGACCCGACCAATTCAAACGTCGTCTATGCACCGCAAGTCGACAGTCTGTTCCGCTCGCAGGACGGCGGGAAAACCTTCAAGCCCCTTACGCCACCCGGCGACCATCACATCGTTTGGATCAATCCACGCAGCCCAAGAATCGTTGTGATGGGCGATGATGGCGGCGCGACCGTCTCCGTCGACCACGGCAAGACCTGGAGCACGGAGAACAACCAACCGACGGGACAGTATTACAAAATCGCGATCGATCATCAATTTCCGTTCCACGTGTACGGTGCGGCGCAAGACGAAGGCGCCTTCGAAGGCCCGAGCGCTTCGGCGGAAGGGCTAACACTCGGCGTGTGGCACGGCGTCGCCTCCGGCGAGAGCACCTGGGTCGCCCCCGATCCAAATAATTCCAACATCACGTACGGAAGCGGATACGACAGTTACATGGCACGTTTAGACACGCCGACCGGTGATGTGCAGAACGTGAGTCCGTGGCCAAAATACATGTCGGGGTCGTCCTCAGCGGCACAGAAATACCGATTCGGTTGGACACATCCCATCTTCTTCTCGCCCGCTAAGCCAAACGAATTGCTTATCGCGGCACAATATGTGTTCAAGAGCGACGATTACGGAAAAACGTGGACACGCATTAGTCCCGATCTCACCCGCGACGACAAGAGCACGGAAACCAATCTCGGCGGGCCGGTCGATCTCGATCGCACCGGGGTTGAAACGTTTCCCGATATTTCCGCGCTGGCTGTCTCACCGCTCAGTCCGGATATCATGTGGGCGGGTTCCGCAGACGGCCTGGTGCACGTCACCACCGATGGCGGCGGGCAATGGACGGGTGTAACGCCGCCGGCCTTGCCGCAGTGGGCGCAAATCAGCACGATCGAACCTTCTCACACGGAGAAAGGCACGGCGTATCTGAGCGCATCGCGCTACCAATGGGACGATTTCCACCCGTACCTCTTTAAGACTGCCGACTACGGTGCACACTGGACGCAAATTACCGGCGGGTTGCCCAGCAACCAGTATGTCTTATCCGTCCGGCAAGACCCGCGCGAATCCCGTTTGCTCTTTGCCGGCACACGCAGCACGGTCTATGTAAGTCTTGACGGTGGCGCCGCGTGGCAGCCGCTGACGCTCAATCTCCCAGGGGTGCAAGTGCGCGATCTTGCAATCGATGCGCGTCAGGGAGAGGTTGCGGCTGCGACTCACGGACGCGCATTTTGGATCCTGGATGATCTCAAGCTGCTCGAGCAACTGGCGCAGCATCCGGAAATGAATCCCAGCACCGTGCAACTCTTCGCTCCCGAAACCGCGTGGCTTACACACTCGTACGGCAGCCCGCCCTTCGATATCCCGAACCTCGGTGAGAATCCAAAATACGGCACAACCGTCTATTTCAACGTTCCTAAAACCTATAACGGGAGCACACCGGTCAGGCTCTCGTTTCTCGATGCGAGGGGGAACACAATCCGCGCTTTTACCCTTCACAAGCGAGACAAACGCGCAAAAAAGCCTTCTGCGACCGAACTTGCCGGCATGGATCACGCACAGCAAATCGCACGCGGGTTGCAAGAGACAACCGCAATCGATCCCGGAATGAACGCCTTCAACTGGGATATGCGGTACGCACCTGCGGTGGAGGTTGCCGGTTTCCACATGCCCACCTCGGATAACATCGACGACGGCGTCAGCGGCCCCACCATCGTTCCGGGCACCTACAGCGCCGTGCTTGACTACGGCGCAACCGAACACACGCAATCGTTTGTCGTCTCACTCGATCCGCGCTTCTCACCGCCAGCCGGCGCGCTTGGCGAACGTTTGGCGCTAGCCACCCGCATACACGATACGCTCGATGACCTCAACCGTGCAATCAACGCCGCGCGTGCGGCGCGCGGACATCTCAGTATGGAAAGGCGGCGCGCGCTTGACGCAGTGCTTGCCGGTGCCGTGCAGATGAATATCCGCTCGAGCGAAGGCGACCTCTTGCACGAGGTTAAGCTGCGCGATCATTTAGCGTTTTTGATGAACGAGCTAGATACCACGTATTCCGCGCCCACCGCTGCCGAAAACGAAACCTATCAGGAACTGCAAGCACAAGCGGCATCCAGTATTACACGCCTAAAAGAGCTTTCCGCGGCCTCCCCCAGATGAAGGCCGCGGCGCCCTCGGATTTATGACGTCGCCCGCAGATGCCGGCCGAGGTTATTGAGAAATTCGTTCCAGCCGCCTTCGTGACCATCGCGCGACTCGATCGACTTCAGATTTTCGTGCGTGAGCGTAAGCTCGGTATCGTCGCCAAGGGCGCGAAGCTCGATTGTCAGCAACGTCTCGTGCTCCTCTTGCGGCGTCTCTTCTTCCCACGTCCAGGTGTACACTAATTTCTCCGGTGGTGTAATTTCGCGGTAGACACCCTTTGCGACATATTCTTCGCCGTCGGGCTTGACCATCGTGAGTCGAAATGCCCCACCGACGCGTAGGTCGGCGGTGAAGTCTCTCGTGCTCATATCCTCCGGATGCGACCACCGCACGGCTTCTTTGAGATCGGTGAAAGCTTGCCACAGACGCTCTCGCTTGGCGGCAAACGTGCGACGGATGACGAGGCGTTCACCGGCGCTGGTCGTGATATTAGTCATTTCTGCTTCTCCAAATGTTTATCGAGGTTATCAAGGACTGAGTTCCAGAAGCGTTCGTGACGCTCAAACCAACTCGAGGCCGCGCGAACCGCACGTGGATCGATGGCACACAAATGTTCGCGTCCGACAATCTCGCGCGTAAGAATGCCGCAGCCCTCAAGAACTTTAAGATGCTTAGAGACCGCCGGTCGCGACATGTCGAAGCCCGCGGCAATTTCGTTTACGGAAAGGCGCTTGCGCGTCAATTTCTCAATGATGCTACGGCGCGTTGGGTCGGCGAGCGCTGAGAAAACCGAGTCGAGGTTTTGATGTGTAACCATCTGGTTACACATTTATACACCGGAAAGAGCCCGGCGTCAAGCGGCTATTCTTCGGTATCGAGCTCCGGCTTATCGCGAATGGAAAGACCGAGCAGGCGATGGTAGGCTTCGTTTTCCTCTAGGGCCGCCATGATGTCATCGCGGTTGCCGTGCTCGCCGTACAATTCGCGCAACCGTTCCCGGCTTGCACGCAAATCGCGTGCGTACCCTTCGAGCACCGCAGCGGGCGTATCGTCCGGCGCATCAGCAGGTCGCGAAACCCACTTCTCCATTGCCTCGTGCGCCGCGCGTCCCGCACGCTGCGCGGCAAGCAGCTCGTCGCGATAGACGCTCACTTTGTGCCGAAAACGCCTTCAGAGCGGCTCATGACGACCGCGGCCAAACTGTTTCCGCAGACGTTGACGGCGGTGCGCGCCATATCGAGAAGTCGGTCAACACCGGCGATAAACGCGAGGCCTTCAATCGGCAAGCCCAACGTGCCGAGCGTTGCTAGGAGTACAACGAAACTCGCGCCCGGCACGCCGGCAATGCCCTTGCTTGTGAGCGCCAAGGTGAACACCATCGCAACTTGCTGCCCGAAACCTAAATGAATTCCATAGAGCTGTGCAATAAAGAGCACCGCAATCGATTGATACAGCGTGCTTCCGTCAAGGTTGAATGAGTATCCGGTCGGGATGACGATGCTGGTGATCCACTGAGGACACCCGATCGCTTCCATCTTTTCCATAATCCGCGCGAGCACGGTCTCGCTGCTCGCCGTGCTATATGCTAGGAGCAACTCTTCCTTGACAGCGCGCAGGATGAAGAGCAGATTAACCTTCGCGAGTGCTGCAATGCCTGTAAAGACGATGGCAACGAAAAGGGCCATTGCGATATACACGACGACCACGAGTTTGCCCAACGGCAGCAGACTTGCCACGCCGAATTTGCTCACCGTCAGTCCAATAAGCGCGAAGACGCCAAGCGGCGCAACCTGCATAATGCGGTTGGTCACCCAGAACATCGTATCCGCAACCACGCGGAAAAAGCGCGTAACCGGCGCGCCGCGCTCTCCCAGCGCCGCCACTCCGATTGCAAAGAATACCGCGAAAAAGATGATCGCCAACATGTCGCCTTTTGCGAATGCATCGATCACATTCGTGGGCACGACGTTGACCACAAGGTCGATAAAGGGATGCCCGCTTACCGCATGCTCCGTTGCAACGTATTTTGAAATGTCGCTTTTGGCAAGGGTACCTAAGTTTACACCGCTTCCCGGTTGCGCGAGATTTCCCACCAAGAGTCCGAATAGAATGGCGATGGTCGTAACGATCTCGAAATAGATCAACGTTTTGAGACCCAGGCGGCCAACGCGTTTCATGTCACCGACGCCGGCAATGCCGACCACAAGTGTCGAGAATACAATCGGAACCACGATCATCTTGATCAGCCGAATGAAAATATCCGCAATCGGCTTGAGAACTGCCGTAAGTGCCGGATTTCCGTAAAACACCACACCCACCAGGATACCAAGCACGAGGCCGATCAGAATTTGCACCGCCAAATGCGGCATGCGAAAACGGCGCTCGCTCACAGGAGGGCCGTGCCGATCAAGCCGTTGCGCGTAATCATTGCCGCGAGTTGCGCCTCGGTCGCGGTTTCCGTCGCGCCGGGCCGCTGCGGTAGAACCAGGTAGCGAACTTCCGCCGTGCTGTCCCACACCGTGATTTTCTTCTCCGCGGGCAAGCTCACGCCGAACTCCCCGAGAACGCTGCGGGGATCTCGAACCACACGTGAGCGGTATGCTTCACTCTTATACCATTTCGGTGAGGGGCCGAGCAGCGCGATCGGATAGCACGAACAGAGGGTGCACACAATGATGTTGTGCACGTCGCGCGTGTTTTCAACGGCCCGCAGTTTGACAGGCGCCCAATGACTTAGATCGATACCCAGCTCTTCAGCGGCAGCATTTGCGTCGTCTAAGAGACGGTTTTTATACTCCGCGTCGACCCAGGCTCGGGCCACGATGGCGAACGCATTTGCGGGCTTCGAGTGCAACAAGAACTTCTCAACGGTTTCGTCGAGTTTTGCTTCCGTCAGCACCGCGCGCTTTTCAAGCGCCGAGACCAATGCTTTGACGCGATTCGATACCGCGGCGCGCCCTCATGATCGTGGCTCATCGCACGATCTCCAAGTAGCTCTCCCACAGTTCGGCCGTTACACTCACACCGGCAGGCGCATCATCGCCCCAAATCTCCCGTGCCTCGAAACGGACGGTGTACACGGTCTGCGGGTGGCTGCGAATGCCGCGCGCACTGTCGTCTGCAAGCACGAACTCCCCTGCAACCGCAATGACCTCCCCGCGCCGGCCGCGTAGGTATCCGGGAACACGCGTATGACTTTGCGGGTTTCCCAACCGCACGAGAGCACGCTCTCCGACCGCGAAGCTTGTCATTTTGGCAGGACGCCTTTCTGCACGAGCAACGTTTCGATCGCATGCAACCACCGCTCGTAGTACGATGCACCAAGGTAGGCGCGTGGGTCCATGCTTTCAACGGCGAAGCGGAACTCATCCAGTGTGTACGTTCCGGCTTTGAGCAAGATGCGATTCATTGCAAAGACGCGCGCCTCCCATTCGTGGTGAAAGGCCACCTCGTCATCGCCGGTATCGATGGGCCCGAAACCATGCATACCGCCAACGTCATTTATCCGGGCCATGCTTGACTTTTCATTGCAAGTACTTCCCGAACCAAGCGACTATTCGATCCAGCATGCCGCCGGCCACGGCCAGTGTAAGAAAAAGAAGGCCACTAAAAATGCGCATGCCACGTCATACGGGCGAGCAATCGCAAATCCATTCGTTCCCTTGGCTATTGGGCGCGCTTTATCGCCGTGATAAAAACTCGGGACGAAACACCGGGCGGTGTTTGCGCTTCCTCGAGAAGTGCTTCAGCGGCCTCGCCGAGCTCTTTGCGAAGCCCGGCGGCACGCTCGCGAAGCGCTGCGAAAAAGCGTTCTCTATTCTCCGGCCAGCCTGGAGTGGGTTCGTGCAGCTCCACCTCCAGGCCGGCTCGATCGAAATATGGCCGATAGTCGGCAACGGCGGTTGGACGCTGCGCGTTTTCCACCTCGATTGCAATAAGCGCTACCCGTCCGCCGGGACGTAACAGACGTGCGATCTCCTCACTTACCTGTGTAGGATCCGCAAACATGATGGCATCGACGCTCGTTACTGCATCGAAAGTGCCCGTTTGTAGACCCGTTTGTGCCATGTCCGCGACCAAGAACGACACGCGACCGGTTTGACCTCGACGCTGAGCGTGCTTGGTTGCGCGCTCGATTGCCTCACTCGCCCAATCAACCCCCGTCACTCTTGCGCCGGTGCGTTGCGCTAACCAGAGTGCGGCGCCCCCGAGCCCGCATCCTAAATCGGCGACTGCTGCGCTGTGATCAAGGGCAAGGTTGGCTGCAATTCTCTCGAGTTCACTCCCGCGAATAAAGCTAAAAGGTAAAACCCATTCGGGAACGGGGTCGGCTTGCGAACTCACGCGCACGGCCTCACGGTAGACCTCGCTGTCCAACACGCTAAAGGCGCGATTGAAACCCTTAGCTGAGGCCTCTTCGTCCATCGGGGAACTTTTCGTCACTTGACCGTGACGACTTCGGCGCCGTCCCATGGCGTTAATCCGCGGCCGTGGACCGCGGTTAGCGAGCAGCTGTCGCGGTAGTAAGCGGCGACCGTATCGCTGCGCTCCATCTCCGCGATTCGCGCGAAAATCTTGCCGGCGGTCAGAAACATACCCTTGGTAAATTCATCCATCGCGCGCGAGAAAACTTCAAGGGTATTCTGCTTGTGTTTGAAAAGCGCGTCCGGATCATTATCAAAACATTCGTAAATTCCGATGCTCTGCCTTTTACCTTTGGCCTTGACGGCACTTAAGCGGCGTAGTTTAAACTTGTGATCTTCCGCTAGACCGTCAACAACGGTCCCGCTGACAAGCAGGGAGGCGCCGAAAGTCTTCGTAAGGCCTTCGATGCGAGATGCCACATTGACGACATCGGAGATGACGGTCGTTTGCATCCGCTCTTCTTCGCCGATGGTGCCTAGAATGAGATCCCCGTGATGCATGCCGATGCCGATCCGAATTGGCACGTATCCCGCGGCCTGGCGGCCCAGATTATACTTTGCCAGTGCTTTTTGAATACCGAGCGCCGCTTGCAGTGCGTCTGCTGGGCACACCGGGAAAAGCGCCATGATGCCGTCGCCGATGTACTTATCAATGAAGCCGCGGTGGGCCCGTATGACCGGCGTGACTTGCAGCAAGTACGAATTGAGGAAGCCGAAGTTCTGCTGCGGCGTGAGGTTCTCGGAGAGCGCAGTAAAATCCCGAATGTCGCTAAACAATACCGTCATGTCTCGCAAAACGTGATCGCCCAGCTTGACTTCGGCAAGGCTGCGGCGTTGCAAATTCTCAAGGAACTCGCGCGGCACAAAGCGGCTCGAAGCATCGGCTTCCAGATCGAGGATCGCGGTCGCGTTAGGATCCTTTATCGCAGTCCTTACGCGCACGTTCAGGTCGCTCAATTGACGGCGGTTCAGGCATAGTTCGATGCGCCGCGTTACAAGCAACGGATTCTCGCTGTCGAATGGCGTCGTGAGAAAATCTTCCGCGCCGCGTTGCAGGCAGGCCTGAATGCGGTCGCCCGCATCCAAGGGCGCGGTAACGATGACCGGCAGCCGCCGGGCGCTGGACTCGGCCGGCACTGCGGCGCGAAGAACTTGAAAGATGTCCGCGCTCTTACCGACCAGGTCGAGAAGCAGGATGTCAGTGCCGTTCTCGGCGATGATCTCAAGCGCTTCGGGCGGCATTACAAATTTGAGGTCGGCTAAACCCGCACCACGTAAGGTCATTTCCAGAATTTGGTTGTCCGCGTCGTGACCACCAACCCTGAGGACCCGGGAAGGCTTCAATCCCCTACCTCCGTGAGGCTAAATTCGCACTTTCCACAAATAGTCCGGCCCTCGGGACCGCAAAAAAGGGCCCTGCGAGCTTACGCTCCCAGGGCCCCGCTTGCCAAAAGTCGAGGCGGGCGGCGGCTCTATTTTACGACATGCCAATCCGTGATAACGAATTGCTTGCCGCTTGAGGCCAGGGTAAGGGTGCCGTCGCCGAAGGCATCCGTATTAAAGGTCGCGACGGTCGAGCCGCCGTTTGAAATTACGCCATTAATGAACAACGAATTCTGAGGCTGAACGCTCGTATTGGTGGTTACGTTGAGCGTATTGCCGTTGGCGAGCGCAGCGTTCGTTACCCTCAAGCTTTGCAGCAGTCCGAGTTTATAGGTCACTGTGATCGGGATCGAAAAGGCGCCGGTTTGCGTCCCGCCCGTGAGCGTGAACATCGGGGTCGTTATGGGGCACGCGGTGTTCTGTATGCCGGTCGCAACAGAAAGCGTCGCGATCGGTCCCTTCGAGACGCTTCCGGTATGGGTGGAATTCCAGGTGACGCTTCCGTCGCTGTTAAGGGTGCGCGTTCCGGGCGCGAGCACTCCGCCCTGCCAGCCGAACGTCTCGTTCAGGCTCGCAATTCCGGTTGCGTTAAAGCCCGCTGAATCCGAGCAGTATTGGTTGGATCCACCGCTACCGGCAAGCATCACGATCTCTGCATCCGAGTCGATCGTCTTCACGCCCGAGAGATTGAGCGTGTCGCTTGTAACGCGCTCGAAGCCGCTTGCAACAATTGGAAAGCCGTCTTTATCGAAAGTCGCGTTTGTGATGGTGTTGGTTTCGGTACGCGTCGCGCTTGCCGTGCTGCTTCCGTAGGCGTATTGGCTCTCGGTGCGGTTCACCGTTTCAGAAGAATTGCCATTGGAAACGAACTTGCGTACGACATCTCGGGCGAGCTGCGTGCAGGTCGAATCGTAAAAATACTGCGATTCCGTCGAATTCGAATCGCCATTCTTATCCGGAGAGAAAAACTCAAAACCACTACTGCACGTGCCGCTTTGCAGCGACTGCGCAACGCGGCCCATCGATTGAAGCGCAACGTTGTTGTTGAAGTTTGTGATGTTTTTAACGGGACTGCCGAAGGCATTGGTAGCCGAAATAGCATCTTCGGATTGGGTTTGGCTCGAACTGCCGCTGCTGCCCGAACCTGGCCCCGGGCCGCCGGGAAGTGCGCTCGACGATGCCCCGCCGCCTCCGCAACCGGCTAAAAGCAGCACCGTTACCGCTAGGCTCAAAGCGCTAAATATTCGCATGACTGATTCTCCTTAAAAGAATTCCGGGAAGTTTTTTAGAGAATAGCGTCACGCTTCGTGTGGGACATTAGGACGCAATGAGTTTAGCCCGATTCTTATTTGCGCTTAAGAAAACCGGCGGTCTTTCGAAGATTCCAATTAGAGCAACGTTAACCCAAGGCTAGCGTATCTGCCAGCCAAAGCCCACGCCGATATAGTTGAATTTCAAGTTCGAATCCGGCGTGCTCGAAATGCCCTGTTCGATGTCGAGCTCAAACCGTTTGCCTAAGAGTTTCTGTACGCCGAAATCGAAGAAACTTCGGCCGCCCACATCGGGCGCAAGTTTCGATGCGTACACGTATTCAGAGTACAGTTGATAATTGTTCGCAAGCTGCGTCGTTAACACAAACGATGGGAGAAAAATGCTGAACCGCGCTTTTTTTCCGGCTGCATCAAATCCGCTCGTGCTCGAATATGCGAGCGTTGTGCCGATCCCGAATGTCGGCGTTATGGAGTAGGCCACGTCGAGGTTAAGCGTTTGCGTCGGGCCACCGCCCGTAAATCCGGGTGAGCCATTCGCTCCGGTGTACAGACCATCGATCCCGACAGTGTACCGGCCGTGCGGGGTAAATTCGTATTTGATTCCGAGCCCGCCGTCGGAATAACCGGAGCTGCGCGCAAGGCCGCCTGCGCCCTCAGGAGCCGCAAGTTTGTTGAAAGACGGGCCGATTAGATCGATCTCAAACCCTTGCTTGAGGCCATACCGTATGAAACTCTGCGGATACTGGATAAGCGTCGAGGCAGTTGTCCCGGATCCTTGCTGTGTATTCTGGTAGCCTTCTTCTACAACGAGCGTTCCTGGCGCGACGGCACAGGCGCTGTAACCGACCGTCGGACGGTTGAGGGTCGCCAGCAAACGCGCGTCGCCCCCGCAGGGATCAGGCGCCGCAGATGCCGCCGGCGACGGCGCGGGGGACGGCGATGCGGACAACGTCGCGGCTGGGGCTTGAGCCCTTGTTTGAGCCGTCATTCCGGTGAAGGCGAGGACAGCAAGCACGAATAAGCGGAGTGTATACGCCATCCCCGTGCATTTAAATACACGAGTCTTGAATTACTGCGGCGCTTCGGCGATATGCTTTCCGTAGGAGGGCGGCTCAAAGTACCACGCTGGTAACTCTCGCGGAAAACTGATCTCGCGAAAGTGATAATCGACATCGAACCCGGCTCCCCACCGGTCTTCTTCGAAATTCACGCGTCCATGAATATCGGTGACGACCGGGCGGCTATCGATGTGTCCAATTAAAATGGTGTCCATCATGATGTAGACCGGCCCACCGAGAATATAGAGCCGGTCAGTGGCAATGACTTTCTGCAACTCTAGTGTGTCCGAATCGACCCACAGCTCGCGCAAACGATTGCGTTCGGCGTCCCGAAGCGGGACGATCCACAAGTGCAACAGCGTCCCTTCGGTCTTCATCTGCGACACGCGGTAGTCGAACTCACCATAGGACGTGACGGCGCCGATTTGCGGAATCGCCGGCGGTTCGTCGAAAGGCTGCACCCCGAAGGTCGGCAGCGCCGGCGCTCGCTCGAAGAGATCCGCAGTAGGCGGCCCCGGATCGCGTGGTTCGTTAAAGGCGGGACGCATGAACTCTAAATGCTCGTCGTATCCGTGAAAACGCCGGCGCCCAAGCGCGGCCCGGTCCAAACTTCGAAACCAGACCCGGTACGTATAATTCCAAGAGATGTCCGGCAGGCCATACTCGTCAACTTGCTCGCGCTCGATCGCGTACCTCACGTACGGCGGCACGCCGTGGGCGCGAAAAACCCGCCGAATCTGAGCGAGTAGCTGCGCACCCTCGGGAGCGGTGTCGGCCGCGGCTTGCGCGCCTGAGCAGAGCAAGAAAAGCGTACAGACCAGTCCGAACAAACGCCGTCCCATGTTTTTTAAAGCGCGAAATCAGGTGTTTTTGTGACTTAGTGATGCATGAGCGGACTTTGCAAGAGCCCGTTGAGGACAAACTGAACCGCGAGGGCGGCAAGAATAATTCCTAAAAGCCGCGTCACGACGTGAATTCCCGTGTTCCCAAAAATGCGAAGGAGCATTCCCGCTCCGCGCATGCAGAGCCAGGTCACCAACAATGCCGCCGCGTACGCGAGGAAGATAATAAGCAAACGTTCGTGGTCGCCGTGTGCGAGCGCAATTAAAAGTAGGACGGTGGCGATCGTGCCGGGGCCGGAGATCATCGGAACTGCGAGCGGAAAGACTGCGGGATTCTCGACTTCGGCCGCCTCCTGTTCTTCTTCCGCGGTATGCTTGGCGCCGGTCTTACGCGCAAAAAGCATGTCGATCGCGATGAGAAAGAGCAAAATCCCGCCCGCAATAGTGAAGGCGGGGAGGGTAATGCCGAGCGACTCCAGCAGCGGTCTTCCCACCAAGCCCATAAAAACGATAATGCCGCCGCCCACGATCACGGCTTGATTGCAGATCCTGTTGCGCGCCGCATCATCGAAGTTGGCAGTCGACGCAAGGGTTAAGGGAATCATGCCGATCGGGTCAATAATCGTAAACGCGGTTGCAAACGCCGTCGCGGCAAAGTGAATGTCCACCGTTTTATGCCTACTCCCGCAGGGTAGACCAGTCCTTGAGGTATTTATGGAAAACGATACAACCCCTGAGAACGACAACGATATCGAAACCGAAGGCACCAATACCGTCTTCGATAACGATGATCTGGACGACGCCGTAGGTGCGGCCGATGACACCGGCATGGTCAGCCAGCAACAGTACGTGGTAAAGACCGAAGAGGGAGCGGGTCTCGACGAGGGCTAGAAACCTAAGACAAGAGGCACGGAAAACCGTGCCTCTTGACTTTGTATGGCCCGCCCTGGACCCGCGACCGGCTGAAATGAGGATAACAGCCGGGCGCGGTCGAGCCAAACACCAACTAGATTTGGCCGTTCATTACCGAGATATCCAACGACCCCAAACCGGTGGTGTAATCGTAACCCGGGCCTGCCGTATATGCGCCGTTCGCCCCGGTAAGAATGTCCCGGAATCCGCCAACCGCTTCCCATGCCGGCGTTCCCGTCGGATTCAGGTTGCCAATGACGTAATTGTGGATGTAATTTCTGTAGAAGGCCGGAGCAGCAAACCCGATCGCGTTGTTGTGCGTGCTCTGGAACCGAGCAAAAGATCCCATGGAAAGCGGCGAAGCTTCGCTCGTTCCACCCACGCCGCACGGTGAGGTGCAGACTGCCGAACTGGTCGTATAAAGAATGTACCCGCCAGAGTTTGGATCGGCAGCCATCGCAATATCCGGCAGGCCGCGAAGGTTCGCTTCGGCGACGGTGCCTCCGATGATTTGACCCTGCTGCTCCCATGTGGTTGAGTTCTCGAACTGCGAAAGACCGCCGCCTCCAGCATTCCAAGCTGCTTCGCCCGAATACGACTTGTCCGTATTCGTAAAGAGCGAAGTTCCGCCAACCGCTACGATATAGGGCGATGCAGCGGGATACTCGACCATGGGCGGGCCCGACCCCGGCACACCATTTGTGCCGACGAGCGCGCACGATGAGCCCGTATCGCCGGATGATGCGAACATCGTTTGACCTTGCGAGGCCGCCTGCATCATGACCTGATCGTCTATTCGCATCGATCCGTCGAGCCACGCCTGATACTCGCACTCACCAAACGAAGAGTTGCCCAGCTTCGCCACGTTTTGGGTAACCCAGTGATTGTATTCGTTTGCGATATCTGAGTCCGTGAGCGATGTTGTTGCATAGATGTACAAGCCTTTCACAGTGCCGGCGATTCCGGTGGAGCTTTGGGTGTCGAGATCCCATTCAATCAAGCCATAGGTATCCGGGCTCGGCAAACCTACCGTGATCACCGTTGTGGGAACCTGCGGTAACCCTTGCTGCGTCTCGGCATAACGCAGGTCCGTCACCGTTTGACTTACATTTCCCTCGGCCATCACCGCGACGGTCGTGTTTGTTGCGGCGGGCGTCCCGCCGGCATCGTAAACCAATTGCGACTCCTTCGCATCGATGTTGCGGAAAAGGCACGGTCCGGCCGGTTGCGGTTCAAGGGGAAAGCAATCCGTGGGAGTGCTATGCGGCGCCACCATCTTCGCTGCGTTGTTGAGACCCAGGACAGCCACGACCACGCCGTCGAGATTAGAGGGAACGAATGCCGGTGTCACGTTCGCAAAAACCTGCCCAGCCGGCAATGAAAACGAGTGCAGACTCGTATTGAATGCTTTCTGAATCTGCGCAACGTTTGCGTCAGCGCTTACGAGCATGTTGTTCGGCTCGGCCGTAATGTTCGTAAAACCTTGACTTTGTAAGTACGACGTGACCGAACTGACTTCGCTTGAAGTCGGGGCAAATTGGCTCATGAATTGAGCGTTTGGAACGATTGTGCCTTGCGCGATCAGGGTTTGAAGTTGCGAGACGTTGTGCAGTTGCAGTCCCAACCGCACGGTCAGCGTTTGGGATGCATCTAAGTTGCCTAAGTCCGAGGCGTTCGCTACGCTTGCAGCCTGCGTGGAGGTGTTCGCCCACCCGGCCGGCGCCGCCGTTATGGTTTGCGGCGTGCGCGAAACGCTATTGGGATTTCCGCTCGTAAGCGGCAGCGATGATTGGCCTCCATGCCCCGAGCATGAGGCCGTGAGAATGCCGGCCGCCAAAGCGACGATTGAAAGTTTTTTCATGTCTTCTCTCCTACTTTCCGATGGTCGCATTGGTGCGGGCTACATCGAAGCTGCCCATGCCGGTGGTGTAGTCGAAGCGCGGTGCGGCCGTATAGAGTCCGTTCGTACCGCTTAGGATGTCGTGGTATCCGCCGACGAGTTGCGTTGGCGGCGGACCCGCGCTGGTTTGGCTCGCACTCGGATTCTGCGTGTAAATTTTGTAGAACGCGATCGGGCCAAAGCCGAGCGTATTGCCGTGCGCCGATTGCATGCGTGCATAGGATCCCGCAGCAAGGGGCGAGGCAAGGCTCGTGCCGCCGGTGATGCATGGCGTGCACGATCCGTTGGCCGCAGGGCTTGTGGTGTAGAGTAAGGCGCCGGTCTCAAGCGATGCGTCCATTGCAATGTCGGGGACGCCGCGGAAGGTGAATCCCACGGGAGTACTGCTGACGGGTTGGGTACCGGTCTCCCAATACGGCCCGTACTCGAATTGCGATAAGCCGCCGCCGCCCGCTTCCCAAGCGCTTTCCCCAAGATACGATCCATCAGGATTGCTGAACAGATCCGTCCCGCCGACCGCCGTTACGTAAGGCGAGGCTGCGGGCCATTCAACCATTGGAGCACCGCCAGGTACGCCATTGGGAGGAACGCCGATTCCGCAATAGCCGCCGGTGTCGCCGGTTGAAACGAACATCGTTTGTCCTTGCGCGGCTGCTTCAACGAGTACTTCGTCCGCTGCAACCATAGCGCCGTCTTGATATGGGAAAACTTCGCACCCGCCAAATGACGAGTTGGCAATCTGGGCTTTATCGTCCGTTGCCCACTTGCTGAAACCAAGAACGATATCCGAATCCGAGAGCGATGCGAAGTTATACAGGTAGAGTTGCTTAACCGAGCCCGCCATGGCGGTGGAGTAAGTCATATCGAGCGTCCACTCGGTATTTCCACCGGTGTCGCTGCTCATCGGCTCAACCGGAACGATCGTAACCGGAGCCTGTCCCATCTTGAAGACTTGCTCATTCCAACGAAAATCGGAAATTGATTGGGAGAGCTGTCCTTCAGTCATGATTGCGACCGACGTGTTGCTCGCGCCCGGGACGCTCGCCGCGTCGTACGTTATGTTAAACGTGCCGGGGTCGTAGAAACGTGGGCACACACCCTGTTGATTGGTGGTACAGCTGTCTGCAACCGGCGCCGGCGTCGGAGTCGGAGTCGGCGCGGGGGTCGGCGTAGGCGTCGGTGACGGCGAAGGGCCGGGCGACTTCTTGTTTGGTCCTACCTTAGCGACTTGCGCGTTATTGAGACCGAGCACGGCAATGACCGTGTTTGCCAATGCCTGCGGTACATAGGCCGGTTGTGTGTTGGCAAAAATGTTGGTGCCGTTCTGCGTGTATCCGTGCAGCTCGGTGTTAAATGCGCTAGCGACCTGCGATGCCGTTCCCGTACCGCTAACCAAAACATTGTCGGGCTCGACAGTAATGTTGGTGAAACCTTGGGTCTGCAAGTAACTCTTGACTTGAGAGACTTGGTCTTGCGTGGGGGCATAATTACTGCGAAACTCCCCCGGGCTCATGATCTGTCCGCTTGCAACGGCTTGTTTGAGTTGATCGACATTACGCAGCTGTAGAACCGCGCGGACGGTAATCGATTGAGTATCCGGCAACGTGCCGAGGTCCGTTGCGTTCAAAAGATTGGTTCCGATAGCGAGGGTTGTGGTCGAGGCCCAACCCGCCGGCGCGGCTGTGAGGGACGCAGGACGTCTCGATGAGTGCGTGCCCATCGTGCCTGGCTGGGCGCCTATTTGTGCGGATGACATCGTCGGCATCATCATGCCGCCCCCGTGGCCCGAACAACCGGTAGCAAAAAATCCTACCGCCAATGCGAGCGTTCCAAGTTTCCTCATTTTTCCACCTTCGTCTCAGTGCTTGGCTGCTATATGGCAGCTCCAGGGCACACCGATACCGGGGGCCCACCGCTATTATGGGGGACGCGCGCGCGAAGCGCCCTACCATAAACTGGGTAGAACACCCTTAAGATGGCAAGCGATAGACGGGTCTACGAGAACGTAAACAGGCAGGCGCTCACAAAGCTGCGCGGCGGGCTAGAGCGCGCGCACGTTGCGCTCCCGGCCGGCGATCAAGGTGAGATCGCAAGCAATGGCCTGATTGGGTCGTTCGGCTATGACGAAGCTACGTCCACATTAGTATTGACCATCGAGAAATATCCGATGTTCATTCCGAAGGGGATCATCTGGAAAGCAATCGACGGAGCGATTGCGGACGCGAAGAGACCCTAGCGGCCCTTGAGCAACTGCGGAAACTTCTCGTGCAGCGCGGCCAGCTTCGGCATATCGTTGTAGACGATATACGGATCGTAGGGATGATTCTTTAGATAATGCTGGTGGTAGTCTTCGGCTGCATAGAAACCGCGTAGCGGTACCACCTGCGTGACGATCGGCGCGCCGAATTTCTTTTGTGCCCGCAATGTGCGGATCGAGGCAAGCGCCGCTTGCTTTTGCGCGTCGTTCTCATAGAAAATTGCAGACCGGTATTGCGAGCCGGAATCGGGTCCTTGGCGGTTGAGTTGCGTAGGATCGTGCGCCACAAAGAAATACACCTTGAGCAACTGCGCGTAGGAAATCCGTGCCGGATCGAACGTGATCTCGACCGATTCCGCGTGCCCGGTCGTCCCGGTGCTTACCGTTTCGTACTGCGCCGTCTCTCTGTTGCCTCCGGCAAAGCCGGAAACGACGTTGGAGACGCCGCGCAGCGATTCGAAGACGCCTTCCATCCCCCAGAAACATCCGCCGGCGAGCACGGCCTTTTCTTGAGCAGCCGAGGCTGCAACCGGCGAGAGAAGCGAGAAAACCAGCAAGGCAGTTGCGCCCGCGCGGGCAAGGCGGATTCCGAAGTTCTTCATACACTCTCCTAACGCGCAGGGGGCGCCTTTAGATGCCTCTAGGAGGGCCAATCGCTTTGGTGCGAGGCGTACTGATGCGGGTCGAAATACCAGCCCGGAAGGCTCGAGGGAAACGCAATATCTTTAAATTCAATGTCGATTTGTTCGTCGTTGCCAACGTAGGAACTGTCGGCTTGGGCGTGCACGAACGTGACCACCGGGTGACCCTGAACCATGCCCATGGTAATCGTGACGATCATGTTGTAGACGGGCCCCTGCTCGATGAAAAGCTTATCGGTCGCAATGACTTTTTGCATTTCAAGGGTTTTGGCATCCACATACATCTCACGTAGCCGGTTACGGTCCGGATCGCGAATCGGCGTGACGATTACGTGATACTGACTTCCTTCGAGCGTTACGCTGTGCACGCGGTATTGCGTTTCACCCAAGGCATGCACCACGCCGATCTCGAGAGGCGCCGCGCCATTCGGTTCGGGCGTCGGCACGAACTCCACCGGGTGCGGGTGTACTGGTGCGGGCTCGAAGAGGTCCGCCGTCGGCGGACCAGGATCGCGGGCCTCATTAAAAGCCGGACGGTCAAAGTGCATCGGCCCCCGATAGTCATCGCGAAATACCTTACGCTCCAGCGCCGCGCGGTCGGAAGTGCGGCACCAAATGTGCTGCGTGTAGCTTCCGATATAGTCCGGGTAACCTTGTTCGGTTTGCGCCGAACGCACCAGCGTGTAGGTAACATATGGTGGCGGTGGCCGGTGCGAACGAAACACACGCCGGATATCGGCAAGAAGCTTATCGCCTTTGGGGATTACCGGAGCGGGGGTAGCCCTCACTATGCGATGGCGCGGCGTCGGAACCGGAACAGGTTTGTGTACATTGGCGGCCGCCGCTGAAAGACTGGGTGGAAAAGCAGCGGTCAGCATGGCCACCACCGCCAATGCGCCAAGCGCGCGGGGAAAACGAATCTGCATCACCCCGTATAACGCGTCATCTCATCCGTTCGTGTCAACTCCTCGAACTGCGCAAGAAGTTTTTCCCAGGTCTTTACCGCTTCTTCACCTCCCGCCGCGACCTGCGCCAGCTCGGTCTGAAGAGCTTGGTAGCGAGCCCGGTCGGCATAGAGCGCGGGGTCTTCGAAAAGGGCTTCAATCTCGCTCTTTCGCGCATCCAGGTTCGCAATCTCGCGTTCGATGCGGGCAACCTGCGATTCGAGTTGTGAGAGAACCTTAAAAGGCGTCAGCCGCGAGGCTTTGGGCTTGGCACCAGGCGCCCGCGCCCCGAGCGCCGCTTCTTCGCGTTTTCGCATTAACGCCTCGTAGGCATCGTATCCCCCTTCGATGAGCCCCCACGCGCCGCCGTCGATCCACAATACTTCATCCGATAGACGCGCCAGCAAATAACGGTCGTGCGAAACCACGACGAGCGCTCCTTCGTACTCGTCGAGCACGGCCTCAAGCGCCTCGCGACTCTCGATATCTAGATCGTTGGTGGGCTCATCGAGCAACAACACATCTGCCTTGCGTGCCATGAGTCGCGCAAGCATGATGCGGCGCCGCTCGCCGCCCGAAAACGCGCGCACCGGCTTATCCGCAGCATCTCCCGAGATCCGCATTCTTCCGAGCAGCGCACGCGCTTCTTCCGGGGTAATCTGCGCTGCGGCGAGTACGGCATCGACCGCGCTCTCATCTATGTTGAGTTCGTCGTGCGCGCTTTGTGCGAAGTATGCCACAGTCGCCGCCGGGTTGTAGCGCACCGACCCCGCATCGGGCGCAATCTCGCCGGCAAGGATTTTGAGCAGCGTGGACTTCCCCGCGCCGTTCGGGCCGACGATCGCTAGACGCTCACCTTGCGGTACGGCCGCCGTCACCTTAGAGAACAGTGGCATGGCATACGCCTTGGCGACGTCTTTCATTTCAAATGCGAAGCCGTTCCCGGCGCGCCTCGCGGATGCTAGGCGCACGTTGATACGAGCGCGCGGTCCGGCAGGCTCCGGCGCTTCCATCGTCGCCTCGACGCGTTCCAGTTGCTTTTCCCGGCTGCGAACGCGGCTATAGTTCGACGACGTCAGCGTCGTGCGCAAACCCGCAATCGTAGCGCGCCGCTTGTCGCGCTCGGCAACATATTCTTCGTAGGCCTGGCGTTCAGTCTCGAGGCGCGCCTCACGAGCCAGCATGTAGTGACTGTACGCCGGTTGCGCGGCGGCGTAAGCGTGAAGTTTTCCGTTCTCGATTTCCCAGACGCGTGTCGCAACGCGATCGATGAAATAGCGATCGTGCGAAACAATAATGTACGCGCGGCGGTCGGCAGCGATGAACGACTCAAGCCACCGCACGGTAGCGATATCGAGATGGTTGGTGGGTTCGTCGAGAATGAGGTAATCGGGATTATCGATGAGCAAATGCGCAAGCGCGGCCTTTGCCCGCTGTCCTCCGGAGAACTCCCGCAAGGGGCGTGCGAAATCGGCGGACTCAAATCCAAAAGCCGCAAGCATCGTGCGCAACGTTTTATTTTGACGTCCCCACTCGGCATCGGGAACCCGAGCGAGGGCCGCTTCCACAAGTTCGCCTAAGGTAGACTGCGTTTCATCCGCAACGCTCTGCGCAAGATAGCCAAGCTGCGCGTCTTTTGCGCGCACGACGGAACCACCGTGGATTTCATCGACGCCCGCAAGCAAGCGTAGTAAGGAAGATTTGCCGGCGCCGTTCGGGCCCACGAGTGCAATGCGTTCCCCCTCGTGCAGAACGGCGCCGAGGCCGTTGAATACCTCGCGCGCCCCATAATGGCATTCTAGTGCGCTAAACCGTAAGAGTTCCAAGGGAAGTATCTTTAGTCGGCGGGCTGCTTTGCACCCACGTCAACGGTACACGACTTCGGTCATCATCCCATCCATCATGTGAATGTCGTTGTGACAGTGCAACAGCCAGCGACCCGCCGGAGAGGTGGCATCGAATTGCCACGCGAGGGTCCCATTATTAGCGCGTACGAGCGAAACGTCTTTTGCCATTGGCCGCAGCAGCGCTTTTCCATCAATCTCGACGATGTTGAAGGTATGCCCATGCAGATGCATCGGGTGCTCCATATCCGTCGTATTTTTGAATCGTACGATCACCGAGTCTCCGCGATGGACGAAGATCTTCTCCGTATTCGGATAGACTTTGCCGCTCAGCGTCCAGCGGTCCGAACCGAAGGCTCCTCCGCCAAGCGTATAAGCCTGGGCGACCGCAGCTTTCGCAGAAAAAGGTCGCGAACTCAAGCCCGCGGCTTTTTCATAGGTGAAGTAATCAACGCCCTCAAGCGATTGCGAATTGCCCATTGGTGTCGCGTGCTCCATACCTTCGGTGTACACGACAACTGCCTGTTGGTACGACAGGGGATCCGCCGAGATGCCTTGCAGCAACCACGCTCCGGGTTTGGTGACCTCAAACCACGCGTCGTACCGTTCTGCGATGCCGACGCGCAGAGCGTCTACAGCTAGTGGCTGCGTGAGCGGATTTCCATCAGCGTGCGTCACGCGCAATGTGTGGCCCGCGAGGCGCACGTAGCGCGTTTGTGTCGCGTTCGCATTGAGAATGCGCAAGCGTACTTTCTGCCCGACCGCTACTTTAAGCGGTTTTGTATTGGGATAGGACGCGCCGTTAATACAATGGGCGCTATAGGCGACCTCGTCACCCATCTTATCGTCCATCGCCATTTCCAGCAGTTCCGGGGACCCCATGGGATCGCTCATCGGCGCGTGGCTAAGGCCACGCATCGCCTGGGCAACCGTTGCTATGCGTGGAACGTCATGAAAGACGAGCGCAAATTCCGCGTCGGCTTTATCGTCATGCGGATCCTCAACGACGATCATGCCATAAAGGCCGCGCAATGTGCCTTTATTGAAATCGTGATCGTGATACCAGCGCGTACCGGCGGGACCGGGCGTGAAGTCGTACTGAAACGAGCGACCCGGCGCAACCCCTTTCTGGGTTACCCCGACGACGCCGTCCATCGCGTTCGGCAGAATCATGCCATGCCAATGGATGCTTGTTGAGACGTTTGTTTTGTTGACATACTTCGCTCGAAAGCGTTGGCCGAGCGCAACCCGCAAGACCGGGCCGGGAACCGTTCCATTATAGGCAAGCGCATCGAATGCAACTCCGGGAACGGGTGAAAATCGATAACGCGTAGCCGTCAACGTGTAATCGACCACGTCGCTTGCCAGCGCGCGTTCGTGCAGCGCAGGCAATGCGAACGCGGCCATGCCGCCGCCCATGATCTGTAGAAATGACGCACGCCGCAAGCGCATCACTGCCCCACTTGCACGGGAACGTCCATCACCTTGCCGTCATAGGTGATTTCTAGGGTCCACGGCCCGCCCATTGCGAAGCTCACTTCGCCTTGCCACACGTGGTGGTCCGCGGTGGGATGCATCCCAACGTCGAGGTGATGACTGCCCGCCCCCATGTGCATTATCGCTCGCGCTGCTACGACGCTTGGCGCAGAACCCGAAAACACGACGGTTATCGTTGCGCGGTCGATCGGCAGGGCCGGATCGATCCTCACAATTGGAGTTGCGCTCGTCGTCGCGGTTGAGGGCGTGCCGCCGTCGAGACCCGAGAGATACGCAACAATGTCGCTAATTTGGACATCACTAAAACCGAAGTCGGGCATGGGAGCGTGCGGATGTTTGATAAACTCGAAGATCTGCCCGGCGGATAACTCCCGCTCGATACCCACAAGTTTAGGACCGATGCCGCCTTGAAACTTCGCGCCGTGGCATCCCATGCACCCGTTGTTCTGAACCAGCGCCGCGCCGCGGTTTGCATCGCCCGCAGGCGGTGCGGAGGCCGACGCCGGCGCGGGTGTTGCGGGCGCCGGGGGTTGCGCAGATACGGGACGCGCCGGGACCATCATCGCTCCGATGGGCGGATTCCAGAGGAAGCGCTCTCCGGATTGGAATGGGCCTGCCCAATCCAACGCAAACCCGATCTGCGGCCGGTTCCCCGGACTCATCATCAGTTCCGAAGTCATCTTGAGATTCGGTAAAACGTGGTGCGCAAAACTCAAGACATATTGCCGATTTAATCTGTCGCTCGATGCAACATCGTAGCGCATCAGCACGTGGTTCTTCCAACCGAAGTCGCGCTGCGCTTCGAGCATATAACCATTTAGGGATTGAGGCGCGGCCCCAATGTCCGGCTGTGCGTCATAGCCGTGGTAGTACATTGTCTGAACCAAGACCTTGGAACTTTGATAGCTGTAGTAGATTCCTTCGCGCGAAAAAATGTCATCCGAAATGAAGTGCTGAGCACCATCTTGGAGCGGGGTAACGCCGCCCATCGCGACAAGGCCCACCTGCGAGGGTTTGGTCATGCCGCCGTACGAGACGTTGAGATCGAGAGTACGCGGACCTGCGGCCCGATTATAGTCGAGCGCGTGCTGGATTGCGTCTTCTCCGGCCAAGTACGCGAGATTATACATGAACTCGTTCGACATGCCGTTGAAAGCTAGCCCCCAATGCGAGTCGTTCGGTTCAAACGTGTTTTGACCCGAATCCTGCGTCGCAAGCAAATAGTTGCTGAGCGCCCATCCATGCGCGGGCATAAACGGAAAGGGTATGTGATATTTCCCGAGTTGCAACGAGTTTGCGCCGCCGAGGAGCCCGTTCCACGAAAGCCACATTTGCTCGGTCTTTCCCGGCTGGCCCGCATCAACAATCGGCTGTTCCAGGTAATAGGTAAAATTGCGCCCGAGAAAGCCGGCCGCAAAGAGAGAGAGCGTTTGCACAGTCGTCCTCGAGGGATGATCCTTATTGGAAAGCATCGACTGAACTTGCATCCGCATCGCAAGCGGCAAGGCCTGATGCTGCTTCTTCCACTCCAAATTTTGGAAATTGGACATCATGACCGACATTCCGTAGGACGTCATGCCGGGAAAGGTGGTGTGGCAACTTTGGCACGAGAGCCCTTGACCGTTGGCCAAAGGCGGCACCGCGAAAGCCGCTTTCGCAGTCATCAAGAACAAGAGCGCTGCACACCCGGCTCGCACGCTCGCAACGATTGCTCGTCGCATAGGAGAACCTCCGCAGTCAAGTGAGAAAGTAGAAAAGAACTACTATCTAACGATGCGGTGGGGGGCGACCAAAACGCGCGCTACCCCCTGCGATACGCAGCGCATGCGCGGGCGAGCGCTCAGCAAAGAACCTGTGCAGCGGAGAGCCGGCACGCAGACGTTCGAGGTACCGGCTGCCTTCGCGTGCGCAGCGCTCTGCGCCTAAAAGGAGCCGCGAAAACTGTACGAGGACGAGCGCAACAAGAAATGCGACGAAGATCTGCGTGAGTATTGCCGTCGGCGAAATCGAATATCCCTCAAGGGACTCAATGGCCGTGTAAAAGAGAACTTGCGCGATTGCCAGCCTAATCCAAACGTTGTGGAGGCAAACCTCTTCGGTTTTGACGCGCGCGACCGCACTGAGGGCGCGGACTAGCAATACGCTGCAAATGCCGGCCAGAAGCACGACCGAATATTGCAGAGCCGGAACAAAATATCCGTGATGCCCGTCGCTCTGAGCCTGCCCGGTTAAGGCATAAACAAGCGCGTGCCCGGCGAGGGCGCCGGGAATTGCCGCAAGGCCCCACAGCAGACGGCGGTTCACGTGCCTCCCGGAGCGCGATCGTTCATATCCATAGATTCCCTCAAAATACAGTCAGCGCCTTGGCCTGCTCCTCGTCGACTTCCATCTCGCCTGGCGTCGGTGCAGGCGTAAAGTGCAGTTTTAGAACTCGCGCCATCGCAGCGATCGGAACCGCCAAGAATGTGCCCAAGACGCCAAAGAGCGCAGAGAAAACCAGGATGGCTACGATGATAACGAGCGGCGAGAGCAAGACGTTGTCTTTCATAATGCGGGGCAAGATCACGTTGCCGTCAACTTGCTGAATCACCCCAAAGAGCACGGCAACGATGACCGCATTCTCCCAGCCGTTCGTGATAAGAGCGAGCAAAACCGAGGGGATAAAGCCAATGATGGCCCCCAGATACGGCACGAGATTGAGAAAGCCGGCAGCTACCCCGATGAGCAAGGCGTACGGTACGTGGAGTGCCCACAACATCACACTCACCATGACGGCAAGAATGAGGCCGTCGAGCACTTGCCCGCGCACGAACGCGCCGATCACGCGATTGAGATCTGCGAGAATTGCGATCGCTTTGGGACGCGCCCGGTGCGGAATAAAACCTAAGAACCCGCGCTTGACCTCACTCGTATCAAAAAAGATGTACATCGCTAAGATCGGAACGATAATAACTGAGAGAAACAGCGAGAACACCGAGAACACAACCGCGAGCGCTTGTTGCGCAACGGAGAGACCGTAGGTCGAAACGATTTTGTTTATTTCAGCCGGTAAGTTCTCGATGTAGTTTCGCACGTCGGGCGGCAGCTTTGAGAAGACCGGGTTGGTTGGATCCGCGACTTGGCGCTGCAAGGTGCTCAGTCGCACGGGCAGATCAACAACGAGTTTATGTGCCTGGGCCACCAGCGGCGGCACCACAACGATCACCACAAATGCAATCACGATTGCAATGAACGCATAGGTGAGTAAGATCGCCCACATGAGCGGCATCTGCTTACGGAAGAACACCACAATCGGCAAAATCAGATACGTAACGAGAATCGCCGCCAATATCACGATCCCGCCGCTACCGAGCAGCTTGAGAAACTCGATTGACGCAAACAGGAGCACGAGCGCCAGTGCAAAGACCGCAAGGACCTTGAGGGAATAGCCCACCCTCGGTTCTGCAAGAGGTACGTTCATGCGCGCATGATTCGCGCTTAGAATAGCCCAGGCCCGCGCAAGAAAAAGACGCCCGGGCAAGCCGGACGTCCTTTTGAATGCTAGGGCCTTCTAGTTAACGGGTGGCTGTCTTACCGCAAGCCCTTCGGCTTCTTGCAGCGCAACCGTGCTCTTGTTGCGGCCGTAGGCATAATAGAAGACGAGGCCGATAACCAGCCAGATCAAGAACCACAGCCAGACGATCGGGAAAAATCCCCAAACTACGGGGTTGCCCACCTTTAGATAGTAGATGAGACCCAGAGCCGTAATGGCGGACAAAACGGGAATGAGGTACGGCCCGAGCGGTACGCGGAAGGCACCCACAAGGTCCGGATGCCGCCGCCGCAAGATGGGAACCGCGATGGAGACCAGGATGAATGCAAAGAGCGTACCCATGTTCGTCAACGAGCCGACAATGTTGATTGGCGTGAACGCAGCGATAAGGGCGATGCAGATTCCGAAAAATACCGTTGTGAATACGGGCGTACGCCAGACCGGATGAAGTCTGGTGAACGACTGGGGGATGAGGCCGTCACGCGACATCGCATAGAACACGCGGATCTGCCCAAACATCATGACGAGTAGGACCGTCGTGAGACCGGCAATGGCACCGATGGAGATGACGACGCCCGCCCATGCCATGTTCACGTAGTTCATTGCAAAGGCAACCGGGAACGCCGTGTTCAGTTTGTAGAACGGCACCATGCCGTTGAGAATCGCGACCACGATAATGTAGAGAATCGTACAAACCGCAAGGCTCATGAGGATGCCGAATGGCAGATCCTTGGATGGATTGGTTGATTCTTCAGCGGCGGTAGAGACCGCATCAAACCCAATGTACGCGAAGAAAATGAACGCCGCACCGCCTAGCATGCCGCTAATGCCGAACGGAAAATATCCGCCGAGCCCGGCCGCACCGCCCGCGGGCAGATGATAGTTCGCCGGGTTGATGTGCTGCATCCCAACAATAATGAAGAATGCCACGATCAAAAGCTTGATTGCGACGATAGCGGAATTTACCGCTCCGGATTCGCGCGTACCTCGAGCGAGCAAAGCAGTGATGACCAGGATGATTCCAGCAGCGGGCAAGTTTGCGTGCCCGTCGATGCCCGCTTGCCCTGCGAGTCCCCAATGAGGACCGTTGGCCCACGCGGGTGGAATTGCCATCCCGAACTGGTTGAGGATATTAACGAAGTAACCGGACCACCCGATGCTGACCGTAGCCGCGCCCAGCGCATATTCCAGGATGAGGTCCCAACCGATAATCCAGGCGAGAAACTCGCCGAGAGTTGCATACGTGTAGGTGTACGCACTTCCGGAGATCGGGATCTTGCTTGAAACTTCCGCGTAGCAGAGTGCTGCAAGCGCACTCACGAATCCGGCGACGACGAACGAGATCGTAATCGAAGGCCCCGACCGGGTGGCCGATGCGACACCGGTGAGGACGAAGATGCCTGTTCCGATGATGGCCCCGATGCCCATCGCGGTGAGCGCCCAGGGACCGAGTGAGCGCTTAAGCCCTTCGGTCTCATTACTGCCTTCCGCGAGGATGGTGGCAAGGGGTTTGATGCGTTGCATTAACATTCGGGGGACATACGACGCCACACGCCTACATACTTGTTGCCCTGCTCACCAGGGCCAGCGGGTGGGTCCGTAGCGGCTTACTCGCCGCTGGGAACGTCTGAGGGCAATTCGTTCTTGAACGTCGGTTCTTCCGGCGATTTATCCATGTCACCATATTCACCCATTTTGGACCGCTTAAACGTCCAGGACGGCAGGAAAGCAACCAAAGCAATCAGCCGCTTTCGCGCTCTGTTTTTGCGAGGCTCTCCACTTCATCCGCAATGGCTTTGAGCGCATGTACCTCTTCCTGCATCTTTTCCGCCTCAGTATGCGGCAGCCGCTCTATCCCGACGAGCCGGTTGTCGGCACGCTCGACGGCAAGAATCAACGCGTCGAGCTTGGTGTTGATCGCATTTGTGTCCCGGTTCTGCGCATAGTTCAACACAAAGACCATCAGAAAAGTAATGATGGATGAAGTCGTGTTCATCACCAGTTGCCAAAAATCGGAGTAATGCAATCGCGGTCCGGAGACCGCCCAAGACAGGACGAGCAAAAATGCGAGGAACGTCGCGAGTGGTGACGACGCGGCGCGATTCATCCAGACTGCAAAGATTCCGAAGGCATTTTTCATGCCGCCATACTACCCAGCCAGGCGCAACACCTACCCGAAAGCGAATGCTTGAAGCTAAGTGGCTCGCAGAAAACGCAAAACTCGCCGGCGCCGTAACAACGGTGCACTCTTTCTTTTTTTCCTCGCCGCGTTAGTGAGCGGAGGGCTGATATACAGGGCCCTCGATACATCGTCGCCTGTCTCTGTACCCAAGCGACAGGCCCCCGGAGAAACGGTAAGCCGCCCCCCGGTCACGCCGACACCTACACCTCAAGCAGCCGAGTCATCCGCGGCGCCAACCGCGACAATGAAACCGGTGAGTGAAACCGCTTCTCCGGGAGATCACCGGCTTGCGATTATCATCGACGATTGCGGCCAGTGGCCGCAAACCGAACGCGCGCTTATCGCACTGCCGATCGCAATTACGATCTCCGTCATGCCGAAGGAACGATACACCAAAGAGATCGCGCAAGCCGCGTCTGATGCCGGCAAAGGGATCATGTTGCATTTGCCTATGGAACCGGTTGCCGCCATCGACCCGGGCCCCGGAAAGATCACCACCGAAATGAGCGACGCAGAGGTCGCCGCGCAAGTCAAAGAAGATGTCGCGTTGGTTCCTCTGGCCAAGGGCGTAAACAATCACGAAGGCAGCAAAGCTAGCAGTGACGTGCGCGTAATGCGCGATGTTGTATCGGTACTGGCGCCGACCGGGCTCTTCTTCATCGATTCTCGGACCAGCGCTCAATCCGTCGCCGCCCAAATCGCGGCGGAGGGGGGAATGAAAACGGCCTCACGCGATGTGTTTTTGGACAACGAAGACAACGTCGACGCGATCGAAAAAATGTTGCGCACTGCGGCGTCAGTTGCCCTCAAATCTGGAAGCGCAATTGCGATCGGCCATCCGCGTGCGGCGACGCTCCAAGCACTACGCGCGCTCATCCCGGAACTCCAGTCTGAGGGCATTACCTTTACACTCGCTTTGGAAATGGTGCATTAGCTAACCAAGCGGCAAAGCTCAAGCAACATATTTGCCGATACTTGAAGACAGAGTGGACATTCAAGCAGATATTGCAGCGGTTCAGAGCCGCATTGCGGAGATTTCCGGAACCGGAGCGCCCGGCACCCCGGCGGCCTCGTCAAGCGGAGCCGGCGCCTTTGCGGCTACCCTCGCCCGCGCGCTCGCGCCCCAGAACGCTGCGCGCGCCTTTTCCGTCCCTATGGCCACCGCACCACTCAACCCGGCCATGCTCAACCAACCGGTCCCGGAAATGCCGAGTGCAGCCTTCATTTGGCCCGCCGCAGGACCAGTCAGTTCGCCCTTTGGACCGCGACCGAATCCGACGGGACCGGGCTACGATTTTCACCCCGGCATCGACATCGCGGCCGATGAGGGTGCTCCCATTCATGCCGCTGCACCGGGGCGCGTCGTGCAAGTCGGCCCGGATGGCGGGTACGGCAATGTGGTTGTCATCGATCACGGCAACGGCGTGACCACCAAGTACGGACACTGTTCCCAAACATTCGCGACTGTCGGCGAGCAAGTCGCCGCGGGCGACGAAATCGCAGCCGTCGGCTCGACCGGACATTCGACCGGTCCGCACTTACATTTCGAAGTGCGCGCGGGCGATAAGCCCATCGACCCCTCGCTCTTTTTGCGCTAACTCTTTCCTATAGACGACTCCGCAGCCGGTTTGTGCGCACAACACGAACGCCGCGTGCTTTTCAACTTCGTTACGTTGGGTAGGCGTGTGATACACGAGCACGAGGTCATCGTGCATTTCGCACGCTAGCCGCTGCACGAATTGCTCGAAGTGCGCGCCTTCGAACGGGTTATACAGATATACCAGGAGATTCCCGGGCGGCAACGCGCATTCGGCCGCATCCGCTCGCATGAGACGGATGTCGCGGCACTTCTTTCCGGCGCCTTTGAAATTCGAGATATTTTCGCGCGCAATCTCGTGGAGAGCAGGCGAGATTTCGATCCCGACGATTTGTTTGAATGGGAAATGTGAAGCGAGCATGAGGACACGGCCCATGCCTGACCCGATATCGACGAATGTGGCATCAGAAAAAACGAAGCCGGGTGGAACCGACTTCATTAAAGAGTTAAAATCTGCGAGCGGCGTCGGCTCGTAGTGGGTTGCAAACTCGATGGCGGGCCCGATGGCTTGTGGATCGAGCTCCCCGAGCAGCACGAGCGCTTCGGTCGTTACATTGTATGCAGCATCGAACCGCTGTCCTGATCGGCGTCCGCTAATTTGCCTTGAGCCGCTGGCGCATTTGCAGCGTCGGGACCTTAATATTTTTCACAAGCCGCAGTGACTTCAGTAATGTGATGACGTGCCAGGTGTGATCAATTTCAAACCAGCGCAACCCGTGGCGTGCCGAGAACGGAAATGCATGATGATTATTGTGCCAGCCTTCACCCCAACTCAAGAGGGCCAGCCACCAACAGTTCGTCGACCGGTCGCCGGTCTTATAGGATTGATACCCAACGCTGTGCGCCGCGCTGTTGATGAGCCACGTAAGGTGATACGTCAACACCAAACGCACGAAAATACCCCAGACGACCCACGGTAACCCCCCGATTGCAAACAAGACAAGAGCAAGCGCTATTTGCACGGGCAGCTGGTACTTGTCAAGAAAGCGATAAAAAGGATCTGCGGCAACATCGTGCGCCATACGCAGCATCTGCTCGCGCGTCAAGACAGCTTGGTTCGCTAAATACAACCACGTTAAGTGCGACCAGCTAAAACCTTCGTTCGAATTGTGAGGATCGCGGTCGCTATCCGAATGTGCATGATGCGCCCGGTGGGTCGCAACCCATTCAATCGGGCCGCCCTGAAGCGAGAGCGTGGCAAAAACGCCGGTTAAATACTCAACCGGTTTGACCATGGAGAGCGAGCGGTGCGTGAGCGTGCGGTGATAGTTGAGTGTAACGCCGAGCGCGCCCGTAATATACGTAAGCACGAGCATTACCGCGACCGCGGACCACGAAATCATTCCGGGAAGGAAAACGCCCAGCGCGCCGATGTGAATGACGGCGAGTCCAAGAAAGACCGGCCAGTTCTCAATTTTTTTTGACATTTTTTTTGACATGCAGACCTTCTACGTTCGGGAAGGGGAGTTAGTCTCCGGCCAAGCGAGCCGTTAAATGCAAAAAATACATTCGACGGTCATTTTGACGACAAACCGCGGATTACTGCGACAAAAGGCGAAGGCAACCCTATGCGCAACCCAAGCGCCGAAGTGTCGCTCTACGTCGCCTGTGCATTCTGCACAGCCGCAATGATTCACATGGAATATGCCGCAGGGCATCCCCCCTGGTTTTTCTGGGCGCTTGCCACGATCTCAGCCATCGGGGTCGTCCGGATCTTTCAGATCGCCTGTCACGAAGACCGCGACGCCACGGAGCCTAGCGCGGAGAGAGCACTAGCAGCGACGCGCCGAAGACGACGAATGCCACCACAAAACTGATGGCGGTATAGCCCATGACGCGGCGGATGCCGATGCCGGCGATCGCGATAATGGGAAGCGCCCAGAACGGTTGAATCATGTTTGCAACCTGCTCGCCCATCGCCACACCCATTGCCGAGGCCGCCTGCGACGCCCCCAAATGCGCTGCAGCGGGAACAACAAATGGTCCTTGTACCGCCCAATGGCCCCCACCGCTCGGCACAAAGAGACTGATGAGAATGGAGGCAACATAACTCCAGAACGGCAACGTTGCGGCGCTCGCAAACAGGATGAACGCCTTGGCGATAACGCCCGCAAGGCCGGTTGCCGTCATGATTCCCATAATGCCGCCATAGAGCGGATACTGGAGAATGAGCGGCCCCGTCACACGCGCCGCAGTATTCACGGCGGCGACGTACGCAATCGGGCGCCAATGCAGCAACAGTCCGAACATCAGGAAGATGAAAATAACCGAATTAATATCAAGGGCAAACCCTTTGATCGCCCACGTGTGACCGAGGTAGAACGCGCCGGCGAGGACCATCAGCAGGTTGAGTATCCACGCATTCTCAAGGCGTGCGGCAAATGTGCTGTCATCTCTACGCGGGACGGCCGCAACCGCATCTTCTTCTCGCAGCTGCCCTGGATCCGCAGCCACAACATCTGCATCGGCCGGTTGCATCGCTGCGTAGATGAGCGGCAAAACGATAATGAGTATTACGACGGGTACGAGATTGAAGGTCGTAAAGATCGACTGGGAAAGCGGAATTGAATGGCCCGTCAATTTTTGCGCCAGATTGAGCGACGAGGCGGGCGTCGCTTGGGCAAGAGCGATCGAACTGGAGAGCCCGCTCGCCCATACGATGAACCCTGTGTACGCACCGGCAACGAGCCAGCCAAAATCCACGCGCATGCCTTTTGCAATCTCCCGCGCCAAAAGCGCGGCGGCCACCAGACCAAAACCCCAATTCACCCAGCACGCAACGCTTGAAACAAAAACGATGAGCAGTATTGCCGCGCGCGGCGTCTTCGCTACCTGGGCGATACCCTCGAGCATCCGGCGCACTGGCAATGACTTCGCGAGAGCGTAGCCGGAAACAAGAATAAGAATCATCTGAAAGGCGAAGGTCAAAATGTCGAAGATCCCGCCGTACCAAGCTCCAAGAATGTCGAACGGCGAATTGTGCGGCGCGAATATGGCGGCGAGAATCGCCGTTACGATGGTCAAAATCACCGCAAAGAGGAACGGGTCGGGTAAGACCCGCTCGAAGATACGGACCAAAGCCGCCACGATCTTACTCATGGGGCGACCTTTCTGCGAGCAGAGCCCTGAGGACTTTGGCGTCCTTGATCGCGGCGGCCCGCGTATCGTTGTTGAAATAGACAAACACATCGGGGACTTGCGCCGCCAGCGCTTTAATGCGCCGCGCCCACTCTCGCAACACAGGTTTTGGATACGACCCGGCATACAAGCGCGTATAGCCGTGAAAACGTACGTAACCGAGCTGCTCCGAAGTGACGACGTCTTCCACGTTCATCCCAGGGTAGTCGTGAATGCAGTACGCCATGTTGTGGCGGCGCAGAATCTCGTAGACTTCAGGCACGAGCCAGCTCTGGTTGCGAAATTCCACGACATACCTGAACGCCGCCGGAAGTTTTTCAAGAAAGTGTTCGAGCCGATCGTCGTCACGCTCGAGGTACGGCGGAAATTGGCATAGCAACTGCGCCAACTTCTCGCTCTGGAAACAGCGGATGCGCTCCATATAATTGAAGATGAACTCATCGACGCGCGGCGGCAGCGTTTTGCGGTGCGTGATGAGACGGCTGAGTTTGACGGTAAAGAGAAACCCGTTGGGAACGGTTTCGCACCACTTCGCGACTTGCTCCGTTTTGGGCAAACGGTAGGTCGTCGCGTTCAGCTCGACCGTATCAAAGTGCTGCGTGTAGTACGAGAGCCATTTCGATTGCGCAAGGCCCTCGGGATAAAATTGCTTGCGCCAATCCCCATAGACCCAGCCACTCGTCCCCACTCGAATCATGGGGCAAGACGTTCCCGCCCGGCCCCTCCGCCTAACTTCTAGATCTTAAAGTCCAAATCGAAGGTCATCTGCATTGGAATCTTGACGCCGACGAACCCCGTATTATTATTGTTGAGCCAGAACGAGTAGGGATAGAGCATCTGCGGCGGTGGCGCAGCGGCCTGGGAATTCGGATAAAAGTTCCCAGCGGGCGCCATCACGCCTGAGGGCAGCGCACCGTACACGCAGACGTTCGGATTGTCCCACGCGTACCCGCGTTGCCCGCATTTGTCAATGATGTTAAGGAAACTCAAGCGCGCTTTGACTCGCGGCGTGACATCATAACTCATCCCCATACTCAGTGAAATGCGCCACGGTTGCTTGAACGCTCCAAGGTTGTCGAACTTCCCTGTATACTTATCCGGTGTCATGAGTGGAAGTCCGCCAAAATCGTCGCAGTTTGCGGGATCCGCGGCGGTGCCATTGGCTCCAACCCATGCGGCAACTGGTTGATAGCACGATTGCGGGTTAAAGCCGGGCCAAGTTGTGGGCGCGCCGTATTCCGCGCCGGAACTATATGAAAGGGATGGCGTGATTGCCAGACGTTTGTGCTTGTAGTTGAGCAGCAGCGTGGCGATATCGGGAACAGCATAGCCGTTGGTTCCGGCAAATGGGCCCGGAATGACGTCGTAGGTCGGGTAGGAAGCGTTTTTATCCAGCAATGGCTGCGAGGCAGCATTGTAATACGGATTGGTTACAACCCCCGGTTGTGCACAATTATTCGTTCCCGCGCCCGCAGTGCCGCCGGCCTCGTAGAAATAGCATGCGAAGCCCCCGCCCGTCTTCGTATAGGCATTGTAACCCGAAATGTACGAGTTCAATTGGTCGATGACGTTAATGCCCTGACCTTCGAAGTTCTGATACTTGATCTTACTATTCGTGTGCGTATAGGAGAACTGTGCGGCGAGGCCGTCGCGATTAAAGTCGCCCTTTTGAAACGCGAACTCAACGCCGGAGGAAACTTGGTTACCGACATTAAGACCGGATTCGAGCCCGCCCTGCGGATCGATGAAGAAGTTTTGAAGCTGGTCCCGTGTGGCCCGGTAAAAGGGCGTCAATTTGAAGCTCATATCGGTGCCTTTGATACGTTGCTCCCACGATAAATCATAATTGTACGAAGTGTCGGGGCGAATATTGTGTTCGGGGGTCTTGAACGAGCCGCCGAACGCGGCGAAGTGATTTCCCAAGTAGAGTGGCAGATCGCGCTGCACGACGTTGTATTGCAACCACGAAGAATTCGGGGGTCGGGCGTACACGCCGGCAGATCCACGAAAGACGGTATTGGGACCATACGTGTATGTGAATCCGAAACGCGGCTCGAACCGTGCCACATCGTAGTCCGGCGGGTTGGCCGGGTTCGAAAGACCGGGACTGCTTGAACCCGCCGGACAAGCAGCGCCCACGCCGCCCGGATTGAGGGAGGGGGCTTGCCCGGGCACTTCACAAAACTCTTGGTTGTAGTGCGTGAACCAGAATTGGCGCGCGGGATCGTTTGCAAGCGTGTCGCCATACAGGTAGCGAAAGTTTTCGACGCGCAAACCGAGATTAACATTGAGCGCGTCACTCGGGCGCCACTGATCGCCGAGCGAGAGGCCACTGAACCGCGTGTGGACTTGGTTGAGTGCCGCGCCGCTTCCCGAGTAAAAATAATTATTGGTCATGATCCAACGGGCGCCATTCAGTGTTGCGGGCGTGGCCGGCGGTGCGGCCGGCAGCGGCGTTAGCGGGTTGGAACTCGCGGCGACGGCGTTGATCGTCGCATCGGAGAGCCCGCCGAAACATTGGGTCTGGTTGCCGGTGAGCGGGTCGTAGCAGTTTCCATCGTTGCCAACGAAGCTTGCGACGTTGTAGTTCGGCTTAATGTATCCGATATCGTAACGCTGAAGATTCGATCCCGTGTACCCGTAGCTCAGCGTCAATAAGTGTTTCGCGTTGATCTGATTAACATAGCTTAAGTTGCCGCCATACGTGTGATCCGGAATTTCGTAGTCCGCAAGTTCCGCGCCGTAATAGGGTTGCGCAGCCGTATTCGGCCCCCAAATGAACCAGTTTGAATACAACATGTAGCCGTATAATCGAAGGTATGCACTCGAGCTAATGTTGTGCTGATACTGAAGCTTGGTAACGGACACGCCGTTGTCGTTTGTATCACGCAGCGCTGCAGGGAGCGAGCTGCCCGCCGCTCGTTGCGTGGGGCTGGAGGGGAAGAGATACGGTACCACCTGGGCCGGATCGGGTGCGGCCATGAGCGCTCCAGCATAGATGTGACTGTCATCCCAAGTCAACTGCCCGAGTTGATTTGCGGCCGGCCCAAAGTCGAGTTGCGAACTGTTGTAGCCCAGCGTCACTTCGCTCGTGAGATACAGTAACTGCACGTCGTCGCGCAGGCTGTCGTGCTTGTGCGGAATGCCAATGTGAAAATTAGCGATCGCATCACGCTGCGCGGTACTCTGAATACCAAAGCCGATACCGGACGCAAAGAGCGTCGCTCCGGCTACGCCATTGCCGCCGGTGTAAACGCTCGACTGGTTGGTGCCCGCCGAGGTGAGGCTGCCCGGTGCGAAGGTGTTCGGATCGACTAAGTTCACCGGGTAGAAAAACGAGTTCAACTGGCTTGCGCCGTTGCTGTTGTCGATAAAGCGGTATTCCTGGTTGGCACCGCCCAGCCCAATGTAGTACGAGAATAGCCGGTTCGCCGAAGCTCCTCCGGCTTCTGCTGATACGTGATGATAGAACGTGGGGCTTCCAATTCCAAGACTGACGTTTCCAAACCCAGGATAGGTGCCCGTGCGGATGACCTGATTGATGTAGCCCGATATTCCTTGCGCATCGGCACTCGCCGGCGTGCCGCCGGTGTAGACTTGCAATTCTTGCTGGCCCAGACTGGAAAGCATCGTCATCGGCGCGTTATCGTAGACGCGGTTGACCGGAATGCCGTCGAGTTCGTACCCCACTTGATCGATGTCCCCGCCGCGGATCTTGACCGTTTGAAACCAGCCCTGCTCCCCGCCGTCAATTGCAACGCCTGGGACTGAAGCGACTGCGCCGTAGGCGTTTGTCAGACCGCCGGTGCCAATCAATCCTTTGGCTGCGCCCGCGACCGTTGCATTCACGGAGTACACATCACTTGTCGTTCCGGCCTTAAGGAGATCACCCGCCGGTCGCGATGTCACATGTCCGATTTCGGTGATACTTTTGCGCAGGGTTGCATTGAGCGTTTGCGCTTGGTCCGCAAACACCGAGATTCCGGCTTGGGAGACCGTGTCGTAGCCCTTAAGTGCGAAGGTGATGTCGTAGCTGTCCGGGGCGAGACTCAAAAAGCGGAAGTTTCCAGCTGCATCGGAGGTCGCGGAGGCACTTTGCGAAGGCGAGTTGAGGGAGACCGCAACGCCGGCAAGCGGAGCTCCACTCGCGATATCGATCACGCGGCCCTCGAGCTGGCCGGTTGTGCCGGCAAAGGCTGCGGACGCGCTGGTGAGCGTAAAAATAGCTGTTAGGCATATAGCAAAAAAGCGCTGAGTCAAAGTCCGGTCCTCTCTCAGGCATCCGATGCAGCGTGGCATCGGCTTGTTACCAATCGGAATGCCTCCGGGCCGCGCCACCTTCCTGCTTTCGAAAAAGCGCAGTTCTGCCGATACGGCTAATGGAGGACGCTATTTCGTGGCATCGACCGGCCTGGAACTCTTTAAGGAACGCCTGCGCACCATCGGTGTCGCATACGTGGACTTCAAGTACAACACCCTGACGATTCAGGCGAGCAAACGCATACCCACGACCGAGTACTATAAAAAGCTCCAAGACCGGATCGTGCAATACATCAACGCCGATCCGGTGGTCGCGCAGTTCTTCTCAGGCTGCAGCCGGATCGATATCCGTCAGCCCGAGGCGCCGGCTGCGGCCGCAGAGGCCGAAAAATGACCGGCCGCTCCAACTAGAGCACGGATCCCCTCGCCGCATGTGCGGCTTTTCTTCGGTTGACTTTGTATACTAAACCGTTTAGTATATATATATGCCAGGAGCCACACCCCGGCCACGCGGGCGTCCTCGCGACCGGGCTATCGATAAGCGGATCGTAGAGGCGACCCTTGGGGTGGTCGCAGAGCGGGGGATCGCGGGCGCCGCAATTGATGAAATCGCCCTGCGCAGCGGCGTGAGCAAAGCCACGATCTATGGCCGGTGGCCGTCCAAAGAAGTGCTCTGCCTGGAAGCTATGCGCCACACACAACCGGTCCTCACCACGGCACGCACTTCCGATCCACGCACCGACTGTATCGCGCTTCTCACCGATCTCGCGCGTGACGGCAACCACGGCCTCGACCCGCGCCTCTTACCGCGTCTCGTCGCCGAAGTCTCCGCAAGTCCCGATTTGGCTCGCATCTTTCGTGACAAAATTGCCGCGCCGCCGCGTGAGGCGTGTGCGGATATTCTCGTGCGCGCGATCGCCGCGCACCAGTTGGCAAGGGCCACTGATATTTCCCTCGCCAGCGATTTGCTGGTCGGCCCCATCTTCTACCGGCGCCTGATCGAAGGCGCGTCTCCAATCGAACACGACTTGCCCGGCAAAATCGTCGACGCCGTGTGGACGGCCTTCGCCGCGTCTTAGAATTATGGAGGGGAAATGTTTATCGTTACGCTGCTCGTTCTAACCGTCTTTCTCTCGTACTCGCTCGCCGGAGCCGCCGGCGATACATCCGTAGTGCAAATGCCGCACTACGAAGTTGGGCGCGACGGATATAGAACCTACGCGCGCGATCTGATCATGAGCAACCGCTTCTGGATGTATCTCATTCTCGCAGTCGGCTTCACCCTGTTGCTCTCAACGACTATTGCGATCGCATTTATCATGCACGCGAAGCTCAGCGCGATTCTGGCCACCATGGTTTCGATCGGATTTTTTACCGCTCGCGGTGTTGTCGTCAAGAATGCGGCGCGCCGGCGCCGGCAACTCATTAAAGTGTTGCACATTGCCGGCACGTGCAGCGCTCTATGCGCACTCGTGATCCTCTTACGGTCGTGAGGTCGAGCGCACGATGGGCGTCCGGCGTGGATGGGGGGAGCCCGTATAGACCGGGCGCGGCGTCTGAACGGGCTCCGGCGTAAAGACGGTCGTGGGGGCGGGGAGAGGTGAAGCAACTTGGTAAGGCTGCATCGTTTGCACCGGTCTCTTGCCGCCCGTTTGGATGTCGAGTACCCTCCGGCTCGGATCGTAGTTGACTCTGGTACCGAGAGCGCGCAGCACTCCTGCGATCGGAACGTAGACCGCTTGCAATGACTTCGGATCGTGCCGACCCGTCAGGATTCGTACGCTCGCATTTCCACGGACGATAATCATCGTCTCACCGGCGTAGCCGATACGGTCTGCAATTCTGGTCAGGAATGGAGCAACGGGCGCCTCGATCCGCCCATGGATGAGATACGGCGGATTGTACGATCGTAGCGGGCTCCCGTTGAGCATGATGACGATGGAGATCGCCATGGGTGGGAAAATCACGGTCGAGGAACGATATACAGCATCGGATGAAACGACTCATCTTGGCCTTCCGGGAAGCCGGGATCCGATTCTCGCGAGACGGCTGTGCGTTTCTTGCGCAGGCAATTGCATTCAATTCGCTCTTCACGCTTTTTCCGCTAGTGGTTCTGGTTATTACGGGTGCGTCGTATTTCTATCCCAATAGCCAGCAGCGGGTACTCGATTTCGTTGACACGCTTGCACCGGCACTGCATGATTTTATAGCCGGCAACCTGCAATCGTACTTCGGAGGCCGCGTCAGCTCCAGTATTGTCGCCGTGGCGTTCTTAGTGTGGTCGGGCAAGAATCTCTTCATGGCGCTCGCCTATGCGCTGGACCGGGCGCTCGGCGTCCCGAAAGGCCGGCCGCTGGTCCACGACATCGCGCTCTCGATCATCATGCTGCCGATTGTCGGCATACTGCTCATTATTGCAATGGCGCTTCCAATTTTGATATCGATCTTGGTTGCAGTGAGCAAAGTGCCCGATCAAGCGGTGGTGACCCAGATTCTCGGATACGTCGTCTCGCTGCTCATGGTCTTTGCATTAACGATCATCATGTATACGTTCTTGCCGAACCGGCGCGTCGTTTGGCATTTCGCGGTCCCAGGCGCTTCGTTTGCTGCGCTCACCTGGCCGGTCATGCAGTTTGCTTTCGCGCAATATACGACGCGCGTGAACTTTTCTCACATCTACGGGGCACTCTCAGCGCCGCTCGCACTGCTGTTGTGGTTCTATTTGATGGGTTCGATCTTTCTCTTCGGCGCCCAACTTTGCGCCGGGTGGGCGCATCTTAAAGGAACGACGCCGGTCTCCGAAATCTCATGAGCACGCTGCTGTTCGTTCACGGGTCCGGTTGTACGAGCGACGCATTTGAGAATCAAATGCGCGAATTTCCGCAGGCCCACGCGCCCAATCTTCCCGGCCACGCATCTCCGGGCGGAGGCAAGAGCGTTGCGGAGTTCGCCGATTTCATCGAGCGCTACATTGCCCAGCACAATCTTCAAGATGTCGTTCTCTGCGGCAACTCACTCGGCGGCGCAATCGCACTCGAGGTTGGGCTCCGCAAGTCAGCCGAGGTGCGCGGGATCATCTTGCTCGGGTCGGGCTCGCGTTTGAAAGTTGCGCCGGCGATTCTTGAGGGCCTCGAGAAGAATTTTGAAGAGACGGCCCGGCAGCTGGCCGGCTACATGTTTGCGCAAGCCACTCCCGAACGCACCACGTCTGCGCTGCAGAGTATGCAGACTGTCGGCCAAAGGCAGACGCTGCGGGACTTCCAGGCCTGTCACGATTTCGATGTCACGCAGCGGCTGCCTGAGCTCTTGATTCCAGTGCTCGCCGTTACCGGAGAGCAAGACGTGATGACGCCGCCTAAGTACGCGCAATTCCTCGCCGACCGGGTTCCGGCGGGCGAGGTGCGAATAGTCCCGGGCGCCGGCCATCTGGTGATGATCGAGCGCCCGACCGAAACGAACGACGCGGTCGCAAATTTCGTTAACCAGCTCAGGTAGTCACCCCCGAAAGGACATCCGTGCGTCGTAACCTCGCTGTTTTCTCCCTCGTTTGTGCCGTGCTGCTCACCGGCATCGGGCATCGCAAGCCCGCCGGGCCCCCTGCAACTCCCGCCCCGTCGCCGACTCCTTACGCCGTTCCGACTCCGGCCATTCCGGTCATGATGATCTACCCGTTCGCCGTCAACGGGGACGCGGATAAAAAAGCCGGCGATAAACTGGCCGGTCTCTTTCTTGCGCAGATCACCGGCGCCGGCGGAGTGATCGTCAAACCGATTCCAGCCGCAGTTGTAGCTCGTACCGATTACTTAAGCGATGCGCTCAAGAATAACGCCGACTATTACCTTTCAGGATACATGACACCGGTCGGCCAAGAAGTGGCGCTGGTCGAGCAATTGGTAAGCACGGGCAGCGGTGCTATTATCTGGTCCAATACCGCCCAAGTCTTAACCTATGGCGACGCACTCAACCAAGCAGACATCGTCCGGCAGAGCGTGATCAATCATGCCGGACGCGTCGAAGCACAATATCGCCAACAACAAGCGATGGCAACGCCGACGCCCGGCCCGGCAAACGGGGCGCAAACCAGCATTGGCGCAATCCTCGGGCTGATCAAGCACGTCGCGGGCGGACGCAAAGCCGAGCCCGCGCCCACGCTCGCGCCGGAGAAGAAACCGCTCAAAGCCATTCTCGTCGTGGGGCATGACGCGGGCGCCTCCGGCCTTCAACATTCTTTGGACCGCATGTATCGCGTCTCGAACGCCGGCATAGATAGTGGAGACGCGGTGGCCGACACACGCAAGGCCTGCTCGAGATTCCCGAACATCACGGTTGCTGCGGGCGAAACCAAACGCGAACGCACCCGGGGCTTCCCGCCCAGCACGGTCAACGTTTTCACCCTTCGGATGTACAACTGCCAAGGCAACGCTTTCTTCACCAACACGGCACGCTCGGGCTCGCTGCAGGATGCGGTCGACCAGGCGGTGGCGTCCTACGTCGCCGCCCACCCAAGCAACACTTAGTATGATTAGCGTTTAAAAGCGTAAAAACCGGGTACGGGCATACTCGATGCGGTGGGTTCTGGATACGACCGACCTTCGCGCCGTTGCAGGCACGCGCCGGGCAATTGCGGATGAGATTGCGCCATTCGTGCCTGAAAGCAACGAACAATTTGCTATTGAGGTCATTACCGGCGAAATACTCTCGGCCGAGGTGGCGAACGGTGGCCGTTGCATTACGATCGAGCTCCAAACCGGTTTAAATAGCGTCATTATCGAGGTCTGGGATCAAGGGCCGCCGCTCGTGCTTGGTGCCGATCCGCTGCGTGACGCTCTGCTGCACTCCCTCTCGTCCTATTTAGATATCGAGCACGTCGGCAACGGCAACCACATCGTGGTGCGGCTCCCCATCAATCTCAAAGAAGATCCAGCGCGTTCGGCGCGCATCTGGCGTCTCGCCTCCGCCCTCGTTTCCGATCGCGCTCACCAGATGTCCGAGAGTTTTCGCGACACGTTCGTCCAACACGGCGCCGGCGATCTCTTCGCCAAGGATGGGCAAGCCGAACCCGAGGCGGTGACTTAAGCTTCTTCGGCGTGCGCCGGATCGAGGAGGCCGAGCGGGAGATCCACATGGATCTCTTTTTTATCGACGTCGATGACCTTGATGAATGCGCTCACCATGGGTATTCGCGCCGAGCCGCTCACCAGCATATCTTGCGCCGGATAATGCTCGAGCCCAGCCACTGTTCCAACGTGCTTTCCCCACGAATCGATCAGGGTGCAGCCAATCAAATCTTCGTCGAGATACTCCCCTTCGTCCAAGACGAACGCCGCGCGCGGAGCGTAGAATTTCGCGGCTTTGTAAGGCTCAGCGGCGTCTGCGTCGCTCACGCCGGTCAGACGAATAAGCGGACGCCCTTGATGTTCCCGAATCGATTCGATCGTCACGTTCGTGGAGATGTTTTCGATTTCGCACCGCAACGTCGCACCGGCAGAAAAAACAGTGCGACCCGCGGATGTCGGATCGCACTTGAGTTCGCCTTTTAGCCCAAAGATGCCGACGATGCGACCCGCATAGCGGTCACTCTGCTGCGTCGGTTTGATCGGCTTCTTCTCCGGGTTGGGCTTCGTCGTCGTCTTCGTATTCGTCCAAATCCAAAATATCAACCGTGATCTTGCCTTCGGCAGTCGCGCGCACGATCGTGCGAAGCGCTTGCGCCATGCGGCCGGCGCGGCCGATGACTTTACCGAGGTCGTCTGGATCGACAGCAAGTTCAAGAACGGGCTGTCCGCGATCGCCGGTGTAGGAATCGATTTGTACCGCATCGGGTTTGCTAACGAGTTTCTTTGCGAGAAATTCGAGCAGTTCCGTTGCACGAGCTTGCGACGCTTCCGGATCTTTTGGTGCACGGTCAACCGGCCGCCGCTCGCGCGCGACAAACGGACGGCTCGTGCGTTCCATCGTGCCATCGCGACGCCGGGGAGCGGGTTCGTCTTCCGGTTCGATGTCATCGATGATGGTTTCGCTTGTTGCGATTTTTCGCGCACCTAGTGTCGAACGACGCTCGTCTTCTTCGCCTTCTTCGCCGAAGAGTCCGAATTCGTCATCGAAGGCGCTCATCTAGCCTTCAGCCTTTTCAGACTTCTTCTTGCGCGTCGATTCCGGAACGTGACCGCGTTCTACAAGACCCATCTCCGCGAAGAGACGGCGAACGGGATCCGAAGGTTGCGCGCCCTTGGCAAGCCATTCTTTAACCTTGGTCTCGTCTACGACGACGGTTTTGGGTTCCGTGCGCGGATTGTAGTGTCCGAGGATTTCGATAAAACGTCCATCGCGCGGCGAGCGAGCATCGCTCACAACGAAACGGTACGTCGGTTGTTTCTTAGCGCCCATGCGCCTGAGTCTTATTTTTACCATTACTTTCTTTCCAGTTAAAAGGCGCTCCGTCTAACTACGCGCCCCCCACGCCAAGGCGTGGGGCCCCCCGGGCTATCGCTCCCGGGACGGTAAGTGCTCAGCCTACGATTCCCTGAGGGGTCGCGTAAACTACATTTGTGCTATCACGGCTACCCTGCCGGACCTGCTTATCTGCCCAAGCCGAGGCCTCCAGGCACTTTCATCTTCTTCATGCCGCCCATTTTCTTCATCATCGACTTCGCTTCGTCGAATTGCTTGATGAGCCGGTTGACGTCGGAGACCTGCGAGCCGCTGCCTTGCGCGATACGCTTACGCCGTGAGCCGTTGAGAATTCCGGGGTGAACGCGCTCGCGGCGGGTCATGGAGCAGATAATCGCCTCCACTTTGCCGATCTGTTTTTCGTCCACTTCGAAATCTTTGGGTAACGCTTTTGCCATTCCCGGAATCATCTTCAGAATGTCGCCGAAGTTGCCCATCTTGCGCACTTGGCGCATCTGATTCAAAAAATCATCGAGCGTGAACGAATTCTTGTTGAACTTCTGTTCGAGTTCTTTTGCCTGTTCTTCGGTGAACGCGCTCTGCGTACGCTCGATGAGCGTGAGCACGTCCCCCATGCCCAGAATGCGCGACGCCAAACGGTCAGGGTAGAACGGCTCGATTGCCGAGAGTTTTTCGCCGACCCCGATAAACTTGATCGGCGCTCCAGTGATCTTATGAATCGACAGGGCCGCGCCGCCACGCGTGTCTCCATCGAGTTTCGTAAGGATGACGCCCGTAATATCGAGACGATCGTGAAAGCCTTTCGCAACATTCGTCGCTTCTTGGCCTGTCATCGCATCGGCAACGAGCAAGATCTCTTTGGGCTGCACCGCAGTTTTGATTTTTTCGAGCTCGTTCATGAGCTCGTCGTCGATTTGAAGGCGTCCCGCCGTATCGATGATGACGGTTGAGAGCCCCAGACGTTTTGCTTCCGCAACACCGTCGCGGGCAATCTTGACCGGATCGCCTTGCCCGGCTTCGTACACGGGAAGATCGATTTGCTTGCCCAGCGTTTGCAACTGGGCGATGGCGGCGGGACGGTACACATCGGCCGCCACAAGCAAGGTTCGGCGGCCCTGTTCTTTCAATCGAAGCGCGAGCTTACCCGCATGAGTGGTTTTACCCGAGCCCTGCAGTCCGACGAGCATGATCACCGAAGGCGGTGCATCTGAGAACTGCAAGCGTGCTTGCGCGCCGCCGAGCAGCTCCACGAGTTCGTCGTGGACGATCTTGATGATTGTTTGCGCGGGCGTCAGTGAGTCGAAGACGTTCTGGCCGACCGCCTGCTCTTTGACCTTGTTAACGAACTCCTTGGCAGCCGCAAGCGAAACGTCAGCCTCAAGTAAAGCGATGCGCACTTCGCGCATCACTTCATTGACGTCAGACTCGCTGAGCTTGCCGCGACCGGTGAGCCGCGAGAATATCGCGCCTAGACGGTCGGAAAGAGATTCGAACATTTAAAACGCGCTCACGTTTAAAAGACACTCCGCCTGGCTACGTGCCCCCCAGCAAAGCTGGGGCCCCCCGAGCCATCGCGCGCTCTTCAAACCGAACACGTCAATATTGCCCCAGGGCGCGCGAAACAGCATGAATGCTTTCAACTATTCTTTTACCGCTGTCGAATCAATTCGATTGACGGCGTCGCCAACGGTTTTTATTTTTTCGGCTTCTTCGTCGGGAATATCGATGTTGAACTCCGTCTCGAAGGCCATGACCAATTCCACCTGGTCGAGCGAGTCGGCGCCAAGATCATCGGTAATCGATGCTTCGGGCGTTACTTCTTCTTCATCGACTCCGAGTTGCTCGACGATGATCTTCTTGACTTTATCGAAGGTTGTTGACATTAGGTCTCCTAGTAGTATGGTGCGGTTTACATCAAAGCGCCGCCGTCGACAACGAGCGTCTGGCCCGTCATATATCCAGCGGCTTCCGAGCAAAGAAAACTTACGGCCCCGCTCACGTCTTCCGGCTTGCCTGCGCGTCCTAAGGCTGTCGACCCCAGAAAATATTCACGTGCTTGGTCCGGCATCTTTTCGGTCATCGCGGTCTCGATAAATCCCGGAGCGACGGCGTTGACTCTTATGTTCCGTGACCCCAATTCCTTTGCTAGAGACTTGGCCAGGGCGAGCAGACCGGCTTTTGATGCGGCATACGCCGACTGGCCCGCGTTTCCCGTAAGACCGACAATGCTGCTCATGAGCACGATCGAACCGTAGCGGGCCTTCATCATGGGCCGCGATACGGCACTGCAAAGGTAAAAAGCCGACTTCAGATTGACCGAAAGCATGTGATCCAAGGCGTCCGGCTTCAAGCGCATGAGTAGCGAGTCGACCGACTGGCCGGCATTGGCAATTGCGAAATCAATCTTGCCAAGCTCCTTGAGCGCTTCATCGACGGCGGCAGCCACGGCCTCACTGTCGGCAACGTCCGCAGTTATAATATGCGCCTTGGCGCCGGGGCGCGCTTGCGTGCATGCGGCGGCGGTTTCTCCCAGGGCGGCGCGATCGCGCCCAACCAGTATCACATCCGCACCGTGCGTGGTGAAGTCCGTCGCAATCGCGCGTCCGATTCCGCGGCTCGCGCCCGTGATGAATGCTACTCTTCCCTCAAATTTCATACGGTGGCTGTTTCATCCAGTGTGATAACTTTTTTTTGTAGTTTCTCCAGGCCGGCGGCGTCGCTCACGTTGACGACGTCGGGCGCGTCGGGGAGCCGCCGTATGAGCGGTCCCAGCACCGGATTCGCGCCGAATTCCGCAACCAAATCCAGTTTTTCTTCCAAAAGACGGATCGCCGTTTCGTGCCATCGCACTTCGTCCGTGATCGACCGGATGAGGTTTTCTTTGATTTGCTCGACAGTGGTGTACGGACGCGCATCGACGTTGGAAATCACCGTAATCTTCGGCACGCAGAACGCTGCCGAATTCACGGCTTGCGCGAAGCGTTCGATTGCCGGCTGCATTAAAGCACTGTGCCATGCTCCGGACACGTTCAGGGGAACGACGCGTTTGGCGCCCGCCTCCAGCATTGCATCACCCGCGATGCGGACCGCCTCCAAATCGCCGCTGATGACGATCTGCGCGGGCGAATTGAAGTTAGCAAGCTGGAGCCGCATCCCGGTGCGCGATCTGGTCTCTTCGACGATCGTGCGGATCTGCTCGGCGTCAAAGCCGATGACCGCGGACATACCGCCTTGTGCTTGTTCGGCCGCGAACTGCATTGCTTTGCCGCGTTCGTCAACCACACGGAGCGCGTCCTCGAAGGAAATCGCACCCGCAATTGTTAGGCTGCAAAACTCGCCGAAAGAATGGCCGGCACTTGTAACGACGTTCAGGGAATCGCGCGCAGCTTCGTGCAGGGCAAGATTGACGACAAAAATAGCCGGCTGCGAAAACTGTGTCTCGCGCAATTTTTCTTCGGGCCCGTTCTGCATGAGCGCGAAGAGATCGTACCCAACGATTTGGTCTGCACGTTCGAATAATGCCTTAGCAGCTGCACTCTTGCGCGCGATATCCGCGCCCATGCCCACCGCCTGGGACCCCTGCCCCGGGAAGACCGCTGCAACGCGCGGGCGTTCGCTCACGCGGCCCATCTCCAGGTGACCGCACCCCACGATAAGCCACCGCCAAAGCCGACAAACACGATGATGTCACCGGCTTTAATTTTCTTACTTCTTACGGCCTCGGAGAGCGCAATCGGAATGGACGCCGCCGACGTATTTCCGTACTCGTGAATATTGATAAGCACTTTCTCGGCGGTCATGTCCAAGTATTTCGCGGCCGCGTCGATGATGCGCTTGTTCGCCTGATGTGGAATGAGGAAATCAAGATCGGAGTGACTAAGGTTGGCTTTACTGAGTGCCGTCTCGGTCGCATCGATCATCTTGGTGACGGCGAACTTGAAGACTTCCCGGCCTTCCATATAAATGAACTGCTCGCCCATATCGTAGCGCAACGGATCGAGCGCATAACGGGAGCCTCCAGCTTGAACGCGCAGGATCTCGGGGCGGCTGCCGTCGGATCCTAGCTCGCTGGACAAGAATGAATCTTCTTGCGAGCTCTCGAGAATCACGGCGCCGGCTCCGTCCCCGAACAGAATCGCAGTCGAGCGATCTTTCTTGTTGACGATCTTCGTAAGCGTTTCGGCCCCAATGAGCATGATGCGCTTGTAGACGCCGCTGCGAATCAGGCTCGCCGCAACCGTCAGGCCGTAAATGAAACCGCTGCACGCGATTTCGATATCGAACGCCGCTTTGTTCTGAGCGCCGAGCTTGGAGGCGACGATGCAAGCCGTCGCGGGAAACGGAAAGTCCGGGGTCACGGTTGCCACGATATAGCAATCGACTTCGTCGGCGCGCAGATTGGCCGACTCGAGTGCGTGGCGCGCGGCTGCTAAGGCAAGGTCGCTTGTCGCTTCACCCGGCGCCGAAACGTGGCGCCGCTTCATCCCGGTGCGCGAGGTGATCCACTCGTCGCTCGTATCGAGGACTTTCTCCAAGTCTTCGTTGGTCAAAATCGCGGCCGGCGCGTAATGCCCTACACCGACCATCTTGACCCCGGTTGCGTTCAACGGCTAGCCGTGCTGGTGGCCGGCGTGTTCGTCCTTAATCTCCACGACTTGGCGTCCCGCGTACGTGCCGCACTGCGCGCACACAAAATGCGGACGCTTTGGCGCATGACACTGCGGACACTCGACCGTCGTTACGGGATTGAGCTTCCAGTTGGCCGCGCGACGCGAACGCGTCTTCGAGCGCGGAGTTTTCCATTTAAGATTCGCCACTTCGTGTTACTCCAGTTCGGGGCAGCTGCATGCCCCTTGATTTTTGTTGTGTCCGCAGTTTATGCAGAGGCCCTGGCATCCCGGGCTGCAGAGAACCAACAGCGGTGCTGCGCTAAAAACCAGCTGCCGCGTGAGGTCTCCCACGTCCAGCCGGTCGCCCGAAAGAACATTGCTCTCGCTAAACGGGTCGTCCTTGAGCGCTGCCTTCGGCTCAAGCTCTTCTTGAACATCGATGTGCATGTGTTGCCGCACGCCTTCGAGGCAGCGATGGCACGAGCCGTGCGCCTGTACGTCGATGGAACCCACGACTTCGAGCAGACGCTCCATGCCGTGAATCTCGAGCGCAACCTGAGCCGTGACGGGGAAGGTCCAGCCCTCAAAAGGCTCGACCCGAACCGCCTGCTCGAGGCGCAACGTTTGCCGGCCCCCCGCGAGGAGACCGCCGATATCAATAGTGTTTGAAGAAGCCATACCATAGACGAGGACCCCCAAAATGAAGGCCCCTCGAAACCCGAACCATTGTAGACCCGCCGTCCAGGTCTTGTCAAACACGTCTGCGCCGTGATTGCCCGGCATGAATATTCCACAGGCGCACCTAGCCCAGCAAGGGGTCGCTTTCTCTCGGGAAATAGCGACGGCAGCCACGCGGCATGGCATCGATCCGCAGCTTCTGGCGGCGGTTGCGGCTCAAGAAACGGGGGGGCCGGGCAGCAATGCGGGGGCGAACATCGTCGGGGACGGGGGGCACGGCCGGGGACTCTTTCAAATCGACGACCGCTGGCATGAGTTTGCGAAGACGCGCGCCGCAATGGACCCGGCGCAGAACGCGGACTACGCCGCCGCGATGATCTCGCGGCTTTTAAAACTGTACGGCGGTGATATTCACAAGGCCCTCTCGGCATACAATGCCGGGAGCCCAGACTCCACCGGCACGATCACGCAATGGGCAGACGGAGGACGCCTTGGCTACGCGGACTCCGTCTTAAAGCATTACGCGCGCCTCGGCTCCCCTGGGCCAGCCACAATCCCGAGAATCGCAACGCCGCCCGAGAATGCCGGGCAGCTGATCGCCGATATTTTCGGCGAGATTCAATATGCGATCGAGCAAACAAATAAGATGCAATCCCTGGCCCAAGCTGCACCACAGCAACCGGCCGTCCAATTTCAGCCGCGCAGCTACTCACAACTGGCAGGCATCGACGCGAGTGGGCACTCCAAACACAGCACTTCATGGGCCGGCCTTCTTGGCACCGACGATACGAATTAGGAGAAATAATGAGCGCATTTAACATTTTGGGCGCGATTTCAACCGGAATTAAAGCTTTTGAAACGACGGGAAATCCTTATGTAGCCCTTGGCGCTGCTGCGATCGGTGGTTTCAGTACTTCTTCCTCGGCCGCGGTGGCCGAGAGTGCTCCGGGTGGTGGTGAGGTCATCGGCAGCCTCGTCAATGGTGCAGGAGGATCCGGACCGCACAATGCCCTCAAGAGTCTGGCCGATCAAAAACCGGTTGATTATGCGGGACTTATCTCTTGAGAACGGGCTTGCAACGCGTGAATGCACTACGACACTTCCTATGGAGAACGCAATGAATTTAGGAAACGCACTTCTCGGTGCAGCGATCGGTTACGCGACCGGCGGTCCCGGCGGCGCTCTCGCGGGCGGGTTCCAAGGCGCAATGGGCGCAAACGGCAACACGGCAGTGGGCAACGGAGCAAACGGGGTAATCGGAGGCATGAATGCCGTGTCGGAAGCTGATAACGCAGCCCTTATGGGAGAAAACCTGCGTCACCAATCCGCGATGCAGTGGCAGTCAACGTGGTTCAACGAGATGATGGACGAAAAATCGGAGAAAATGCGACAAATGAACGAGCTTCGCGATCTCGACATGGAACAGCGCAAAGCCGATAACCAAATCACCAAGAAGTTTATCGCTTCAGTTATGGAATGATCGAACGCACTCGTCCGGCGGCTCCGGCCGCCGGCGCTGCGCGTGTGCGCAAAAAGTCCGGCGGCGAAGCGGCCGCCATCGCCGATACATTCGCGCAGGAACGTGAAGAGCAAGCGGCGTTCGTGGTTCAACAAGCAGCCTTCGATTTGCAAATGCAGCAAAAGACGGAACTCCAGCGTGAGGCCAACGCCCTGCGCGACCTGCAAATCGAGCAAATGAAGCGCGACGACGAAATCGTCAAGAAGCTCATCGGAATGATTTAGGCATTGACCTGTGCCCGGGAAATGGTTACAATCTCTGCTTGTTGGGGTTGGGCCAGTAGCTCAGTTGGTTAGAGCATCGCCTTGATAAGGCGGGGGTCCGGAGTTCGAGTCTCTGCTGGCCCACCAATTTCCAAGGAGAGGCCCCGTTTGATGCGGGGCCTTTTTTTTCATTATGAGTAGTGCGTTAGCAGCTCTCTAGCGCGTGCGGCGATCTCCGGGCGCAATTCGAGCGGTTCGATGATCGTTACGCGGGCTCCCCAAAAGAGCAACTGATGCACCGCGGCATCGCTTGCGGGAAAAACGATGCGCACGAGAGCGGTGTCCTCTGCATTTTCCGGTCGCGGTGCGAGCAATTGCATCTCCCAATACCGGCCCGATTCATCGAGGAACGCAGCCGGCACGGATAAGACCACCGCAAAGCGTTTACCGCTATCTTCTATCGCTGAAATCCACTCTTTCCAATACGAGTCCAGATCGAAGTCCTCCGGCCGTTCGAATGTTTGCGTAAGCGGAGTGACATCGATGATTCGCTCGGCGCGAAACGTGCGCAATTCGTCGCCGGATCGCGCGACGAGGTACCAGATACCGGCCTTTGCCACAAGGCCGAATGGATCGACCGTGCGTTCCGTGATTTTCGATTCGCGATCACGGTAGCGCAATACCACACGCGCATCTTCCCACACAGCCCTGCGCAAGATACCCAGCAATTCTTGCGGTTGCTCGGCTTGATTCCAGCGCCGCTGATCCAGATGAATTCTTCCGCGGGTCTTCTGCACAGCTTTGCGCTGCACGTCGCTGAGTGCGCCGCTCAATTTTTGAAGCGCGCGCTCGCGATCGATTCCCAGCCCCAAATCGATGAGGGGATTGCTACCCGAAATAAACAGTGCACGGAGCTCATCTTCACCAAACTGCGTAAGCGCTTTGCGATAGCCCTCGGCAATGCAAATTCCACCGCGTGCGCCACGCTCGGCATAAATGGGCACTCCCGAAGCGCTGAGCGCGTCGACATCGCGGTAGACCGTGCGCTCGGAAACCTCGAGCGCTTCTGCGAGCTCACGCGCGGACTTGCGTTCGACCCCCTGTAGCATCAGCAGCATGGAGAGGAGGCGGCTGCTCTTCATGGTTCGAGGCTACCGCACAATACCTGACACGCCCTGTCATATATAATCCGGCAGCCGGCATTCCATGCGCGTCTCTACCTCGAAGTGGGGGTTTGCGCCGCGAAGAATCCGTCGGGCACTGCTTTGGGGAATTCGAACCCGTGGTAGTAGTATTCGCCGAAGAGTGTCGCCGTTTGGGAGAATTCGCGGAAGTTGAATTTCCACGTCACATGATTGACCACCACGTACTCATTGTATGGTGCCAATTCGACTTCAAAGTCGGCTAAACCGACGCGGAATCCCTCGCTACTGAATCCGATGGGCACTGCGCCGCTGAGGATCACTTTCCAGATCTCGGAGGTCCTCGTGTCAACCCAGAGTGCTTTGAGCGATGGCCGGTTTGGAAATATCGTATTGAATACGAGTTTATACGTCTCGTGATCTTTATAGGGTTGGATCCCCTCGTTCGCACACGACATCGTTCGATCGTGCGAGCGAACCGTGCCGATGAGCGGCAAAGAGGGATCGGGCGAGTCATCGATCGGAAGCCACATCGAACGCCGGCTCCCGTAGGGCCCGAGTTCGGGCGGCCCCGGAACGGCAGTTCGCGTCACGTACACAAATCCGTCATCGTTGACCCGCAGCGCACCATCGTCCCGATAGGTAATCTGCGGCTGGCTTTGCATGAGCGACTTGCCATCGACGATCAACTCTGCGCTTTCGGCGTACGAAATGTAAGGAGGATGCGCTGCAGCAGCGCGGTGGCGCAACGCGCCGTAGGCGACGTCCCAGCAATCTGGGAGAGCGATCTGTGCCTGCGCGGGCCCCGGGGGGCACGCGAGTACCACGAGCCCAAAAAGGCCGCCGAGTCCCCCGAGAAGTGCTCGCCGGTAGTTCATAAAATGTGCTACGATTATCCGCCTCCCGGCGCAACTTCGCAAGGGCAAGGCAAGGGGGGACCAAGGGCAAAAGGCGGGCGGCGCTGTATAAGCGAGGCTGGCCAGGCGTAAACCTCGGGGATGTAGCTCAGCTGGTAGAGCGCCGCGTTTGCAACGCGGATGTCAGGAGTTCGAGTCTCCTCATCTCCACAAGCTCCGGGGGGGTTAGCTCAGCTGGTAGAGCACCTGCATGGCATGCAGGGGGTCAGGAGTTCGAGTCTCCTACTCTCCAGGATTTAAAAAAGAGAGGTCTTAAACGCCTCTCTTTTTTTTTGCGCCAGCCATATGGCACACCCAAAATTCTTGGTCAGGCGCATGGAACAGCGAGTCATCGATTGCGTAAGATGATCATGTTTTCCATGGCGCAACGTCTTCAGGAAGATGTTTGCTTTAAATGCGGGATGATCATAGAACCTGCCCGAGAATTCACGATCGAACACAAGAAACCATGGCTGTACGAAAGTCGAGATCTGTTCTTTGACCTATCCAATATTGCTTTCTCACATGCAAGGTGCAATAAGCCCGATTGACCCAAAGCATGGAAGCAGCAAAACTTCAGCCCCGATACGGCATGGTGCAGAGGGTGCAAGGTAATCCTTAAACGATCAAACTTCTATGTAAACCGGACGAAAAAAACAGGCGTCCAATCGGATTGCAAGGACTGCCACCGCGTAGCGGTGCGCAACCATCACAGACAGAAAAGGTCACAACCTTCTAAAAGAGAGAACGAGCGCTAATGCTCTCTGCAATTCTTGCACTTACACTCGGACTTTCCACCCCGCCGCAACCCGTAACGCGCCATTTCGTCTCGCATCATGCGACGCTGACGTACCAAACATACGGCGGCGGAACAACGCCTTGGGTTGTGCTGGCAGGCGGACCGGGATATGATCCCCGCTACATGCTGCCTCTGGTAAAATTGCTCGGCGATTCGCACAAGGTCGTTTTGTTGAACCAGCGTGGCACCGGTGCATCAAGGAGTGCGGCGGTGGACTCAACGCAACTGACGGTCGATGGCGCCGTTGCCGATCTCGAGGCATTGCGGGTCGCCCTGCACGTGCAAAAGCTGCACTTGATCGGGCACTCGTGGGGCGGATATCTCGCCCTCGCATACGCGGCCCAGCATCCCAAGAACGTTGCCGCTCTGGTGCTGCTCGATTCGCTCGGAGATGATCCCCGGTCTTGGCTTCCGGTCACCGATCAAATGATGGCCGCCTTAACGCCCCAAGAACGGCACAACGCACGCATCGCCTGTACGTCACTCAGGCCGGCGGCGGCGTGTGACATTGCGGAGGTTCCTTCGTTTTTCTTCGATCAGAGCAAGATGCCCGCGTTTCTGCAAAGCGTCGGCCCCGGAGAAATCGACAATGTGCCGGTGAACGACACCATGACCTTCGATATCATGAGCCGCCCACATCTGAACGCATTACGAGGATTGACGATTCCGACGCTCATGCTCTTCGGGGTGGCAGATCCGTATCGTCATCCCGCCCAACACGATCTCGCCGCACTCTTGCCGCAAGCTCAGATTGTCGTGATTCCGCGCGCCGGCCACTTTACGTGGTTCGAACAACCAGCCGCATTCTTACGGGCAGTCGACCCATTTCTGAACGCACACTCGCATTAATATGATACAATGCCCGGCGGAGTACGCTGGGCGGCCGCGCTTATTCGCGAAGGTGAATCGGTGAGGAAAGTCCGGGCTTCATAGGGCAAGGTGCAGGATAACGTCCTGTCGGGGCGACTCGAAGGAAAGTGCCACAGAAACAAACCGGTGTGTGCCGCAGCGCGCAAGCGTGAGGAACACTCTAAGGGTGAAATCGTGAGGTAAGAGCTCACGGAGCAGCACGGTGACGTGCGCTCGGGTAAACCCCACCTGAAGCAAGGTTGCTCGATCAACATGGACGGCCCGTCCACACGAGCGAAGCCGCACTCGAGGTACGTGGCGACACGTGCCCCAGATAGATGGCCGCACACGACAGAATCCGGCTTATAGGCGTACTCCACTTCCGTTGCAACTAGCGGGGCGAAATCCCCGTTGTAGCCAATGGAACATTACTATCAGTCTAGGAGAATCCGCATCCCGTGAGCGACCAACACTTTACCCCCGAAATGAGCGTCGATCAAGCATTCAAAGTGCATGCAGGCGCTCGCCGCGTATTTGCACGTTTCCATTTAGGCGGATGCTCCAATTGTGCGATCAGCGAGTCGCACACCATCGGTGCCGTCAGCGAAGACTACGGCATCCCGCTACCAATGCTGCTCGATGCACTGAACGCACTTTTTGACCAGGGCGCGACCCTTGAGGTCGGCGACAAAGTCCGCATCCCGGACGAAATTCGCGCAAAGATTCCGCAGCTTGCAACGGTACCGGAAATCGGCGAAATCAAGAGTGTTGATGCGGGAGCATACACGGCTGAGTTCGGCGAAGTTCGCTTGCAGGGTTTGGCGGAAGATTTTCTTCCGGTTGAGGCCACCGCTCAAACCGCGTAGATTCAGACTACAGCATATTTTTTAAGCGCAGTTGCGCAAGACCGATATCGTCGGTTAAGAGCGCTTTCATCTCGGCAAATTGGGCCGGTGGCAGCGGGGCTTTGCCGCCACACTCCTTGTATTTATCCATTTCTTCGAGCACGTTGAAACCTTTTTTGATTTGGTCCGCAATGTATTGCTTTGATTTTCCCTGGTAATCAATTTCCAGATCGGCATCAAAGCTGCCGACGACTTGAAGCCAATCGTTGAGATCGCTCTGGCCCTCGTTCATTCCTGGCGCCTGAGCATCTCCGAGGCGCAATAAGACAAAAGGGGCCTTTACGTTTGTTGTGAAGCCAACTTTTTGCTGCGATTTGCGCGCATCCATCGCCAAATCGCCCGTGCCCGATCCGCAGTCTAAGTGCGTAAAGTGCATCACCACGCTAGCCGGAGCCACCGCCTCCATGGGTATCTCCATCCCACTCACGGCAACGACACCCCGTAAGTTCATTACCCCGTTAAACGCCACGCTGCCGTGCGGATCGGTCGAGGCATAAAGATCCTCGCCGCTCCAGTAGGTGAAATGACCGTGACCGCCATGGACGTACGAGTTTGCCCCTCCCCCAAAATTGAGCGTGCCGGCGACGTGCCCGGCCTTGCTGACGTACAAATTGATCGTGAACCGGCCGTAAGAATCGGCACTTGTCACGCCATGCCCTTTGCCTTGTTTGTAGATTTGCCCGTAGCTGTTTCCACGGCCGACCCAGTGCCCAGGGGCAATACTTTGCGCGAGCACCGGCTGCGCACTTACAACGGTGCAGGCGACGAGCGCGGCGAGGCTCCGATACATGGTCGCAAACTTCATGAAGACTCCTTAGTAGACGCTTTGAGGCGTGCAGCGTATCAATTTGCGCGTCCACTGGGCGTCCAAAGGTTCTTAAGACAAGGGCTTGCGGTCCACGAATGTTTCTTCCACGCCGTGCCAGTGCTCGATCGTTCGTTCCCCGGCTTTCCAGCACAGGTAGATCGGCTCGCCTTCTCGCAAGGCCGGAAAATCGAGTAAACCAAGGTCCATGTCTTTTACAATACAACCGTAGGCTTCTATGCGGTTGATCAAACGCACGATCTCGGCCTTGAGTTCGCTAAAGCGGCCGGGCGCAAAGGGCGACTTGAGGCCCGCAAGGCGAGTCTGTTGTACCTGCTGCGGACGAAGCATCGGATCGTTCTCGAGCAGCTTGATGGCAAGCTCGCGGCGCTTGACCCATAACTCCTCAACCAAGGGCGTCACCTTGGGAATGAGGGCGTTGGCCTTTTCGGGCGAAAACAGTTTCATGACCCTTCAACGTTTGCGGTGGCTGTAGATGACCTTGCCTCGAATCGTTTTTGTCACCGGGCTTTCGGGAGCCGGCAAAAGCCAAGCAATGAAAACATTCGAAGACTTGGGATTTTATTGCGTGGACAACCTTCCTCCCGCGCTCGCCGCGCGAACGCTTGCTTTGCTCGGCGCGGGGCAGCTCTCGCGCGCCGCGATTTCGATGGATGTCCGGACGGGCGGTCCCTTCGGCGAAGCGAATACCGTCCTGGATGGACTCGAAAGCGACGGCGCCAAACCCGACATGCTCTTCCTAGATGCTCGCGACGAAGCTCTGGTGCGACGCTACAGCGAAACGCGGCGCCGCCATCCGTTTGCATCGAGCGGCAGCCTGATCGAAGCTATTGCTACGGAACGTAGCACGCTTGCGCCACTTCGAGCACGCGCAACGACCGTCATCGATACGACCGCGCTTACGCACGCCGACCTAAAAGAAAAAATTGCTTCGCTCTACGCCCCGAGCCCCGGAGAACATCGCCTTTCAGTTGTCATAGTGGCCTTCGGATTCAAATACGGCATCCCGCTCGACCTGGATTTACTATTCGACGCGCGCTTTTTGAAAAATCCATACTACGTGCCGGAACTCAAAACGCTCACCGGTGCAGACGACGCGGTGGGCGCATTCATCCAAGGCGACCCTGCCTACGCCCCGTTTATGGAAAAACTCTTTGACATGCTCGGCTTTTTGCTCCCGCGCTTTATCGCCGAAGGCAAATCGCAATTGACCATCGGAATCGGCTGCACCGGCGGCCGGCATCGCTCAGTGTATATCGCGCGCAAGTTGTATGACCACTTGCGCAGCGACCCGGATCTCGATCTGCATCTCGATACGCGAGATACCACGCGATAATGCGCGAGCGGCCCCTGCGCCTCATCAAATGGTTTTATCCGGGACTCGGCATTAAGCGCTGGCTCATCCTGTGCATCATCGGCGCATTGCTTCTGGTCAACGGGCTCAACCGTTGGCTCGTTGCAGAAGGCCTGCACGTTCATTTCAATGAGTGGCTAGACGATCTGGTCGATGATTTTATGCCGCCGGCATACCTGTCCTGGATTTTCACTTTCCTCGGACTCGGGCTCATTGCGTATGGACTGCAACGCTGGTTTCGCTCCATCCTCACAGCCAGCGGGCGCGGCAACTCGGGACACTTAGTCGATTCGCTGCTCCAAATGCGCCTACGTAACGGCTATAAGATCGTCGCCGTCGGAGGCGGCACGGGACTCTCTACGCTCCTGCGCGGCCTCAAAAAATTCACCACCAATTTGACCGCAGTCGTCACCGTGAGCGACGACGGCGGCAGCTCAGGACGCCTCCAAAAAGAACTCGGGGTTCTGCCCCCGGGAGATATTCGTAACTGCCTTGTTGCCCTGGCCGACGATGAAGCGCTGGTAACGGATCTTTTCAAATACCGCTTTAGCGAGGGCGGCGGACTGATCGGCCATTCATTCGGCAATCTCTTCCTCGCAGCCATGACCGGCATCACGGGGAACTTCGATACGGCGGTTAAAGAATCGAGCCGGGTTCTGAACATTAAAGGCCGCGTGCTTCCGGCGACCCTAGGAGTCGTGAGCCTCTGCGCGACCCTCGAAGACGGCACAACCGTGGAAGGCGAATCCAACATTTCCGCTTCACATGGAAAAATCGAACGGGTCTTCTTCGACCCGTCGTATGCTGCGCCGCTGGCTGAGGTGATCGAAGCCATTCGGGACGCGGATGCGATCATTCTTGGGCCGGGCAGTCTCTTTACTTCGATCGTGCCGAACTTACTCGTCGATCGAGTTGCAGAAGAAATCGCCAAATCCGCGGCGGTTAAGATGTACGTGTGCAATGTTATGACGCAGCCTGGCGAAACCGATGCGCTCTCGGCATCGGAACACGTCGCTGCTCTCCTAAAGAACTCCGGCGGCCATAAGGTCTTCGATTATGTTATCGTCAACGACGAGGCACCCTCAAAACTGATCGAGGCCTATGCGGAGGAAGGTCAAGCTCCCGTCTCGCCGGATATCGAGCCGATCCGGGCTTTGGGCATTACGCCCGTGCCGGCTAACGTTATCAGTGAAACATCCACGGTCCGTCACGATTCCATCAAACTTGCAGGCATGGTGATTTCGATCATCGAGCGTGCCATTGCGCACCGGGCCTCTTTCGTGAAGATGAACCCAAACGCGTTTGAGTTCGAGACGACCTCGCTGGATGCTAAAAGCACCTAAGGCGAAAGCTTGACCGTTACCGTCGCCGTTGCGAGCGGGTCGGCGTGCACGTGGTCGCTGATGCTCTGATAGCTCGAACCGTCGGGCGCCTTCACAACGTAGTCGATATCGCCGCTGGGCACTTTCTCAAATGAGAACGTGCCGTCTGTCCCAGTGGTCGTGGTCAAAACCGTATCCACAACGACTGTCGCGCCGGCCACCGGTTTGCTGGAGACGCCGTCGATGACCGTCCCTTTGAAGCTGGCATATTTTCCGGTGGGCGGCAACGCATCGGAATTACACGCCGCCAATAGTACCGCAGCGAGCGCAAGCGCGAAAATGCGGGAAATCTTCATCTACTCTCCTAGGTCTGCTTTCATTTCTGCAGCGCACACGTCGTGCCCGCAGTGACAGACTATTTCCTCGGCATCGCTGTGCCCGCCAGACTTGCAATAGTCCCCACACGCGTCGCCCAGCATAGGGACCTCACAGACGCATGACAGGTTTGAACACCGTTGTTTATCCATATCCCTACCTTTCCCGGCGCAGGCAAGCTTCACACACTTGCTGAAGGCGCCGGAGTCCCACTGGTCGGAGGTTATCTTGGCTACCACGATGTCCGCGGACCCGAAAACGGGCCCGGTCTACTTTGAAAACGCTTTGCAGGCGATCGGAAATACTCCGCTTGTCCGGCTCAATAAGGTCACCGACGGGGCGGAATGTCTTGTCCTGGCCAAAGTCGAGTATATGAATCCGGCCGGCAGTGTTAAAGACCGGCCGGCTGTCGAGATGCTCGATCAGGCAGAAGCGAGCGGCCTGCTGCGGCCCGGCGGCACGATTGTCGAGCCCACAAGCGGCAACACCGGCTCGGGACTCGCCATGGCCGCTGCCATTCGAGGCTACCGTTGCATTCTTGTCATGCCCGATAAAATGTCCCGCGAAAAGATCGACTTGATTCGCGCATACGGAGCCGAAGTGGTCGTCACCCCAACCAACGTTCCCAACGATTCACCTGAATCGTACTACGGCGTTGCAAATCGCCTCGCACAAGAAATACCCGGCGCTTTCCAACCCAATCAATTCCACAACATGGCAAACCCGCTGGCCCATTACAAGACAACGGGTCCTGAAATCTGGAAGCAGACGCGCGGTACTATTACGCACTTCGTGGCGGGCTTAGGAACAGGCGGGACGATTTCCGGGTCGGCGCGATTCTTAAAAGAACAGAACCCGAAGATTCACGTCGTGGGCGCCGACCCGGAAGGATCCATCTACTCGGGCGACATCCCCAAGTCATATGCCGTTGAAGGCATCGGCATGTCGTATTTACCCGAAACCGTCGACATGAAAGTCATCGACGAGATGGTGCGCGTTCCCGATCGTGAGTCGTTTCTGATGGCACGCCGGATCACACGCGAGGAGGGCATGCTCGTCGGCGGGTCCTCCGGCACTGCGGCCGTTGCGGCAATCAAGCTCGCAAAGACACTCCCGAAAGACGCAATCGTCGTCGTGCTTTTCCCCGATTCGGGACGCGGGTACATGTCCAAAATATTTAACGATGAGTGGATGATCTCTAACGGCTTCATCGCCGAAGGCAAACGCAAAGCGACCGTCGGAGATGTCCTGCGTAACAAGACCCCGCTGCCGCCCATGATCACGGTAAAAGATACCGACGTCGTCAGAGATGCACTGGATTTACTTCGCAAGTACGAGATCTCGCAGATCCCAGTCATGAAAGACGGCGAGCTCATCGGCAGCATCAACGATGTCGCCGTTATGCAGTCCGTATTCGACCAGGCCGACATTTTGCACAAACCCGTGGGCGAAGTCATGGGGCGGCCCTTTCCGGTTCTCGAGGCAAGCGCCGATATCGATCGCGCTTACAAATTACTTACCCTCGCGAATTCTGCGGTGGTCGTCATCGATGAAAACGATCCGGTGGGCGTGCTTACACGCCAAGACATCATTTCGTATCTTTCGACCAGTTCGGATCCTTTGACGAAGCACTGATGCGGCGCTTCATTTTTGTCCTGAGTTTCCTGCTCGTAGCAGGGACGCTTTCTCGCGCAGCTACAACTGTGCCCGTTGAGGTTCGGTTTATTCCGTGCGCCGCAAAGCAGCATCTTATTGAAGCTGATTCGTGGTCGTGTACCGCCTCTGCCGGGATGCCCGTCATCGTGTATGGCTCCTATGAGCCGCGTCTACCGATTTATTTCTCGCATGTTTACCTTCAGGTGCCACGCAACGTCGATCCCCCATCCATCAAGTGGAGCGAGGAGCGCGGGCTCATTTCGTTCTCCGCGAAAGACTTTTTTAACGGCCCGGCCGCCGCCGTTGCCGCGCCCGGGTACCAGATCTTGGTGCCCAAGCTCGATTCGCATCGTGAAGAACGCAGCGGTAAAACGACGATCGTTGCCAAATTGAACGGTTCCATCAAACGGACGTTGCGTGTTCCCGCGCTCGTCTATAAGACACTGCGCGTTGGCTGCTCTACGTTTTCGCGCGCGCCCGGCCTGATCTTTGCAAGCAATGATTTGAGCACGATTGCCGCCGCCCCTGGCCAGAGCGATCTCTACGTTACCGGTCCTGCACCGGCCGCAGGCGCCGCGGGCACACCGTCAGCCGACTATGGCTGTCCGGCTGCTTTTGCAGATAGGACAGGCGATTACGTTCTGCACTTTCCGGGCGGGGGAACCACCCTGCAAACTGCACGGTTTGATAAGGTCGCCCCCCAAGCGTGGAAAAATGAGATAACGTCGATCTCGATTCAAGACATCAAGAACAATACGCTGATCTTTAAGACCAAGCGCGGCGCCATCGTGAAGGTGCTGCTGTTCGAAATTGCTTTCGGACGCATCGGCGGCGCCTACGAAACTACCACCTCATCCGGAGTGTTTGGATACTAGTATGAAGTTTTCAACCAAGGCAATTCACGTCGGCCAAGAGGCTGACCCAACCACGGGCGCAACGATTGTTCCGATCTACCAAACGTCGACTTATACGCAGGATGCAGTTGGCGAGCACAAAGGCTTTGACTATAGCCGCACCATCAACCCCACGCGCGTCGCGCTTGAGGCGCAACTTGCCTCGCTGGAGAACGCTCAATTTGGTTGCGCGTTTGGGAGCGGCATGGCCGCAACCTCAGCCGTTTTGAATTTACTCTCAGCGGGCGATCACGTAGTGGTAACCGACGACCTCTACGGTGGCACGTACCGTCTCTTCTCGAAAGTGCTCTCGCGCTACGGGCTTGAGTTTACGTACGTGGATATGGCCGATCTCGCTGCCGTTAAGGCTGCCATCAAATCCAATACGAAAATGTTCTGGGTGGAGACGCCGACCAACCCCATGCTCAAACTGGTGGACATCGCCGGCGTCTCAAAACTCCGCTCGAGCGGACAAATCGTCGTCGTCGACAACACGTTTGCATCGCCGTACTTTCAGCAGCCGCTCTCGCTTGGCGCCGACATTGTGGTCCATTCGACCACGAAATACATCGGCGGCCACAGCGACGTGGTCGGCGGCACGGCGGTCACCAATAATAAAGAGTACTACGACGTTATCAAGTTTCATCAAAATGCAACGGGCGGCGTGCCGGGCCCCATGGACGCCTACCTTACGATGCGCGGCGCCAAAACGCTGGCGCTACGCATGCGCGAACATGCCAAGAACGCACAAGTAATTGCGGAATTTCTCGAAGGACACGAAGACGTTGAGCGCGTGTATTACCCAGGGCTCCCCTCGCATCCGCAGCACGAACTTGCAAAACGGCAGATGAGCGGTTTTGGCGGTATGGTGTCATTTACGCTCAAAGGTCCGCAAACGCGCGCAATCGACTTTGCGAACCGCATGAAGTATTTCAGCCTTGCCGAGAGCCTAGGCGGAGTTGAATCGCTGATCTGTCATCCTGCGCGCATGACGCATGGCTCCATACCCAAAGAGCAACGCGAGAAGCTCGGCGTAACCGACGGACTGTTACGGCTCTCGGTCGGCATCGAAGATATCGAAGATTTGCTCGAGGATCTGCGCAGTGCGCTTGCGGCTACGGCACGGGAAAAAGTCGCGACTTAACGGCCGCGGGGGTACACGACGACCGCCAGATCGTTCAGCGCTTCTTTGGCTCTGTTTTCATCAATCGAGCTAACGTGGCCGCCAATTGCGACGTAGATTCCGCGACGCCCGTCAAAGATGGCGTACCCGAATTGCTCCATCGCGTCGAACCCCTCGCCGTACTGCACTTTGAGCCAGTAGGCAGGCATCCCATTTTTCAGCGGAGCCTTCGTGCTTTTAATCAGTGCGCCGTTAATTTGGTTACGCAGTTCTTGTTCCGCCAGTGACTCCCAACCATCTGCGCCGCCGCCTTGATAGCTCATCAGCGAGACCGTAATTAACTCCAGGTCGTTTTGACTGAAGTTTTTGGTGTAACCGGCCACGGGCGTTAAATGATCGCCGATTTCCGGCATGGGCGCCGGAATTCTAGAGAAGCCGGCCGGCACGACGAAATGGATCGAAGGATCATCAAACACAGACGGCGTGGCCGCTGGAGCCGGCATTGATGCGGGGGCGGAAAGCGAGGGCGATGCGTTGCACAGCGCGAGCGCCGCTATTGCAAGAAAAGCGAAGGTGTGTTTATTCATTGGTCTCCAAAGCGTTCGTCAACAGCGGCAGCGATACTTCGTAGCGGTATCCGACGTTGCGATGATCGTCGTCAAATTCTTCGTGGTGGACCCGCAAACCAAAATCCCGGATTCGCCGGGCCATAACGCGCGCGCCGACGTCCAACCCGTATTCGTCCCGGCGTCCGCAGTCCAGGTAACGCAGGCGCAGGCGTTCCAGTTCCGCCCGCTTGGTCAGACACATCTCAACGGGGTCGAAAGCACGCCAGCGCGCGAAGACGCCTTCGTCAATCGCGCCCGTCTCACGGTCGAACGGAAGCTCGAGATCGAAGGCCTGGGCACTCCGCGGAGAATATGCTGCAGTATATCCTAAAATTTCCATGGTCTTGTAGTCGCTCTGGGCACGCTTGGGTCGTGTCTCGAACGACTCCACGAATTTCGCGATGTCCCATTTGTATTTCTCAAGGGTGCGGTGCACGTCCGGGAACGCCGGCGGATGTGCGTACGGAAAATACGAATCGCCGCTGTGGGAGGCAAAAGCGCCAAAGGTACCCGGCTCGGTCATGGTCAGATACATGGACCCGAAACCGCCCGAAGACTTGCCGAAGACTGCGCGGCCGCCTTCACTCGCAATCGTGCGGTAGTGTGCGTCGAGATGGCCCACCACATCGCGAACCACGTATGTCGCATAGTTTCCGTTGTGCAATGAATTCATATACTGCGAGCCGCCGAGGCGCGTAAAGCCATCGACGACTGCGAGGATCACGCGCGGCATCACGCGACGTGCAATGAGCGCGTCGGCCCATTGAACCACGTTGGTTTCCCAGGGCCGCGCACCAACAAGCGCGGCCGCATCACCGGTGTAGCCGTGCAAGCAATACAAGACCGGATAGCGCTTGGAGCCTTGTGCATCGTAGCCGCGAGGCGTAAAGACGGCGACCGGCCGGCGCGATGGATCGCCGAGCGGATTATTCTGCAGAGCCGGACTTTCGATAGAGTCGATATGGAGATCGCCTTGCAGGCCTAAGAGTCGCGCTAGTTCGGTCATTCCGCCGTATTCGGCGCGAGGGGCAGGCGAAACCTCACCGAAACGCACGCACATGCGCCGGATGCTGCTCTGCTTGATGCTCCTGCTCGGTACGCTCGGGGCGTACGGCCATAGCGCCGTTGTGCAGCAAGATGGCTATCCCGTCTTCGAAGTAGACAAGCACCCGTTTTTTGTTTACGGCGCGGCCTTCTTCTACGAGCGCATACCGCAAAGCGACTGGGAGCGGTCTTTGCAAGCGTACAAAGCGCTCGGTATCAACACTATCGATCTGTACTTGATATGGAACTGGCACGAACTCAGCGACGGCAATTTTGACTTCACTGGCCGGACGAACTCGCGTCGTGATTTGCACAAGTTGTTCCGTTTGATCCATGAAATCGGCTTCAAAACCATTGTCCGTCCCGGACCGGTAATTCGCAACGAGTGGAAAAACGGCGGTTATCCTGACTGGCTGCTGCGCCGTCCCGAATACAACATGCCGCTGCACGACATCCTTGAGGGGCGCTACCCGGCCACCGCGACACTCCAGAACGCCCACTCCGACGACGCGGCCGCCGAGTGGATGAACAATCCCGTTCACATGAAGTACGCACCCCGCTGGCTGCGGCGTGTGCTTACGGAAATTAAGCCCTGGTCAAGCGATGTTATCGCCATTGCGCTCGATGACGATCAGGGCGCATACATCGACAACCAAACCTGGCCGGCACCGCACTTTCAGGCCTATCTCAAATTTCTGGATTCCGTCGTTCATGGCGTGACGGGTCCGAACGTGCCGACCTTCATCAACACGTATCAAATGAAGGTTACCGCATCATCACCCGTCTGGGCGTGGGGAAATTGGTACCAATCGGACGCGTACAGCATCGGCGAGCACGACCGTTCGCAACTGGAATTTTCAACGGCATTACTGCAAACGCAGCCGCATTTCCCGGTCATGGTAAGTGAGTTCCAGGCCGGTTGGCTGCAAGGTCCCGATGAAACGCAGCCGCGCGCCGCCGATCCGACCAACACGGAGCTTGCGATCGGTACGATGCTGCAAATGGGCGCACACGGCATAGTGAACTTTCCGGTGCAAGATACCTGGAATCCGAGTGGCTACGAAGCGCCCTTCGCAAACATGTTCTACAGCTGGGACGCCGCACTTTCACCAAGTCTCGTGCATCAGGCACGATATGGTCCTACCAAACGCATGGGTGCGCTGCTTGAGCGATTTGGATCACGTCTCGCGCAGACCCATCGCATTGCAGACGCTGCAATCTTGTGGACGCCCACATCGCTCGATCCGCAAGCCGTTACGAATAGGTCCTTCTACGATGCATCCGCCAAGGTGATTGCGGCCCTGCAATGGTGCCGGACCAACTCGCTCGTATGCGACGTTCTGGATTCGCACTTTGCGGACGCGATGACCAGGGCACGTTACAGAAGCGTCATCGATCCGGACCACGTTACACTTGATGCGGCGTTCGTTGCAAAACTTCGCGCAGCCTCACCTTTACCCGATGCAGTCCCGAACGTCACGCTACTCGCGGGGCCGCGGGAGCGTTTTGGCTTTCTCGTTGCCACAAACTACAATGCGACGCCGATGCATTACACTGCCACTCGCGTGCGCTTGGCGAGCCACGAATACCGGATGGGTGCGGTTGATATACCGGCTCGCTCGACCCGGCTTTTTCCAATTGCGCTGCCCACAGGCTATCGGGAGCCCGCAAAACCCGGCACTGAAAAGGATTCAGCTACATGGAACCCTGCTGGGGACGACCCTCTCTTGCTCCAGAATACTTTGGTTCAGCTGGCGATTTTTCCTGATGCGGGCGCGCGCGCGCTGCAATTTATCGATCGAAAGGGCGGTCGAAATGTTTTTACGTCGATCGGAGCCTTACGGGACGACGTCGCCGATCCGTTGCCCCCGTCGAACCGCGACTACATTGCGAAGTACACGCATCAATTTCCAGCCGGCACCTTTAATCGTCCGTACGCTGCTACCATAATTCGCAATAACCAAGCCGGTACCGAAGCGTACTTCTCGTACGAGGCTCCCGACCTTGCGCCGCGTCCCGTCACGTTCGCACGCTCAATCACGCTGACGGAAGGCAGCCGGACGTTCCAAGTTTCCTACGATGCCGACGCAAGTACGCCGACTCGGACAATCAATTCCATCACGGCGGGCAATGACGCGATACAACTTGGATCGATTCACGCCGGCGGCGTCGCGGTGTTTAGCTCGAAGACAGGCACGCTTGCCACTGTGTCGTGGATACCAAGCGATATCACGGACGGTACGTTTACTGTCAAAGCAGATTCGGCGGTCGTGATTCTCGTTCTTAAGGAAGGTGCGACGCGGCGAGTAACGTTCGGTAATTTCACCGCGCATAATGCAGCCGAAGCGCAGGCGATTCTCGATGGCTTAAAAGGACGCTGACGAGGCGGCGCGAATCGGCGGAGAGCCACGGCAACCGCGGGGAAGTGGCGGAACGGTAGACGCAGCCGCCTCAAAAGCGGCCGGGTGACCCTCGTGTGGGTTCAAATCCCACCTTCCCCACCATTTCTGGCGTGGCGCGGCGTCGCAAAACGATTGCCTGCATCTCGGGAAGATGAGTTCACTACCACGCGCACAAAGGCATGACCGCGTGAGCCAATATGTTTTTTCGCGGGGCGCGCTGCGTGGTGAGATCCGGGTCCCGGGCGATAAGTCGATATCGCACCGCGCCTTGATTTTGGCAGCGGCCTCGGAACAGCCCGTGCGGTTTACGAACCTGAATCCGGGTAACGACGTACGAGCCACACAGCTTGCACTCGAACAACTCGGCTATCCGGGGCAATTGCACGACCCATCCGGTCCCATCGATTGTATGAATTCCGGAACCACAGCCCGCCTACTGATGGGTGTTTGCGCCGGCGCAAATCTTCGCGCTACATTTGTCGGCGATTCCTCATTAAGCAAACGTCCAATGGAGCCGGTCGCCGCGCAGTTGCGCGCATTCGGCGCAAAGATCGAAACCACGAGCGGCTTTCTTCCCGCACATCTCGAGGGCACGTCGCAACCGCAGACACGACGTTTTATTCTGGTAAGCCCATCCGCACAAGTAAAGTCCGCCCTGCTGTTGTGCGGCGTGTTCGGAAAAACCAAAGTGAGCGTGCTGGGAGATCGGAATTCACGCGACCACACCGAACGCATGCTGCAAACATTCGGGGCAAAGATCAAATTCGACGGCCGTGAGGTGATCTATGAGCCGGGGCCGCTTGGCGCCTCCGAGATCCACGTGCCCGGAGATTTTTCTGCCGCCGCATTCTTCATTGTGGCCGCGACGATCACGCCCGGAAGCGATATCACGATCAAAGATGTCGGAGTTAATCCAACGCGCACCGGTTTACTGGATGCGCTGTTCGCGATGGGCGCACAAATCGAACTTTCCAATCCACGAACAATCGGGGGTGAACCGGTCGCGGATATTCACGTTGTGGCAGCGGATCTACAAGGAACGACCGTCGGCGCGGATCTCGCTCTTCGGGCAATCGATGAGATTCTTGTTTTGAGCGTTGCGGCAGCCCAAGCGGCCGGGCCGACCAAAATCACCGGGATCGGAGAACTTCGCAATAAGGAATCGGACCGGGTTGCGGCCATCTCCCGGATTTTGGGTGCCGTCGATGTATCCGTCGAGGTTGTGCCGAACGGAATTGAAATCGCCGGAGGACCGGGCCGCTCAGGAAATGGCACTATCCTTACGCACGGAGATCACCGGACGGCCATGTCTGTCGCGGCCCTCGCCGCAGCAGCCGGGCCACTCGCGATCGACGATAGCAGCGGCATCGACGTGAGCTTTCCGGGATTTGCAAACATATTGACAAAGGCACAAGCGTGAACAGCGAACCGACCTATTCAATCGACGAATTCGAGCGCGAATCGCGTTACATCGAAAATCTCATTTGGGATGCGCTCGTCATCGGAGAAAACGAACGCGTGCTTTTCTGCGGTTACGGCCCCGAGGGCTCCTGGGTCAAGCGGGCGATGAACGCCGGCGCCAAGGTAACGGTCATCGAGCACCGCGATGAGGTGATCAACGAATTCGAGCGGCTAGGCGCGCAAAACTTGCGCGGAAGCACCTCGGTTATTCCTGCGAAGGACGGCTCGTTTGACATCACGGTTTCGTTCCACTATTTGCACGAGGTCGATCCGTTCTTTCATGCACAAGTCGTCTCCGAACTTGCACGAGTCGGCAAACGGGTGGCAATTGTCGAGCCTGCTCCGCCTTCGGATCCTCTCGGGCGACGCATCGCCCTTTTGTATTCGCAAGCCAAACGGGAACTGGGGCAGTTTGAATACTATCAGCCCATGGAGTACTGGAAGAAACTGCTGCATGCAGTAAAGGTTGAGATCACGCAGTCCGTTTTTGCGTTTGCTAAAGTTCCACCGCGCGAGTATCTGTACGACACGATCGAGTTGTTACTCGACACAATGGAAGTCGAAGAAGTTCCGCGCGCATACATGGAAGAGCTTCGCACGATAGCGAAGCGCCCGAGTGCACAACTGCTTCCGCCGGCGCGTTTCGTTTTGGTCGGAGCCGCAGCCGGAGAACTACCGCAGGCGCGTTATACGCAGCGTGAAGCGCCGAAGAGCCCGCAAGTGCAACTCTCCGCACCCGCCGCGGAGACGCCGGTTGCTCCAGCGCAACAGCCGGCGATTTATTCGAGCGCTCAAAATGTCGCCCCGGAAATGCCGCCCCCGCCGCCGGCGCCCGCTGCGGCACCGGCAGCATCGAGCCCGCTCGCCCCGCCGCCGCCCCCGGCCCCGCCCTTTACGCCCTTTGGTGCACCACCGGTTGGACAACCGCAGCCGATGATTCATCCGCAAGCACAGCCGCCGGCGCAAGAAACCCCCTTCGGCGCACCACCCAGTTTTGGCGCACCGCCGCAACCGGATCCCGCGCCCTTCGGTATGCCGTTTGCGATTCCACCGCAAATGCCCGACGAGCAAGGCTCACCGTTCGGCTTGCCACCGAACGGCGGTAAACCCGCGGGTTGGCAGTGGGAACCGCCCGAGGACGAAGGAACGCCTTAGCGCAAAACGTCGACGAGCGCGCGAAACTGTGCGCGAACGTCACGGACTTGTGCAACCAACGGTAAGCTTTTGGCTTCGGCAATCGCATCGCGTAGGGCAAAGGCGGCAGCTTGCAAGGCAGCGCCTTCGCGTTGCAGCTCGGGAATCGATTTTTGGAGGCTTGACGCGTCGGTCTGCGCGGCGCTCAACGCGATAAACAGTTGGCTATCGGCAAGTCGCTGCAGCCTGCGCTTGAGCGCGATTGCTCTGCCTGCAACCGGAATGATAGAAGCCGCCACAATCAGCGCGACGGCAACCAAGAAAACAAGCAGAATCCCGCCGGGCGTTATGCCGCCGACTCCTTAGAAGGTGACGAACTAGGTGCAGGGCTTGATTCGGGCTTGGATTCGGACTTTGATTCCGGTTTCGACTCGGACTTTGATTCGGATTTGGCTTCCGATTTGCGCGAGTCGTTTACGTAGAAACCCGACCCTTTGAAAACGATCCCGGCCGGATTGAAGAGACGGGTCAGCGGGCCGGCGCATTTTGGGCACGGCTCCGTGTGGGCATCATCGAATCCATGGCGGACTTCGGTGATTTCCTTACATTTTTGACATTGGTAATCGTAGAGCGGCATGCAGAGAAGTATATCAGAAATCGGCAAGCAGGGTGTCCGGCGTTTGCCGGTACTCGACGAGGCCCTTAAAGTGAAGCAGCGAATCGGCGAGCGCTCCCGAGAGCTTGCGCCGGGCGGTGATCCGGTCGAAAAAGGCCGCGAGCCTGCCGCCATAGGCCGGGTAATCCAAGCGGACGGCGATCTTGGAACGGGTGGTTTTCCGTTCGATCCGGAAATGGATGCGGCGCCGGACGGAATAAGCACCCACGAGCGAGAGCATGTGGCCCTCGATGAAGGCATCCACTTCGTAGAGTTCTTCGTGCTGACCCGGGATCGCAGAGCGCACGACGACCTCGCTGCCCGGTCCCACCGGTTTGGCCGGATCAGCCAGTCTGGCACTTCGCAAAAACGAGAGCCACACGGGCCATTTTTCGACTTCACAAACGAGGGCGAAGGCGGCTTCAGGAGTCGACTGCAAGTCGACTGCCTGCACGAGCCCCTCAGAGGACGGCACGTTCAGAATAGCCATTGTGAGAAGTTCGGCGGCACAATATATAGTGCCTTTTCACAACTAATCCACAAGCTGTTGTGTAGAAAACCGTACGAAGCTCACGAGCGTTTCGACCCCCACGGGCAGCGCATCTTCGTCGATCCGGAACTGGGGGCTGTGGCCCGGGAATGTCGAGCCTTTGTGCTCGCTCCGGATTCCCAGACGCACTAAAACCGAAGGCACCCGCTGCGCAAAGTACGCGAAGTCTTCGCCGCCCATTGTCGCCGGCGGCCGCTCTACTTTGAGCGATGAATGCGCGCGCATGTAGCCCGCAAACTGCTCGGCAACGTCGGTGTCGTTCACGACAGGCGGGTACCCGTGGAACACTTTCAAATCGGCCTTCACATCATACGCAGCCGCCACACCATCGAGAATGCGTTTCGCGCGTTTTTCTAATTGTTTGCGAACTTCCGGATCGTGCGAACGGAAGGTGCCGGTCATCTTCACGCGATCTGCAATAACATTATTGCGGTATCCGCCCTCGATCGTTCCGATCGTGACAACCACGCTCTTGAGTGGGTCGGTTTCGCGCGCGGCGATGTTCTGCAACGCAAGCACCATTGCAGCCGCCGCCGGAACCGCATCTGCGGCGGTGTGCGGATACGCGCCGTGGCCGCCGCGTCCGCTTACCGTTACGTGAAATTCATCGGCAGCTGCGTTGACGGGACCCGGCGTAATGCCGATCGCGCCGGTTTCCAAGCGCGTATCCACGTGCAACATTGCCATCGTTTCGATTTTCGGGTTATCCATAACGCCTGCTTCGATCATCGGCAACGCTCCGCCGGGATCCGGGCCTTCTTCTGCCGGCTGAAACACGCAGACAACGGTGCCGGCGAACGTTTCCCGCTCAGACTGCATGGTGCGTGCCGCGCCAAGCAACATCGCCGTATGCGCATCGTGCCCGCAGGCGTGCATGATATTCGGATGTTCTGACGAGAACGGTTCGCCGGATTGCTCGGGAATTGGCAGCGCGTCCATATCGGCGCGCAACCCAACCACGCGCCCGGCCTTTGCGCCGCGGATAATTCCAATGACGCCATTTTCCGTAACGCGCCGGTGCTCTATCCCGAGGAGCTCCAGTTCTCGCTCGACCAAGCCTGCCGTCTTCGGAACGTCATAGCCGAGTTCCGGAAAACGGTGTATCTCACGCCGCAGCTCCGTGACACGGGCGAGCGTCGCTTCAGGAATCATTACGGTCATACCGAAGTCTTCCGTTCATGCTTCCGCCGGACCTCGCCTTTGCGCAGTACGTAAATCAGACATCGGCCGCCTACACGCAACATGTGCCCGCATATATGACCTACCGGTCGGCGGTGCATATTTCGGTTCCGCGGTTCAATCGCACCCTCGATATCAACCGCTCCGTGCGGGTACGGGTCAAGGACGATTCTGCGATCATGCAGGATCTACCGAGCGGCGCCGAGCGGATGGGGCAGGCATTCCCGATCATTGCCTTCTTTTCGCCGTTTCAAAATTTTGGATTCAGCTATCCGGCATTTATGACGGGCGGTCACATCAATCGCGATTTCAAGATTACGATGAAGTTCGGCGGCTCGTGGTCCTATGCGCCGCCCAAATCTGATACCGCGGTCGATGCAACGGTCTTCTACATTCCCTATTTCATGCCGAGCTATGCTTCGGACGCAACCGATGCAAATCCACATTTGAACATCATGCCATCGCCGACGCTGCCCGATGGCCTCTATCCCATCGAATTGCAAATAGATGCAGTGTCCGGACTACCCTCGATTATTAAGCTGCGGTCGAGCCGGGGCGAAGTAATGCGATTCGAATACTCGATGATTGAGGGCTATTGGGTCATTCATCACATCGCTTACGATGCGATTTCTCCAACCTTCATTGGCGATATCAAGTTCAACGTCGACGTCACCTACGATCAGTTTACGTTCCCCGCGAGCGCTCCCGATCCGCGCCTGCAATAGCCGGAAAAAATTCGGAGAGGGAGAGATTCGAACTCTCGGTACGCTATTAACGTACGCCCGCTTTCGAGGCGGGTGCCTTCAACCACTCGACCACCTCTCCGTGTCTATGGGCGGCGCCCTAAATTCGTGGCGCCGGGGGAAATCCTTTGTTTACCTGCGCTTCGCCTTGAAAAACCGCTGCAATTGCGCAGCCGCTTCTTCTTCTAAGACCCCGGAGGTCACCTCGACGCGATGATTGAGCGCCTCGGATTGGAGCAGATCGTACACGCTGCCCGCCGCACCGCCTTTCGGATCGCGGCAGCCGAAAACCACCCGTTTGACGCGCGCTGCGATGATCGCGCCCGCGCACATCACGCACGGCTCTTTTGTTATGTAGAGCGTTGCCTGGGAAAGGCGCCAGACACCGGAGCGGCGCGCCGCTTCTTGCAGCACAAGCATCTCCGCATGCGCGGTTGCATCGGGACGTAATTCTTTTTCGTTTTTTGCTTCACATACGAAATCCGCGCAAACGAGGACGGCGCCGATCGGAACGTCTCCCGCGGCTTCTGCCAGCGCAGCCAACTCCATGGCACGCCGAATATGCTGCTCGTCTAGCGATTCAGTGATAGAAGCTCTCTTTGCTGTCGGTCCGATACAAAATCGGCAAAAAAAATGTGCGCCCGGAGGGATTCGAACCCCCGATCTCAGCCTTCGGAGGGCCGCGCGTTATCCAGCTACGCTACGGGCGCATGCATCCACTAACGAGGGCTCTCGGGTGCCGAGCCGCCCTGCTGCGAGGGGATGTGCTTGAACAGGTCCAGTTTGTGGTCGACCAGCCCACGGTAGAACTTGCGCACGCAATCCGGGTGCCCAAAGAAGTAGGTTCGCGCGTACGCGAGGTCGTCGCCCGAGCTATCGGGCACGTAATGTGAGATTTCAATCTCCTCCATCTGGCCGCGATCGACCGGATGGGGGCAGAAATCGCACGGGATGGTCGACATAATATTCCTCAAACCGGAGCCCGGCCGCCTACTAGGAGCGGCCGGGTCCGCAAATCTGACTCTGGTAGGATTTGAACCTACGACCTAGGGCTTATGAGTCCCCCGCTCTACCACTGAGCTACAGAGCCGCATCTCGGCTTCGAGCCGTTCGACATCACACTATACTAGAACCCGCCCAGAGGTTACAAGCCCGGAGGTAGCAGAGTACGCCCCCGCAAAAATATAGATGCCATCGCCGCCCCATTAGGGACGGACGTTTTTGCTGTCTTTACGGGGTGTTCTCATGGTTCGCGTTCCAGTTCGAATTGCTGCGCTTTGCGGCGTCATTTTCTTCGGTTTCACAGCCGTGCCGGCAATGGCCGACGATGCCGCCGAGCTCCTTGCCAAGCACAAGGCGTTCGTGGGCTACTCCTTTTTGGACGGGAGCATCGCCTCGCTTGTATTAGACGGGACGATCACAAATATCAAGAAGAGCGTTCCGGAGGTGACGAATACAGTTCATGAAGTGCACCGCGGAATCGCAGAACGCACGACCGAGACCGATCTCGGCTCGAAACTGGACAACAGCAGCGGCTTCACCGGCAGTTTGTACTGGGAGATTCAGAGTCCGAACGGCTTCATCAATCCCGTTGTGGGCGATCGTCAGAAGTACTCGGTCGCTTGGGATCTTCTGTTTAACGAAGCGACCGCGCTAATGCACGCAGAGTTGATGGGAACAAAGCAGCTTGAGGGCACGTCCTACCCTGTGGTGCGGCTGACGGCCGCGGCGGCAACAGCGATCGATGTGTACGTCGATCCCAAAACCGGCGCATACAAGCGGGCGGTGATCGATCCCGGCGGCCCCGACGAAGATACCCTTGACATCCTCGCGTATGGCGACGCGGGTTCGGGTAAACACGTGATCTCAAAATTTAAACGCCCGGAATCCAACTACGTGCACGAGTGGACAAAAATTATGGCGAATGTTCCGGTGTCAAATGAAGCGCTCCATCCACCGGTCGGTACCTCGCCGTGGAAGTTCGGCGCCGGCAAGCCCTTCCCAATTCAGTACAAAGACGGCGACTACGGCCGCGGCATCTATATAAGCGCGACCGTCAACGGCGTCCCGGGGCGGTTCAAACTGGACACGGGCGCTTATTCTATTCTGCTTACGCAAGCATTTGCGCAGAAAGCCCATGTCAAACACACAGGATCAACTGTTGCGCAAGGATTCGGGCCGAAGCAGGTTCATCCCAACCTCGACCTGATTGGTACCTTCGCCGTTGGCGACAACGTCATGACCGATGTAAAGACAACTTCGGCAGACACCGACCTGGGAGAAAACACCGACGGGTTGCTTGGCTTTGAGTTCTTGGCGGGGGCGATCGTCACGTTGGACTTGGACAATCAACAGATGTCTCTGGCCGCACCGAATACACCCGTTGATAAGAGCAAAGGCCTCAACGTGCTCGTCGACTTAGCAGGCGGGCAGCCCCACGTTCCGATGATCATGAACGGGAAGACACAAGTCGACGCTTTGCTTGATTCGGGCGACGAATTCAACGTAATTTTTGCAAAAGATCTGGCGAGCAAGTACGGCGTAAGTATGATGATCGATCCCGATCCGAACCGGTACATCAATTCCCATATCGTTGTCAGTGGGGTCGGCGGGAACGACGTCGTCGAATGCGGCACCCTGGATGCGCTCGCTCTCGGTCCGATCGTCTACCAGAACACCAACGCTTGCACAACGACCTCCATGTCGGGACGTGATGTAAACGTCGGCATTGACTTCCTTCATAACTTTAACATCGTTTTCGATTATCCCGAAGCGCTCTTGATCATGACCCCGCGAAAGTTGTAGTTAAAGGGAGAACTCCAAATGCGCATTCGTCTTTGCCTCGCTGCGTTTTGCGCGGGCATCTTGTCCCTTTTTACAGCCGTGCCGGCTTTTGCCGACGAGGCGTCCGATCTACTGGCAAAACATCAGGCGTTCACAGGCTGGCAGTTTGGGGAGCCCTCGATGCTCTCAATGGAAACCCTGTCGACAACCACGGACAAGGGTTCAAAGCCGGTCCGCATCGAGCACGGCCTGCGCGTCGGTCTGATCTATCGAATCGATGCTCACGACGTTAAGGCCAGCACCGATTCTTCGAGCGGATTTACCGGAAATGTCTTTTGGTATTCGGATGAAAACGGCTTTACAGTGCCGGTGCAGGCCGAGGCTGCAAAACGAGAGTTGGCAAGGAACCTTTTCTTTAGCGATGCAGTTCAAAATTTGCCCTGGAGGATCAGCGGCAAAAAGCACATCTGGGACAAAGACTACGCAATCGTTACCGTCGAGCACGAAACGGCGGGCAAGATCGACTTTTATGTGGATCCGCAGACCGGAGCATACGGCGGTGTGGTGATCGATCCCAAAGGCGACTACGAAGAAACAATCCGGGTCCTTTCATATCGTGACGCCGGCAAGGGAAGGCAGGTCGTCGCAAGCTGGAAGCTCACCGACTCCGAGAACACGACAACGATCGACGCCGTAACGCCAGGCACTCAGATTTCCAACGCATCGCTCCATCCGCCGGGGCACGCCGCCCAATGGAGCTTCGACTCACCGGCGGCCTTTCCGGTAACGCTTCTCAATCATCGCATCATTATCAAAGCTCGGGTCAACGGCGTCGAGGGCCGTTTTCTGCTGGACTCCGGGGCGGACAACATCTACTTAGCGGGCACCTTCGCGCGCAGGGCCGGACTCACCGCAATCGGCCACGAGAAGTCTTACACGCTCTATGGAAGCATCCAAAACGATAAGGGGATTGCTAAGACCATCGAGATCGGTGGAAATCAACTTAACAATGCGTACGTCACCTTTGGACAGGACGCGATTGAAGACGACGCGCCGGACGGACTGATGGGCTTCGATCTTCTCGCGGGCACTTTTGCGACCGTCAATTTTGAAAAGAGCACGATGCAAATTCAGGATCCCGCGGTCGTCGATCCCGCGACCATCGCGGGCGTACGCATTCCGATCGATTTAAGTTCCGGGCTGCCCAAAGCGCAAATGCAGGTCCAGGATAAAACCGTCACCGTCAATGCGCTCTTCGATACAGGCTCCCCGCGATCGGTCCTTATTGCGGAAAATCTCCCACAAAAATATCACTTAAACTTCGCTTCTAGCAACGGCCTAACCGGATGTGGCCCCTTGGATAACATGAAAATCGGGCCGATCGTCTACGAGCACCCGACGGCCTGCACTTGGGGAATGGAAGGGCGCACGGCGCTGGTCGGCTACGACTTTCTTTCCGGCTTGAGCAAGGTGATCTTCGACTACTCGCGGGGCGGAATGATCCTCGTTCCAAAGGCCAAGTAGAGCAAGCGCTTAAGGTTTGTTCAGGCCGCAAGACGAGCTAGAACGCTGCTCTTATCGATTGCTTCGGCCTCAAGCAATGATTCCAAGTCCGCAGCGCAGACGGGCACCCCGTACCAATAGCCTTGGAGCTCATCGCACCCCAGCGACACAAGCAATTTTAATTGTTCCACTGTTTCCACACCTTCGGCAACCACAGTCGCACCAAGAAAACTTGCAGAGGTCAGCACGACTGCGGCGATCCCCTGATCGACACTATTGCATGCGATATCGGTGACAAACGAACGGTCCAATTTGAGCGTGTCGGGTTGCAAGTTCCGCAGTGTTGTCAGGCAATTATACCCCGTCCCGAAATCATCCAGGGCGATGCGAACGCCCAGCGCCTTAAGCTGGAGTACAATCGCGTTGCAACGATTGAGGTCGTCGTGAGCCATGGTTTCAGTGAGTTCAAGTTCTAGGAGACCGGCGTCGAGGCCTGAGTCCTCAAGCGATCTTCGAACCACCTCTACGAAGCCCGGGTCAGAGAGCTGTTTTGGGGACACGTTGACGCATACTCGCAGACGTGAGCCGCGGCGGTTCCATCGCACGTTTGCGCGACATGCTTCCCGAAGGACCCAGCTGCCGAGCGGAATGATTAAGCCGGTTTCTTCAGCGCTCGCAAGGAAACTTGCGGGTTGACGCACGGTCCCATCGACCTGAGGCCAACGAACGAGCGCCTCGCTCGCTACAATTTTACCGGCTCGCGAATAGATTGGTTGATAATGCACAACGAACTTCTGGTCCGCAATTGCGGCGCGTAGCTCAAGGTCGTTGCTGAGCCGTTCCGTCGCGGCTTCGTGCAGCTCAGGGGAAAAAAAGCGATAAGAAGCTCGCCCATCGCGCTTCGCTTGATACATGGCGGTATCGGCATTCATTACCAAAGTCTCAGCATCGTCGCCATCCTGCGGAAATATCGCGATTCCAATGCTGCATGTCACTTCTACGACGCGTTCACCGATACGAATTGGGGTGCTAAGAACGCGCTCGAAATTACTGGCCGATGCAATCGCTTCGTTCGTTCCGACAAGGTCTTTAAGGATGACTACGAATTCGTCTCCGCCCATTCGGGCGACCAGGTCTCCCCCGCGGAACGTTCCCTGCAACCGTTTTGCGAGTTCCGTCAACAAGAGGTCTCCGGCATTGTGGCCAAGCGTGTCGTTAAGGTTCTTAAACCGGTCCAGGTCGACGAAGAGAACGCCCATCATTGAGTTTGTACGTCGCGCACTCGCGATTGCGCTTGAGAGTTGCTCGCTTAGAGCTCGCCGGTTCGGAAGACCGGTTAATACATCGATCCGAGATTGGCGCTCTAACTCTGCGAGCTCCAGTTTTTTTGCGCTTTCAACACGCTCGAAGAGAGCAGCTACCTTCAACGTGAACCACACCAACATGCTACATTCAGCCAGCACGGCAACCGCATGAAGAACGACACGATCGAGTCCTTCTTCCGGGAAAACATTCCCAGGAACGATAAGATCGAGAACAAGGTGATGGCCTGCGGTCAGCGCGGCGGCGATGGCGATGGGTCGCCAATCGACGTATGCTGCGAGCATGGCGAACGCCGAAAAGAAAAACATGTGATAGTCAATCTGCCAGTCGCCGTGTCCTGAGAGCCCGCCCGTATGACCCCGCGCGGCATACACAAACATGACTGGGCCGAACGTCAGGCCGGCCGCAAGAATCGCGCGTACCGGCAAACCATCCTGCAATTTCCAAGCCGCAAAAGTGGCGAGAATGGCGACAAGTACAGCGACTTCAGTAGGTGGCAGAACCGGGTTGCGGGCAACCATGGCCACGACAATTGTGCCCACCGCCTGAAGCCAACAGATCGCAACGAAGATTTTTGTTGCCTGTATGCGCAGATCGTTCAGCCTGAAAAATGCTACGTGTTTCAGAAGGGGCATGCACGCTATGGTGCCAGTTGGAGGTAACGTTCGGGTAACGTGCCCACGCCTTCGGCGTAAAATCAGAAAAAGCGAAACCCTTCATGCGCCAAGGGTTCTGGAATATGCGGTCGGAGGGACTCGAACCCCCAACCTACAAGTTCGTAGCCTGTTGCTCTATCCAATTGAGCTACGACCGCATGTGCCACGAGGCGACCACGATGGGTACAACGTGGTTTTTTTGTTCCCTTCTCGCTAAAGTCGCACAACTGGAAACGCCCCGCACGTGCGAGGCGTTTCGTCGCTTCGGAGGGGGAGGGATTCGAACCCTCGGACACCTTTAAGAGCGTCGGTCATTTAGCAAACGACTGGTTTCAGCCACTCACCCACCCCTCCCAGGGCGGCGTGCCAATTTCAATAGCGGCTGCCAGTCTCCCGCTTCTAGCGCCGGCGGCGATGCGGCACATTCCGTCGACGCTGAGGACAGCCGAAATGCCGAGGCGCAATTTCGCCCAGATGATAAACTTCATGAAACAGTCGTTTTTCAGACGAGGGCACGAACGGCGGTCCTCTCTTTCTTTTGAGCGGCTAGCCGCTGTGCAAGAGCAGCCACATCGTCGGCCGCGCGGGGTTTGGCAAGCCGGTCAATCGCCGCCCCCATTGTTTTCCGGCGCTGGGGGCTCGCAAGAAATTCCTCCACTTTGCGGGTTAGATCGTGTTCGTTCGTTGCGCGCAAGGCGGCTTTTCGCTCCACCAAATAACGTGTATTTCGCTCTTCTTGTCCTGGTAGCGGTTTTACGAGCACCATCGGAATGCCCGCGACCAACGCTTCGGCTGAGGTGAGCCCACCGGGTTTTGTGATAAGAACGTCGGCCGCGCGCATGTAGTCGTGCACGTTGTCGACAAAGCTCAGCACGCGAATCGGATACTGCACCCCTTGCGCCGCTTCCATGACGCGTTGATGCAGACGCTTATTGCGGCCTGCGATGACGGTTGCACAGACGGGCTGATGTACGGAATTGAGCGCGCGCATCATCATTTCAAGCGGTCCAATGCCCAGGCCGCCCCCCATGAGCAAGATTGCAGACCGGTCCTGCGGCATGCCGAGCTCATCGCGAAGGACGGCGCGGTCCATCGGTTTGGCCACAAAACTTGCGTTGACCGGAATGCCGGAGACGATGATTCTCGAGGGATCGATGCCGCGGCCGATCATGGTGGCGCGCATCTCATCGGATGCTACCGCATAGCCATCGATATTGCGATGAATCCAGAATGAGTGGACGGCAAAATCGGTCACGACGCCCACGACGGGCGGCGAGTCTGCAAACTGCTTCTTGTACTCGGACATGACGCCGCACGGAAAGGCGTGGGTGCAAATCACGATATCCGGATTGGTCCTTTCGATGAGCGAGCGCAGATTCGTCGCGGTGAATTGGTGAACCCAGTTACGGAAGGGTCCCACTTCGGTGGCGCGCTCGGCTCTTGCGTAGATGAAGCGGTACATCTGAGGAATGGTTTTAACCATTCCGAGGTACCCGTTCGAGACGACGCTTGAGACAATCGAGGCCGCGTATTTGTAGGAATTAACGATTTGCGCGACGGTTTTGGAATCCCGTTCTAGCAGCGCCGATCGCACGGCATCCGCCGCAGCCATGTGGCCGGCGCCAACATTAGCGGAAAGGAAGAGGACGCGAATTATTCTTCCTCGGGCGTCGACTCTTCGGCGAGTACGAAGAAGTCATCGAGAATCTCTTGAGCAAGCTCGTCGTCGGAGAGCAGTTCGCCCGTCGCGTTCGTAACCACAAACTCGTCTTCTTTTTCACAGTAGCAGACCGCGAACGTATTGTTCTCTTCATCTTCGACCAGACCGACAACTTCAAACTCGAGTTGCTTGTCATCCGTGGTCTGAATGACGAGCACATCGCGCAATTCAAGTTTTGAGGTTTGGCCGGATTCGCCGTTAGTGGAGGGCATGTGATTCTCTCCTATTTGAGATAGCGCGAGACGTTGGCGTTGTGTTCTTGCAGCGTCTTTGCGAAGGCACTGTGACCGTCCCCTTTAGAGACGTAATAGAGATACTGCGAGGGCTGTGGTGCAAAGGCTGCCCGGATCGAAGGTCTACCCGGATTTGCGATGGGCGTGGGCGGCAACCCTGGGTTTTTATAGGTATTGTAAGGCGAATCCGTCGCGAGGTCTGCCTTCGTGATGACCGTTTTATGCTCGGGAAAGATGTATTCGATGGTCGCATCGACTTCGAGAGGCATGCCCAGACGCAAACGATTATAGTAGACGCCCGCCATCAGCGCGCGCTCGTCGTCGGCCTTTGCCTCCCGCTCGACCAAAGATGCAAGCGTAATGACCTGGGGGATGCTCAGGCGCGCGGCCCGCGCCCGGGCCTGCGCGTCTTTGGGGAGCTCTTTGAGAAACTGATCCGTCATGATCTTCTCAACGGCTTGCGGCGATGCCGAGGTCGGAATTAAGTAGGTGCTCGGGAAGAGATAGCCTTCCATATTCTTTGTGCGCTGATGATCGATCACAATTGAGTCGCGCAAGAATGCATCCGCAAATCCTTGCGCCGGCCCGATGCCCGCGTCGGCCAGACGCTGCGCAATTTCACGCGACGTATAGCCTTCCGGAATGGTCACCCAGGTCGCGATTTGCGCGCCGCCGCTTCGCAACTGCTCGAGCACTTCGCTTGCATTTTGGTGCGGTGCAAAACGGTACTCGCCTGCGCGCACCTCCGCGGTCGCATTGCGCAGTTTTCCAAGCAGTTTAAACGCAAACGGATTATTGATAACGCCCGCATCGTGCAACTCTCCGGCGATCTGCGAGAAGGTCGCGCCTTTGGGAACGACCAGCTGCGTCGTACTTGACGGCAACGACTTCTGTTCATAGACGGTATTTCGAAACCACAAGCCGGCGACGGCGACAATGATGCCTGCTCCGAGTACGAGTGCTACCAGCAGCCCGGCAAGAGCCCGGCCCGCGCGGGTGCCCACTACGGAAAACTTCCGCGTTTGCGTCGTGCCAAAAACGTCTCCAGTATCAGCGAAGCGGCGATTTTATCTACGACCATTTTGCGCTTGCCACGCGAAACATCCGCGCCTATTAAGCTCTTGGTTGCCTGGGCGGTCGTCAGCCGCTCATCAATACGATGGACCGTACCCGAAAAACGGCGGCCTAATGCGTTAACAAAATGATCAATGCGCTCCGCTGCGATGCCGCGCTCTCCACTCATGCGAATGGGATCGCCAACGACGACCTCTTGGGCGCGGTGCTCTGCGGCGAGCTCGACGATCTTCTCGATATCCGCTTTGAGGTTGGTGTGTTCCATCACGGTAAGAGGGAGCGCAAAAGACTCACCGGGGTCGGAAATGGCCACACCGATGCGCTTGGTACCGACGTCCAGTGCGAGAACGGTCATGAAGCGGGAGTTACGAACTCGGCGGCATGAGCTCCCGCCTTGGGCCGCCGTCCCAAGTGGTATGCGATGATGGTTTCAATCGCACGCGCGACATTGGTACGCGCATAAAGTTCTGCGCGCACCTGCGAGCCACGCCCGGCAGCAAGGCCCCGGAAATTTTTGACATCATCGGCATCCAGCTCGAGTACGTTCATCCACGTAACGCGGCATTCGTGACCGGCGAGCCCGCCGGAATCGAGATCCAGCCACGCCTCTCTATTGAGGGCCGCACCGCAGCGCACGCACTCCCGACAGGGTGGGGCAAGGCCAAGTGCATCGAGCAACTGCAACTGAAATCGGGGCAGAAGCAACAATTGCTCTTCGATGCCCTCGAATGCAACAAGCACGTTCGAAAGAAGCTCGTAGATTTGCGGGACCGGCATGTCGAGCTCGCAAAACGCGTCGATCAATTCTGCAATCATACTTGCGGCCGCAAACGCATTGGGTTGTACGACCGCATCGAAATGCGAATGAAGGATCTCAGCCGATGTGATGACGTCCAAATTGCGCCCGCGGTGCAAAGAAATCGTGGCCTCGCTCATAAATTCTAGCCGCCCCGAGAGCGCGCTCTTCTGCCGGCGCACCCCCTTCGCAACCGCATCGATCTTACCGCGTTCGGTTGTGAAAATCGTCAGGATTTTATCCGCTTCGCCAAGATTTCGCGCGCGCAACACGACGCCCGTCGTCTTATAGATGCGCGCTTGGCTCATCGGATTCGTGCGGTGATCAACCGGGCAAGCTGGCGGGACCAAAGGATTCGGGCAAAAGCGCCTCGATCGTTGTGGTCCGTGCGCCATCCGCCGTGGTATACACGACCGTTGCTTCCAAACCGAATTCTGCGATGATCTGCCGGCACGCTCCGCACGGCGCGGTCGATACGCCGGAGGGACCCGCTATGGCGATCGCGGCAATTTCCTTGTAGCCGGCAGAGACAGCAGCACTGATTGCGCCGCGTTCGGCACAGGTGGAAAGGCCGTACGATGCATTCTCCACGTTTGCGGCGGCAAAAATCACGCCGTCACCGACATCGACCGCAGCTCCCACTCCAAAACCGGAGTAGGTAGCGTACGCATGGGCGCGGACATTGTGCGCTGCGCTCAGGAGTTCTTCGCTTGAGAAGGTTGCTTTAACCGGCATTATCGGGCTGCTGCCCCAGTTCCGCAAGTCCGCTTGCCGACCCGTTTGTATACATGCGCACGGACAGAATACGTTTGCCGCGCGTGCGATCGACTTTGAGGCGCGTATGGCCATCCTCGGCAAGAATCTCTTCACCTTCTTCGGGCAACTTGCCGAAGAGGCCGACCGTGTAGCCGCCGATGGTTTCGAACTCTTCGTGCTCCAAATGCGTACCGAGCTTGGCGTTGACGTCTTCGATGTTGGTACCGGCGTCAACGATCGCTTCGTCCGGGCCAATCAAGCGAATCGGTTCTTCTTCGCCCTCGTCATGCTCGTCGCGAATCTCGCCGACGATCTCCTCAAGCAAGTCTTCCATGGTCACGAGCCCTGCCGTGCCGCCATATTCATCAACGACGATCGCCATTGAGAATTTATCGCGTTGCATCTGGCGTAGCAACTCAGCAATTTTCTTATTTTCAGGCACGTGTTCGACGGGGCGCTGCAGCGAGCGAAGCGGCGTTGTTGAGAGCGTGCCGTTTGCGAGCGCAATGAGCAGCTCACGATCGTGAACGACCCCGATGATATCGTCCTTTGATCCCTGGTAGACGGGGAGCTTCGAATAGCCGTCGGCGATGACCAGATCGAGGGCTTTACGCGCCGAGTCATCAACAGAGGCGGCGATAATTTCAGGACGCGGTGTCATGATCTCGCGCACGATGGTGTCGCCGAATTCGATGATCGAATGAATCATCTCGCGTTCGGTGTCCTCGAGGACCTTTTGCTCTGCTCCGACGTTGACCAGGGTGCGAATATCTTCTTCCGTTACGAAAATCTGGCTGGCATGCGGCGGCACACCGAACGGCCGCACCAGTAAGTCGGTAAGAAACAGAAACGTGCGAACGACGGGCGTAAGGAACCAGGCAATGCGCAGCATCGAGGGGGCTAGGCGCAGCGCCCAGCGGTCGCTGTCCGTGACGGCGACCGTCTTTGGAATGATCTCGCCAAAGAGCAGGAATACGACCGTCATCACCACCGTCGAAATAACGGCAGCATAGGGCACGCCCGCCTGGATAAAGAGGAAAGTCGCTAGCGAGTCCGCGCCGAGGAGCACGATGGTATTGGCTACGAGGATGGAGGTAAGGAAGCGGTTGCGGTCATCGAGGAGCTGAAGAACGGCATTGGCTTCTTTGAGGCCACGTTCGAGCATTCCGCGGGCACGGAGGCGGCTGACCGATACCAGTGCGGCCTCAGAGGCTGCAAAGAATGCGGCCGCGAGGACCAGCACGACCAGTGCCAGGACTTCGAGCCCATTGACGTTGGTGGTCATTCTTTAGTTTGGGGGCCCTGCACGCTTTGCGTGCTGGGGGGCGGGAGGCTGCGCCGGAGCGCCATTTAACGGATGGGGTCCCCGAAACTCGTTAGAGTTTTGGGGTAGCGGGTCTGGGTCTTCTTGCATATATACCGGGCGATTATAGCACATGTGGTCTAATGAGCAGGTACACGGCTAGGGTGACTAGGGTGCCTAGGGCCGCTCCCCACGTTACCTCGAGCACATTGTGGATTTGCGCCTCCACACGGCTCTGTGCAACCAGCACGGCCAGCCCATAGGCCAACAGAGCCACAAGCGGCCTCTGATAGTACAACGCGAGAATGGTGGCCACCGCGAAAGCCATGGCCGCGTGGGCGGAAACGGCGCCCCCCTGTAAAGCGCTTCCGCGGCCTGCAAAGGCCTTGGCAAAGATCGTTCCAATGACGACAATCGCAAGAATGACGAGCACGGTATTAGCCGGTACTTGCGCAAGCGCCGTATAGACAGTTGCGCCGCCCGCAAAGATGCCGTTGTAAAACGTGAGATAGCCGACGACCACGGAGGCCATGACCGCCACGAGTACCGCCCCGGCTGCTGCGTCCTTTGCCGTCTTCGCGAGCGGATGGTGCGCTATGGTGAGCAGATCCACCACCGCCTCAACCGCCGTATTGACGAGTTCGAGCGCGAGCACCATCGCAATGAGAATAACGATAACGATAATGTAGACGCGTTCCAACTTCAAGAAAACCGTTGCTGCAAGCACAATCGCGGCGATAATAAGATGAATCCGCATGTTCGGCTGTGTTTTGGCAGCATACATGATGCCGGAGAACGCGTAGTGAAAAGAACTCCAGAACTTACTCTCGGTTATGCGCTTGTAACCTGGCGAGTGCTGCTCGTGCGAGTGCCCGTGATGATCCGGCGGCTGCTGCGGGTGCAACATCAGTCTTCGTAGGGCCAGGTCAGGCCAATCGCTTGCGCCAAGCGACGCTCTTCGGCTCGCATCTCTTTGCGTTCTGCCGCTTCTTCATGGTCGTGACCCATGACGTGCAGCACGCCGTGGATCAACAAGCGGTTGATCTCAGCTTCGAGCGAGGCGTCATACTCTGCTGCTTGCCGCCGCGCGGTATCTACGCTGATGACGACATCGCCGAGCAGACGCTCTCCCAGATGCGCATCACCTTCTTCCCACAGGGGGAAGCTCAGCACGTCGGTCGGCTTGTCTTTGCCGCGGTGCGCGCGATTGAGTTCGCGGATCTCTTGGTCATCGACAAACGAAATGGAGAGCGCGCTTTGCCGCTCATCCACTGCCGCCAGGAGCTTCTTTGCCGTTCGCTTGATTGTGCGTCCATCGATCCCGCTTCCACGCACGGTATTACGATAGTGAATCACGACGAGTTTTCGCTCGAGGCGTATGCCCGGATAATCTTACTCACGAGCGGATGACGCACGACGTCGGTTTCATTAAAATGCACGATCCCGATATCGCTCACGCCCGAAAATAGACGGGGCGCTTCAAGCAATCCGCAGCTGGCGCCGCGCGGCAGATCGACTTGCGTCGCGTCACCCTGAACGATCATCTTCGAGCCGCTCCCCAAGCGGGTGAGAAACATCTTAAGCTGATCGCGCGTTGCGTTCTGCGCTTCGTCCAGAATGACAAATGCATCGGAAAGCGTGCGTCCGCGCATATAGGCAAGCGGCGCAACTTCGATAATTCCCCGTTCGATATACTTCGTGACTACGCCATCATCGAGCAACTCCGCGAGTGCATCGTAGAGCGGCCGCAAGTACGGATCGACCTTTTCTTTGAGATCTCCGGGAAGAAAGCCGAGCTTTTCGCCCGCTTCCACAGCCGGCCGCGAGAGGATGAGACGCGAGACTTCACGGTTGCGCAATGCGCGCACGGCCATCACGACCGCAAGAAATGTTTTGCCCGTACCGGCGGGCCCGATGCCGAACGTCAGGGTGTTCTCATCGATCGAACGAACGAACTCGCGCTGACCGGACGTACGCGCGCGTATCTCTTTTCCGCGCTGCGTTTGGAACAGTGTTTCGAGGGGGTGGTTGCCATCGCGATCCAAAGCCACGTCTTGAGCGGTAAGACGCACATCATCAGGTGTAAGCACTGCGCCGTTCATTGCCGCTTTGAGCATGTGCTGGAGAACACGCAGCGCCAGCTCAACTGAAGTTGGCTCACCCGTAACGACAATGCGGTTGCCGTCCACGCGGACCGCAACGGGAACATTCTTTTCAATTGCCGTGAGATTCTGATCGAATTTACCGAAGAGCCGGATGTGGTCGTGCAGACCCTCTAGGTCGATGGTTCGTTCGGTCGCCGTATCTGCCAGAGCGGATTCTCCCTAAGCGCGATGGGCGGCCCTAAGAGCTCCGATGCCACCACCGCTCGTACTAGACTATTCCCATCTTCGAACGAACCGCTCAAGGGACCGCCCCAGCGGCGCCCCGCCTGGGCTTCTTCGCGATCGTGGGCCGTCGACTTGGGCGCAGCCGCCCGCTCGGGAGCAGCGTAGTCTTGCGCATCGGGGCGAGGAGCGACGGGAGCGCTTTGCGGCAGCACTGGCGGCATGACGGGTGGCGCGGCATTTTTCTCTTGCAACGCCGCCAACATCTGACCGTAGCGAGAATCCGGCGCATATCCAGCCTGACGCGCTTCCGCTTCCATCTGCGCCTTCTTCGCGGCGATGGCTTGTTGGATGCCGTATTTGATTAGTTCGCGCACTATTTGCCGGGCGGGGAAGCGGGTGGTGTATCGCTGCCTTTGTCGATATTTCCACCGATGGCGCCGCGCATCTCCGTGTCTGCTTTGATGTTGTTGAGTTTGTAGTAATCCATGACCCCCAGATTGCCGCTTCGGAACGCTTCCGCGATTGCCATCGGGATGTTTGATTCGGCCTCGACGACCTTCGCGCGCATTGCCTGCGTGTTCGCCTTTTGCTCTTGCTCGGCGGCCTGAGCGGCGTATTGACGTTCCGCGGCTTTTGCTTGAGCGATGCGGCGGTCGGCTTCTGCCTGCGACATCTGCAATTCGGCACCGATGTTCTTACCGACATCAACGTCCGCAATGTCGATCGACACGATCTCAAATGCGGTGCCCGCGTCGAGACCCTTGGCCAACACGGCTTTTGAAATTCGATCCGGATATTCGAGCACTTCTTTGTGATCGATGGCCGCACCGACCGCGGAGACGACGCCTTCACCAACGCGCGCGACGATAGTGGGTTCGCCCGCGCCGCCGACATACCGGTCTAAGTTGCTGCGTACGGTGATACGGGCCTTGACGTTGAGCTGAATGCCGTTCTGTGCGACGCCCTGGAAGATCGGCGTTTCGATAACCTTCGGATTCACCGAAGTCTGCAAGGCTTCGAGGACATTGCGGCCGGCGAGGTCGATGGCCGCTGCGCGCTGCCATTCGAGCGGAATCTGCGCGCGCTGTGCGGCGATCATCGCAAGCACAACATTCTCGACGTTACCACCGGCAAGGAAATGCGACTGCATTTGATCGACTGTGAGCGCAAGTCCGGCTTTGCGGGCGCGCACCAGATTATTGACGATCACGCTCGGCGGAATGCCGATGAGCCGCATGCGAATGAGCGAGATGATCGAAAGCGGAACGCCTGCCGCGATCGTGCGGATCCACAACCCGATCGGGAAATAGTAGAGAAACACGAAGAACAAGATGATCGCAAGAAAAAAAATGATCACCATGCCAAAGCTCATGATCGCCAAGAAACTTACTCCTTTACGTTCGGGAGGTAGAAAGTAGGCAACGACACGGGCTGCACGAAAACTCGTGCTCCCTCAACCCGCGTGACGCGAACCGGCGTTCCGGCCGGAATAAAATCCCCCTCCGTGAGAACGTCAACTCGTTGCCCGGCGATGGTCGCGACACCCGCCGGACGCAAGAATGATGCCGCGGAACCACTTTGCCCGCGCAGATACGTGAAATCGCTGCTGGTTACATACTCCGCTCCCTGAACGCCCGCGAAGGTCAAGCGTTTCATGAACGCGTTCTCCGGAAATGCCCGTGTGGCCAGCCAAAACAACGCGAGGGTTAGCAGAATCGACGTCGAGATCGTTTGCACCGCGATAAAGAAGAACGGAATTCCAAAGGCGAGCAAAATTGCTGCAAGCAAAGCGATGCCGCCCATTATTCCGGGCACTCCATGTCCGGGCATGACGTGCAACTCGTACAAGATACCCAGAACGCCGGCAACGGCGAGCGCGATCACCAAACCGTTGCTAAAGCCTGCATAAACATGTGTCCCGAAAAATAACGCAAACGCTGCGACGCCGACCGCTCCTGCGATCCCGTGCAATGTTTGCATCTCGACCATCAGGCCGAGCATACCGAGCGTTAAGAGGAGGCCACTCACGATCGGGTCAGTTGCGAAGCGCGCAAGCTGTTCGGCAAACGAGTACTGTACGTTCTGCACGGTCGTGGTGGGCAAACCGTCAGCTTTAAGCGCAGCGGTTAGCGCCGGCTGGACGTTGTCTGCAATGCGCGCGCGCACTGCATCTTGGGCATTGAGCGCGAGAATCGCGCCGTGCGTCTTATACTCGGGCGCATCGGCATTCGGATCGACCATCGCCGCTGCGATCTTCGGGTTGCGGTGATTTCGGAGGGCGGTCGCTTCGAACTCTGCGCGCAAGGCTGAGATGGTCTTGATCGTCGTTGGAATCGGTTCGGCCGCACCGATGCTCGAACCGGGCGCCATCGAGATCTTCGAGGCGCTCAACGTGATAAGGGCGCCCGCCGACCAGGCGCGCCGCGAAACGTACGCGACGACCGGAATTTTTGAATCGAAGACCGCATCGCGAATCTCGGTAGCGGCACTCACGAGGCCGCCGAAGGTATCCACGTCGAGGACGATTGCGCGAGCTCCGTTTTGGTTGGCTTCGGCAATCGAACGCTGGACGAGGTGTGCCATCCCTTCGTCGATCGTTCCATGAATTGGAATGACGTCGACCAAGTTTTGCTGCTGGCTCGTGGCCCGATTCGCTAGCGCAAAGCCGACGAGACCCGCAAGCACAAAGAGACCCAAAACAAAACGGCGCAGGTTGACCAGAGCTCTCATGTCCCTGACTACTGCGCCATTGTTGCTAAGTTACATGCCTTTCTGCTAGCCGAGTTGCTCGATGACGATTTGGCGGACGAGGTTGCCGTCGGCTTCGCCTTTGAGCAGCGGCATGACGACTTTCATAACGGACCCTTGATTGCGGCCCTCCGCTGGAATGCCGGCCATGGCTCCTTTGACGATCTCGCGGACCTCTTCGGCCGACTTCTGCGCGGGGAGATAGGCCATCAGGATATCCCGCTCGTGCGCTTCCTTATCGGCAAGGTCTTGGCGCTTTGCCTTCTGGTACTCGTTCACGGAGTCGTTGCGCTGTTTGACCTGGCGGCGGACAACGTCGAGCTCATCGGCGTCGGAGAGGTCCTTGCCGGCCTCCGTGCGTTTGTAGGTAAAACCAGAAAGGGCCGACCGCAATGTGTCGACCCGGATCTGATCTTTTGCTTTCATCGCAGCCACCATATCGGCTTGGATGCGATCTTTAAGGGCCGCCACTAGGTGCGGCGTTTGCGGGCCGCGGCCGACTTCTTCTTGCGGCGAACGCTGGGCTTCTCGTAATGCTCGTGCTTGCGGGCCTCGGCCAAGACGCCGGCCTTCTGGGTGGCTTTCTTGAAACGGCGCAGCGCGCTCTCGATGGTCTCGCCCGGAGCAATGCGTACTTCCATTTAATTCAACCCTCCCTTCGAGCGGCGCCCAGGGCGCCAAAATTTATCCGCCGGAAAGCGGACTTCGCCACTCTACCACAGGCGCGGCGCGAGGGTCAACGACGAACCGCGGCCGGCGCCTTCAACCGGGGGGCCAATTCATGCGGCGGCCGGCTAGTACGTGAATGTGTACGTGCCCCACCGTTTGGCCGCCGTCGACGCCTTGATTGACCACCAAGCGAAAGCCGTTGGCAGATTGCTCACGACCCACTTGGGCGGCATACGAAAAGACTTTGGCAACCAGAGCTGGATCCGCATCGCCGGCGAAGTGCGCCGGATCGGGGTAGTGGCCTGCCGGAAAGACGAGCAAATGCTCGGGTGCCTGCGGCGTGATATCCTTGATGACGATCACATCGTCGTCGCGGTGAACGAAGTCCGCCGGGACTTCACCGGCAACGATTTTGCACAGGATGCAATCCGGATCGCGCATGCGGCGTCTCCTTACCCTTTGGGCTTGAGCAATTCGTAGTTGATCGCGGTACTCGGCGCGGGGATGTAGCCGCCGATCGTGGCCTTTAAGACAATCGGCACGGTCGTATGCACGATCGGTACGGCCGGCACCTGATCGCGGATCATCAGGTTGGCCTCGCGATAAATGGCCGCCCGCTTTGCTTGGTCCGTTGTCGCTTGGCCCGCGAGCATCAATTGATGAAACTTCTCGTCGCGCCAGAATGAATAATTTTGCCCGTTCGGTTTGGCGTTCGCGACATCTTTATCGAGCAGCGCGTACATGAAGTTGTCCGGGTCGCCGTTATCCCCCGACCAGCCAATGAGGCAGATCGCGTGTTCGCCGTGGTGAACGCGATCCAAAAACACCGCCCACTCGAGCGGAACAAGCGTTGCATTGATTCCAACCGCCTTGAGGTTGGCCTGAAGCGCCTCTGCAATGCGCTGTGGCTCCGGCATGTACGGGCGCGGCGCGGTGGGATAAAACAGTGTCGTGTTGATTGAGGGGAGGCCGGCTTGCGCGAGAAGTTGCTTTGCTTTGGCCGGGTCAAACGGATAGTGTTTGACAGCCGGATTCTCGCCCATCATGCCGGGCGGCGTCCAGTTATCTGCCACGATCGCGCCTTTTGAATAAAACGCGCTCACGATTTGATCGAGGTTGAGTGCATAAGCGACAGCCTGACGAACCGCGAGCTTATCAAACGGCGGCTTATCCATGTTCATCGCAATGTAGGAATTATTGTTGCTAGGCTCCTGGTAGACGACAAGCTTGGAGTTCTGCGCGAGATTTTTCGCATCGTCCGGGCGCGGATCGGTTAAGATATCGACGTCGCCCGACTGCATCGAGAGCACGCTCGTCGCTTGATCCGGAATGTCCCGAACGATCACCGTTGAATACGCCGGCGGCGGACCGTCCTTCCACAGTGGATTTGCATGCAGCGTGATGTGATCGTCTTTAATCCACTCCGCGAAGGTATATGGCCCGTATCCGATCGGGTTGCGTGTAAAACCGTCATGATCTTTGCGAATTGCTCTTGGCGAGCCGATCGCGAATGAGGGCATGGCGACGTCGTGGATGAATGGCGCCTGCGGACGCGAGAGGGTGAAGACCACCGTGCTTGGGTCCTTGACTTGCACCTTGGTAATCACGCCCGGGAATCCGCCGAACTCAGTTGCATAGTAGGCGTAGGGGTCGTTGTGATGATTGGGGTCGCTTACGAGGCGCCAGCGGTCGAAATTAAACTTCACGGCCTGCGCGTCGACCGGCGTTCCGTCGGAGAACTTCAAACCCTTGCGAATCGTGAACGTCCAAATCTTGCCATCCGCTGAAGGCGTCCATTTTTCGGCGAGGCCGGGAATCACATCGAAGCTTCCTGGTTTAAAACGCACCAGTCCCCAGAGCACTTCTTGCGTTAGGTTGAGCGAAAGACCGTCATTGGCTTGTGCGGGATCGAGCGTGACCGCATCTTTGACGCGCGCGACAACCAATGTGTTCGCTTGGGTCGATGAGGTGACCTTAGAGCCGCCATTGCACCCGCTCAAAAGAATCGTGAGGGCGAGGACGGTAGCGCCTGCGCGCCTCCCGTGGTATATCATGTACAGACTGGCTCCTAACGAGTTTTAATTGAAAACGTCCAAGACTTCGACGCCATGTTTCCCGCCAGATCCGAAACCCGCACCACGACGTGGACCGTGCCGTCTCCGTACGTAAGTAACGGGTGGTATTCGATAAACGTGGGATTCCGCGTTGCGCTCGCGGTGACATCGTGTCCGTCAATAAGAAGTTGAATGCTCGAAACGTTCACGGGGACGGCGCCCGGTGAGAAGGTCGCATAGATGCTCGGCTGCGAGGTATTGATCGTCTGCCCCTGATCGGGCGCGAAGTCGGTAATGCCCGGCGGCGAGCTCGAAGCCGATATCTCGGTTGTCGACTGCGCCCGCGGGGCCGCCACATCGCGAACGCGCAGGTGCCCGAAGAGCGGTGCCGCGGTAAAGTTTACACCGCGCGGAATGGTGTAGCGCGCTGTGTATGTGCCCGGCGCCGACTCCGCAAGCGCAAGGCCCGTGTAGTAGGCGCCGACGTCGTAGGTGGCGCTGCCTCCGGGCGTTCCTTTCATCAGGACATCAAAGACTTCGCCCGGACGAAGTGGACGCGAAACAGATGGTTCGATCGAAACAATCGAAACGGGACCCGCAGGCGCGGGGGTTCCGACGGCTTTGCGCATTGCGATAATCTCGCGCACTTCGGAGGTCTCGAGATTGTAGCGCACGGTCAAGTTATCCCCGATCTGTAAATCGGGGATGCGCGCTCCCTCTCCGTTGAGCGAGAGCGACGTCACGCCGGTCGGTACAATCACATTCCCGCCGTTAAGCACGATGGTGTTGCCGGAAAGCGCGGCGATCGTTCCTTGGCGTGAGGCGAATGCATCGACTACACGTTTAACGTTATTGTCTCTGCCGATTTCAATCTTTGCGTAGTCGCCGACGTGCACATCCTGCAGCGTTCCGCCGACCGTGGTGTTCGCGACGACGTCGTCGATGATGACGGAGGCCGAGGAACCGATGCGAATGGTCTTGACCGATGCCCCACTGGTGACCGTGATCGAGGGCGGAGCAGAATCGTTGTCGACGGCCTGCACGATGCCGCGATAGGTCCGGCCGCTTCCACCGTCGGATACGGTCGAGGACTGTCCAATTTCGGATGAAGTGATTTCTACGCGCTGCGTTTTTTGGTCGAACTGAGCCTGCGCGCCAAGAACAGCCGTAAAGAACCGAAGCGGTGCAAAGAGGACGCCTTTGAGTTCCAGCGGAGGCGAATCAAGCATGACCGGTTTGCCGTCAATCGATGCGCGGGCCGATCCGGGAACGAGCCAGATGGTTTTCGCGCCGGCTTGCGTTTCGATATGGCTGCCGACCCGATCGAACGAAAGCCCGAGGGCTTCCAAAATGCGGCGCACCGGGACGAGGAGACGTCCATGCACGTAGCGCGGCGCAGGATCGATCGAGAGCGGCGTACCGTTGATCGTCATCGTGATGGGACTTGCCTTCGCATGCGAGTGCGGCTTTGCCGCCGCGCCACTCGCCGACAAGGCGAACAATACACCAACCAATATCGTGGATCTAAGCAGCATCGTGGTGGAGCACCTCGCGATAAACTTCGGCCGTGGCAATCGCACAGCGGTCCCAAGTGAGACCCTCGGCCAGCGTTCGCCCTTCATTGATGAGGGCGTCGCGCAGACCCTCGTCGTCAATGAGCCGCTGCAGTCGCACCGTGAGCGCCTCGACGTCTCCGGCCCGATAAAGCAGCGCGGCGCTTTCCAGGACGCGCGGAATGGCGTCTTCCGTTGCAATAACCGGCGCGCGCGAGGCCATCGCCTCGAGCATCGGCAGTCCAAAACCCTCGCACAGGGCTGGATGCACGAGGGCCTTCGCGCCCGCGTAAAGCGAGGGAAGTTTTGGTACCGGAACGTCGCCCAGCGCGACGATCTGCCGATCCACCGACTGATAGCGCAAAAGGTCCCCTCCGAAGTCATCTTGGCCGGTGAGGTAAAGATCGATCCGGTAGCGCTCCGGAAGTCGCGCCCAAGCCTCGAACAAGGTGATGAGATCTTTGTGCGGGCGGTGATTGCCGACATACAAGAAGTAGGGTTGCTTGGCACGATAGGGTTGCGCGTTTTGCAAAAACGCATCGTCGCAGCCGAGCGGAATAACGCGGCACTTTTGCGCGTCCACCCCTAAGAAATGCGTTAGGTCGCCGACCGTGCGTTCGTCATCCGTGATAACGCGGGCGGCGCGGCGCGCCGCAAATTTCACAACGGTCGCATAATACGGTCCGACCTTTGTTTTGAAAAATTGCGGAAAACGTAAGTGGATCAGGTCGTGAATCGTCACGATGTATGGACGCGGCGGAAATACCGGCGTATAGAGCGAGAGAAAGTGGGCAATATCAACCTTCGCCCGGCGCATTGCCGCGGGTAAGCGCACCTGCTCGTCAATTCCAAAGTTCGCGCCCTCCTTGCAGAGCAGGAATTCCAGATCCGGTGCGACCATTGGGAGGCGCTTGGCGAGCTCAACACTGTATGCCCTCATCCCAACCGACATCTGCCGCGTCAGTCTGGCGTCAAGTGCTACCTTACTTCTGCGTGGCATGGGCCTGCAAAGACTTCTTTAGCGCAACCGCCCGGTACCAGGCCGACCACCATGCGGCGTACGCACCGCGCCAGCCGTCGAGTACTGCGCCACGCGTCATCAGAAGCTGCAAAAAGCGCAACCACGCTTTTGTTTCTTCGATCTGAAGCTTTGCGCCACTGGCCCGCAACGAACCGGCCTCGAGCGATGTATACCGGTCGAACTTCGCTCGATAAGCAGCCACCGTCGGGTAGGAATAGTGCGAGAGCGTGCCCGCAAGATCGACGACTTTTCCTTTTACCGACCACACTTCGTGCACTTGGGCATTGTCACTCATCGCGCGCGAACGCAGCGTGGCACGGTCGGTGCGAAAAAGTCGCAAGATGCGCTCGTCGCTCCAGATGCGCATCGGTCTGCCGCAGAAGTACGTCGTGCGCGCGACTCTGTAGCCGTCGGCGTCCTCGCCTGCAACCACGATCGCGTCGCGTAGTGTGGGATCGAGCGCTTCGTCTGCATCGATCATCAGCGTCCACGGAGTGCGCACGTGGCTGAGTGCAAAGGTGCGCGCATCAATATAACCGCGCCACTCGCGCTGAATAATGGTCGCTCCTGCGGTGGTTGCAATCTGCGCCGTTGCATCGGTGGACAGTGAGTCGAGCACCAGGACCGCGCAACCTCGCGGTAAGCTTTCGAGCGCGCGCGGCAGGTTGGCCTCTTCGTTTTTTGTGAGGATGACCGCGGTGATCGAGTCCGTGTTCAGGTTGAAATCGACGGAGTCAACGTCGCGCCGGGGGCCGATTGGCTCTTACGCACAATCGCTTCGCGTGCAAGCGTTGCGCCCACGAAATCGCGATACAGCGGTGAGGGACGGTTCGGCCGCGACTTGAACTCCGGGTGCGCTTGCGTTCCCACAAACCACGGATGCATATCCGCCGGCAGCTCGATCACTTCTACAAGTGTGTTTTTGCCGACAATGTGATGGCCTGAGAAACGCATGCCGTGCTCTTCGAATAACGGGCGGTAGCGGTTATTGAATTCGTAGCGGTGGCGATGGCGCTCGCTTATGTGCAATTCGCCATAGGCTTTAGCGGCAAGCGTGCCTTCATCAAGCGTGCAGGCATACGATCCCAAGCGCATGGTACCGCCCATGACTTCGAGGTTGCGCTGATCGGGCATGAAGTCGATAACCGGATCGGCCGTGGCCTCATCCACTTCGCTTGTCATTGCATCGGGTAAACTGCAGACGTTACGCGCGAATTCGACGCACGCAAGTTGCATGCCGTAGCAGATGCCGAGGAAGGGAATCTTATTCTCGCGCGCGTGCTTGATCGCGCGCAATTTGCCCTTAATGCCGCGTGCGCCGAAACCGGGAGCAACCAGGATGCCGTGCATATCGCGCAGCAGCCCGGGGCCTTCGTTCTCGACCGTTTCGGAATCGATACGGATGATTTCCACTTGCGCATTGTGGTGAACGCCGGAATGATAGAGCGCTTCGGCAATCGAGATGTAGGCGTCTTTGAGTTCCACGTACTTGCCCACAAGCGCGATGCGTACGTGGCGCGAGGGTGCCATAATGCGATCCACGATCTCCGCCCAATCTTCGAGCGCCGGTGGCGTCTCCGGCAAGCGCAGTTTGCGAATCGCGGCCTCCGCGAGACCCTCCGCTTCCAAATTGAGCGGAACTTGATAAATTGTTTTTGCATCACCGTTTTGCACGACGGCACTCGGCGAAACGTCGCAGAACAGCGCGATCTTCTCTTTGAGCTCAATCGGGATGGGCGTGTTGGACTGCGTGCGGCACACGATCGCATCGGGCTGAATGCCGATCGCGCGCAACTCGCGCACGGAATGCTGGGTGGGCTTGGTTTTGAGCTCTTCAGCGGCGCCCAGGTGCGGCACCAGCGTCAGATGGCAGAACATGACGTTCTCTTCGCCCACATCGTAGCGGATTTGACGGATCGCCTCAAGGAACGGCAACGATTCGATATCGCCGACCGTGCCGCCGACCTCGACAATGCAAACATCGGCGTGGCTTTCTTCAGCTACGCGTTTGATATGCGCCTTGATTTCATTGGTGATGTGTGGAATAACTTGAACGGTTGCGCCCAAGTAATCGCCGCGGCGCTCTTTATCAATGACGGAGCTGTAAATTTGGCCCGTCGTCACGTTATTTGCGCGGGAAAGATTTTCGTCGATGAACCGTTCGTAGTGGCCGAGATCGAGATCGGTTTCGGC
>JBHEMH010000003.1:124049-146725 GCA_046262675.1 Vulcanimicrobiaceae bacterium
GTGCTGATATGGATTCATCGTGCCTGCATCGACGTTGATGTAGGGGTCGAGCTTTTGCACCGACACACTGATCCCGCGACTCTTGAGCAAGCGTCCCAAGGACGCGGCGGTGATCCCTTTACCGAGCGAGCTAACGACGCCACCGGTAAAGAAGATATATTTTGCCATCTCGGGACTAGTTTATTCCCGAGACGCTCAGGCTGAGCCTGTCGAAGCCTTCCCTATTTTTATGCTGACGAATCGGTCCAGCTCCGCGTAATCGCGCATGACTTCGACTTTTGCCTTCGGAAATTGTTCGGCCGCAAGGTCGCGCAGGCCGTCGATCGTGCGCGGCGCGGCTTCTAATAAGATGAGGGCGTCACCCTTGACCACGCCCGGGAGGCGCGGAAACAGGCGGCGGTAGACGTCCAGTCCGTCCCGGCCGCCGTCGAGCGCACTGCGGGGTTCATGTCCGACGGGACTCGGCGCAGGCGGAATCTCATCGGAAGGAATGTATGGCAGGTTCGCCAGCACGACGTCATAGAGTTTGCCTTCGACCGGCGTCGTTAAATCACCGAGATGAAATTTGCATCGCCCGAAAACATTAAAGCGGCGCGCATTGCGTTCGGCTATCTTGATTGCTTTTTCGTTCGTGTCCGTGCCTTCGACAACCGAATACGCAAACTCAGCCGCGATACTGCACGCAATCGCACCACTGCCGACGCCGACATCGAGAACGGTGAACAGTTGTTTTGCGACCGCATTCTTTTTCACACGACTGTTAAGGTATTGCAGTGCCTGATCGACGAGGTGCTCGGTCTCGGGACGCGGCACGAGGACATCGGGCTTGACTTCAAATTCGCGCCCGTAAAAGCCCCAAGTGCCGATCACATAGGCTACCGGCATTCCAGTGAGCCGCTTTTCGACAAGCGCCCAGAATTTTTCAGTCTGCGCTTTCGAGACGAAGGTTTGGGCCTGAGAGATCAACCACGCCTTATCGCGGCCAAGGGCGTGCGCGAGTAGCATTTGCGCATCGACGCGCGGCGATTCGCTCGCGCGCGCGAGTTGAAGGATCGCCCGTGCGAGGACACCTTGCACGGTGTCTGGTTTATAAGACGACGAAATCACCCTCTAGCGACACCCATCAAGCGGCTGAAGTTTCCCCGGCGAGCAAACGTGCCCTTTCGTCTTTGAGGAGTTCCTCGACGATGCGCCCCAACTCGCCGTCCATCACGCCTTTCATGTTGCCGAAACTCTGGTTGATGCGATGATCGGTGATGCGGTCTTGGGGATAATTGTAGGTGCGGATTTTCTCCGAGCGGTCGCCGGTGCCGACTTGGCTGCGGCGCATGGAGCCCACCGCTTCTTCGGCCTCACGCCGTTTGCGATCCGCGAGCACGCTACGCAGCATGGTCATCGCGCGTTCGCGATTCTGCAGTTGCGAACGCTCTTCGCTGCAAGCGACGATCACGCCCGACGGAACGTGCGTGATGCGAATCGCCGACTCGGTTTTGTTGACGTGCTGGCCGCCCGCGCCGCTGGCCTTAAATGTATCGATCTGCAGGTCTTTGGAATTGATCTCAACGTCCGCGTCGTCTTCTTCGACGATTGGCAGTACTGCTACCGTAGCGGTGCTCGTATGCACGCGGCCCTGCGCCTCCGTCACCGGCACGCGCTGGACGCGGTGCACGCCTGACTCGTGTTTGAAATGCTTGTACGGTGCGTCGTTCTTTATTGAGAAGACGATTTCTTTATATCCGCCCGAGTCGCTCTCGCTCATTGAGACGATCTCGACCTTCATGCGTTCGCGTTCCGCGTAGCGCATGTACATACGCGCCAGATCCCCGGCGAAGATGCTCGCCTCATCGCCGCCCGCACCGCCCCGAATTTCGATGAAGACGTCTTTCTCATCGTTGGGATCTTTTGGAATCATGAGCATCTGGAGCTTCTCTTGGAGGTCCTTGCGCCTAGCGCGCAGCGTTTGAGCCTCTTCTTCGGCCATCGCATGCAGCTCGGCGTCGCTGCGGTCCTTGAGCAGCTCTTCGTTGGAGGCGATCTCATGGAGCACTTTTTTGTACTCACGATACGTCGCCGTACTCTCTTCAATAGAGGAGCGTTCTTTCAGGAGCGCCGTGTAGCGCGTCTGATCGAACTCGCCGGAGGGATGCGCAAGCTCGCCCTCGATCTCATCGAAGCGCCTGGCAATCGTCTCTAGTCTGTCGTATATGCTCATTGTAAATAAAAAGCGAGGTGCATTTGCATGCACCTCGCCCCGAATCGTATTGCTCCGTTAAACGGTTGCTTCGGCTGCGGCCTTCTGCGCGTCTTTGGCGGCTTTGCGGGCAGCGGCTTCGTCCTGCTTCTTCTTTGCAGCAGAAACGCGCTGGTTGAATTTATCAACGCGGCCGGCGGTGTCGACAAACTTCTGCTGGCCCGTGAACAGGGGATGGCAGGCCGAACAGATTTCGACCGCGATCTCCGGCATGGTGGAGCCGGTAACAAAAGCTGAGCCGCAGGCGCAGTGCACCTTGGCCTCGGGGAACCATTTGGGATGAATCTTCTCTTTCACAGCCTTCATATTGTAGCAGACCTGGCAAGAGGGACCCCCTCCACACGGTCATCCTGCATGGAACCGCCCTTCTTGGGGAATCGTTGCCTTCATATGAAGAGAATCTCGCTTTCATCCGTCATTATTGGGCTTAGCCTGCTTGCCGCCGGATTTGGCTTGGGCTCGGCCTCAGCCGCGGTCATCAAAGCTGGGGGCGGAACGGCTCTTGGCCTGGTTACCATCATCAATACCGGCTCGACCAACAGCTCGGGCTACACCGTGAAGGTCTATGCGGGCGGTCAGTCCGAGATCACAATAAATCGGCCGCCCTCCGTTCGCAAGGGCTTGGTCTCCCGCAAGTTGGCATCGGACTTGTTCGGAGCTATTCACGCTGCGGAAAGTAACGGCCGTCCCTCGGGCGCAGATGCGTGCATGAAGAGCGCCTCTTTTGGCAGCACCATGCGTGTGAAATACAGCACATTTACATCGGCCGATTTGAACTGTCCGGTCATCGGCGCGAATGCGAAATTGCGCGACCAAGTCAACAAGATATTGGACGCGCTAAAGGTGCACCCGGCCGTGGGTCAATTTCGAACGCTTCCGGGTAATGAGCCCCGGCGTATGGAAGGGCCACCGGTCACCGCACCGGCGCCGACACCAACTCCATAAGAGTCCCGCCATTAATGCCATTTTCTCCCTCCGGCGCTTGAAGGAGCGCCCTACCGGACGCTAGCTACGGCATTGGCGGGTGGTGGAAACTTAAGATTCCGGGACGATTTGCGGAAAGGTTGCGTTAACGCTCTAGCCTATACTAGAGAGCCTGTAGCGCATCCATTCCAAGGAGAGCCCATCGTGAATCGTTTCCTTAGTATGCTCGTCGTCGCGTCCGCCGCCGTATCGGCCGGCGTTTTTGCGCCGGGCACCTCTGTCATCGTCGCGGCTGCAACGGCTCCCCCATCGCCCCCGCCTCTTCGCAACGTCCCCGCGCCAGGGCCGAGTGGAGCCATCGCCTCGCCCACCCCGGATGCGGCGATCTCAATTCCGATCGCACCCGGCGCGCATCCGGCGGCGGGACCAACTGCGCCGCCGGAAGACGGACGCAAAGGCATTGAAGGCGTTTGGGAAGTCGCGATTCAGACGCCCGACGGCGAAACGAAATACGATCATTTCAAATTAACCCAAAAGGGCCCGGTGCTTACCGGCGTCTACCTCGACAACCAGCACAACAACAAGAAATATCCCGTTGCCGGCTCGATCGACGGAAAGACATTTCATCTCGTCGTCACCAAAGATGACGGAACAACGATCACGCTGAGCGCGCAAGTCGACGGCACTTCAGACATGGTTGGCCTGATGCAAGAAGGCAGCAATCAAGTCGCGTTTACCGCGGCATATCGTCCCAAGTACCGCTTCCTCGATGAAATCGCGCCGGGCGTTCCCGGCGGACTCGGTTCAGGCAACACGGGCGGAAGCGGTTATCCGCCGAGGCGCTAGCGGCTAGACTTTTTCGGCCAGGCGTCTCTCAACGTACGGTTGCAAACCGCCCGCGTCGATCAGCGATTGCATGAACGGCGGAAATGCGGCGGACTGATACTCGCGGCCGCGCGTGAGATTGCGAATTTTTCCCGTTGCAGGTTCGACTTCGATCTCATCGCCGGTCGCGATGTCGTTCACCGCTTCCTCGCTCTCGAAAATCGGCAGCCCGATGTTGAGCGCGTTACGGTAAAAGATGCGCGCAAAACTGCTGGCAATCACGCCGGCAACGCCGGCACCTTTGAGTGCGATTGGCGCAACTTCACGGCTCGATCCGCAACCGAAATTCGTCTCCGCCACGACGAGGTCGCCTTTTTTCACCTTGGTTGAAAACTCGGGATCGAGTCCTTCGAGTGCGTGTTTTCCGAGTTCAACGATGTCGACGATGCTGCAGTATTTTCCCGGAATGATCACATCGGTATCGACGTTCTTGCCATACCGGTGCGCGCCGCCGCGCAGTGTGTTTGCCATGTAGCTTAAACTCCAACCAGCGCGAGTGAGCGGGGATCGACGATCTTGCCCGCGAGCGCCGAGGCGGCGCAAGTTGCGGGCGATGCAAGAAAGACTTCAGCTTTGGGCGAGCCCATGCGGCCGACGTAGTTGCGATTGGTCGTTGAGAGACAGCGCTCGCCATCGCCGAGCGTGCCCATGTGTCCGCCGAAGCATGCGCCGCAGCCGGGCGTGTTCACCGCACAGCCGGCCTGCGCGAGGATCGTGAGGATGCCTTCGTCCGCGGCTTGCATATAGACTTTTTGAGAGCCCGGGTTAACGATCACGCGCAAGTTGTCCGCGATGCGCTTGCCCTTGAGAATCTCCGCCACGATGCGCAGGTCGTCGATGTAGCCGTTCGTGCACGATCCGATGAAGACTTGATCGAGCGCAATCTCTTCACGCACTTCGGAGATGCCGCGCACGTTATCGGGCATGTGCGGAAACGCAATCTGCGGCTCGAGTTCCGCCACATCGATTTCAATGACGCGCTCGTAGATTGCGTCGTCGTCGGCTTTCTCCACGATGAACGGGCGGTTCGTACGCTCTTTGACGTACGCGATGATCTTTTCATCGGCGTGGAAGATCCCATTTTTGGCACCGGCTTCAATGGCCATGTTCGCCATCGTGATACGGCCAGTAATCGGTAAATCCGCAATGGTGCTGCCGTGATATTCGATCGCACGGTACGTCGCGCCGTCGATGCCCAGCGTCCCGACGGTCTTAAGCATGATATCTTTGCCGACGACCATCGGCCCGGGTTTTCCGTTATAAATGATCTTGATCGTGGCGGGAACCTTCAGCCAGACTTCTCCGAGCGCAAATGCGGCGGCGATATCGGTCGAGCCCATGCCCGTTGCAAATGCGCCGAACGCTCCGTACGTGCAGGTGTGCGAGTCGCCGCCGACGATCAGCTCGCCAGGCGCGGTGAGCCCTTCTTCCGGTAAGACCACATGTTCGATTCCGCCGCGGCCCACATCGAAGAAATGTTTGATCTTCTGCTCCGCTGCAAAATCTTTCATTAATTTGGCCAGCTTCGCCGACTGCGCGTCTTTGGCCGGAACGAAATGATCTTCGACCAGCGCAATCTTGTCGGGATCGAAAACCTTGCTCGCGCCCTTAAAGCTGCGAAAACCCGCAATCGCCACGGCAGCCGAGAGTTCGTTGGCTAGAACGAGATCAACCTTAGCATTGATAATTTGGCCGGGCTCGACCGACTCGAGGGCCGCATGTCGCGCAAGAATTTTTTCCGTGAGCGTCATGCCCATGGCGATGGTGTCCTTTCCGGGAAGAAGTAGCGTAATCAATTTACCCTATAAAGCTGGGAAGTTCCCGTAGCCGCGCGAAGCCCGGGGCATGCACGATAGAGACTTTGGCTTCGCGACCCGCGCCATTCACGCCGGAACGCCGCCCGACCCCGCAACCGGCTCGCGCGCCATGCCGATTTATCAAACCTCGGCTTTTGTCTTCGCGTCCACCGAGCAGGCAGCCGAGCTGTTTGCATTGCGCAGCTACGGCCACATCTATAGCCGCATCAGCAACCCAACCGTGGCGGCATTTGAGGAGCGCATGGCGAGCCTTGAGGGCGGCCTTGGAGCGGTTGCCTTCTCGAGCGGCTTAGCCGCGCAACTCTGTGCGGTGCTCGCCGTTGCACAGAGCGGCGATCATCTCGTGTGTTCCGCCAATGTGTACGGCGGCACGGTGACGCAATTCGGCGTGACGCTCAAACGCATGGGCATCCAAACAAGTTTTGTCGGCGCGCACGACTTCGCCGCAATGCAAGCGGCAATCCAGCCCAATACGCGGATGTTGTTCGCCGAGACGATCGGCAACCCGTCGGGCACGATCGCCGACATTGCAAAACTCGCGACCATCGCGCACGATGCGGGCATTCCGCTCTGCATCGACAGCACATTCGCATCGCCGTATCTTTGCCGTCCGATCGAGCATGGTGCGGATTTGGTTTTGCATTCTGCCACGAAGTTTATTTCCGGCCACGGAACGGTCGTCGGCGGCGTCCTGATTGAATCCGGAAAATTCCCTTGGGGCAATGGGCGCTTTCCGCTGCTTTCCGATCCGAGCCCCGGCTATCACCAACTTCAGTTTACCGAAACCTTTGGCGAGTACGCGTTTCTGCTGCGTGCGCGCGCCGAAGTGCTGCGCGATGTCGGTGCCTCGCTCGGCCCGATGGACGCCTGGCTCTTGCTGCAGGGGTTGGAGACCCTTCCGGTTCGGATGCAAGCTCACGTCACCAATGCCGGCGCGGTGGCAAACTTCTTGAAGGCGCGGCCGGAAGTTCTGTGGGTCAGTTATCCCGGCTTTGCGGAGCATCCGGATCACGAGCTTGCGAAAAAGTATCTTCCCCAGGGCGCGGGCTCGATCTTCACATTCGGCATCCAAGGCGGGCGCGAGGCCGGACGGCGCTTTATTGATTCGCTCGAACTTTGGAGCCATCTCGCGAACGTCGGCGACGCAAAGAGCCTCGTGATCCACCCCGCCTCGACCACACACTCGCAACTCACCGATGAAGAAATGCGCGTTGCCGGCGTAGCGCCCGAAACGATTCGGCTCTCGGTTGGGCTCGAAGACGTGGATGATTTGTTGTGGGATTTAGATCGCGCGCTGCGGCGCGCCGTAGGTGAACCGAAATGATTCTAGAGTCTGCGGCAGAGCGGTATGCGTTGCTCGAACGCTCGAAGACCATCGCCATGATCGGCGCATCCGACAAGCCCCTACGCCCGAGCTATACGGTGTTTAGCTATCTGCGCACGCAGGGCCGCTACCAGGTTGCCCCGATCAATCCGACGATCGCAGCGATCGACGGCGTCAAGTCTTACGCATCGCTTGCCGCGTATGCCGCGGAAAACGGCGCACCGGACATCGTTGATGTCTTTCGCAAACCGAGCGAGGTCCTCGAAGTCGTCAAAGATGCGATCGCGGCCGGCGCCAAATCGGTTTGGTTTCAGTACGGGGTGATCAATCAAGGGGCAATCGACTTGGCCGATAAAGCCGGTCTCGACGTCGTCGTCGACCGCTGCCTGAAAGTAGAATCCGCGCGTTTTAACGGAGGACTGGCAACCGGCGGCCTCAACAGTGGCTCGCTTAGTTCGCGCTGGAAAAAGCCGTGAGCGAATACCGCGAGGAGTCGGAGGCCCTCGATACCGATATTCTGCAAGTCATTGATGCCTGGCATCGTCATGGTATAACGCTAAGCGACCGCGACTTCAACCATCTTGCGTTGCGGATCTTTGCGTATCAGCTGCGCTACAATCAACCCTACGCGCAGTATTGCGCGCTCTTCGGCATTACGCCGCGCACCCTGCCAACCCGCTGGGAACAGATTCCGCCCGTGCCGACGGAGGTTTTCAAGGACCTGCCGGTCGCGACGTTCGATCCCGCAAAAGCCGCACTCGCTTTCGAAACGAGTGGGACGACCCAGGGCACCGGTGGCGTGCACTATATGGAAACACCCGCGCTTTACGACGCAGCGTTGCTCGCGGGATTCGACCGGTTCGTTTTGCCGGATGGGGCACGCCTTCGCTATCTCAATGTTGTTCCGAACCCGGCGATGCGCAAGCAATCGTCTCTGGGGTACATGATGGCGGCCGTCGCCTCGCACCGCGGCGACGGACAGACGGGTTGGTACATCCAGAATGATGCGCTTTTAACGCACGCCTTCATCGAAGATCTCCGTGCCGCGATCGAGGGGCAGATTGCGGTGTGCATCGCCGGAACCGCTTTCGGGTTGCTCAATCTGCTCGATCTGTTCGAGCAAAAACATTTGCGCTTCGAATTGCCGCCGGGCTCGCGCATTATGGAAACCGGCGGGTTCAAAGGCCGCACCCGCACGGTCCCTCGCGCGGCGTTCTACGACAAACTCGCCCTCGGGTTCGGTACTTCGAGCAACGTGATTCTCGCCGAGTACGGCATGACGGAGCTCGCCAGCCAGTATTACGATTCCATCCAGTCGCGTGCTACGCAGCGGCGCATCAAAACCGGTCCGCCCTGGATGCGCACGCGCGTTGTCGATGCAGCCAACAAGGATGTTCCGGACGAGATCGTAGGCGCACTCGTGCATTTCGATTTGGCAAACCGCAGCTCCGCAATCGCCGTATCCACCGAAGATCTCGGTGCACGCACCCCTGATGGATTTGTTTTGCTGGATCGGGAAAACGGCGCGAAGTTGCGCGGGTGCTCGCTTGACGCCGAGGACTTGCGCCGTGCTTGAGTTGCCGGTTGCGCAGATCATTGGCGGGATCGCGGATGCGGCACAGCGCTGGTCGGATGCAGATTTCCCTCCGCGCGTTCGTGTGACCGATGCAATCGTGCAGCGCACGGGCTATTCGACCCCCGTCGTCGAGTACGCGCTCGACCGGCTTTTCTTCGAGCTCACGAGCGATGCACTTAAAGACACAATCGCGGCCGAGCTCGGTTCGCTTGCAGCGCTGGACGGTTTCGTAGGGCATCGCGGAAAGCCGGACCGGTTCGCACGAGGACTGGACCGCGTCTGCATTATCTCGAGCCGCACGACCATCGGCGTTGCACTGCTACCCGCCTTGTTCGCCCTCTGTGCAAAATGCGACGTCACCGTTAAGGACCGCGAAGATCACTTCATTACGGCGTTCTTTGAAACGCTGCGCGACGAGCACGAGGCCTTCGCGGCAAGCGCACGCGCGAGCGCTTGGAAGGGTGCCCAAGACGCCTTTGATCTGCGTCCCTTCGATGCAGTGGTTGCTTTCGGGAAGGATACGACGCTTGCGCAGATTCGCGCGTCGTGTTCGCCGGATGCGCGCTTTTTGGGATTCGGAAACCGCGCAAGCGCTGGGTACGTGACACGCGACGCAGTTGGCGACGCGGCGCAAATCGCCGAGATTGCCGCAGGAGCCGCACGCGATCTTCTCCTGTACGAGAGTGAAGGGTGTTTGTCGTTGCATGTGCTCTTTGTCGAAGCGGACGACTGCGCACTGACTGAACGCTTCTTGCGTTTACTCACCTCAGCGGTGCAAAAGGCGACGATCGAATTTCCGCTAGGTTTGCGCGATGCGGCCGATGCGTCCCGCGTTGCCCATCTTCGCGCGGCCGCCGCGTTTCGAGCCGCAAGCGGACAAGGCGGGGTCTATTCCGATGATGCATGCTCGTTTCTGCTGGTCTACGATCCGCGAAAAGACGATCCACCCGCGTTTGCCCCGCGCACGCTTGGTATTGTCCCGGTGCACGAACCGGCCGAGGCAATCCGCTATCTGCGCCAGCACGACATCCGGCTGGAAGCATTCGCGCTCTCGGACGAGCGCCCGGACCTCATAAAAGCGGCCATTTCTTCGGGAGCAGTGCGCCTGGCGCCCTTCGGCGAACTTCAACGGCTACCGGTGGGCGCAGATCACGGGGGCCGCCCCCGTATTGCCGATTTCATCCGATGGATAGATAGAGAAATTTGAACGACGAGAATCTCGTAGAGCTTCACGGGAGCGTCCCAGGTTCCCGGACCGGCGAGTTGTCGCCGGCCCTGCGCGAATTTGAGTCGCAGGGCGTCACAGCTCTTGGTTCTGAGTTTCCGGTCTTTTGGGAATCGGCGAGCGGAGCGAACGTCTACGACGTTGACGGCAACTGCTATCTTGATTTGACGGCCGCCTTCGGCGTGGCAAATACGGGGCATACCAATCCGTACGTCGCTTCGGCCATCGCGGATCAAGCGGTGCGCCTCATGCATTCCATGGGTGACGTGCATCCGACCGAAGTCAAGGTTCAACTCCTCAAGAAGCTCGCCGAGATCTCGCCTGAGGGCATCTCGAAAACGTACTTATGTTCCACCGGCGCGGAAGCCGTTGAAGCAGCCCTTAAAACAGCGATGCTTGCGAGCGGCAAACCCGCTGCGGCCGCTTTCGTAGGTGCCTACCACGGCCTCTCGATCGGCGCACTCGAAGTCTGCGGGATCGAGAAGTTCCGCACGCCGTTCATGTCCGCGCTGCCGAACAAAACGCTCTTCTTCAACTATCCCGGCGCGTCTGCCGGCGCCAACTCCGCGATCGTCGAGATGCGCACCGCGCTCCAAGCACGCGCGGACATCGGTGCGATCATCATCGAACCCATTCAAGGACGCGGCGGCACGATCGTCCCGCCCAAAGGTTTTTTGCCTGCGCTACGCACGCTGTGCGACGAACTCAAACTCGTTCTCATCTTCGATGAAATCTACACGGGCTTCGGCCGCACGGGTTACATGTTTGCCTGCGAGTACGAAAGCGTCGTCCCGGATATTCTGTGCATCGGCAAAGCGATGGCCGACGGATTCCCTATTTCCGCCTGCATCGGCAAGCAGCAGGTCATGGATGCCTGGGCGCCCTCGCAGGGCGAAGCGCTGCATACCTCGACCTACCTCGGCAATCCGATGGGCTGCGCCGCGGCACTCGCCAACATCGGTGAGATAGAACGGCTGCGCTTGCCCGCACGCGCGCGCCAAATCGGCTTGGGCCTGGCGGCGCGCATGGATGCGATCGGCAATCAGCCGAATATCATTGAAGTGCGCGGACGCGGACTCATGTGGGGCATCGAACTCAAAGATGCAAAGACCGCCGATGCGGTTGTAAAAGCCGGTTTGAAAAAAGGGCTGATCCTCTTACAGTCAGGGCTCCAAGGCAACGTCCTTTCGATTACCCCACCGCTCACCATCACGGAAAAACAACTGTATCACGCGATCGACTTGCTTGAGGGCCTTTTGAAAGTGGCGGTTACCGCGTGAGCTATCGTGTCGGCATCGTGGGTGCCGGCTTCGGTGAGAAGGTGCATCTTCCAAGCTACGCCGCGCATTCGCAATTCGAGCCCGTTGCAATCGCGTCGCCGCAGAGCGCTGCCCGCGTTGCAAAAGAACGCAACATCGCGGGCTTCCAGACGTTGGCCGAAATGCTCGAAGGCATCGAGGTCGATGTGGTCTCGATCGCAACACCGCCATTCACACATCGCAACGAGGTGCTTGCGGCTTTGGCTGCGGGCAAGCACGTAATTTGCGAGAAGCCTTTTACGCTCAACGTCCGCGAGGCCGAAGAACTGGTGGAAGCCGCAAAGCAAGCCGGGACCGCATGCGCGGTCATGCACGAATTCCGGTGGATTCCGCAACGCATGGCAATCAAAGAACTCATCGCGAACAACCATCTCAGTCCGATGCGCGAGATCGAGATCACGCAACTGCTGCGCTTTTTACGTGCCGATGCGGATCGCAAAGGCAATTGGTGGTTCGAGCAGTCCAAAGGCGGCGGCCTTGCCGGCGCGTTACTGTCGCATTTAATCGACAGCGCGACATGGCTGGCCGGGCGTTATCCGGTTCGCAGCATGGGCATGGCACGAACCGCCAATCCCAAGCGCCATGACAAAGAGAAATCGTTTACGAGTGATGCCGATGACGGCGCGTTTGCACTGATCGACTACGGCGATGGCTTAATCGCACGCGTTACGGTCGATGCAACCACCGCGGTTGAGTCGGTGACCGTTGCCGCGCACGCGGAGAATCGCACTGCAGTCAGCAGCGGCACCACGGTCAACGACATGCGCCTCTTTGCAGTGGACGACGACGAAACCTCGGAGCTCGATTGCACGCCCTCAAAATACGCGAAGTTCGCATCCGTCAATCCGCACGTGCCGCTCGTGATGGAACTGCTCGATGAGTTCCTCAAGCAGATCGAGACCGGCAAAAGCGACGTCCCGACATTTGAAGACGCGCTGCATACACAGCGCGTCCTCGAGTCGGTTGGGTATTCGGCTTAGCGTTTACTTCTGCGGAAGCTGTGTGTCGCCAAGCGCATTTGCGATGAGATAGTATTCGTTCAAGCGGCCCGCGCCTTGTTTCGGGTCGGCGATGTCATGCGTGGATGCGAAGAGCAGGCTCTTCACCTGTGAAGCCGTTGCGCTTGTGCCGGTTATCAAGCTCGGCTTGACTGAAAGCAACATGGCGACTGCGCCCGCGACGTGCGGCGTTGCTTGCGACGTACCCGCGATGAGCACACTGCAGTTACCGTTCTCGCCGAAGAAGTCCGGTTTGCCGAGCGCAGCGCGGCATTGATCCGGTGCGGCGACGCGCAACGAATATGTGTTTTGAATCCAATGAAGGAAGTCGGTATCGGAGGAGCCGCTCGGGTCACCGCCTGGTGCCACCAGCCCCCACATCGCGCTATTTGTAGAGTCATAATTTGAGTATTTTGCGACGTGCTCGGCGCCCGTGTCGTCAATTCCAGTTGCGCCAACGGCGATAACGCCGGGGTACGCGGCCGGATAATCAAGTTTGGCTGTGGAGTCATTTCCGGCCGCCGCGACCACAACCACGCCGGCACTGATCGCGCCTTCAATCGCGGTATTTTCGGTCTGGTCTTGCGATGAAGATCCGAGACTCAAACTGATGACGTTCGCGCCGCGAGAGATCGCATCGTCGATGGCACTTGCTTCATCGATCGAACTCGCGTTTCCGTCATTTGGGCCGCCCTTGGGGAATATGCGATACAGCAGCATACTGACGTTACCGCCGGCTCCGACGAAGCCGAAGCCGTTGTTCACTTGCGCGGCAGCAATGCCGGTCACGTTGGTTCCATGACCGTCAAAGTCGGAAACGTTTTGGGTGTGCGTCTGAGGACCGCTCTGAGGGGTAATGTAACATTGTGTCGTCTGAACGCGGCTTGCCGGACCAAGATCGGGCAATGATGTGTCCATGCCCGTGTCGATGACTGCAAGTTTGATTAACGAGCTGCCGAGTGCATTTGCATTCGGGGCTATCGCATTGCCGGGCTGCGAGTAACCGAACACATTTTCCAGGCCCATGATGTGCATGTCCCATTGCCCGGGATAGTTCGGTCCTGCATACAGCTGTGGCCCAGGCTGCGGGGTCGGACTGGCGTTACGGCCATCAAAGTAAGGATCGTTGGCAAAGAATGGATTGGAAGACATTTCCTGGCGTGCGCCGACTCGGTCGACACGCACGACGCCCGGTTGTTGGCGCAGGGTCGCAGCGGTTGCATCGAGTTTACTCTCGTCCACCCGCACGACACGCGTTGCTAAGTCGCTGTGTGCAAAATGAAGGTCGGTAACGACATTGCTGTTCCCGTTTTGCGCGACCGAAAGCGCGGCACGATCGATTGCGGCTGCTTGCGAAACATGGTATTGAACGGCGAGCTGTCCCGCTATGTATGCGTTGCCCGTGCGACCGGGCATGACCCGCGTGATGCCGTCGGCACCGGTCACGCCGCCCGAAATCGACTGAGGGGCGCGAACGGCGGAGAGCCCGTTTGCAAGACAAGTGGCGGAGGCCGGGATTAGAGGCGTCGAGGTTGGGCCGGGGATGGGCGGCGTTGCGGTCGGGCCCGGAATTGGCGGCGTCGCGGTTGGGCCTGGTGGTGGTGGAAGACTGCTACCGCCGCCGCCACCGCCGCCGCCGCATGCGGTGAGCGCGGCAATAAGTGCAAAGGTGCCGAGTTTAAATGTAACCGACTTCACGTTGATTCGCCTTCCTAGCCCGCAGCACGGGTGTTGTCTTTAGTCTACGTTTTAACAGCCTCGTTTGGTTCCGCTTGCTTTGTACGCTTCCACAGCAGTCCAAGCGCGTAGGCGGTTGCCCGCTGCTGCACGACCTCACGGTCGCCGCGAAATTGCATTTTGCGGGTGCTCACACCCGAACGATCGGCCAGACCGAACCACACCAGGCCGAGCGGTTTTTCAGCCGTCCCACCCTCGGGGCCTGCGATCCCCGTAACCGAAATAGCAACCTCGGCGCCGAATCGCTCAAGAGCTCCCGCCGCCATCGCCGCCGCTACTTCAGAACTTACCGCACCATGCGCATCCAAGTCACCTATTTTCACGCCTAAGTGCTGACTTTTAACTGAATTATCATACGCAACGATGCCGCCCACGAACGATTTAGATGCGCCGGCAACACTGGTCAACGCCGCAGCAATGCGTCCTCCCGTGCACGATTCCGCGACAGCGAGCGTCTGGCCGCTCCGTTCGAGTCCGCGCAATACAACGCTCTCGAGGGTGTCGTCATCCACACCAAAGATAACGTCCGCAAGCCGCTCACGGATGGTGTGCTCGAGTGGTTGGATCAGCGTCTGCGCTTCTTGCGTTGACCCCGACTTGGCCATAAGTTTCACGTCGCATCGTCCGCCATGCGCGAGCACGGCAATCTTCGGATTCTCTTGCGTGGCAAAGAGATCGCCAATGCGTTCATCAAGCTCCGATTCCGCGATACCCAGCGTGTGCAGGGTTCGAGTGGTGATGAATGAGCGAAATCCGAATTTTTCCCTCAGCCATGGCAGTAATCGTTCTGCCAGCATCGGTTTCATTTCGCTGGGAACGCCCGGCATCGATGCAATGAACTTTCCACCCTTGCTAAAGGCGACATAACCGGGCGCGCTGCCGTGCGGATTCTTTAGGATTAGCGCCCCACGGGGTAAGAGCGCCTGCTTGCGATTGTTCGCCGGCATCTCACGACCCACGACGGCAGCAAATCTTTCTTGCATGTCGTGCAGCGCTTCTTCGTCCAGTACCGCCTCGAGCGCGAGCGCGTCGCAGGTCGCTTCTTTGGTGAGGTCGTCGATCGTGGGACCCAGCCCTCCAGTGGTGACCACTCCGTCGGCGCGCAAGAGCGCGGCTGCCAATGTCGCGGCAATGCGTTCACGGTTGTCGCCCACGGCGTGCGTCGCGTAGACATCGATTCCGTTTGCAGCTAACGCTTGCGCGATATGCGCGGTATTCGTATCGACCAATTGGCCGAGTAGTAACTCGGTGCCGACCGCAACGATTTCGACGCTACTCATCTGCGAACCAATCGGGGTATTTCAGCGAGGCGTGGAGCTCGAACCCCTCGGCCAGAGCGATCATTGCTTCGCGGCGCTTTTGCAGTGAGTCGGGATAAAGCTCGCGGTTCGATTCTTTCGCGGCCGCTTGGCGTTCAATGAAGCGCTCGAACCGCTTATCAAAAACGCGCTGCAGCGACTCTTTGATAAGTTTGCCGATGCGCGGCGCAAGACCCGCGGTCGAGATTGCAATCCGCACGGGTCCCGCTTTAACAATGGCCGCCATTGCAACAAAGCCGTACTTCGGCTGATCGATGCAGCAGAGCAGGAATCGGTGTTCGTCCGCAAGTGTCCGCAAGCGCGCGGACAACGCCTTGTCTTGTGGAGTCGAGATGACGAAGAACGCTTGCGTTACGTCGCTATCTTGCAGCCTTGCCGCATCCTTGATCCAATTGACTGCAGCGCCCGCTTCCCGCAGAGCCGCCTCTTTCTCGAGAGCCTCGCGGTCGTTTCCGATCACGACGCACGGTCGGTCGAGCAGATTCAGGCTTACCGGATAGAGAATTTTCAAAAGTCCACCGGGCGCAGATAAAATTCATTGATCGCCGTATTGGAGAGCATCGCCGTGGTCGGCAGATGCCTTTTCCAATGCGTGCTTTCAACACGTTTTAGCACAAGCGTGACTTCTTCTTCTGGGAAACCATGCTCGACGATTTGCGGTGCGTTGTAGCCGAGCAAGAGCTGGGAGAGAATCGCATCCGCTTTCGCGTAGGTAATACCGAGATCGCCTTCATCGGTTTGATTGGCTACGAGATCGGCACTGGGTGCCTTCTCGACAATTTGGGCGGGCACGCCGAGATAGCGCGCCAGCTCCCACACTTGCGTTTTGAAAAGGTCGCCTAAGGGATTGAGCGGCGGCGCATCGTCACCGTGCCACGTGAAGTAGCCCAGAAGCCGCTCGGTTTTGTTGCCTGTCCCGATCGGGAGCGCGTCCAATTTCGCGCCTTGATCGAAGAGGATCACCATGCGCGTGCGTGCCATCACGTTTCCCCGCCTGCGGCCATCGGCATCCGGCTCGAACTGCAAGTACCCATCGACGGCATCCGTTATCTCGATCGTGCATTCGTTGACGCCAAGCGCATCGACTACGAGTTGCGCGTGTGAAAGACTATCGCGGCTTGAGGATGTATAGGGCATGCGAATCGCGTGCACGTTCGACGCACCGAGCGCGCGAGCGCACAAAAAAGCCGTCACCGCGGAGTCGACGCCGCCCGAAAGACCCACGACCGCACGGGTGATCCCCCGCCGGTCAATGAGTTCGTCGCGCAAAAATGCTGCGAGCCATTCGGCTGCCACTTTCGGATTGATGCGCGGGCCGCGAACGCCATTTCGCGCACCTTCAATGACCGGCAGTATCAATCGCACCTCGCGGGACCGGTAATTCATCATCCAACAAGAGGTCCGGTAGAACGGATGCAAGGTCTCCCAGGAGCGGAAGACTTGCGCGAGCGATATCAATTTCGCGCGTGTCCAGTTCGGCACGCAGGATGCAAGCGCCCAGCACCGGGGCTTCAACGACCACCTTGCCGCGCGGATCGATAACGGACGACGAGCCCGCCATCCCTTTGCCGCCTTCGAATCCGGTCAGTCCCGCATATAAAAGGTACACGCCGTGTTCCGCCGCCGCGCCGCTGAGCAGGGAGCGCCACACGCCGACGCTCTCTAGTTCGCCCTCGCCCTCGATCCCACGGCCCGGCGCCGCACTCGGAACGATAATGAAACGTGCGCCTTTGATTGCCGCAATCGTCGGCATGATGCTATGCCACACGTCCTCGCAGATCAGGATCGCCACTTTTCCGAATCGCGTTTCGAAGACGCTGAGTTTGCGGCCCCGCGAGAGAAAGCGTTCCTCATCGAAAACGCCGTATGTCGGGAGAAACATCTTGCGATGGAGGTGCACGATGTCGTGGCTCTGGGCGCTCACCTTCAGATAGATCGCGCTGTTGTAATACGTGCCGTTATCGTTTTCGTAAAAGCCGCAGACGATATCCACGGCCTCCTCGGCCTTCGTGCTCTGCCACGCATTTGCAAGCTTCTTCGCAAAGCTCTGCGCCGGCATCGCCAGATCATAAACCGCGCCTTCAAGAAAGTAGCCGGTCAATGCGGCTTCGGGTAAGACGATCAGGCCGGGAAGCGCGCCGTTTGCTAACTGCGCGAAGGTCTGCTCTAGTTCGGCGAAATTACGATCGAGTTGCCCTTTGCGGGGTTTGGTTTGAACGATGGCAACGTTGCAGCGGCTATCCGGCATGTCCCACACTGGCCACCGCGTCGTCTATCACAACGGCACCGAGTTTTGCTGCGATCTCCTCCGCGGGATACGTCCAAATCTCGGCGAGCGTCGGATGGAGATGCGGGATCTTGATAAACTCGAACACGGTCGATTTGTAGCTCATTGCTACGATCATCTCGTGAATCAAATCCGAACCGTGGGCGCCCAAGACCGAGGCGCCCAAAATGCGCCCGTCTTCCGGCGAAGCCAGCATCTTTACGAACCCTTTGGTCTTGTTGATGCAGAGCGCCTTGCCATGTTCGGCGAAATCGTAGCTGGCTTTGAGATACGAAATACCAAGCGACTGCAGTTCTCGTTCGGTGTCGCCGACGACCGCGACCTGGGGATCGCTGAAGACGGTATGCGCTTTGACGATGTGATAGTCTGCGGGTTCGGCCGCATTATCGACGGCGTTGCGGGCGGCGATTTCGCCTTGGTAGATCGCGACGTGCACGAGCAAAAATCGCCCGGAAACATCGCCGACGGCAAAAATGTGCGGATTGCTTGTTCGCAGATCGAGTCCCACTTCAATGCCGGTAACCGGGTGTGCGCGAACGCCGGCCTTCTCCAAATCGAGTCCGTCAATATCGGGGACGCGACCGAGGCAATACAGGATTTCATCCGCCTCGAACTCGGCGTCGACTCCGTGCTGCCGGGTGTGCACGATTTTCTTGCCGCCGCGGGACGAAACGCGCGTTATGAGCGTTTCGGTTTGAACGTCGATCCCTTCTTCGCGGTAGTATTCTGTGAGCGCGTACCCGATATCGTGATCGCCACCCGAAAGCAGATGAGGACTACGCAAAACGATCGTCGTTTTGACGCCCATGCGCGCAAAAAATTGCCCAAGCTCCGCGCCAACGTACCCGCCGCCCAGCACGATCAGCGATTTCGGAAGCGCTTTGAGCTCGAGCGCCGCATCGCTGTCGACGTAACCAACATCCGACAAGCCCGGAATTGTATTCGGCGCCACGACGCTTCCAGTTGCGATAATGTAACGATCCGCTTCGAGCGTTCGATCATCGCCGACTTTGATTTGCCCCGGGGATAGGAACTTCGCTCGACCGCTATAGAGCGGGAATTGTTGAATACCCTCGATGCGGTAATCGGCAAAGCCCGTAATGAGCTCACGCTTGCGGCGCATAATAAAAGGAAAGTCGATTTCAAGTGGGCCGGTCTTTAAGCCCAATTGCTCCGCTTCGCGAATATCGTGCGCCATATCGCTCGATGCGAGTAGCGCCTTCGATGGCATGCATCCGCGCAGAATACACAATCCGCCAAGCGGACCGTGGTCGACCAATGCAACGTCCGCACCGCGCTCGCGTGCCGTGCGTGCCGCGGCGTACCCGCCGGAACCGGCGCCGATAACGATTAAGTCGTGTTTTGCGTGGGGCATGGCCCTTACTTGTGATTCGTTGAGGGTTTAAAAGGTTTCGCTCCCAGACGGTGCACGCTTTCGATAAAGCGCACGGTGCCGTCGGTGTGCATGACGATTGAGTGCGTGCGAGCGTTATTGCCGAAAAACCGTACGCCACGCGTCAAATCGCCGTCGGTGATACCGGTCGCGCAGAAGACGACGTGTTCGCCCATGATCAGGTCGTTTAAGGTAAGCACGCGGTCCAGATCGCCGAAGCCCATTTTCTTTGCGCGCTCCGCTTCCTCAGGATTGCGTGGCTCCAAACGCCCCATGAAGTTACCACCCAAACATTTGAGCGCGGCGGCAGCAAGCACGCCTTCCGGTGCGCCTCCCGTTCCCATCGAGACATGAATGCCTGTTCCCGGTACCGCCGTGGCAATGGCCGCATCGACGTCGCCATCGGAGATTAGTTTAATGCGCGCACCCGCCGCTCGAACTTCTGAGATGAGTCCGGCATGGCGCGGCCGGTCCAAGATGACGACCGTCACGTCGGTGATCGGACGCTCGAGCGCGTTTGCGACTGCTTCAAGGTTATCGTGAACCGGCGCGTCGATATGCACGTACGGTGCGGCTTTGGGTCCCACCGCCAGTTTCTTCATATAAGAGTCGGGCGCGTGCAGTAATCCGCCGCGCTCGGAAATGGCCATGACGGCAATGGAGTTGGGCAGACCGTTCGCGACAAGGTTGGTGCCTTCGACGGGGTCGACGGCAATGTCGACTTCGAATCCGCCACGGCCAACTTCTTCGCCAATGTACAGCATGGGGGCTTCGTCACGTTCGCCTTCACCGATCACGATACGGCCCGCGATATCCATGTCGCCGAGACACTCGCGCATGGCCTCCACTGCTGCGCCATCGGCCGTATCGCGTTCGCCGCGCCCCATCCAGCGGGAGGCTGCGAGCGCCGCCCTTTCGGTCACTTTCACAAAATCAAGCGTGTTGATGGGGCTCGTCGCCGTCCTCGTAATCATTGATGGCATGCCGTCTGGCTACCAGGAAGCTGACCCATTTCCTTTTAACCCACTGCCACTGTGTCCGTCCACGCCCAGCGTTCCCGGCCCGACGTAATCCGCGCCATCACCGGCGATGCAGTAGCATCAGTGGGCTGGATCTATGTGCTCGGCGTCGCGCTGGCGGGTCTCTCACTCGGTTTCTTTGCGTGGGCATACATCATCGTTCCGCGCCATAACGACGTGCTCTCGAACATTGCGCTACCGGCCAGCATGCTGGGCGCAGCCGCCGCAGTGCTCTGGCTGTGGCAGGCCTACGCAAGCTACTTCGCGCGCCGCGCCGGCATCAAGCTCGAGCGCTCGCTGCAATATGATGCCATAGCTTGGATGTGCTTCCTGCTTCTGTGGCTCTCGTTCATTTTGCCGCTTTCGATTACGCACAGCGGCCGGATGATCGTGCTGAGCGCAGTGCTGTTCTGTCTCATCAAACTCGCGATTGCCGCGCGCTTCAATCAGACCGTGCGCGAAGTGCTCATCGACTTTGCCATCACGCGCTTTGCGATCGTCGTTATCGCCGAACTCGCCGCGGTCATCATCGGGCAACGCGCGGGCCCTCACGTCGCCGAATCTTCTCACCTCTTGCTCGCGGTATGGGGCCGTTGGGATGCGGTCCATTATCTGGATATTGCTTCGATCGGCTATCACGGAACGGATATGGCATTCTTTCCGCTCTATCCGCTGCTCATCTCAATCCTCGGAAGGTTTACCGGCAACCACTTAATCGCCGGCCTGCTCATCTCCAACGCCGCATTCTTTTTCGGGCTGCTTTATTTGTATAAGTGGGTCGAGCACGAGTTCGACCGCGGCGCCGCGCGTCGCGCCATCTTCTACATCTCGATCTTTCCAACGGCCGTCTTCTTCTCTGCGGTCTACCCTGAGTCGCTGTTCTTTGCACTCACGGTCGCCTCGTTCTACTACATTCGCGAGCATAAATGGCTCATTGCCGGAGTCATCGGTCTCCTCGCCGCGCTTACACGTTCCGAGGGCGTGCTGCTGGTTGTTCCGTTTCTGATTGAATGGTACTCGGCTTATAAGGCCGGACAACGATCGATCTATAGACCGGCTATCGCAATTTGTCTGATTCCGCTCGGACTTGCTCTTTATATGGGATATTTGTGGGTGCTCAACGGCGATCCGCTCTATTTCTCCCACGTGCAGATCCATTGGAACAGGCACTTCGCACCACCCTGGGTCGCCTTCACGCACTCGCTCTACGTCATTACGCACGCGCGCGCGCCACAAACCGTGGCCAACCAATTTCTTGAGCTCGCGTTTACGTTGCTGATGATTGCCGTGCTGGCCGCAGGATACAAACGCCTGCGGCCGTCGACCTCGGCGTACATGGCGCTCTCAATTCTCGTTCCGATGTCCACTTCAAGTTTGATGAGCATGCCCCGCTTTGCGCTCGTGCTCTTCCCGATGTTTACGATTCTCGCGCTCTGGGGCCAGAAGCCCTCGGTGAATAACATCATCGTCGCGCTCGCGCTGCCGCTTCTCGGGCTCTTTACCGTGCTCTTTGCAGATTGGTATTGGGTGGCATAATCGATGGGCTCTTTTAGCCAGATCACGCAGCGGCGTGGTGTGCGGCAATTCGTCAAATTTGGAATCGTCGGAGCCTCGGGGTTTCTTGTGAACTTCGTAGCCTTTACATTGCTGCAGCGTGTCGTGCCGAACCATGCGCAAGCCGTCCCGTACTACATTATCTACTCGGCCGCATTTCTCACCGGCGGGTTCTCGAACTATTTCCTTAACCGGGCTTGGACGTTCCGGTCGACAGCGCACGCAGGCAAGGAAGGCGCGCGGTTTCTCGCCGTGTCAGTTTTGGCACTTATCGTGGGCTTGATCGTCTCGTGGCTCGTCGCGCCGACCTTCGGCCACGGACACAAAACTTGGTTCATCGCAACGGTAGCCGGCATTTTCGTCAATTTCTTCGTAAATAAATATTGGACTTTTCGCAACGTCGCCTAGTGCTCCGCGCGCTTGTTTGGAAGATCGCGCTGGGCACGATTCTTCTGCTGGCGCTGGTGCTGCGTCTTAAAGGCATCCACAATCCGATCATCGATCATCCGGGGTGGCGGCAGGGCGATGAGTCGGCGATAGCGCGTAACTTTGCGACCCTGCAATACAACCCACTTTATCCGCAGACCGATTACAACGGGCCACCGCCCAATTACGTGGAGCTGGAACTGCAGATCGTGCCCTTCGTTGCCGCGACGCTCTACAAGTTCTTTGGTGTGCACGAAATCTTCGGGCGCCTGATTTCGATTGCGTTTAGCCTCGGCACGGTTGCGCTACTGGGCTATTTCGCGCGCTGGCTCTTTTTCGATTCACTGACTGGCTTGATGGCCGCGCTACTCTTTGCCATCATGCCGGGAAGCCTCTACTACGGGCGTACCTTCACGCCCGATACGACCATGGTCTTCTTTCTAACGGCCGCGTTGTATGCCGCCACGCGATATTTTATAGAAGATGAAGTGCTTTCGACTCGCGGCCTGGGCATCGTCATCGCCCTGCTCACGGCCGCGCTGCTCGCCAAGCCCGTGGCGGTCGTCGCGCTGATTCCCATCGGGCTAATCGCCATCGCGCGATTGCGATCCGGACGAACCGT
>JBHEMH010000004.1:0-73652 GCA_046262675.1 Vulcanimicrobiaceae bacterium
ATCGTGACCTCACGCGCGTTTTCAATGAGCGAGTAAAAGCCGGAACCACCAAAAACGCCGATCTCGGCGCGTTCTGTCGTCTGCATAGTCTCCATTTTCGGGATGAGTGTTCGGGGCGATTGTTCGAGGTTCGGGAGACCTCCCCTCGAAATGCCCTGGATGAAGCTTTTGCGGTTTTTGGGTCTGCTGGGGAGCGTCGTACTACTCGCATCCTGCACGCGCGTCGGTACGGGGGCTGAGGGCGGCCGCCATGCCTGGACGCGGCCGCACGTGCTGCGTATTGCCGATACTGCCGAGCCGGATCACTTCAATCCGCTGCTTTCCACGATGGATTTGGTCTATGACCTCGATTCGATGGTCTTCTCATTCCTTGTGATTGCGAACGAGAAGGGCGAGCTTATCGGTGACCTCGCTACCGAGGTGCCCTCACTGCGCAATGGGGGTATCTCGAAAGATGGCCTCACGTATACGTATCATCTTCATCGAGGTGTGAAATGGCATGACGGTGCACCCTTCACCTCGCGCGACGTCAAGTTTACAATCGCGGCGGTGATGAACCCAAACAACAATACGCTGCATCGCGAGGCCTACGATCAAATAACTCGAGTCGACACGCCTGACGACTATACGATCTCCGTGCATCTGCGAGCACGCTACGCGCCCTTCGTTACGAAGTTCTTCGCGCCGCTGCAAGAGGGCGGCAAGGGCATCTTACCCGAGCACCTACTGGGTAAACTGCACGATATCAACCAGGTTCCGTTTAACTCCCATCCCATAGGCACCGGCCCGTTCAAATTTCAATCGTGGGAACGAGGCCGGCGGATCGTTTTAGTCCGCAACGATGCATACTTCAAAGGGCGGCCGAAACTCGAACGTATCGACTACGAATTCTTGCCCGACGATAACGTGATTTTGAACGCCGTAAAAACGCACGATATCGATCTGGTTACCTCTGCACCGCTCAATCTGTACGACCAGTACAAAGCGTTGCCCGATGTTGCCGTCTATCTCGTTCCGTGGAATGCGCAAAGCATTCTGCCCATCAACGAAAAACATCCGGGGCTGGGTGAACTGAATGTGCGCAAAGCTGTGACGATGGCGATCGATTACGATGCCGTATTGCGCAAAATCACGCATGGTGCCGGCACGATGCCGCACGATATTGTTCCGGAAGTTGCAGTAGGGTATACGAATAATCCGCCATACCGCTACGATCCAAAAGGTGCCGCCGCGCTGCTAGACCGGTCCGGCTGGAAACTCGGCGCGGATGGCGTGCGGAGCAAGGGCGGTGTCCGGTTGGATTACGTTATCCATATTTCCGCCGGGTCTGCAATCGCACGAGAATTGGCCGCCGTTTTCCAACAAGAGTTCAAAGCCATCGGAATGAACTTGACTCAAAAACTGTATCCCTACAGCATTATCTTTTCGCACGAGGGGCCCGTATACGGTGGAAAGTACGATTTCACCGAGTACTCGACGACGCTCCCGTACGATCCGGACAATCTCTTTTACGTCGGTTGCGACTATTGGTTTCCCAAGGGCGAAAATCTTTATGGGTACTGCGACCGGCAAGTCGATGCCGGCGAAAAGGCGGGTCGCGTAACAGTTGATCCGGCCGAGCGCTCGCGCATCTACCACGCGACCGAAGCTCGCATTCACGAAACGATCCCCTGGATTCCGCTCTACAATATCCGCCGTCCGGTCGTCCGCAATGTCGACCTCAAGTACTTCAGCACGAATCCATCGAGCACGCCGTGGTGGAATATCTGGCAATGGGACATATGATTCTCAGGAAATGCTCGGCTATGCCAAACGGTCTAGCCAGCGGATAGCCACATCGTGGACCTGCCGCGCGGCCAAGAATCTCCTCAATGTTGAGCCGCTCCCCTTCCATCGATCAGCAATTTACCTCGGTAAGTCTGGATCTGCTTACCTGAAGGATCCGCAATTGTCGGAGTGATGGAGACGGTAATCGATCCAGCCGTGGTTCAAGCAGAAGAACCTTCGCCCCCCCGGCAGATCCGCGCAAAGAGTAGCGCGGGCTGCGACTTTAGGCGTGCCGTTCAATAAGTTCGATGCGGTTGCCGAAGGCATCGTCGACAAAAGCGCGCCGCGGAGTCGCATTCTCGTCGAAACGGATTTGCACGCCTTCGTCTTGCAGACGCGCCATCAAGTCGTCAAACGCCGTGCATACGAGCGCCGGATGCGCCTTACGCGCCGGTTTGAACTCCGTCATCTGCGCGCCCAGATGAATGTGCACGGCGCCGCTCTCGAACCAGCAGCCGCCGCGCTCGGCGAGTTCCGCGGGCTTTGGCACTTCGACCATCCCGAGCACTTCCACGTAAAAGGCCCGCGCCATTGCTTCGCCGTCGACCGGCATAGCGAGTTGCACGTGGTCGATCGCTACGAAAGGTACGCCGGCGTCCACGCGTTACCGGTTGAAATCGGAAGGCTTGAGTTCGTCGATGAATTTTTTGAAGCGGTGCGAATCTTGTTCGTCGCCGGCTTTATCTTGCACGGCTTCTTCGAGCACGATTTTATCCGAGACAAAGATGGGCGCTTGCATGCGCAGCGCAAGCGCGATGCCGTCGGAGGGCCGTGCGTCGATCTCCTGCAATTCGCCGTTCGTTCGAATGACGAGTTTGGCAAAGAACGTCGATTCGCGAATATCGTGAATGACGATTTGCTCGAGACGCGCATCCAAGGTTTCCAGGAGCGTGCGCATGAGATCGTGCGAAAGCGGGCGTGGAACCGGCGCGCCTTCGAGTGCGAGCGCGATGGACGTCGCCTCGAATGGTCCGATCAGAATGGGCAGAAACCGCTTGCCCTCGAGATCCTTGAGGATGACAACCGGGTCATGCGTGAGGAGATCGATTCCGAGTTTGTCAACCTTCATCTGGCGCATATAGCTAATTGTATCCTACGGCCCAAAATTGAATCCTCCGCTTGACTTCTAGTTGCCCGCGGGGGCGAGGGAAGGGAAGGAAGCGGGCCGAACGCAGGCCACCTCCATGGCACTTTCATGCGGTATCGTCGGCTTGCCGAACGTTGGCAAGTCCACAATTTTTAATGCGCTCACGCGTTCCGCGCAAGCGCTTGCCGCCAACTACCCCTTTGCGACAATCGAGCCCAATGTCGGAGAAGTCCCGGTTCCGGACGAGCGACTGGCGGTCTTAAGCGGTCTGCTCAAATCCAAGCGCATCGTTCCAGCTGCGATGCGGTTCGTCGATATCGCTGGACTCGTGCGCGGCGCAAGCACCGGCCAGGGCCTGGGGAACGCCTTTTTGAGCCACATTCGGGAAACCGACGCGATCGCAATGGTCGTGCGCTGCTTCGAAGACGACAACGTCACGCATGTCGAGGGCTCACCAGATCCCGCTCGGGACATCGAAATCATTTCAATCGAGATGGCGCTAGCCGATCTCGCGTCGCTGAGCAAAAAAGTGGACAAGCTCGAGCGCGAAGCGCGGGTCAATCCCAAAGAGCGCTACAAGGTCGATGCGGCTAAGAACTTGATGAGCGCACTCGAAGAAAACAAACCTGCACGCGCGTTTCCGGCGGATTCACCCGAGGCCGAAATGGCCAACGAGTTGTTCTTGCTCACGCAAAAACCCCTCTTGTACGTTGCCAATATCGATGAAGCGCAGATCGGAAATCCGGGACCGCAGATGAAAGTGGTTCAAGACACCGCGCGTAAAGAAGGCAACGGCGTTGTTGCCTTCTGTGGGAAGGTTGAATCGGAACTCGCCGGCCTCTCCGATGAAGAAGCCAAAGAATTTTGCCAGGAGCTCGGCATCGAGCGCGGCGGTCTGGATTCGCTCATTATCTCTGCATATGGCTTGCTTGGCTTGATGACGTTTCTTACAACGGGCGAGCAAGAAACGCGCGCCTGGACTATTCACAAAGGTACCAAGGCGCCGCACGCCGCCGGCGAGATTCATAGCGACATCGAGCGCGGCTTTATTCGCGCAGAAATCGTGTCGTATGACCACTATGTGAAATACAAAACCATGGACGCAATGCGCAACGCCGGCGTGGTTCGCCAAGAAGGCAAGGACTACGTCATGCAAGAGGGCGACGTCGTCAACTTCAAGTTTAATGTCTAAGCTCGACCTTAGTAGCAGCCTCGGGGCCTTAATCTGCCTGCTACCTAGGGTTTTCTGCCTATGACTAAGTAAGTCAAGAGGGCTTTTATTTAATAACCGGAGGCCCCACGCTTTATGACCACCGCTGTGCGCGAAGTCTCGGTATTCGGCGACGGAATCGCTTATTTCAACGAAGCGGCCGCATTGCTGAATCTCGATCCAGGCATGCGCGCGATTCTCACTCATCCCTCGCGCCAAATTATTTTCTCGATTCCGTTTCAGCGCGATACCGGCGAATTCGAAGTCTTCACGGGTTACCGCGTGCAGTACAATTTCGCGAGAGGTCCTGCAAAAGGCGGCATCCGCTATCACCCCGGCGTGACCCTGGACGAGGTCACGGCTCTTGCGTTCTGGATGACCTGGAAGTGTGCCGTGGTTGACCTGCCCTTCGGTGGCGGCAAAGGGGGGGTTACTTGCGACCCCACGACACTCTCAATGAACGAGCTGGAGCGCATTACGCGGCGCTATGCGGCCGAGCTGGTAGAAGTGGTCGGCCCAGATAAAGACGTGCCGGCTCCGGACGTTGGAACCACTCCACAAACGATGGCTTGGTTCATGGATACGTACTCGATGCACATTCGGCAGAACGTGGCCGGCGTCGTTACCGGCAAGCCCCTCGAAATCGGCGGCTCGCGTGGCCGGGTCGAAGCTACCGGACGCGGCGTGACGATCTGCGCGCTGGACCAAATGGCGCAGATGGGCATCGAACCCACCAAGGCGCGCGTTGCGGTTCAGGGCTTCGGAAACGTCGGGATGTATGCGGCCAAACTTTTTGCCGAACGGGGCTGCACAGTCGTAGGCATCTCCGACGTCACCGGCGCGTACTACAATGCAAACGGCATCGATGTCGACAACGCCGAGGCCTACGCGAAGGAACACACCAACCTTGAGGGTTTTCGCGGCGGCGATAAGATCACGAACTCCGAATTGCTCGAGGTGCCGTGCGAAGTGCTCGTACCGGCTGCCTTGGAAAAACAACTGACGGGCGAAAATGCCGGGCGCATCAAGGCACGACTTATCGTCGAAGGCGCCAATGGTCCCACCACTCCAGAAGCCGACCATATCTTCCAAGAAAACGGCGTCATTGTGATTCCCGATATCATGGCGAACGCCGGTGGGGTTACGGTGTCGTACTTCGAGTGGGTTCAAGACCGGATCGGCTACTTTTGGAAAGAAAAAGAAGTCAACGAGAAACTCGAAGAAGCGTTGCTTGATAACTTCCACGCCATTCGAAAGATCGCCCAAACGCGCAACGTGTCGCTGCGCACGGCGGCCTACATGATCGCCATCGACCGTGTTGTTGTGTCGCTAAAACTTCGCGGGGTGTACGCGTAAGTTCCCTGGAGCCTCGCCACCGGACGATTGTCGGACGCACTCGGCCTAGACTAGACTCTAATGGACGAACTCGATCTCCTTGAGCAAAAAGTCGCGCGTCTGAGGGCGGCAGGCTGTTCGAAGGTGGCCATTGCAAAGGAACTGTCATTGAGCATTCGGACGGTTGAAAATTTGCTCTACGCCGTTTGCGCAAAATGCGAGATAAGCTCGAGCATCGAGCTTGCGGCGCTCGACCCGATGTGATCCAGGCCCGGTCCGCAGACCGTCTGTTGTTACTGGGAACGCCCGTCGTGCAGAACGGCGGCAGCGCGATTCCTCTTGCCCTTCCCCCCAGGGGGCACACACTGCTTGCTCTTCTCGCCTTGCGCTCCGAACGCCCAATGGCGCGTTCCAAGCTGGCTGCTACGCTCTGGCCGGATATCCCCGACGAGGAAGCCCGCGCCAACCTGCGCCGGCATTTGCACTTGATCGCTCGAACACTGCCCCAGGGTTCAGAAGCACTGCTCCTAACAAAAACGAGCGCGCAGTGGAATCCTGAGGCCCGAATTTCTTGTGATGTGGTGGAGTTTGTCCATGCCGCAGGTTCTCCGGGAGAGCGCAACGTTGCCGCTCACCTTTATGCGGGCGAATTGTGCGCGGGCATCAGTGACGAACCCCTAGAGGCGCTTCGGCGTGAGCTAAATGCTCTGCACGACACCGTCCTGCGGGGTCTGGCTGAGGCCGCGCTTCATTCCGGGGACAATGCAACGGCCGTACTGGCTCTGCACCGCTTAGTTCAAAGTGATCCGCTCGACGAAACCTCGGCATGCCGTTTAATTTTAGCGAGGCTTGAAGCTGGCGACCGCGCCGGTGCGCTGCGGGAATACTATTCGCTCGTCGCGCGGCTTCGCGCGGATCTTGGGGTGGATCCGCAGCCCGAAACGACGGCGTTATTGGAGCAAGTGCTTGCGAGCCAGACCCAATCAAAAACAAGGCACAATTTGGTTACCCCGTCTTCTTCGATGGTAGGGCGCGGCAGCGAATTACGGTCGGTCTTGGAAGGACTCCAAGATACGCGTTTCGTCACCCTCGTCGGATCGCCGGGAATTGGAAAAACGCGCCTAGCTATGGAAGCGGCGTGGATTGCACTCGGGCGGTTTGCGGCGGGCGTATTCCTTGTCGAATTGGCGCGAGACCAAAATGCGGCTTCGGCATTCGAGCGCATTGCAAGAACGCTAAACGTTTCTCCGGCAGACGATGTTGTTGGCGCGCTGGTCGAAGCGCTCGATCAAAACCCCGTCCTCTTGGTGTTGGATAATCTTGAACAGTTGGGCGCCGATGCAAACATCGTAGTAAGCGCCCTCATCGAACGTACTGCAGTACGCATTTTGGCCACGAGCCGCCGGCGGATTGGCGGGGCCAGTGAATGCATTATCGCCCTTGGCGCGCTGAATCTTCCGCCGGTTGAGCCCACAAGTCCAAAGGCACTGCTCGCCTATCCGGCAGTCCGCATGTTTTTAGAACGTGCAAGCAAAGTAGCTCCGCACGTGCGGCTCACCTACGCCAATTCTCGCAGCGTAATCTCCATCGTGCGCCGCCTAGACGGCATTCCGCTCGCGATCGAACTCGTCGCCTCCCGTTGCAATCTGCTCACCATCGACGGCATTGCAAAGCGTCTCGGCGAGTACGGCGTTTTCGCGGGCGCCAATCGGGAAGACCGGCATCGCACTATCGATGCGGCGGTCTCGTGGAGCTACGATTTGCTATCACCTGTGGAGCAAGCGGTATTGCGTCGCGTAGCGGTATTTGCTGATTCATGCACGGTCGAGGCGTTAGAAGAAGTTTGCGCGCCGATTGCGCCAGACTGTGTAAGTCCGATTTCGGAACTCGTGGAAAGCTCGCTGCTGAGCGCCTCCGCTACGCCCGATTCGATTCGCTATCACACCTTTGAGATGACTCGCGCTTTCGCAGGGGAGCGGTTGCGGGAGCTGGACGAATACCGCGACGCGGCCTGCCGGCACGCCCATCATTACGCACGCTACGCCGAAAGCCTGTATGACGACTTTACGACCGACGCCGAGCAACATGCCTTCGCGTTATGCGATATCGAGAATGGAAACTTCGAGATGGCGCTTTCGTGGAGTCTGAAAAGCGATCCGGTTCTGGCGTCGAGACTGCTCGCCGCCCTGTGGCGCTTTTGGATTTTCCGCGGAAAGGCCGGAGTAGGAGAAACATATGTCGCAAGTCTTGAACGCGAAGGCATTCTTGAACGCTTGACCCTCATGCAGCGCGCGCGCTTCTTGCAGGCAGCCGGCATGTTTGCGCGTGAAACACGGCTCGGTCACGCGCGCCCCTATTTAGAGCGGTCGCTCGCGCTCTACAGAGAATGTTCGAATCCGCGTGGGGAAATCGAAGTTTTGACCGCTATTGCAGCCTTTAGTTTTACTAGGGGCCGGCACGAAGAAGCAGAGCAGCAGTTCGAACACTGCCTAACTCTTCAAGAATCTGTGGGCGATCGGCGCGGCGCGGCGGGGACGCTGGCTAACCTCGCGCAGTTGGCGTGGGTTCGAGGCGATTGCACCCAAGCATTATCGATCTTGGAGCGCGCCTTAGAGCGTTTTACGCAAACCAAGAACGTTCGCGGTGTGGCACATGTATTTCGGACGCGCTCGGCCATCTTTGGGACTTTGGAAAGATGGGACGACGCTATCGCTCAGGCGGAGGAAAGCGTGTTGCTTTACGAGGCCTTGGGAGAGCCGGCGCGCGTTGGCGAGACGCTTGAAAATTTAAGCGAACAAAATGCTTTTGCCGGCAGATTAGGGGAATCGTTTGCCGTCATGTGCCGTGCCTTAGAAACCCTACTAGAACTTCACCATGGCCCGTTCTTGTGCAGTGCGTTACGAGGGCTCCATTTCGCTGCGGGCCGCGTCCAAGAATATGAAGATGTTCTTCGCATCGACAGCGTGCTACGGCGCTTGGCCGCGCGCGTTGGTCAGGATGCCGATACATTTGACGGAACTACTCAGCATACGCTAACGCTCGCCCGTGCTGCGTTATCCGAAGCCACCCGCGATGCTGTACTGCAATCGGCCGGTGCCTTAGATGAGAACGACATGCTGGCCATTGCCGAGAGAATGCGTGAACGCCACGCCGGCGTGGTCATCGAACCATTTAACGCAGCTTGTATCGGACGAACTTCGGACGCATAATGCCCTAAACTCCAGTTGAGGCCCTACACTTCTTTTGACTGGAGTCTAATTTCTATGCATCTCCTAACATTGCGCGCCGGCGCATTTATGGCGCTGGCTGCGATCTCACTCGCCGCTTGCGGATCGGGAAGCAGCGGGTTGGTCACGCCTGCAACACCTGTATCGTTTCCCACCCCTATAGCGGCGCAGAACACGGCGGTGGTTGCGCTGACCGCGGCCGCATCAACCCAGACGCTGCCCGCGACCGGGGGCATCGTTCCGACGCTCAGCTTGCCCGCTGCCAGCGCGGCCGCTTCATTGAATGTCGTGGTCGCAAGCGGTAGCTCGACGACGACACTCGCAAACAGCCGGTCAACGCAAGGGCTCAATGGCCCACTTCCGAGCGCCTCGGGCCCCTATTTAGCGGTCATCGAGTTTACCGCAACCAAGACCGTCACCCTGTCCGGAGTACTAGGTGCTTCATTCGACCTGGGTCCCTACCTCAATCCCAATCAGCAGCTGGCACTTGCATTCTTGTCTGCGGCAAATGCAACGTTTTATGCCGGCATAGAAGACTCAGGTGGAACTTTTACAACGGCGGGGCCGCTGACGGTTAGCGGTACCGTGGTCACCTATCAAGGTACTTCGCAATCCGTAACATTGATTGCCGGAGCGCCATACCGCATTGGTATTCGCCAGGGCGCCTTCCCGGCGACTCCGGTACCCACATCAACGCCAACTCCGACGACAACCCCAACGCCGACCGTAACACCAACCCCGACGCCGGCTGCAACACCAACGCCAACACCAACCCCAACGCCCACGCCAACTCCCACCCCAACCCCGAGTCCTACATCCACGCCAACATCAAGCGCGAGCGGAGTCATCAATGCGGTGGGAGCATCCGTCGACCCAGTGGCCGGAACAGCTGGCGCAAACGCGTTGCTTCTACCCAACGCGGGTGGGTTCAGCGGAGCTGTCGGATACAGCGCCAACGACTCGAACGCGGTAACGTTTAGCAGCCAATCTTTTAACGGGTATCCCCAATTTGGACCCGCCCCGCCGCAAGGGACGAATGTGGACTATTCCGTGAAGGTTACGCTAACAGCCGGACCGCCAAACAGTTCTCAGTCGATCCTGGATTTTAGCGCACCATCAGGAACGGTGAGTGGATTTCTCAACATTCCATTCGCAACGACGAGCACGTACACCATGTACTTTTACGCCCCTCCATTTAATAACGGCCAGCCGATCTATACATCGGCCCCGGCCGTTCCAACGGCCTCCGGGAGCGGCAGCAGGTTAACGTTCTCATCGCCAATCGGCAGCGTCCATTTCCCGCTTCCCCAAACCCTGTACGTGTACTTCACCCGTCCCTAACGCTTAAAGGAGCGCTGAAAAAAGGCGCTCGCGCATTTGCGCGGGCGCCTTTCTCTGTGCGCAGTACTAGAGAAGTCGGGATCCGGTTCCGGCTTCGCCGGGGATAGGCTGTTCTTCGCTAAGCTCCTCGAGCGGCAGTCCGGCCTCTTTTGCAGCAACGTATCCGCCTTCGAGAGCGACGGCATTGATAAAACCCTTTTCGCGCATGTGTTCGGCAATCGCGACGCACGAGTTTCCACTTCCGCAATAAATGACGATCTTTCCATCGTGCCGCAGCGGTAAGGCAAGTTCATCAGCGGCCATCAGCTTCGCACCGTCATAACGCACCGAGCCGCGAATCTGCTGGTCGTCCGGCTTCTTGCGAACGTCGATGAAGGTGAGCTGCTCCTCCGGGGTGTTTTTAATTTCGTCTACGGCAATTTTGCCGGGTTGTCTGGGCTGCACCATTAGTGCAATCTTACCCGAAAAAGAAGGGCGCCTCGTGGCGCCCTTTGTGTGGTTTTTGTAAACCCGTTTGTTTTACGGGATTGGCAGCTTGTACGGATCGCTTGCGTAGATCGCGTTGATCTGCGCCGCCGTCAGCGGGGGAACCGAGAGTCCCAGGCCGCCTGAGCTCACCGGCGTGTCGAGCGCCTGAACGAACAAGTTGGCAATCAGTGCGTAGCCGGTGTTCGAAGGATGCAGGCCGTCGAAGCTCAGCAAGCCCTTTCCGAAGCGCAACGATGTTCCGGCGGGAATGCCGAGCGCTGCGCCGCCACCGGCGCTGATTGCGGCGAACGCGGCGTTAACGTCGACGAGCGTAGCGCCGGTGGCCGTCGCCGCCGCTCCGATTGCGGCATTGTAGGCCGCGTTGAGCGGGCTGATCTTGGCTGCTACGAAGGTGTCCGGCAAGTAGTCCTGACCGAAACCGACGGAGCCTGAGGCCGGCGTTCCATCCGGGTTGAGATCGAGATTGATCGACCCGAGCGGCACACCGTGAACGAGCTCGTTCAGCAAGGTGAAGAAACCGGTTTCCGTAAGATAGCCGCCGCCACCGACGTTGTACTTGGTTTGCAGCGGTCCGGTTGGGCCGACAACCGCGGCTGCCGCCGCCGGCGTTATTCGTCCGCCGCTGAGCGCTTGCAGATAGTAGAACACGCTCTGCGAGGGCACGGCCGGATTGGTGGGGACTCCGCCGGCGAAGAACTGAGCGGTGCTGAGCACCGTGGGAAGATTTGCTACCACCACGCGCGCTCCCGAGCGTTGCAGCGTCTGGATTGTTTGCGTGATGTCGGCTTGCATCTGTGCCGGGCTATCACTAATCGGAGCGGCGGCGCCAGAGAAGATGAACTTGAGCATATCGTTTGCGCCAAGCCACACAGTTGCGAGCGTCGGATGCAGCGAGGCCGCCGCATTGACCATGGTTGTCGGGGCGAAGCCCTCAAAGCCGCCGATGACCGGATAGAAAGTTGAATTTTCCGACTGCGCAACTGCTTGCAATCCGCCGGCCGTTGGATCGAGCGCGTTGCTCGGATAGCCCGGGCAATACGGGCCGTTTGGTCCAGTTGCGAGTCCTGGCGGCGGTCCCGTGGAGGGACCGGTCATAGTGAGCGCTTCGTGAGCGGTGATTCCGGGGACGCCCAAGTCAAAGACGTTCTGGGTGTTACTGATGCGAACGGTTGTAAGCGCTGCGCTCAGCGAGAATCCGGATGCGTTGAATGCGTCGCACGAAACGTTTCCAGAAACACCGAAGACCGGGCCACTCGCATTAAACAGAATTTGCGAACCGATGCCGGGTTGGTGAATCAGCGGTAGCGGCGATGTCGCCGGATTGTACATCGAAGCAGCCGACACGCCTTTTGCGAGTTGATACAGCAACGAATAGAACCCGTTTTCTTGTGTCGGGGGCGTTACGCCACCGGGAACGCGAGCGTCGGCACCCGGCTCTCCCATCGTTACGCCGGATTGCGTGCCGGCAGTAAGACTATCGCCCACGCCTACAATGGTATTGAGAATTGCCGCCCCGGACTGCGGAGCAACCGCAGGACCGCCGGGCACTGGAACGAGTGGAGCGGGGCCGCTGAATGCGTTCCCCGAGGTTCCGCCTCCACAAGCCGCGAGTGCAAGGAGTGCAATGACCGCAAGCGGCCGTTTGTAGTGTTCAAACATAGGCTTGTATCCCATTAGAATTGCAGTACGCTCGGCGAGCCGATGCCAAGCTGAAGTTGGATTTGAGTTGCTTTGAGTCCGCCGACTGCAGGAACGGTATTCGATGAACAAGGCAATGCGTAGCAATTAAATTGCGCAATTCCGTACGGAGCGTAATTGGTAGGGCTACCGCTGTTAAGCACGACCTGCACGAATCCCACTTTACCTATTTGCTGTGAGGCCCCCAGAAAGTAAGCCGCTAAGTGCTGAGCATACCGATCGGCCGGCAGGTAGTCTCGCGAGCTTTGCGGCTCGAAGAAAAATTTGGTTCCTGCGTGCGGCGTATATTCCAGGTACAGGATTTGATAAAGCTGGGCATGGTTGTCTTGGTTGACGCCGGCTGTGTGCAGCAGCCATGACGGCGCTACCGTGAATGTTCCAAACATCTTCGGAGTTTTAAGGAACGGCATGGTGAATGCGAGCGATTTGATTTGTGCGGTGCGCGTGTGAATATCGGTGTGCGGTACGCCGGTTTGATCGACGAACGGCACGACGTCGTCGTTGCCGGAGAGCGATGCGGCAATCTTCGATGTGCGGGCGACGTAGGTGGGTGAGATCACGAGCGGAATCGCGTGCTTACCCTTGCCGATGATGAACAGTTGGTTGAAGTACGCAAGAAAGAAGCGATCTTTGGTGGTGACGTCGATGTTTTGTGAGGCGCACTTTCCGCCGGGCCCGTGCCCGCCGGAGAGGTCGACGCAAAACGGATTTGCGGGGCTTGGCGGAAACGGGGCAGGTAAGTATCCGGCCCGCAGGCCACTATTGAAGCCCACCGGATAGTGCTGCAGCTCGTAATAGTTGAGCACTAAGCGTTGTTTGCTGTTAAAACCGTAAGCGAGAACGCCGTCCATGCCGCCCGGCAACCACCGCTTGCCAACGCCGATATCACCGTACGGGTACGCGACCGATGCATCGAGGGTGTAAGTAAAGCCGGTAGGAAGGCCCATTTGCGGCTGCGTGCCGACGGGCTGCTGTCCAATGGGTGGGACCTGTCCGATCGTCACCGTTGTGCCCGTCGCGGGCTGTTGCACCGCCGTCGCGCCCTTTAGGACGATGTTTGCCGAGTTAACGACCGAGCCGAAATCGCCCGTATCCGCTTTCGCGGCGAGGGGAAAACTCGCGGCCAGAAATGCCAAAACCGCAAAGCTTCTTACTAACGTACGAACCATATACTCTCCAACAGCGCGGAACCCTATTAAAATTATCAGAGTCCCAATCAGGCGTGAGGTACTAGCGAGACCTTAAAAACCCTGTGCTTCCTCCGACAAAAGACGGAAAAAAAGCTGCCCTCTAGCGCGGTGCGAGGCGAACGGCACCATCCAGCCGGATGACCTCGCCGTTGAGCATTGGATTCTCGACGATATGGCGGGCCAGCGAAGCATACTCATCAGGCCGCCCGAGCCGGGCGGGAAACGGAACCTGCTGCCCCAAGGAGATGCGTGCGGGTTCGGGCAGTCCGGCGAGCATCGGGGTATCGAAAATCCCAGGCGCAATGGTCATCACGCGGACGCCGTGCTGCGCAAACTCCCGAGCCAGGGGAAGCGTCATACCCGCGACGCCGGCTTTTGAGGCCGCGTACGCAACTTGTCCGATCTGGCCGTCAAACGCTGCAACCGAGGCCGTGCAGACGATAACGCCCCGTTCTCCCCCGGATGCAACGTCATTGCGTAACATTGCTTGCGCCGCAAGGCGAATGATGTTGAATGTGCCGATCAGGTTGACAGCGATGACCTTCGAGAAATCCGCGAGCGGCAGCGCGCCGTTCTTTCCGACGGCTCGTTGCGCCGTGGCAATGCCTGCGCAGGTGATCGCGCCATCCAGGCTGCCGAAGGCCTCGATCGCAAGTTTCACGGCTGCCGCCGCATCGTCTTCCTTGGTTACATCGGTGCGGAGGAATCGCGCGTTTGCGCCGATCTCTTTGGCGACGGTTTCGCCCGCTTCGCTGTTAATGTCAGCAATAAAAACGTGTGCGTCGTGGCGCGCAAATTCTCGCGCGCACGCCGCTCCTAATCCCGAGCCGCCGCCCGTGATGAGAAATGTTCTCTTTGCAAGTTCCATGAAGTTATCCGACCGAGGTCTTCGTCATCTTCGGGCATAAGAGCGTGTCTGTTTTCATCCTTGGAATTGCCAAGAGCTCATTCTGATCCAAGCCGAATTCTACGGTGGTGGGCCATCCATGCCACTCTTGCGGGAACTTCATGGGAATTCGTATATAGCGATACTCTCCGGCGTTTTGCAGCCGCAATGCCAGGATTACGTTACCGTGCGCTTCGATTGATGCATCGGAGTACAGCCATGCGTAGTACGCGTCACTATCCATTTCAGAATCAATATGCGACGGGAGTGGCTCGGTGATTGGTTTGTCGCATCCATTTTTATCGCGATCGAAAAGTTGCATTACGGGGTGGGTGCTCTGAAAGGATAGCGGTAGGCGCCCGAAAACGATCATCGGTCTCGTTAATTTTGTGGGCCCGGGCTCAAATTGTTCGTTCACGTTACGCACCGAGTCCGGCGCCAGCGCCAGCCAATCCGCGGCCGTGCAGCCGTACCGGGGTGCCTCGACCGACAGGTGATATGTTCCGCGTGTCATGTCAAAATCGACAACCAACTGCGGATCGTATCCTCGCTGGACGGTAAATGTTCGATTGAATGCAGTCTCGCGCCCCAAGTTTACAAGTTTCACGTGAACGGCAATCGGCGCCTCGGGCGGTTTTGACTTCATCGCAGAACAGAGTCCGAGATGCAGAGCAACGTGCGCGATAAACATAATACCCCTTCTTGGTGGATAATCCGCGCTTTGCGGCGCGCAAGGTCGTACAATAGCGTGGCGATCAGGCGCGCACCTGTCGAACCAAGCGGGTGGGGCAAGCGTTACCGGAAGGCTTGTTCCGCGTGATAGGAACTCCGCGAGAGCGGGCTCGACACGACTTGATGAAAGCCTTTAGACACACCAAGGACCCGCAATTCTTCAAAACGATCCGGCGTTACGAACTCGGCGACCGGAAGATGTTTCTTGCCCGGCTGTAAGTATTGCCCCATCGTGAAGATATCCACGCCGATTGCTCTTGCGTCATCCATAGTGGTTTCAATCTCTTCCAGGGTTTCGCCTAAACCGATCATCAACGAGGTCTTCGTATACTGTTGCGGTGCGCGCTGTTTTGCGTGCTTAAGAATCGAGAGTGACTGATCGTATTTGGCACGCTTGTCGCGAACTTTCGGTGTCAGCCGCCGCACGGTTTCCAGATTGTGAGCGAACACGTCGGGCTTGGCATCGAGTACGATGTCGAGTGCGTTTAAGTCGCCGCGATAATCGCCGGTGAGCACTTCAACTTTAGATCCTGCTACTTTTTCATGAATTGCGCGAATGGTATTTGCAAAAATAAGCGCGCCGCCGTCTGCGAGATCGTCGCGGTCTACCGCGGTAAGGACTAAATACCGCCACCCCAAATCGCGAACCGCTTCCGCGACGCGAACGGGCTCCATCCAATCGACTTCACCACGTGGGTTTCCGGTTTTGACATTACAGAAACGGCAGCCCCGGGTGCACGTATCACCCAAGATCATGATTGTGGCGGTACCGGCGCCCCAACATTCCGCGAGATTGGGGCACATGGCTTCCTTGCAAACGGTGTTGAGTCCGAGCGTGTTGACCTTGGCTTTTACGCGTTCGTAATCGTCGCCGCGCGGCAGCTGCACCTTAAGCCATTTGGGCTTAGGCGTATGCTTCGGGGTCTGAGGTTGGTCGAGGAGATTGATTTCAAGCATTACTAAATTCTATTTCGAACGTATTCGCCAGGGCGGCGAGCAACGCCGTCTTTGCTTGGGACACGTTTACGTCGCGTCCGGTTTCTTTGGAGAGCGAGGTTATACCGCGGTCGGGGAGCCCGCAGGGTGTGATGAGCCGGTCGTACGTGAGGTCGGTGCAAGCGTTGAGCGCAATTCCGTGCAGGGAGGTCATTCGCTGGACGGCGAGGCCGATCGCGCAAATCTGATTGCGACCCACCCAGACGCCGGCGTGTTCTTTCCACCGTTCCGCAGTAATGCCGAACTGGGCGCACATGTCAATAACCGCACCTTCGAGCGTGCGCACCAGGGGCACGATTTCGCGAAACCGCGCGAGTTTTCGAATTGGATAGACCACCACTTGTCCCGGCCCGTGATACGTCACGTCCCCGCCGCGTTCGATTTCAACGAGGTCCACGCCGCGAGCTTCGAGCAAAGCGCGCGGTAGCAGAACGTGTTGTTCTTTTGCGCTGCGGCCCAGCGTAATGACGGGCTCGTGTTCGACCACGATCCAGGTGTCTTGCTCTTCGCCCGCTGCCACCGCGGCGTGCAATTGGTGCTGCAATTCCCAAACTTCCCGATACGGCTTGCGGCCGAGATCGAGAAGTCTTACGGACCTCGCGTTAGTGCGCAGCACCTGCGGGAGTTGGGGCCGGCGTTTTTGGTTTTGGATTGACAATATGAATCGCTTTGCCGTGCGCCGCTTCCGCGGCGTCCATGATACCTTCGGTCAAAGTGGGATGCGGATGGATCGAAAGCCCGATGTCTTCAAGCGTTGCGCCCATCTCCAGTGCGATGACTCCTTCGCCGATCAGCGATTCCGCCTGCGGTGCAACAATGTGCATGCCCAGAAGAAGATCGCTCTTTGCATCGCCGACGAGTTTGATAACACCATCGGATTCGTTCATCGTGCGCGCCCGGCCGCTTGCGGCAAGCGGAAACTTGCCGATGCGAACCGTGTACCCTGCAGCTTTTGCCTCTTCTTCGGACAGGCCGATGGTGGCAACTTCGGGATCCGTGTAGACACAGTTCGGTATCGCTACCGGGTCAAAGGCGGCTGATTTGTCCCCGCTGATCACTTCGGCCGCGATCACGCCCTGCTTCATCGCGCGGTGCGCAAGCAGCGGTTGTCCGGTGACGTCGCCGATTGCGAAGACGCCCGGGACGCTCGTGCGCAGCTGCGCGTCAACGGCAATAAATCCTTTGTCATCCGTCTTCAGGCCGGCCGCTTGAACGTTCAAGCCGTCGGTAACGGGCCGGCGACCCACGGCAACCAGCACCATGTCGAACTCACGCGTTTCATCCTTGCCGCTCGTGCCTTCGCCGTTAAATGTGGCCTTGACGGCTTTGCCCTCCTTTTTGAGATCGCCCACTTTGGTGCCGAGCATGATCTCAACGCCTTGCTTCTTGAGAATGCGGCCAAGTGTTTTGCTGATCTCGATATCCGTGCCGGTCAAAATTTGAGGCAAGGCTTCGATGACCAGCACCTTCGCACCCAGACGCGTGTAGACCGTTGCGAATTCAAGACCGATCACGCCCCCGCCGATGACCAGCATGTTTTTCGGAATGCGTTTCATTTGCACCGCATCGTCCGAGTTGATGATCGTCTCGCCGTCGCGCGGCCAGGTCTTGACATCGACCGGTGCGCTGCCCGTCGCAATCACGACCGCATCTTTTGCGGTGAACGTGGTCGTCGCGCCGTCTTTGGCCTTAACGGCGATCTGTTTGGGACCTTTAAATTCGGCTTGCCCGTAAGCGAACGTGACACCGTTCGCTTTGAAGAGCGTTTTGACTCCGCCTACATTCGAATTCACGACATCGGTTTTGAATTTCGCGATGCCTTCGCGGTCGAATTCCACACCCGAAACTTTTAAGCCGATCGCATCTGCGTGGTTGATGTGACGCACGACCTCGCCGACGTGCAGAAGTGCCTTCGTTGGAATGCATCCCCAGTTGAGGCAGACGCCGCCGACTTCGTCGCGGTCGATGCAAACCACGCTCTTTCCGAGTTGTCCCAGTCGAATTGCAGCATGGTACCCGCCGGGGCCGGCGCCGATAACAATAGCGTCGACTTGTTGATCAGCCAATTTCTTCTCCGTTTTTGTTCGAGCGTTGCAAGGAAGCCATAGTGAGGTCGAGACCGAGGCGCGCTTGCGCGAGCGGATTTGAGGCATCCGGGCGAGGTTCGCGCCGCAGGAAAGAAATCAACATCGCCATCAATGCAAAGCCCGCCAAGCCGAAACGTATCCAGCGAGGATAGACGATGCCTATGAAAGTCAGCGTGATCGCGACGAACATGACGATCCACGAAATCCGAAGCCACACGGCGCGTGCGTCTATACGCTTAAAACTGGGGAATGCGATAGAGGCCAAGCAGCCCGCAAAAGCGATTCCGGCGATCCGATCCAGATTCTCCAAACGATTCCTCCACGTGGGGAAACTTGCATTTCCTAACTTGAAAATAGCATAGCAATTCTCCTCATCTGCCACGATGACTAAGGTTAGCCAACAGGTAACCCCTTGGTTTCCTGTTGGTAACTTTGAGGGACTTTGCCCGCCAATCCGCCGAATGGATGGGAAATGTCGAAAATTGGATGGCAAGGAGTGCTGCCCTCACTCGATCGGGAGAGCATCGTACCGCTCTACCGGCAGATCTATGAGAGCCTGCGCGAATCCATCTTGACCGGCACCCTTCCGGAGTCCACCCGTTTGGCGCCCGAACGGGCCCTAGCAGAGCGTTTGGACGTCAATCGCAGCACCATCGTCCACGCGTATCGAGAACTAAGCAGCGATGGCCTCATTGAGCAGCGCGTCGGATCGGGCTCGCGCGTTGCCCCGCTGCTACGGGGGCAGCCCGAGCGCGCGCCCTCGGTCCCTTGGTGGGTTACACTGCCGCCCTGGCGTGTTGGCGAGTTTCCGATGATCCTCGGCGAGCTCGCGGCGAAGCAAGAAGCCGGCAAACTTTCCTTTGTACAAGGCGTCGCGCCCTCCGAGCCGTCGCCGATGACCGAACTCGCACAGAGTTTTGCACGCGTCGGCAAAGACGAGCGCTTCGTTTTATCTTATGGAGACTCCGAAGGGTACGAACCGCTACGCCAGGCGATCGCAGACCGCATGACGATGCGCGGGGCGAAGACGCAGGCGCGGGATATCATCGTCTTAACGGGTTCCACGCAAGGCATCATGATCGTCGCGCAGAGTCTGGCCGAGCCGGGCGATGAAATCATTGTTGAAGTTCCAAGCTATCCCGGGGCGCTACAGATCTTCCAAATTTGCGGACTGCGCGCGATTCCCGTGCCGGTGGATGAAGACGGTATGCGTGTCGATCACATCGAGGCCATCTTGCGCACGCGCCGGCCACGCTTCATTTATACGATGCCGTCGTTGCACAATCCAACGAATGTAACAATGAATGCGGATCGTCGCGAACGGCTTGTCACGCTTGCAAAACGCGCTGGTATTCCGATCATTGAAGATGATCCGTATGGCGAACTCGCAATCACCCCCGCGCCGCCGCTCGTCGGGATGGCACCTGAGTACGTCGTCTACTTGAGCACCTTCAGCAAAACGATCGCGCCCTCGCTGCGCGTGGGATGGCTGAGCGCGCCGCGGACCATTCTCGATCGTTTGCTCATGCGCAAGCAGGCGTACGACATGGCGACCAGCCTCTACGTGCAGGCTGCGGTAACGGATTATCTCGAGCGCGCTTACGATGCGCACGTCGGAGTCTTGCGGACGGAACTCTATGCACGCCGGCGTCTAGCCGATAAGGCGATCGCGGACTATTGGCCTAAGTCCATTCGCGTCTCGCCCGCGGGCGGCGGCTTTTACTTGTGGGCCAACACTCCGCGCGAAGTGCGCGCGCGCCCGTTGCTCGATGCGGCCGAACGTTTCGGCGCGAGTTTTCTTTTCGGCGAAGCCTTCTTTGCAAACTCGGGCGGCGATCATCATTTTCGGCTCGCGCTTACAGCGGTAGCGCGCGATGAAATCACCGAGGGCATCCGGCGCATCGGCGATGGAATAACGGCATTGCGAGCGGGATCGTGACGCGCCCGCAAGACATGGCCTCGGCCGACCTCGATATCAGAAAGTATGTGATTCGGCTTGCGGCCGAAGTCGGTGACGCGCTCGGTGAGCGGCTCGCAGGGTTGTACGTGCACGGCTCACTCGCGACCGGCTCGTTTTTTCGCAGCGCGAGCGATATCGACGTGCTGGTGCTTGTCAAAGAAGCGTTGCCTCGGACGCTGCGCGACCGTCTGGATGAAACATTGCGCGAACTCAACCGATCGCGACCAACCAAAGGCGAGATCGAAGTGACGGTCGTGCAACAAGCGTTTGCAAAGAACTACGAGCATCCGTTGCCGGTCGAGCTGCAATTTAACTCCAAACCGAGCGCGGTACCCGCGCAGCTTTTGCATGCGAAGGAGCGCTCCGTCCGGCTGGTCGGTGACGAAGCGCAGCATGCTATCGGTCCCGTCCCATGGTATGCCTTTATGGATGCCGTCGTTTCCGACTTCGATGACAAAGCATCGCGTATTGAAACCAAACCCGTATCCGTGGTCTTGAATGCCTGTCGCACGCTGCATGATGCGACCAGTCCTTCGATCCGAATTGTAAGCAAGGTTGAAGCGGCGCAATGGGCACTCGCGGTGGTTCCGAAGCACCTAGGCGTCCTCGTTAGGGACGCGCTTGAGGTTTACCGCGAAGACGCCTCGCGCAGCTTCGATCCCTCGATGATTCGCGAGCTGAGAGCATTTGTTGAAGAGCATGCCGTCTCGACTTTTGAGAAAGTGCGGGATACGGACGAATGAACGCGCTCCAAAAAGATCTTCTGGCGTGGTACGAAGAGCAAGGACGAAGCTGGCTCCCTTGGCGCTCGACGCGCGACCCGTACAAGATTTTGGTGAGCGAATTCATGTTGCAGCAAACGCAAGTAGACCGCGTACTGCCCAAGTACGGCGCTTTCATCGAACGCTTTCCAACCGTTGCGGCTTTGGCCGCCGCGAGCACGGCCGATGTGCTGCGTGAGTGGAAGGGGCTCGGGTATAATTCGCGCGCCGTTCGGTTGAAGGCGATCGCGCAAACGGTAAGCGCGCAATTCTCCGGAGTCATGCCACGCGAACGGGAAGCGTTGTTGGCGTTGCCTGGCGTGGGCGCGTATACCGCCGCTGCGCTTGCGGCATTTGCATTCGATGAGGATGATCTGGCGCCCGATACAAACGTCCGCCGGGTAACACACCGCACGCTTTATGGACTCGAGTATCCGGCCAAGGCCCCTGCTCCTGAGCTCGATGCTGCGGGGAAACACCTCGTACCGCGCGGCCGCGGACACGATTGGAATTCGGCGCTTATGGATCTCGGGGCAACGATTTGCACCGCCCGTGCGCCCAAGTGCTTAATCTGCCCCGTCCGCCGTTCGTGTAACGCTTCGCCCGTCGATGCGGCGCAGTTGGAGCTACTGCGTTCGAGGTTTGCATCAAAGCGCTCGCCGCAAGAAGCTATTCCCTTCGTGCAAACGACTCGCTTCGCACGTGGCCGAATCGTGGACCGTCTACGCGAGCTTGCGCCTGGATCCGGAATGTCGCTGTTTGATTTGCACCGGGATTTGCGCGCGGTCTTGCCTCCGGAATCCCTTGGCGGCATGGAAAACACCTTAAAAGCTTTGGAACGGGATGGAATCGTGAGGCGTGAGGGTGAATCCTTTGCGCTAACGGAGGAGTAGGAGCCCGGACCCTTGAGCGAAGTATCCGCCTTGCAATTCGACCAGAACTCCATGGCGCATGCATATGATGAGTATCTTGTGCCGCGCCTTTTTACTCCATGGGCGCGCAAGCTTATTGAGGCCGCAAAACTCGGTCCCAATCATCACGTGCTCGACGTCGCCTGCGGAACCGGTGCGCTTGCGCGATTAGCCGCGCCCGTCGTTGGCATGCGTGGACGTGTCGTTGGGTGCGACGCGAGCCGCCCGATGCTTGACGTCGCGCGCGCACATCATCGTTTGCCGAACGCCCCGGGAATCGAATATTTTGAAGTTCTCGCAGAAGAGCTGCCTTTCGAAGACAAGAGCTTTCAGATCGCGACCGTTCAGCAGGGCCTGCAATTCTTTAAACAGCGCGGGCGCGCTCTCACGCAAATTTTTCGCGTTCTACAAAAAGGGGGACGTATCGCTGCTTCGATTTGGGGGCCCCTCGAGACGTGCCAGTTTTGGCACGCGCTCGCAATTTCGTTTAAGAAGTCGATTCCGCCGCTAAACGAAGAGCTCCTAAAAGCCACTACCTTCAGCGATGCCCAAGGGTTACAAGCGTTGCTCCAAGCAGCAGGCTTTATCAAAGTCGAAGTCCATACGGAAAAGATGCCGATGCTATTCGAGGAAGGCGTCGCGCAGGCGATCCAAGCCGTGCGCGGCACAGCGTTCGGACCGAAGATCTTCGAGCTGGCTACGATCCGGCACGTGTTCGAAGCAGCCGCGAAGCCGGTTTTCGAGCACTTGCTTACCGACCGGGGCGTCGTTTTTGAAATGATGGCACACACCGCGACGGGTGTAAAACCCTAAGCGGCGAAGGCCGATTTTGAGTGATTTTTACACCACTCGGGGGCTATGCATTTGAGCAATAAACACGGGGGCGCATTCGAGTTTCGCGCGGTCGACGTGACCGGCGCGTACGTGGAGCATCTCATGCCGCGTATCTTCGATCCACTTGCGCTGGTGCTCTTGGAAGCGTCGCGCTTTTCACGCGGCGAGCATATGCTTGACGTGGCCTGCGGGCCCGGAACCGTGGCCCGCATGGCAAGCGGACTAGTAGGCCCCTTCGGCCGCGTAACCGCGACCGACATCAGTGAAGAGATGCTGGCAGTCGCCCAGAACATCCCGGCAAAAAAGAATTGCGTGCCCGTTGAGTATATTGCATCGGGCGCCGAGAGTTTACCGTTTGCGGACGACGAGTTCGACCTCGTTATTTGCCAGCAAGGCCTGCAGTTTTTCCCGGACAAGCACGCGGCGCTCGAAGAGATGCACCGGGTCCTCAAGCCGACCGGCCGTCTTGCGGTCGCGGTCTGGGCTCAAATCGAACAATGCCCCTACTTCGATGCAATCCATCGTGCGCTGCAAGAGACCGTTCCATTGGAAATCGCCGACATGCTTTTGAAGCCGTTCGATTTCCCATTTATGAACGCGCTGACCTTCGAGCTCAAAAGTGCCGGTTTCTGCGATATCCAGGGCGAAACGGTCTCCCAGCCGCTCATCTTTGAAGAGGGCGTCGAACACGCTATTGAAGCCATGAATGGACAACCGATTGCGCCGCACTTGAAGAAGCTCCCCCAAGAGCAGCGCGAGGCATTTGAAGCGGCCGCAAAGCGGCATCTCAAGCCGCTGGTCTGGGACGACCGGGTTGAGACGATCATGGTTTCCAACATCGCCGTGGGGCACTGCGCTACGTAATTGCAACGCATTCCTTTTCCTACGAAAAAAGTTCCGAAGAGGCTCGCGCAAGAAGAACTCGCGATTCTTGAGCGCGCCTATCCGAACGCGGTTACCGCGCTGAACTATTCAAACCCGTTCGAGTTGCTGATCGCAGTCGTGCTTTCCGCGCAGAATACGGATGCGCGAGTCAATCTCACCACTCCCGTGTTATTCAAGAAGTACCCAAACCCCCAACAACTCTCAAAAGCCCGGCAAGAAGACGTCGAGCAGATCATCCGTTCGTGCGGTTTCTTCCGGATGAAAGCAAAAAACATCATCGCGGCATCGAAACAGATCGTAGAGAATCATGCCGGCGGCATACCATCGACTCGCGAGGAACTCGAGTCCCTTCCGGGGGTCGGCCGCAAAAGCGCGAACGTTGTACTCTCGGTCGTTTTTGAAGAAGCGGCCTTTGCAGTCGATACGCATGTGTTTCGCGTATCGCACCGGCTCGGGTTAACGACCGGTAAAACGCCTCGTGACGTCGAGAACGACGTGACCAAACTCGTGCCGCCGCAAAAGTGGAGACATGCGCATCATTGGTTGATTTTGCATGGCCGCGCGATTTGCAAAGCGCCTATCCCAAAATGTGGAGAATGTCCGGTGGCCGCTCTATGTCCAACACCGCCGATCATCAAGAAGATGAACGTCCTAAAGCGGAATGGGACCGGGTCCATCAAGGTGAGGCGGGCGCGGTAATTCCGCATCTTTGACGACCATCTTTAAGAGCCCGGTCGGCGTGAGTGCATTGCCGTACCCGGCTTCGGTTGAAATTCGGGAGAGATTCGTGAACGCGGGGACCTGCGCGTCCGGATCAAAAGCATACTCGCCCTCCAGGCCAAGACCCGTAATCCGTACGAGCTGCTGAAGTTCATCGAGATCCATCGAAATACGGTGCTCGCCGAAACGCAAGCGAACGCGCAGGGGTTTTTCCAAACGAATGAACTTCACGCCGTTCTTTGCCAGTATGGAGTTCAGTCGCCGGATGCCGACTTGGAGACTCTTTGCAAAGGCGTCCAGCGCTTCCTCGGCGTCTTCGTAGCGATGTTTGTCCGGCGCGGGAACCGCGGAATCGATCGCGCTGCCGAGATCGCGGCGCGCGCGAATACGCATCGCGGCCGCGACGATCGGGTTTGGATTTAGGTCTTCCTCATTCGGCATGTTGGAGAGCCTTTCGCAAGAGGTTGGGAAAAACCCAACAAGGTGTGGTATGTAGCTCACCATGAGTGAAACCGTTCCACCGGCCACGCCCGTGGTGGTGGATGTCCCTGGTTGGAATCGCATCCAACCACGAATTCCCGACACCGCGCAACGCCGGACGCTCGAAAAACAGCGCAGCGTTCGGCAAATCGTCTTCGGCGTTCAAGACGGCATTTTGACGACTTTGGGGATCGTTACTGGGGTGGGCGTTGCGGAAGGGCAACGCTCGACGGTCATTATTGCAGGTGGCCTAGCGCTTCTTGCGGGCACGCTTTCAATGGGCGTCGGTGAATATTTGGGCGGAAAATCCGAACGCGAGGTCGTTCAAGCGACCATTGATATGGAAAAACGCGAGATGGAAGCAAACCCGCAGGATGAGTTTACGGAGCAAGTTGCTTACTACAAACTCAAAGGCTTCAGCGCCGATGAAGCCCACATGATCGTTTCGCGCCTCACGCAAAATCCCGAAATCTATCTCTATGAAATGATGCGGGACGAATTTGGAATCGATCCGCGCGTTGCGGACGATGACTCGATTAAACCCGCTGCATCGATGGCGGGCTCCTATGCGGTCGGGTCAATGATTCCGATTTTGCCGTATCTCTTTACGGGGACCGCGTGGGTGGCAACGGTAGCCGGGTTGATTCTGGCGGCCCTCGCTCTCTTCGGGATAGGGTTTTATGCGGCGCGCAACAGCGATCGCAATCCATGGATCAAAGGCGCAGAGATCGTGGCACTGGCAGCCGCGGTTTTTGCCGTGAGCTACGCAGCGGGTCGCTTTCTTCCGCCGCTCTTTGGACACGCGCCGGTCGCCGTGGGCGGTTAGGAGCCGGCAGGCTCCAAAAAAAAAGCGCGGCGTTTGCACGCCGCGCGAATAATAACGGGAATAAAAACTAGACCTACTTGTTGGCTTTCTTGACGGCTGCTTTTTTTGCTGCTTTTTTGGCTGCCGGCTTTTTGGCGGCAACTTTCTTGGCGGTGGCCTTAACTGCTTTCTTAGCGGCGGTCTTTTTGATCGCGTGCTTGTGCTTTTGGGCATGGGCCTTCTTGTGTACGCGAGCCATTTTTGTCTTTTTCGCAGCTTTCTTCTTGGCTGTTTTTTTAGCCACCGGCTTGGTGACTTTCTTGGCAGCGGTCTTTTTGACCGTTGCTTTCTTAGTCGCCTTTTTGGCCGGAACGGATGCCTTTTTGCTTGCGGCTGCTGTCGTCGTGGTCTTAGCTTTCGGTGCGTTTGCAGCGAAGGCAGAACCCGTGAGTAAGAATGCCGAGGCAATCAGTGATGCGACAATCTTCTTCATGAAATAAATCCCCCTTTCCTCAAAAAATAACCCTTCGTCTGATAGACGAGAGTTTCGACGCTCGAGATATAAAACGAGCGTCACACCCCTATAACGAGGAATGACGCTCGAAAAGTTCGCTTTGTGCCGTCCGGCCCCTTTTGAGGGATTAAGTTTCTGTTATTTCGCGCCGTTGGCCGGCGGCTTCCATTTTCCGACTAAGGCTCGCGAGATTACCAGACGTTGGATCTGCTGGGTGCCCTCGTAGATTTGGGTGATCTTGGCGTCGCGCATCATGCGCTCGACCGGGTACTCCGTCGAGTAGCCGAAGCCGCCCAAGATCTGCACGGCGTCCGTCGTGACGCTCATCGCGACGTCGCCGGCCTTGAGCTTGCACATGGCCGCCCAAAGGCCCACATCCGGCGCATTTTCATCGCACTTCCGCGCGCATTCGTAGACGAGCATGCGCGCGGCCTCAACCTCGGTCTTCATGTCCGCTAATAAGAAACCGACGCCCTGTTGCTGTCCGATCGGCTTGCCGAAGGCAACCCGTTCTTTCGCGTAGTTCGTCGCATAATCGAGTGCGCCGGCGGCTATTCCGAGCGCCTGTGCCGCGATACCGGGACGCGATTTGTCCAGAACTTTCATTGCGATCTTGAAGCCCTCGCCTTCGGGACCAAGCAGATTTTCCGCCGGTACTTCGCAGTCTTCAAAGGAAAGCTCGACAGTCGGTGATCCACGGATCCCCATCTTTTTCTCTTTTTTTCCGACCTTAAAGCCCTTGAAGTCTTTCTCAACGATGAATGCGCTAATACCGCCGGGACCTTTTGTGGGATCGGTAACGGCAAAGACGCAGATCACATCGGCAACGCTGCCATGCGTGATCCAAATCTTCGTCCCATTGAGAATCCATTTGTCACCTTTTTTCTCGGCGCGCGTGCGCATTGAGCCGGCCGCATCCGAGCCGCTTCCCGTTTCGGTCAGCGCGTAGGCCGCGATCCATTCCCCGGAGGCCAACTTCGGGATGTACTTTTTCTTTTGTTCATCGCTGCCGCCGATCAAAATCGGTAGGGCGCCAAGCTCTTGAACCGCCACAATGAGCGAGCTCGAAGCGCATGCCTTTGCAATCTCCTCGACGACTTTTACATAGGTCACGAACGAACCGCCGAGGCCGCCGTACTCTGCCGGGAACGGAATTCCCATGAGGTCATTTTCAGCGAATAGCTTCTTGATGTCGTATGCAAACTCGCCCTTTTCGTCGATTTCAGCGGCGCGCGGTGCGACTTTTTCTGCGACAAGCTGACGCACGACCTCAAGGATCATCGCCTCTTCTTCGGACGAAGTATGCGTGGCTACGGACATATCGAAACTCCTGGTTGAGTAAATGGGAATGGGAGCTTTCGGCCGGGACAACCGACCGCCCTGGAGTATAGTCCAGTTGATGAATACGCTTTTTTGGCGCGCCCTCGGGGAATCGTGCACATTCGAAAATGTTGAGCGCGCTCTGCTTGGGGGGCCCCAGCTCTGCTGGGGGGCACGAAACTTAGAGTGGAGTGCCTTCTAAATGGACAAAGTGGTTTCGAGTGCTAAGGCTGCGGTCGCAGATATTCCGAGCGGTGCGACGCTGGCCGTCGGCGGCTTCGGCCTCAACGGAATCCCGCATAACTTGATCGAGGCGCTGCTCGAGCAAGGCGCGACCGATCTCGTCACGGTCTCAAACAACTGTGGGGTGGATGGCTGGGGCCTCGGCGTTTTGCTCGATGCGAAACGAATCCGACGCACGACCGGCTCCTACGTCGGTGAGAATAAGGAATTCGAAAGGCAATATCTGCACGGCGAGTTAGAAGTCGAACTGGTGCCGCAAGGTACGCTCGCCGAGCGCCTGCGCGCCGGCGGTGCCGGAATTCCCGCGTTTTACACGCCCGCCGGTGTCGGCACTCAAGTTGCCGACGGGGGCCTGCCGTGGAGACACGCCGAGGATGGCTCGATCGCGCTGCCTTCACCAAAGAAAGAAACGCGCACGTTCAACGGCCGTGAGTATGTCTTAGAAGAAGGCATTGTGTGCGATTTTGCGCTCGTTCGCGCAAGCAAGGGCGACCGTCACGGCAATCTCTACTACAACAAAGTCACGCGCAATTTCAATCCGCTGTGCGCAACGGCCGGGCGAATTACGATCGCCGAGGTGGAAGAACTGGTTGAGCCCGGTGAGATTCCCCCCGAAGACGTGCACACCCCGGGAATCTTCGTTCAGCGCGTGGTTGTCGTTGGGCCGCAAGGCAAACGCATCGAGCGCGTCACTACAAGAAAACCTCAGGACGGAGCCGACTAATGCCGCTTACACGCGAACAACTGGCCGAACGCGTCGCGCAAGAGTTGCAGAATAACCAATACGTGAATCTTGGAATCGGATTGCCGACCCTCGTTCCCAATTACGTTCCTAAAGGCGTCACGGTCGTTTTGCAGAGCGAGAATGGTATCTTGGGCTTCGGACCCTATCCGTACGAAGGTGAAGAAGATGCCGACTTGATCAATGCCGGTAAAGAAACAGTTACAACGCTGCCCGGGGCTTCATTTTTTGATTCAGCGGCATCGTTTGGAATGATTCGCGGTGGGCACATCGATGTTGCAATCCTCGGTGCGATGCAAGTATCGGAGAACGGCGACATTGCGAACTGGATGATTCCACGCAAGATGGTCAAGGGCATGGGTGGTGCGATGGATCTCGTTCATGGCGCGAAGCGCGTTATCGTGATGATGGAACACGTCGCCAAAGGCGGCGCACACAAGATCGTCAAGCAGTGTTCGCTGCCACTCACCGGCAAGCAAGTCGTTGAGCGCATCATCACCGATATGGCGGTGATCGACCTCACGCCGGAAGGGCTGATGCTACGCGAACTTGCGCCCGATGTGAGTATTGACGACGTTCGCGCCGCAACCGAGCCGCAGATTCACGTTCCGGTCGATCCAAAGACGATGCAGTTAAAGCCAGCTGTTTAAGACCTGCCTAGAAAAGCGTAACTCCCCGCGCGGCATTTCTGATAGACAGAGCTCTATGGCCAGTTAAGGATGAATATCTCGGCCACGACGCGTTTGATTTCTTGCAACGACTTCGAGTAGACCGCCGGCTTTAGGCAATCGTCATTTCCTTGCGCAATTTTTGCGTCGTACTGCACGTAATATTCATCCGGTACAAAGTCGCCGTCCTTCGCGTCTTTACAAAGGGCGAAAGTCGGATAGCGTGCGGAGTCGCCGCCAAGTTGTGCGAAGAGACGCTGGAGTGCGCGCCGGTCGAGGTGATAATCCGGGCCCGTCGTCTCGATGCCGTCAATGGTGCGGCGAATCGTTCCATCCGGCTTCAACAGTGCGCGGTAAATACGGCCGGCATGGACGACCGCAATTTGATCCACTGGCCTATCGCCGCCCAAGAACGGATAAAGCATCCCAAAGGCTCGCTTGAGCGCGGGTGCTCCGTAGCCCCCTAAGTAGTCCATGCACCCGCAATCAGTCCATGTTGACCGGCCATCGTACTCCAGCGCGAAACGCGGATGTTCAAAAAACCATCTTCCATAAAAATCGCAGATGCATCCCGGCATCGGCAACCGCCCTTCCTTTTTGATGCGGGCGAGTGTCTCCCGCGCAGCGTCTTGCGCATGTTGCAGCAGAGATGGGGCGATCGGCACATCGCCCGGTATTGCGCGGGAATCAATGGAACGGGATGCCTTACCGGTAGAATCAAATGCTAGGGTGTAGGCGTGATGCAACCAAGTCATGGTTAAACGCATCGGGGGCGACGCCGTCGGCGTGGGAGTTGCCAACGCGAGTACAGCAGCTAAGAGCAGCATGACCTTCTAAGCGCCGAAGGCAGCGAGACGTGACACTACGTCGCCGCGATGCGCGCTTCATCTCGGAATTGCTTGCGATAGAGGCGCGCGTAGGGACCGCCGCGTGCTAACAGCACCGCATGCGTGCCGCTCTCCACGATGCGGCCGTGCTCCACGACGAAGATCACGTCGGCGGATAGAATTGTTGAAAGGCGGTGAGCGATCACTAAACTCGTACGTCCGCGCATAAGCGGCACAAGCGCTTGTTGAATTGCTGCTTCGTTGTGCGAATCGAGTGCGCTGGTGGCTTCGTCCAAAATCAAAATGCGTGGATTCTTGAGCAAAACTCGTGCGATTGCAAGTCGTTGGCGCTCGCCGCCGCTGAGCTTATGCCCGCGCTCTCCGACGATGGTTTGATAGGCCTCCGGTAAGCTGCTAATAAATTCGTGAATGTTGGCCGAGCGAGCGGCCTCTTGAACCGCGCTATCACTTGCGTCCGGGCGCGCATACCGCAAATTATTGGCAATCGTGTCGTGGAAGAGATAGGTCTCTTGCGTCACAATGCCGATATCGCGCCGCAGGGATTCCAGCGTGACGGTTTTGAGGTCGTGATCGTCAATGAAGATTGCGCCTTCTTTGGGATCGTAGAAGCGCGGGACCAACTGTGTGAGTGTCGTTTTTCCGGCGCCCGATGGGCCGACAAAAGCGGCCACTTGTCCAGGTTTGATATGCAGGGATACGCCGCACAGAACATCGCGATCGGTGTCGTAAGAAAAATGGACATTTTCAAAGCGAACATCGCCGATGATGCCGGGCAACTCGATTGCGCCGGGCGGACTATATGGCTCCGTTTCCATATCCAGATATTCAAAGATCCGTTCGAAGACCGCGAGTGCGCTTACAATTTGTACTTGAATGCCCGCAAGGGAAGCTGCCGGGCCGTAGAGACGTCCGACGATGAGGGCGACGAACGCGACAATGACGCCGGTCGTCATTTCGTTGCGAATGGCTAACCAGCCGCCGCCGAACCAAATGATTGCTTGGCCAACGACGACCATCGAGGTAATGGCCCCGATAAACCAGCGGCCGACCATTGCGAGATTGATTTCGAGTCTCATGAGCCGCGTTCCGACGTCGTAGAAGCGGCTCTTTTCGTAGCTCTCGCGGGCGAATGATTTGATGAGCGTAATGCCGGAAACGGAGAGCGTCTCTTGCGTGATGCTCTCAATTTGATCACGTTTCTCGCGGGTTTTCTTGCGTATGTCGTACATCTTACGGCCGACCGGGCCGAGCGGCACAATCATGAGTGGGACAACCAGGACCGCAAGAAGCGCGAGGCGCCAATTAATAAAGAACATCGTTGCGACCGTGGTTACGATCATGAAAACGTTCGTTATAATGGTTACCAGCGTACCCGTGACGACGTTGTCGATGTTATCGACGTCATTCGATACGCGGTTCATGATTTCGCCGGTCTTCGTATTCGTGAAGAATGGAATCGGCATCGTGTGCAGATGGGCCACCAGTCGCGTGCGGATGTCCCGCATGATGCCTTCGCCCACGACAGAGTTGAGGTAACCCTGATAGACGCCGATGAGCATGGCGATGATCGCCGACCCGACGATCAGCAAGCAGTCGACGATCAAGGCGTGAAAGTCTTTTTGTGGGATGGCCTTATCGATAATGCGTGCGGTAATGAGTGCCGGTGCAATACCCAGCAGCTGCGCAACGAAAATGCAAGCGATGACGATTGCATTTTGTGCATTGTACGGGGTAAAAAACGTCGCGATTCGCCGCAGCTCAACCTTGCCGACCTGCGGTTTGTCCGGACGGTAGGTACTTGACCACATTAAGTGGACGGGAGGGCCGCCTAACATTACGTACCCTTCGACAAGCTGGAGGTCATCACCGAGTGCCTCCGTATGCGCAGTAATGCAAGATCATGGAGAAACCAAACCCCGCGAAAGCAGCCGCAAGTGCGAGCGCCGCTGCCAGTGGCCTACTTCTTACCGTTTCGCAGTGCCGCAAGTTCTTTGTAGAGTTTCCTTTCTTTCTCGCTCAGATTCTGCGGGAGCTGCCCAACAAGCCGCACGTACTGATCGCCGGCGCCCCCGTTCTTGACTTTGGGCATGCCTTTACCGGAAAGCCGCAGCGTGCGGTTATTTTGCGTTCCGGCCGGAACCGTCATCGTTACTTGACCACCCATAGTCGGTACCTTAACTTCGCCTCCTAAGACGAGGTCGTAAATACTGACCGGTAAGTCAACGTAGAGATCGTCGCCTTGACGCTTGTACGTCGGGTCATCGTTGAGTTTCACGATAAGAAACAAATCTCCATTAACACCGCCTGCAATACCCGCGCCGCCTTGGCCGGCTAAACGGATGCGCTGGTCTTCGCGAATCCCTTTGGGAATCGTAACGTCGAATTTTTTCGATTGAAGCAAACGTCCGGTGCCGTGGCAGGTCGGACAGAGACCGCCCGAGGCCGTGCCCGTTCCGCGGCAACGCGGACAGACGTCTTCGAGTTGCAGCGAGACCGATTTCTTACCGCCGCCGTACACGTCGCGCAATCCGAGCTCGATGGTCGTTTCAAGATCTTGCCCGCGTTGCGAAGCGCGGGTCGACTGCGCCGGACCCGGCCCCTGGCGACGTCCGACGCCGGAAAAGAACATGTCGAAGAAGTCGGAAAATCCGGTTGGTCCGCCGCCGGGGGCTGCGCCGGGTTGGCCGAAGTTGCCGAAGTCAAAGACGGTCTCATCTTGTGCCGTGCGGTAACGCCGTTGTTGTTCGGCTTGACGCGCCGCCTGTTGCCAGTTGCTGCCCAGCATGTCGTATTTTTTGCGCTTCTCGGGATCTCCAAGAACTTCGTACGCTTCCTGAACTTCTTTGAACTTCTCTTCGGCTGCCGCGGTGCTATCCGGATTTGCATCCGGGTGCCATTTTCGCGCGAGCTTACGGTACGCCGATTTGATATCTTTTTCCGGCGCGTTCTTCGGAATCCCTAAAACGTCGTAATAGTTCTTGTAATTCACGGATTCTTAGCAACGATTACTTTTGCGGGGCGCAGTAGCTCATCGCCCAACATGTAGCCTTTTTCGGCCTCTTCCAAAACAGTGTCGTCGGCAACGCCTTCGGCGGCTTGAGTGCCGATGGCTTCGGCAACTTTAGGATCGAAGGGTTCGCCCTTGACCGCAATGGCTTTGACGCCTTCGCCTGCAAGAATCGACTCAAAGCCTTTGAGCGTGTTTTGAACGCCGCCGCGGAAGCCTTCGTTCGTTTCATCGAAGGCGAGCGCACGTTCGAGATTGTCGATGACTGGAAGAACTTTTTCCAGCAACGAGCGTCGTCCGGCAAGAGCGATGCTCTTAAAGTCTCGCTCGATGCGTTTTTTGTAATTTTCAAAGTCAGCCATTGCCATGAGGAATTTGTTGTAGTTCTCCTCGGCTTTGGCGTTTGCAGCACTGAGCTGAGCTTCTAAGTCAACGGTGCCGAGAGAAGCATCGCCATTTGTGTCCGCGACTCTGTCCGTGACAAAGTCGGGAATATCTTTAAATTCGTCTTGCATATTCATTCCAAACAATGTAAATGGAATAAACGTGCGCTGGCGGCGTCCCGTTAGGCGCTGGAAACCGGGCGATAGGCCTTTCTATGCCCGGTCTTCAGCAACGACACGGGGCGTCGTCAGCGTGCGCTTATTTTGCTTCTGTGAAGTCGGCGTCTATTACATCTTCGTCGTGCTTGTGCGTTCCGTTGGCCGAACCGTTTTGCGTGTGTTCGCCTTCGGGTGCCGCACCATCCCCGGCCGCAGCGCCTTCGGGCTGCGTCTTTGCGTAGAGCAGTTCGGCCATCTTATAGCTGGCCTGCTGCAACTTCTCGATTGCCGGTTTGATTTCAGAAACGGTGCCGTTTTCAGAGACCTTCTGAAGTTCGCCAAGCGCGGTTTCCACGTCGCCGCGCGCTGCCGGATCGAGCTTGTCGCCAACTTCCTTGAGCGACTTCTCGGTCGAATAAATCAGGCTGCTGGCCTGATTGCGCACTTCGGCTTCCTCTTTTTTGCGAGTGTCTTCCGCAGCCGAAGCTTCCGCGTCGCGAACCATCCGCTCGACTTCTTCTTTGGAAAGATTGGTCGTTGCGGTGATTTGGATCTGCTGCTCTTTACCCGTACCCAGATCTTTTGCACCAACGTTGACGATGCCGTTGGCATCGATGTTAAAGGTGACTTCAATCTGCGGCACGCCGCGGGGAGCCGCCGGGATGCCTTCAAGACGGAAACGCGCGAGCGTCTTATTGTCTTGTGCCATCGGGCGTTCGCCTTGCAAGACGTGGATGTCGACGGAGGTTTGACCGTCCTCAGCCGTCGTGAAGACTTGCGTCTTGCGCGTGGGAATTGTGGTGTTGCGTTCGATCAACGTCGTCATGACGCCGCCGAGCGTTTCAAGACCGAGCGAAAGCGGTGTGACGTCGAGCAGAACAACACCGGTGACATCGCCACCGAGCACGCCTGCCTGAATCGCCGCGCCGATTGCCACAACTTCATCGGGGTTCACCGACTGATTGGGATCTTTTCCGGTGAGCTTTTTCACGAGCTCGGCAATGACGGGCATACGCGTCGAGCCGCCGACCAGGACCACTTCGTCGATCTTGCTGATGTCGATCTTCGCATCGGCGAGTGCGCTCTTGAAGGGCTGAATGCACCGGTCGGTGAGATCGCTGGTTAGTTCCTCGAATTTGGCACGCGTGAGCGTTACATCGAGGTGCTTTGGACCATTTTGATCGGCCGTGATGAACGGCAGATTGATGTTGGTTTGCACCACGGAGCTGAGTTCGATCTTGGCTTTTTCAGCCGCTTCGGTGAGACGCTGCAAGGCCTGTTTGTCGCCGGAGAGATCGATGCCCTGATCTTTGCGAAACTCTTCGACGAGATAGTTTGCTACGCGCGAATCGTAGTCGTCGCCACCAAGGTGCGTATCACCGTTCGTGGATTTGACTTCGAAGACGCCGTCGCCGACCTCAAGGATCGATACGTCGAACGTACCGCCGCCGAGGTCCCATACGAGAATCGTTTCGTTGGCCTTCTTATCAAGGCCGTAGGCAAGGGCTGCGGCCGTGGGCTCGTTGATAATGCGCAACACCTCAAGGCCCGCAATTTTCCCCGCGTCTTTGGTGGCCTGACGCTGCGCGTCGTTGAAATATGCGGGAACGGTAATCACGGCTTTGGTGACCCGCTCGCCCAAATAGCTCGATGCGTCGTTCGCCAGCTTCTGCAAAATCATCGCGGAAATTTCTTGCGGCGTGTAATCTTTGCCGTCGATCTTTACGCGATAATCGCCCTCCCCCATGTGACGCTTGATCGATGAGATCGTGCGATCAGGGTTGGTGATAGCCTGGCGTTTTGCTAGTTGTCCGACGAGACGCTCGCCGGTTTTTGTGAATGCGACAACCGAGGGCGTCGTTCTGCTGCCTTCAGCATTCGCGATAACGGTTGGCGTGGAGCCTTCCATTACTGCCACGACCGAATTGGTCGTGCCAAGGTCGATCCCGACCACTTTTGCCATATGTCTCTCTTTCCGAACGCATGGACCAGCCTTCAAGGAGCATTACCTCCCATCGGCCTTGCCGCTTACTGCACTCTAGGACGTGAATAAGAACGTACCGTCTATGATACTGCGATCCGGTACATCTGTTCCACCTCCAAGACACAAAAAGAGCCCCTGCGGTTGCAGGAGCTCCTTTACCGAAGGGGCGGATGCTTGAGCTCTAGGGCCCTTGCGGTTGCTGAGCCGGCTGATAGAGATTGGCGGGACGTTCCCCTACCTGCACTGCTGCCATCCTCCGGGTGCCCGCGGACCAGACTTGCAAGCGCAGGGTCTGTCCCGGTTTCGTGGCTTTAATTATTCCTATCAACTGGGTGGATGAATTCACGGGCGTGCCGTTGACGCTCAGGATGACGTCGCCCGCTTGCAAGTTCGCCGCATTGGCGGGCGTGCCGTCCACGACTTGCGCAATAACGACGCCGCCTTTGCCTTGATAGCCGATTTGCTGACGGACGTTGGCGTTGAGATCTGTGAGCGATGCGCCGATGAATCCAAGGTTCGTGCCTTGATGCACCCCGGGATTGCTCTCGAGATTTGCGACCTGCGTGCGCACGATGTTGGCGGGAATCGCAAAACCGATGCCCTGCGCTTGGCCGGGCGCAGCCGTCGATTGATTGACCCCTATTACGCGCCCGTTGAGGTCTACGAGCGGGCCGCCCGAGTTCCCCGGATTGATCGGGGCCGAGGTCTGCAAGAGCCCCTTGAAATCAATCACGCCGCCGTTTTCATCGGGAATCGGCTCTTCGCGATTGAAGCCGGAGACCACGCCGACGGTAACGGTGCGCTGCAATTCAAGCGGCTCCCCGATCGCGATTGCCCACTGTCCCGCTTCCAGTGAATCGGAGTTGGCAAGTTCCACGGCCGGCGGAAGTTTGTTGTAGCCGTCAACCTTCACAATGGCAAGATCGGCATTGACGTTCGTAGAGAGAATGTGCGCCGGCCAATGGTCGCCGTTGTTGAAGACGACTTCGAGTTTGGAAATCGAACCGCCGCGCGGCGGCGTCACGACGTGCGCGTTGGTGATAATCTCGCCATTGCTCTTGTAAACGAATCCGGAACCTGAGGCCTTGGCTCGATACCGCCGGGGGACTTGCGGTCCGGCGCCATTACCGAAGAACTGCGAGAAGGGATCCGCCGGGACGTACTGCTGGCCGTTCACGCCGACGTTGATCGCGACCACGGAGGGTTCGACGCGTTTGACTGCGCTGACGATGCGGTCTTGATCGCTGCCGCTGCCCGAAATCGCGGCGGCCGCAACTGCCGGCGGTGTGTTGTTGGGGCCGGCCACGTTCGCAAAATGCGTACTGGCGAAAACCATCATCGCAAAGCTGCCGATGACGGCACCGGCGAGACCGATAATAAGGGCCGGCAATATCCGAGTCTTCATAATTCTTCCTTAAAACCTACGTGGTGTAGAGAAATCAGCGGAGCCCGCACATGGCGGCTTTACGAAGCCATTCTACCCACAGAACGCTGAAAAGTTGCTGAGCATCACCTGTGCTAAACGGGTTAGGCCCTGCCCGGGATTGCCTCATCCGAGACGATGAGACCGTCGCGCAGGCGGATCACGCGCTTGGCGTGCGCCGCGACCTCTTCGTCGTGGGTCACCATGATAATGGTGCGGCCGCCGGCGTTCAAGTCCGCAAAGAGCCGCATGATGTCTTCGCTTGTCTGGGAGTCCAGGTTGCCGGTGGGCTCATCCGCGAGCAAAACTGCGGGGTTATTTACGAGCGCGCGGGCGATGGCGACGCGTTGTTGCTGGCCGCCCGAGAGTTCGTTCGGCTTGTGGTCGCCCCGATCACCGAGGCCGACTTCGAGTAACTTTGCCTTTGCGACCTCCGTGCGTTCCCGGGCGCCGATGCCCGCGTAAAATAACGGAAGCGCGACGTTCTTGACCGCATCCGTGCGCGCGAGCAAATTGAAGCCTTGAAAAATAAAGCCAAGTTTCTTAAGACGAATCTCCGCGAGCTGGTTGTCATCGAGTGACGACACGTCGGTACCGTCCAAGCTGTAGCGGCCTGTAGTGATGCGATCGAGACAGCCGATGACGTTCATGAGCGTTGACTTACCGGAGCCCGACGGTCCCATGATTGCAACGTACTCGCCGCGTTCGACGGTAAACGAAACGCCGCGCAATGCAGGCACTTCGAGTTGCCCGTTTCTGTAGACCTTGGTGACATCGGTGATTTCAATTGTGCGCGCGGCTGAATTATTCATGACGGAGAGCCTCAATTGGATCTAAGCGAGCCGCGCGAAAAGCGGGATAGAGACCGAACGCAATTGTGACAACGCTTGCGAAGATGACAGCGATGAGGGTAGCCTGAATCCATGGAACGTCCGGCGCCGTGCCGGTGAGTTTTACGACGGCCAGTTGGTCGACGGCAAACCCGATTCCCAAACCAATAACGAGGCCGATACCGCAGCCTAAACCGCACAGCACCAGCGCTTCGATGAAAAACTGCATCAAGATTTGGCCCTGTCGCGCACCGATCGCTTTGCGGATACCGATCTCACGTGTTCTTTCCGTTACGGAAACAAGCATAATATTCATAATACCGATGCCTGCGACCAGCAGTGAGACCGCGCCGATCAGGCCCACAACCATGGTTAGCACACCGAAGAACGATCCGATAATCCCATTGAACGTTTTCTTATCAAAGGTAAAGTACGAGACGCCTTTTACGTTGCGATGAAGTCGTTTGAGTTCCTTGACGACCGCAACCTCGGTAGCGTCCATCTGCGAGAGATCCGCGACATAAAACGCTGCGCCAAAGATAATGCGGCCTTGTAGAAAATCCCGCTCGTACGTCGTGAACGGTAGCGCGACATCGCCGCCGAAGTTGGCGTTGAGAATTCCTGCATTTTCCGGTGCAAGAACGCCGACGATGACGTAGCGTTTGTTCGCAACGTGCAGACTTGTGCCGGTCGGATCGCCACCGTCACGGAAGAGGCGGCGGTACATCTTGTTCGAGAGCAGCACGTTGGGGGCGCTTTGTGCGATGTCATCACGCGTGAGGTTGCGCCCGTAGGCGAACCTTGTGGTCGCATAGCGGTACTCCGTCGCTGTGAAGACTTGCCCCGGAGAATGTGCGTGCCCGGCATGCGCGACTTGTCGTACTGAGGATACGGGCCCGGCCTCAACAATGTTGGGAACATCGCGCTTGATCGCCGCAATATCGCGAAGATGTATCTGGGCTTTGAGGAAATCACCCTGTTGGCCATTTGGAATGATCGTGAAACTGTTATCCGCGAGTCCGCCGAGGATGCCTTCGACTGCGCCCGACATGCCGTTGCCGAGGACTTGGATTGCGATTACTGCCCCGACGCCTATAATGAGACCGGTGATCGTGAGCAGGGTTCGAATTTTGTTGGCGAGCAGCACGCGCATCGCCTCATCGAAATAGATCACGAGCGAAGCGCCTCGATCGGATCCATTTTGGCTGCGCGCATCGCCGGATACATACCGAAGACCATGCCGACCGTGATAGAGAAGCCGATCGCCACGCTAACCACTAACGTGTACGGAATAACTGCGCTGCCCAGCGTCTTGCTCACGAGACTTGCCATCCCGACGGTCGCGAGGATGCCGATTATCATTCCGGTCGCCCCACCGCCCACTGCCAGCAGCAGTGCTTCCATGAGAAATTGCAGCGCAATATCCCGACGGCTTGCTCCGATGGCTTTACGGATACCGATTTCGCGCGTTCGTTCCGTCACGGAAACGAGCATGATGTTCATAATGCCGATGCCGGCGACCACGAGCGCAACAGCGCCGATTGCCGTGAGGCCCGCGGCGACGATGTTGATAACGGATTCGAAGCCGCCGACAAAGGCGGCACCGTTTTGAATCTGGTACTTTGCGCGCGAACCATGAATGTGCCCAAGGGCGGTCGTGACTGCCAACCCGGCTGGATCGGTTTTCTCCGCGCTACTCGGATAAAATTTAAGGCTACCGATCGGGCCCGGTTGCATATGATGAAATGTGGTGTAAGGAATCTCCATGTACGTGTTGCCGCCGCCCGAATTGAAAAGACTGCCTTGGAGCGGATCGTAAACGCCAATGATCTCAAAACGCGTCCCATTGATATCAATAAAACTGCCGACTGCACTGGTTGCGGGAAAGAATTTCTCTGCGAGATCCAGGCTCATCGTGGCGACGTGAGCTGCGCCTTTCGTGTCTTCGTCACTAATGCGCCTGCCGGACTGCATCGTTAACGAGTCCGGATGGTAGCCGCTCGCAGAAACGACTTGTTCCGACTCATGAACGCCGTTGGCTGATACTCTAAAGTTACTGAAGTAGCTCGGTTCGGCTTCCGCAACCAAATCGGGCGCGGCGTTGAGTATCGAAGCCACATCGCGGTACTGCAGTGAGGCAATCGCCGGATCGTCTTGATTTGGATCGACCGAGACCTCAGCCGGAGGAACGCCGAGCGAATTGATCGTTCCGTTAATGCCGCTACTCGCGGCATGGCTGATGCCGAGGACCGCGATCACCGAGGACGTGCCGATTATCATGCCCAGCATGGTCAGGATCGAACGCGTGCGGTTCAACCAAATCGAGCGAAATGCTTCGCCCGCGTAGGCGAGGATGCGGCTCACGGGCTCTTAGATGGCGATGCGCTTGGCGCCGCGGCAACGGAAGCGCCCTCCGAAATTTCAACCGGCTTTTCGGCTATAATGACATCTTCAGGTTTTAGTCCCGAGATAATCGCGGATTGCGAATCGTTGCTCAGACCTACTCGCACCAGGACTTTGTGCGCGTTGCCCTTCTGCACGACGTACACGTAGCGTTTGAACCCGTCTTTGACGACGGCGTCATTCGAAACCACGATCGCCCGCGAAAGATTCGCTGTCAGAATATCGACATCAACGCTCATGCCGTCGCGTAAGAACGTAGGCGAACTATCGAGACGGATTGTCGTGATAATTTGACGCGCCGTGCTCGAGGGATCATCGGATTTCTGCGCGATCGGCGAAATGGCCATGACGTGTCCCGACAGGGTTTTTCCGGGAAAGTCTTCGCCGGTGATTTGGGCGCGCTGACCCAGACGGACATTGATGATGTCCTGTTCGTCAACTTTGGTCCGAATGATGAACGCATCGTCCGCGGCAAGCGTGAAAATCGTCTGTCCGAGGGCGACGGCATCTCCGGGCTGCATCGGACGTAAGGCATCACCGGCTTGCGAGGCGACACTAAGAACCGTTCCGGAGAAGGGGGCGCGAATCTGCGTGTTGTTGGCCTGGCTTTGCGCATATTCGTAGTCCGACGCGGCCTTCGCTGCATCGGCATTGGCTGCCGCGACGTCGCCTCCGCCGGTCTGTACTTGTGCCGCAGCAAGGGCCGCCTGAGCCTGCGCGTAGCCTTGTTGGGCCGAGCGCAGGTTCTGTTGCAGCACCTGACCCGAGCGCGAAAGTTGACCGTTCAGGGATTCGCGCTGCTGCTTGGCCTGTGCGTAAGCGGTTTGGGCTTGCTGCAATTTTGCGAGCTGTTGGTCCAGTTGGTCGCGCGAGACGGCCTTTTGATTGAAGAGATATTGATCGGCCGCGTAAACCCGGCGCGCTTCGCGTAGATTCGTCGCGGCGTTGGAAAGGGCGGCGTCCGCGTTGACGCGCTGGTCGGCGGCCGTAGCGCCGCCGTACCCGAGGCCGGACTGCGAGCCGTTAGCAACGTCTTGTTGTGCCTGCGTTAAGCGCGCGCGGGCCGACTCGAGGTTGGCTTGCGCCTGCACCACGTTCGTTCGCGTCGTTGCGGTCGAACTCTGGGCTCTGGCAACGGCAGCGCGATAGGCGTCGGCGCCACCCTGCGCGCCGTTGATGATTTGCGGATTCGAAATTGTCGCCAGTAACTGGCCCCCGGTAACGTGGTCTCCGGCGCGCACGTAGACGCTGCCGAGGTTTCCGCTGATTTGTGCTGCGAGCGTTTGCGTGCGCGGACGTTGCACCACCCCGTTTTCGGGCAGCTTGGTCGTGAAAGTCGTGAACTTCACGGTTTGCTCTTTCACGGTGGCAGCATCGCTGTGCCGCATTTTCGCGCCGGCAATCGCCACGAGAAGGAGTAAGACAAAACCGGCAGAGAGGATCAGAATGTTTCTACGACGTGTATTCATTTAATGCTATAAATCCGAGACGAGGCCGGCCGGGTCAAAGATGCCCAAGGCCGTGCGCAGTTTTACGAGTGCTGTAATGTACGAAACGCGTGCGTTAAAGAGATCGGTTTGTGCGGAGTTGGCGGTGTTTTGCGCCGCCGTGACGTCCGTGAGAGAAATAAGGCCGTTCTTATATTGAAGCTGCGCGATACGAGCAGACTCCGTGGCGAAGTCGGCGGCTTTCTTTTGGTAAACGATGGATTGAGCGGCGGTTTTTGCGCCACGCAGAGACTGGCGCACGTCGGCTTCCGCAGCCCCGAGCGCGGAAGTGTATGCAAGTTCGTTCGAGTGGATGTTTTCGTCCGCGGCAATGTGGGCGGTATGGCGCGTGCCGTAGTCGATGAGCGGGACCGAAAACGTGGTGGTCGCTCCAACTTGCCAAAAGCCGGGGTTCCCGCGCGTGAATCCATACGGGAAGCCGGCACATTGAGAAGGCGGCAGCGCTCCGGATGCGCAGCCCGCATTGAGGCCGTTGATCTGCGCGTATTGCGAGGCTGCGTTCGTCGGAGACATTTGATTTCCGAACGCGCCGTTGACCGAAATCTGCGGCCGCAAATCGGTATCGATCGAGGCGCGATTTAGGCGTGCGACGGCAAGGGCCGCGGCCGCGCCCGCGACATCCGGACGGTTTTGCTCGGCGATGGCAATCATCGTTTCGAGCGATTCCGATGGAAGCGGCGGAGCGGGCGGCATTTGCGAAACCGCAAACGCGCTATCGAGAGCGGCGCCGATTAAGTGAGCGAGGTCCTCGCGGGCAGTCTGCACATCGGATTGCGCGCCGAGATCGCTCGAAAGTGCCTGCTGCACGGCGGTATCCGCGCGAAGCACGTCAACCCCGGCGATCAGCCCAGCTTTTTCTTTTGCCTGCGCAACGAGCAGCAGTGTTTGCTGATAGGCCAAATTGTTCTGCGCGATTTGGTAAGCGCTCTGTTTGCTCGCGATGCCGAAATATGCGCTCACGACGTTGTTCGTGATCTGATCCTGCGTTTGCCGCAGATCCGCCTTCGCGGATTCGACTTGCCGTTTTCCCTCTTGCGCTAAGATTTGATTGAGCGATCCGTTGTAGAGGATCCACTGTCCGCCAATTTGCGCCGTGTTTTGCGAAAACTTACTCTGCGGTGAAATTCCGAACTGCGCGAACTGGCCGCCCGCGTTGCTTGAGCGCGCCAGCTGGTTCTGCAACGTTCCGTTGATAGCGGGCAACTCTGCTGCCCGCTCTTTTGTGAACGTGGCTTGAACGTTTGCGAGCACTGTGGCCTTGGCGGAGATCGCTGCGTTGTGGCTGAGGGCATACTGAACTGCATCTTGCAAGCTTAGCGGTGGTGCCGCGGCGGCCGGATGAAGAGAGGCCAAGAAGAACGCCGTGATTGCGGCCACACCGCCAAAAATGCGCATGGTTTATCTCGCAGTTACCATTTGCAGAAGGGCGCCGCCGAGGAAGATCGCGGCTGCGGTGAGGTACGCTTGGACCTTCGGAACGCGCGCAACGAGCTGCATTGCAAGCGCAATAAGGACCGCAGCCCAAAGAAAGAACGGGTTGAAGTAATAAAGGAAGGCTACGGTCTTGAGGCCTGCGTGCGGAGCGATCCACGCCAAGCTCGGGACCGACAGGTAGAGATCCGACATGGAATTATACGCATTCGGCCCGCGAACCATTGCGAGTATGCCGACCACGAGCGAGTAGAGGCCGAACCCTGGAATCATGATATTCATCGAGGTGGCCCAGAAGTGCTTGAACGTACCGCTGCCGCTTCCGATGGCATTGAAAACGAGCATGATCAAGCTCTGCATCGCCACGATAAGCAAGATAATGATCGGGACGAACGCCCAGCCGAAGCTGCCAATTTTATCCGCCATTGCCATTTGGGCGTTCCGGTGCGCTTCGTCCAGATTCGGATTGGCCGCCAACTGAGCGGCCATGCCGGCATGAACGGCGTGCATTTGCGCCGGTCCCGCGAGATAGGTTCCGATGAGCGAAATCAGCAGGGTTATGATGAGGGCCCAGCCCCACATCGGCGCCACCCGAAGCGTCTCAAACGCTTCGCGAGGGGCGACAATCACACTGAGCGCGGTAGATAAGCCGTTCGCGCGTTCCGTTCCACTCATTGCATCGACAGCCATAAGCCCTCATTTCAGTACAGCAAAATAAAAAAGCGGCCCGGCGATAACTACACCGCGGGACGCCGAGATGTTTCAAGCGGCGCCGGGTCCGAGCCTTGTGCGTCCAAAGGATACGCGGTGACCTTACGTCAGAGTCAAGGGGTATTGGAAAAGAGTGCCTCGAGTTTGAGCCGCTTCTCGATGACTTTCCGGACGCGCTCGAGGTGGGCTTTACGCATTTCGAGGAGCTCGAGTTGCAGAATCGTTGCTGCCCGCCGGCGGGCCCGATGTGAATACAGATCGAGCGATGGGGCGGTGGCATGCTGAAGCGCCCTGTGACGCCCGGCTTTAGTCGAGGCGGACGCCGGGGTTATGAGTAGAATAACCAAGAAGAACGCCGCTGCGGCGCGCGTGAAATGGTACACTTTTATTTCCTCCGGAACCCTTTCACACCAAGGGGTATCCTTCTAAAGACGTGATGGCTTGAGCATCGATACCTTGATCGTCCCGCCCCCGCCGGACGAACCCTACGTCCGGATCATTCCGCTTGGCGGATGTGGCGAAATCGGGCGCAATATGACACTGATCGAAACGAACGACGATATCGTCGCGGTCGATTGCGGGCTGATGTTCCCGGACGACGAGATGTTCGGCGTCGATATCGTTATCAACGATTTCTCGTATTTGCGCGAGCGCGCGGATAAGTTTCGCGGTCTGCTGGTTACACATGGACACGAAGACCACATCGGTGGCATTCCTTATCTGCTGCGCGAGTTTAAGATTCCGATCGTGGGCACGGACCTGACCCTTGCGCTGATCAAGGCCAAAGCGCGCGAACACAAGTTCAGCGATGAGTATTTTCGCTTGATAAAGCCGGGCGACCGCATTCGTTTTGGCGCAATCGAAGCCGAATTTATTCACATCAACCACTCCGTTGCGGGCGCGTGTTCGCTCGCACTGCGGACACCGGTCGGCACGATTTTTCACACGGGCGACTTTAAGTTTGATCAGACCCCCATCGACGGCAAGCCTGCCGACTTTGCTTCGATCGCAAAAGTGGGCGATGAAGGGGTGCTCTGCATGCTTTCGGATAGCACGAACGCCGAACGTCCTGGCCACACCCTTTCGGAGCGGATTGTCGGAGAGGCTTTTACGGCAATCTTCCAGCACGCAAAAGGCCGCATTATCGTCGCGTCCTTCGCATCGAACGTGCCGCGCATTCAGCAGGTCGTCGATCACGCGATAACCTTCGATAAGAAAATTGCATTCCTGGGGCGCTCCCTTGCCAACGTGATGCACTTTGCATCCGAGCTCGGACATTTGCGTGTTCCGCAAGAGCGCGTCATCCGCATTGAAGACGTCGATCAATACCCGCCGGAGAAGGTCGTCGTAATGACCACCGGTTCGCAAGGCGAGCCGATGTCTGCGCTCACGCGACTCTCGGTGCGGGATCACCGCAAGTTCCGCATCGTTGCCGGCGACACCGTTGTCATTAGCGCAACGCCGATCCCGGGTAATGAAAAGAGCGTCTACAAGACGATCAATAATCTCTACAAACTCGGGGCGACGGTGGTGCACGGGACCGATGGCAAATCGCACGTATCCGGCCATGCATCGCAAGAAGAACTCTTACTCATGCTCAATCTTGTGCGGCCTGAGTTTTTTATGCCCTTGCATGGCGAGTACCGCATGCTCGTGCATCACGGAAAACTTGCGACTCAAACCGGTGTTGATCCACAAAACATTTTCGTCGTTGAGAATGGAGACATCTTAGAATTCACGCAGTCGCACGGCGATAAAGTCGGCAAAACCTACGGTGGCAACGTGCTCGTCGACGGCTCCGGAGTCGGCGATATCGGGCAGGCCGTGCTGCGCGATCGCAAGGCCCTCTCAAATGACGGCATCATGATGGTTGTCGTCACCATCGACGCGGAAGAAGCTCGCGTCATCGCGGGGCCCGACATCGTTACGCGCGGCGTGATGTACCTGCCCGAATCGGGCGGAGTTTTGGACGAACTCAAAAACGAGCTGGCGGAAGTTATCGCAAACTGCTCCGTCGAGGGCATTCGCGACGTCAATACCGTCAAGGAACATATCCGCAGCGGCCTTGCCAAGTCAATTTTCAACCGGACGCGGCGCCGTCCCATCGTCATTCCCGTCGTAATGGAAGTGTGAATAAAGGCAGCTATGCGCGCGACGTCTGGCTGCGTCTTCGCCGCACGCCGGGCGCAATTATCGGCCTCGTGATTGTGGCCATCATTCTTTTCGCTGCGATCTTCGCGCCACTGATCGCGCCCGCCGATCCGCTCGCGCAAGATCTTGTGCACCAGTCCGCGCACCCGGGCTGGGGGCACTTGATGGGCACGGATCGCTCCGGTCGCGACATCTTCTCGCGCGTTCTGTACGGATCGCAAGTCTCGATCCGCATCGGATTCGAAGCCGTCGGCCTCGCGATTACCTTCGGAACCTTAATAGGGGTACTCGCGGGTTATGCGGGGGGCAAACTCGATGCGATTCTGATGTCTGCGATGGATCTGATGCTCGCCTTTCCATCCATCATCTTAGCGATCGGCATCGCAACCATTTTGGGTCCGAGCATCAACAATCTGATGATCGCAGTCGGTATCGTCTACATTCCACAGTATGCGCGCCTCGCGCGTTCCTCCGTCCTATCCGTGAAGGATCTCGAGTATATCGATGCCGCGCGAGCTTTGGGTGCGCGCCTGCCGCGAATTCTCTGGCGCCACGTGTTGCCCAACATTTTGGCGCCCCTCTTGGTGCAAGCGACGCTCGGTATCGCGACGGCAACCCTCGAAGCCGCGGGGCTCTCCTATCTCGGCTTAGGTGCGCGTCCGCCATTTCCGGAGTGGGGCGCAATGCTCAACGACGCGCGCGATTATTGGCTTTCCGCCCCATGGGCCCTCATTTTTCCGGGCGCAGCAATCACGACAATGGTCCTGGGCTTCAATCTGCTCGGTGATGGCCTGCGAGACGCGCTCGACCCGGCCGGGCGCTAATTGGGCATCGTTCTCGGACTCTTGGCAGCGACGCTGTACGGGTCCGCCGATTTTTGCGGAGGCCTTGCCACGAAGCGGTCGTCGATGTGGTCGGTCACCATTCTCTCGCAAGCCGTCGGTTTTGTTTTACTCTTTGGGGTGCTGCCATTTTTTCCGGGCCACGCCACCTTCGCTGATTATCTGTGGGGTGCAGCGGCCGGCGCGTGCGGTGGTCTTGGGCTTGCGCTGCTCTATCACGCACTGTCGATCGGCAAGATGGGCATTGTTTCGCCGATCACGGCCGTGCTCGCGGCATCGTTGCCCGTTATTGTGGGAAGCACGCATGGCGAACATCTTTCGACTTATCAGCTTGCCGGCATCATCGTAGCACTTATTGCGGTCGTGCTTATTTCCACCTCACACGATGATGAGGGCAAATTCGAATTTGCCACGGCGGGCGTTAGGGAGGCGATTGCATCGGGTTTAATCCTCGGCGGTTTTTATCTGTTGCTTGCGCATGCGGGATCGCGCGCCGGCCTCTATCCGCTGGTGACCGCGCGGCTCGCATCGATGCTGTTGTTAACGGTCATCGCCGTGCTCGCCCACCAATCCGTCCGGCCGGCGAAAGGCGCGATGCCGCTCATCGTCGCTGCCGGGGGGATCGACATGATGGCCAACGCGCTTTACGTGCTTGCCACGTTTCATGGCTACGTCTCGATTGCAGCAGTGCTCACCTCACTCTATCCGGCGAGTACGGTGCTCCTCGCTTGGATCGTGCTTAAAGAGCGGCTCCAGGCGATTCAATACACGGGGTTGATTTGCGCGCTTGCGGGAGTACTGCTAATCGCGCTTTAGTGCACATTAGGGAGCTGGTACAACCGTTCTTCCATAGGGACCGTCGGCGCTTTCCTCCAGTTCGACGCCCTGCGACTTCGTAATGGAATAATGATGAACGCCGGGCGGAATGTACACGTAGGACCCTGCCGGAAGTTCAGTAGCGTTTGCGGGGTCCACTTTGTCGCCGAAGCCAATGTACCATGTTCCTGAAAGCACGGTATTGTTTTCACCCATAGGGTGGTACATTACGGCGGAAGCGGTGTGTGGCGGAAGCTTTTCGCGGATGATGTACTCTCCGGATTCTTTCGGGTGTCCCCGTAAGACAACAACCATGTCACCTTTGGTCCAGTCCCCGACGGCCCTCCAGTGTTCGTGGCCTCCCAGTACGATTAAGGGTTTGTTAAGATCCGGGCGCGAGGCGATTGCGCCCGCGGTTAACCCTGTCACGAAGAACAGCAGTAACGAAATGTAAATCCGCATGCGCTACAGGTTATCCACGCCGGCACGAATCTTATACAGCTGCACGGCATGGATGTAGCGTTGAATTTCTTCGCGCGTATAGGCGTCTGCATCGAGAAACTGCACGCCAACCACAATGCGGCCGGACGATTCCTTAAGACGCGCGGCGACTTTGCCGCGGATCGTCATCGGCTCGAATGGACGGCGTGGATCTTTTTGTTTGGGCCGCGTGATGCCGCGGTTTCCGAAGGGACTTGGGTCTGCGGTGGGGGGTGAGGAGTAAACGCTCAGCGCTTCTTGCGGAAGTGTGAATTCAAGAGTCAAGATGACGTCTGCCGGCATCGGCTCATTTCCGATGATGCGCAGTCCGCCTGCACTTAAGTCACTCGCTTCGGCAATCGTTAGGCCGGGGCGGCCCTCGCGCCGGTATTTGATTGGAAACGACACAAGTGCCCTGTACGTGCCGCGTTGCTGACCCGGCTTTGCGTTCTCAACCGCGATCTCTTTGGTCTCCGTGCGGTCCGCAGCAGCGCGGCGCTGAAACTCCATGATCAGCGAGACCAGCGCGTCGCTCTCCGCAGTTGAAATTTTATCGAATGCAATGCCGTACTCGTAGAACGCCTGACCGACCATTTTCTTGCGGGCCGCGATGCGTCCGCGCAACTCGAGCGCCTTGCCGTTGCTGCCTCGAACGTCGAAGCGAAGCGCGCCATCTTTTTCGAGCGAAATGAGGGACCGAATGCGGCAGCCTTCGGCCGACATATCCATCAGGGTACCGTGGACAGTAACCGGCATATTCTGCACGCGCATCTCGACCGGAACCTCGACGTCTTGACGGAAGGTCTGACGCTTGTTGTTCGGAGCGGTGGGTAGCGGAGCGGACTTCTGCATACCTAGAAGTATCGGACGGAAGCGACCGAGCCTATAGCCGCTCTACGCATCAGCTATAAGCTCGACCAAATGTCCAGCTTGCGTTTCACACGCTCGATAACGGCATCCGTAAAGTCGGTCGTCGAGGCGTGCCCCCCGAGGTCGCTGGTCGCCAAACCCTCGTGCACGGTCTCTAGCGTGCCCTCGTAAATCGCTCGCGAGGCGTTCGCTGCGCGCTTATCTTCAATATAAGAGAGGAGTGCAGCCGCCGCTAGGATCATCGCCATCGGGTTCGCGACATTCTTGCCAAAGAGACGCGGCGCCGTACCGTGCGGAGCTTCAGACATCACGACGCTGGGCCGCAGGGAGTCATCAAAACTTAAAAGGACCGACTCGGCGCCGGCGATCGAGCCGAAGAGCTGCATGACGAGGTCTGATAAGCAATCGCCGTCGCGGTTGAGCGAGGGGATCACCATCGCATCGCCGGGATTGGAAAGCAGCAAGGCGTAGGTCGCATCGATAAGTTGCGGATCGTATTTGACGTCCGGGTGCCGCGCGGCGGCGGCGTCCATTTCTTCCTTGAGCATCCCTTCATAGATGGGACTGACGGTATACTTTGGACCGCCGAAAACTTTCGAATTCGTTTTCTTTGCGTGCATGAACGCATATTCGGCCACTGCTCGGCAGACGCTGCGCTCGATGCGCTCGGTGCGGAACGCTACCTCGTTATCACCTTCGCCTTCGCGCCATTCTTTGGCGCCATAGGCATCCCCGACCGCCATTCGAACAATCGAAATCGGCGAATGGATGCCTGCGACGGGGCGCACTCCGGGCAGACGCCGTCCGGTGCGAACGATGACTTTGCCGTCAATCTCGCGTCGCAGAATTGCATTCGGTGAACCAACGTCGCCTCCGGTCTCGGGCGTGATGGTCGCAGCCTTGATACCAAGGTGCGTGGCTTTCATGGCGGCCGCCGCTTCATGCACGACGCCGTTGTTTGTCGCCCGCCGGTTCTGCAGTGAGAGATCGTAGGTCTGGAACGCGAGGTCGATATCGATGACGGATTTATCCAGAACGCGCAGAGCCTCGACCAGCAATTCCTGGCCGGTCTCATCTCCCTCTAGAACGACAATCGTGGCGACGCTACTCAAGCTGTGTCTCCAGTTTAAAGGCACGGCACGATGCGCCGTGCCTGGCGTTCCGCTATGCTTTTGGTACGATGCACCAAAATCATTGCTGCACGCCCCCGCGCAAACTTCGCGCGCGGGACCCCATTAGCTCTCTGACGAATAGAAATTGTCCATGGCACGCGTACGCCGTAAGGCGACCGCGAAAACGCGTTTGAACTATGAGATAGCGGGGATTGCCGCGCTAGGCCTCGCCGTCCTGTTCGGAATCGCCCTGGTCGTTCCGGCCCTACATGCCGGGATCATCGGTTCCCACACTGCAGCGACCCTCCGTGCACTCTTTGGCAATGCCGCCGCCCTCTTCCCGGTGCTCATCGCGCTCTTCGGCGGCATCATCTTCCTTGAAATCAACGTGCCGCGCATGATCGGTACGCTCGGTATGGCCGCGCTCGGATACTTTCTTGCCATTGATGCGGCGCTCGGACGACACGGCGGCTTTTTTGGATGGAATATTTGGTCCGGGATGCAGGCCCTGGTCGGTATTGCAGGCGCGCGCATGGTGCTGCTGCTGATCGTCATTCTGCTCACCGTCTGGATTACCAACGTTTCCGTCAAGAAACTCATCGGCTCGTTAATCATGCGCCTGCAAAGCCTTCGTATGCCGAAGATGCACCTCGCTTTACCGCAAGGCCATAACTCCGTGCGCGAGGCCTTCGATATCACGTCCGTCCCGCAAACCTCCACGGCACTTGTTCCGGTTGCCGTCGAGCAGTATATCGCCGAGCAGCGTGTAGATGAAGAAGACGAAGAAGACGAAGACGACGAGGACGAAGAAGTCGAGGACGATGTTCTTGAGGATGACGACGAGGCGGACGAGCTTGAGGATGACGAAGATTCGCTCGGGCCTGTCGTCGTCGGAGAATACGAACCCGCAACTTCCGGTGCGAGTGCCCGCAGCTATCGTCTTCCGGATCTCTCCCTTTTCGATCCACCCCAAGCGCAGATTACCGACGATTCGAGCCGCTCCCACGTTTTAGAAGATACCCTTGCCTCGTTTGGAGTCGCGGCCAAGGTAGTGCACATCGAGCGCGGTCCCTCCATAACACGCTACGAACTCAAGCCGGACCGCGGCGTAAAAATTTCCAAGATATCCTCCCTCTCCGACGATATTGCGCTGGCCCTTGCCGCGACGAGCGTGCGCATCGAAGCGCCGATTCCGGGCAAGTCGGCCGTCGGAATCGAGGTTCCGAATGCCACGGTTTCCGTGGTGGCGATTCGCGAAATTCTCGAGGCCTTGCCGCACCGCGGTACGGTGCCGCCGCTCAACATGGCGCTCGGAAAAGATATCACTGGCCGGCCTGTTTTCGGAGACCTCGGTAAGATGCCGCATCTCCTGGTTGCGGGCGCAACCGGCAGCGGTAAGAGCGTCTGTTTGAATTGTATAATCGCCTCACTGCTCGTGTGCGCGACGCCCGATCAAGTGCAACTGCTCATGATCGATCCAAAGCGCGTCGAGCTCACCGTCTACAACGGCATCCCGCATCTCATTAAAGATGTCATCACGGACGCGCGTTTGGCCGCGGGTGCGCTCTTCGAGATGACCAAGGAAATGGATTCCCGCTACGAGCGCTTCGCGAAAGCCGGGGTCCGCAAAATCGAAGAATACAACGCAAAGTATCCCCAAGAGAAACTTCCCTACGTCGTGATCGTCATAGACGAGCTTGCCGATCTTATGTTGATTGCGCCGGCTAAAGTAGAAACGACGATTTGTCGCCTCGCGCAACTCGCACGTGCAACGGGCATTCACCTGATCGTGGCGACGCAGCGTCCGTCGGTGGATGTTATTACCGGAATTATCAAAGCCAACATTCCGTCGCGCATTGCTTTTGCCGTAAGTTCGCAAGTCGATTCGCGCACCATTCTCGATATGGGCGGCGCGGAACGGCTGCTTGGTCGCGGCGACATGCTCTATCTTCCAATCGATGCGCCAAAACCGGTTCGCTCGCAAGGCGCGCTCATCACCGGCGCCGAGGTGAATCGCTTGGTGGACTTCTGGTCCAAACAAGCGCGTCCGGATAATCTGCTCGACGTGGAGGTTGTGCCGATCGCGGAGGATGAAGCGGCCAAGAATTTGGATCCGCTCTGTTACGATGCCGCAAAGTTTATCATCGAGGCGAACTATGCATCGACCGCGCAACTGCAATCGAAATTTTCAATCGGTCACCCGCGTGCTGTGCGGTTAATGAAGCAATTGGAAGAGTGCAAGATCGTCGGCCCGCATGAGGGCACGAAACCACGGCGCATTCTGCTCAGTCTCTCGGAGCTCGAAGCCGTCGGCTCACGTTTGGGTAAGGATAACCGTCAGGAAAACCTATTTGCCACCGGCTCGTAAGGAGCATGATCGCGCTGGGGCAGCTCGGGCGCTTCTTTTTGCAATTGTTGCATACGCGGTTTTTCTCGCCCTTGGTCTGGTCGTCGCTCACGCACCGCCGGGACCGTTCGACGTTGCATCGCATGTTCTCATCGGTCACAGCGCGCTCATCGCGTGGATTCTGAGCTGGACGCTCTACATGCAAGTGCTGGCTCCAATTTGCTTGGTCCTGATCGCCGTTGCGATCGCAAAACCCGAGTGGCGCGTGCGAATTGCCGTTTCGCTGGCCGTGTTGCTTGTCATGTGGTTTGCGTCGGATCAACTACAACACGTTTTTCTGCGCGCGCGCCGGTTGGATTGGGTCGTCAAGCACGAAACCGCTTTTTCGTATCCGAGCGGCCACGCGACCCTAGCGGTAGCGTTTTACGGATATTGGGCCTACGTCTTGTATAAGAGCGAACTGCCTCTTCGTGTGCGCCTCTGGGGAGCAGCGTTGCTTACAATGCTGATCACCGGTGTGCTATGGGCACGTCTTGCACTCGGCGCCCATTACCCATCGGACGTAACCGGAGGCGCCCTCCTGGGCACGAGCGGAATATGTTTTGCCGTCGCTGTTTGTAGATTCTTGCAGGTGCCGCTTGACGCGGGCTCGCCCGGACGATAAAAGTACTTTTTCCAGTCTGCCGAACCGCCTAGAGTATGCTCATGGACGCCGCGCTCAAACCCATCCAAAATAAAGTCGACGAGGGCATTCCGCTCTCGCTCGAAGACGGACTCACGCTCTTTGCCACGCAAGACATCCACACGCTTGGCCGCATGGCCCGGGAAGTGAAGGAGCGTAAGAGCGGCAAAAATGTTTTTTACGTTCTTAACCGCTACATTAATTCGACCAACGTGTGCTATGCGGGCTGCAAGTTCTGCTCGTTTGCCGTAGATGAATTTAAAGAAGCGGGACGTCTCGTGCGTATGTCTGCGGATCAGGTTATGGACAAGGCGCTGGAGACCGGAACGAACTTCAATCAGCTCCATATCGTCGGCGGTCACGATCCGCGTCAACTCTCACTCGATTACTGGCTGCCGCTTATGCGCCGCTTCAAAGAGCGCATGCCGCACGTGCAGCTCTCGCTCTTCACCTCGGCCGAGATTGATTACATGGCGCGGCGGCACCGCTTAGGCTATCCGGAAATCCTAAGCCAGCTTAAAGAGGCCGGTCTGGATAACATCAACGGGGGCGGCGCCGAAGTCTTCGCCGAGCGCTTCCGCAAAATTGTTTGCCCGAACAAAGTGACGGCGCAGCAGTGGCTTGCGGTGCACGAAGAAGCGCACCGCCAGGGCATTGCCTCCAACGCGACGATGCTCTACGGCACAATTGAGACGATCGAAGAGCGCGTCGACCACTTCATTCGCCTGCGCGAGTCGCAAGATCGTTCGCCCGGCTTCAATGCCTTTATCCCGCTTGCATTCCATCCCGACGGCAACGAGCTCAATGACTGCGGATGGACCAGCGGCCTTGATGACATTCGTATGTTCGCAGTTGGACGTCTCATGCTCAACAATTTCGACCATATCAAGGCCTATTGGATGATCCAAGGCATCAAGGTCTGCCAAGTCGCCTTGCAGTTTGGCGCCGACGACATGGACGGCACGCACGGCAGTACGGACGAAGAGCGCATCTATCACAGCGCCGGCACGCAATCGGGACAATACGTCAACGACCGCGAATTCCGCCGGCTGATCGAAGAGGCGGGCTACACGCCGGTCCGCCGCAACTCAACGTACGACGAATTCCCGCACGACTGGACCCCGCCATCGCCGGAGTTGGTCGGAGCGTAAGCAATGACGCTGCGCTGCGGACGAATACGTTACACGAACGACCTTCCTGTCTACGCGGCATTCGATGAAGGGACGATTGCCTACCCCGGTACGTTGCATAACGACGTCCCCGCAAATCTCAACGCCATGCTCTTGCGCGGCGATTTGGATCTGAGCCCGATCAGCGCATTCGCATATGCGAAACACGCCGATGAATTTGTGCTGCTGCCGGATTTGTGCATTGGAGCACGGCGCGAAGTCATTTCCGTCGTGCTCGTGTCGCATACGCCGCCCGCATTGCTCGATGGCGCCACCATTGCGCTTACAAAAGAGTCCGCGAGCGGAGCGAATCTCCTTAAGGTGCTGCTCGCGCGCCGCTATGGGGTCAACGCCTACTTTAGCGAAACGGAGTTTCCACTCTACGCCGCGCGCTCCGGTCAGCCGGCACTGCTCATCGGTGATTCCGCAATCGACGCGCTCATGGAATTGCCGCCGGAGTATGTGTACGATCTCGGCGTTCTGTGGCACGATTGGACGGGCGAACAGACGGTGTTTGCCGTTTGGGCGGCTCGGCGCGCCGCCTACGACGCTGATCCCGAAGCGGTGCGCGCATGCATGCACGCTTTGACGGATGCGTACACCTGGGGGCGGGGACACGCCGGCGCCGTGATAGCGCGGGCTCAATCTTTAAAGCCGCGTCCTTCCGGCTTTTATGAAAATTATTATGCAAAGCTCAATTTTATGTTCCACTCGGCCGCGCAAAGCGGCCTGGCCGCCTATTGCCGCGAACTCGCTGCGATCGGCGCAATCGACCGCATTCCGCAGATCAGCCCGGAGGTTTTAGGTGTCAATTCATAGTCTGCTGGAGAAATCTGCAGCCGGCGGCCGTCTGAGCTTCGATGAAGGCGTGCGCATTTATAAGGAAGCGACGCTGGCGGATCTTGGGGCGGCTGCGCACGAACGGCGCATGCAAATGTATCCGACCAGCGACGTCACTTATGTGATCGACACCACGATCAACTACACGAACGTCTGCAACGTACACTGCACCTTCTGCGCGTTCTTTCGGCCCGAGAAGCACGGCGAAGGCTACACCATGTCGCACGAGGACGTTTTGAACCGCGTCAAATTTGCGGCAGATCAAGGCGCTACCCAAATCATGATTCAGGGCGGCGTCAACCCGGAACTGAAAATCGAGTGGTTCGAACAGCTCTTCCAGCGGGTGGGACGCGAGTATCCCAACGTTGATATTCACTCGCTGTCCGTTTCTGAGGTCATCGGCCTATCGAAGGTTATGGAGATGCCCACGCGTGAGGTGCTGGTGCGCCTCCAAGCAGCCGGCATGAAATCGCTACCGGGCGCGGGCGCGGAGATTCTCGTCGAGCGAGTACGCAAACGCATTAGCGCCCGCAAGGTGAAGCCCGACGTTTGGCTTGGCGTTATGCGCGAAGCGCAGCAGTTGGGCATGCCGACCACCGCCACCATGATGTTCGGCTCGATTGAAACCATCGAGGAACGGATCGAGCACATGCACGTAATGCGCGAGTTGCAAGACGAAACAAACGGCTTTACCGCATTTATTCCGTGGTACTACGTCCCGTTCAAAACACCGCTGCGCGGCAAGGAATCAACCGGTCTGGATTATCTGCGCGTCCTGGCCGTTTCAAGGCTGTATCTCGATAACTTTGCGCATCTGCAAGCATCGTGGCTTACGCCGGGCCTCAAAATGGGGCAGCTTGCGTTGTTCTACGGCTGCGACGACATGGGCGGCACCATTCTGGAGGAGCAAGTCGTGCATGATGCCGGTTCGACCAACGAAGCCACACGCAAACAGCTCGAAGAAATCATTATTGGCGCGGGTTTCAATCCCGTCATCCGCGACACGTATTGGAATTTGCGCACCGATGTCGCCCTCGCAACCGCGGGATAGGAGTTAAGGCCCTCCTGGATGGCGCGACCCTAAACTTGCAGAGAGGGCTGCGGATGACTGTGGAGAGCTCAAGGTATCGAGTCAAAGAAGCCCGCGACCGCAGCGAGCGTCGCTTCGGGCTGGTCCAGCCACAGCTGATGGCCGGCCTCTGGGATGACCACCAGCTTGGCCTGCGGGGCGTGCGCGGCATTGAAGCGTGCCGAATCGAGCGGAACGTTCGAGTGCCCACCCTCCAACACGAGAACCGGCATTTTCATGAGTTCGAGCAGTGCCGCGCGGTTGAGCGGCAAGCCTCCGGTCTCTTTGATCGTGAAAATGCGCTGCACGTTTGCTGGCGGAATGTCGCACACATCGGCACGAGCGCGGCGTAAATGATCGGGCGACGTTACATATTGCGTGAAATTGAAGATGATCTCACAGTCCGCTTTAATTCGTGCAGGATCCCTCGTCGTCAAGATGTCGGCTCGCGCCGCTTTTTTCCGTGCGGCCGTCTGCGGAGCGATCACGGCGGCGATCGCGGCGTTGCGCTGCTGCACGAGCTCAGGTGTCGCACCGGGCACCGCGATCAACGCCGCGGATGCGAGCCGGCCCGGATAGAAATAGTTGTAGCTCAATACCATCGACGTGCCGTGTGAGATCGCGGCGAGGTTTAGCCGTTCGATTCCGAAGTACTTTCGAACGGCTTCGATGTCTGCGGCGTACTCGCGATAGTTGAGCCGTGCATTCGGAACGCCGTCCGAGCGTCCAGCGCTGCGCTGATCGAATGCGATGTAACGAAATCCGCGTTGCGCTAGCGCTTCAAAATCATATCCGCCGTCGGCCATCCCCGGCCCAGGTCCCCCGTGGAGAAACACGATGGTCTTCGGCCCGGTACCGGCCACCCGGTAGAAAAGGCGAATGCCGCCATCGCCCTGCAAATAGCCCTCGCGGGTCGCGACGCCGGGCAGCGCCGGCACGCTTAGGTCATTTATTGCCGGTTGCGGAGACGCAGCGCCCACTGCCGGCAGAATTGTTAACGCAGCTAGAGCAAGCCAAAACATGCTCGGCACTTCGCAGCGGACGCTCCATCCGCCTGGGGTGCCGCATCCTTAAAGGGAACTGCCTGGCTGACACGAGCGTTGCTGTTCGATTGCGCTTCGATTTAACACTGTTGCTAGCGGTGCTCGAGCAAGTAGAGTCCCACAAAGGAGACCGTTAGAATCACGGCTTGGAGCGCGATTGGCGCGGCGCTCTTTAGCGGCCGCTTCCAATCGGCCGTAGTGGCAAAGATAAAGAGCGCAACTATCGATGCCGCGACGGCAAGCTGGAAGATATGGGCCTGCGTCCCCTCGTCGCCTTGCGAAGGCACGCGAAATATATAGCCGCTAAGAACGGTCGAAAAGGCGATCAGCGAAAGCGCGGTGAGCGCAATTGCGCTCATGCGCTTCAGTTTTTGGGACGACACTGCAAAACCCCGAAAAGAAGTATTAACTTTGTACCACAAAGTTAATGGCTTTGCAAGTGCCGACTCCATTGTTTAATCTATTTTGTACGTGATTAGGGTCGTGGTTTCGGCGAACTTCTCATAGAAGGCGCGAGCGCGCATATTCTTTTCTTCCGTCACCCAGCGAACGTGGGTCCAGCCCCGCTCTTTTGCGACCGCAGAAACCGCATCGACAAGTTGGCGAGCAAGTCCGCGGCCGCGATAATTCTCAAGCACGTAAAGGTCGTCTAAATAGCAGGCTTCATTCCCATGAAGCGTTCTCGGGAACGGCCGGTAATGCGCGAAGCCGGCGAGTTTTCCATCGGATTCGGCCACGATCGCTTTTGTTGGATGCGTCGGATCGTTTATCCACGTCCAGATCTCTTTGCCGGTCTCGCGCGTGACCTCTTCCTCCACCGCGACCGAGAAGGCGTGGTAGAGTGGGTACCACATTTCAAACTCATGTGTCTTGGGAGCGCGTATGATATACAAACTCCTAGACCGCTTCACGGATTGTAGCGGCGCCGAGAACTTCTTCGCTTACCGGATCGAACATGGCGACGAGCTGGCCCGGGGAAACTGCGCGTTGCGGCTCATCAAAACGTACATTCAGCGTTCCATCCAGCAGCAAGGTTGCTGTTGCGTCGGCGAGTGCGGCACGGTAGCGCACCATGGCTCGCACCCGTGCGCTTTCCTCGAAACGCCCGGGACGAATCAAGTTCACTTCGTCGGCGACGAGTCCCCAACTGACAAGTTCTTCTTCACGCCCGATGACGATGGTATTCGTTGTTGCATCGATGCGCGTGACGTAGCGCGCATCTCGCGCTCCGCCCGGCAATTTTGAGCGCTGTCCAATTGTGAAATTCGACACGCCTGCGTGTTTGCCGACGATCTCGCCGGCATGGGTAACGATGTCGCCTTCCTGGGTGAGATCGGGCCGCACGCGAGCTAGCACGTCGCGGTAGTCCCCGCCTTCGACGAAACAGATGTCTTGCGACTCGGTCTTGTCGTGTACGGGAAGTCCCATGCGTTTGGCGTAGTCGCGCGTCGCCGCCTTATCTAGATCACCGAGTGGCAACAACAGTTTTCCTAATTGGCCGGGCGTCAATTGTGCGAGTGCGTAAGCCTGGTCCTTTGCCTTTGCGCCGCGATACAGATGCGGGCCGTCTTCAAGGTGCTCGAGTTTGGCGTAGTGTCCGGTTGCCACAAACTGCGCGTCGAGCCGGTCAGCGTAGTCGCTCAGCGTTCCGAGCTTGACGAAGTTGTTGCACGACACGCAGGGATTGGGCGTGCGGCCATTGGCATAGTCATCCGCGAAGCGGTCGATTACCGTGCGACGGAACGTTTCTTCGAAATTGAGTACGTAATGCGGGATACCCAGAATCGCCGCGCTCTTACGAGCGTCATCAAAGTCATCTATTCCGCAGCAGGACTTGGCATGCGGAGCCTTTGTCGGCGAATACATTTTCATCGTGACGCCGACAACGTCGTACCCGGCTTGGACCAAAAGTCCGGCCGCAACCGCTGAGTCGACGCCGCCACTCATTGCGGCGATGATACGTGCTTTTTTCATGAACCTTCTAATAACAGGATAACAGTCTGGAGGCGCAAACTCCAACCCCATGCCTGCTCTCGGTGAACAATTCCGCGCAGCGCGGGAAGCGCGCGGCTTGTCGCTTTCAGAAGTGGCCGAGCAGATTCGTATCCGATCGGTCTATCTGGGTGAGATTGAGGCCGAAAATTGGGCGGCCATAGGCGCTCCCGTCTACGTTCGCGGTTTCCTGAGAACCTACGCCCGATTCCTGGGCCTCGACCCCGAAGAAGCCGTGGGCGAATTCAACAAAACAGCCGAGGGAGCTCCGGTCGCGGACGGCACCGGCCTCTCCGGCGCGCCCTGGTCGAATGGCGAGCGACGCAATCTCTCGCCGCTTCTCTGGGTTGCCTCCGCCATCGCGGTCATTCTCATCGGGTTCGTGATCTACAATTTCGTCATGTTGCGGCAGCCGTCCGCCCGCGCTGCCGCGACCGGGCCCGCAAGCGCCGCGCCCAGCCCTCACTCCCCGCTTCCTTCTAAGAGCACCCCGAGCGCGGCACGCCTCGCACACAGCTTGGCAATTCATCTCTCCTCCGGCTCCTGGCTCAGGGTCACGGTTGACGGAAATGTTAGTATAGAGGGCGTCTTTCCCAAGGGCACCCGAAAAGAGTTCCTCGGTAAGAAAGCACTCGTTCGCGTGGGCAACGCCGGCGGAGTAGAGATCCTCATCAACGGACATGCCGTCCCTAAGCTCGGTAAAGTCGGAGACGTCGCCGAGCAAACGTTCAACCTTTAGGAGATAGTGTTGGCTACCGAATATTCGTTCGATGTTGTGTCGAAAATCGATCAACAGGAATTGGATAACGCGCTCAATCAAACGCGCAAAGAAATTGCGGGCCGTTTCGATTTCAAGAATTCGAAAACCAGCGTTGAGAGCACCGACAAAGAGATCACGATCATCTCGGACGACGAGTTGAAGATGAAGAACGTGCTCGACATGTTGCAGGCCAAACTCATCAAGCGCGGCATTTCAATCAAGTCTTTCGAGTGGGGAAAAGACGAGCCCGCGGCCTCCGATACCGTGCGCCGGATCATCAAAATCCAGAGCGGCATTCCTAAAGATAAATGCAAACCGATCATCGAGAAGATCAAAGCCTCAAAGCTCAAGGTCAACTCGCAAATCCAAGGCGAGCAGATTCGCATCACGGGAAAAGACAAAGACGACTTGCAAAAAGTCCAGCAGCTCCTGCGAGACATGGACTACGAAGTCCCACTTCAGTTCGATAACTATAGATGAAGTGGCAAAGATAGTGAAGCACCGGGCCCCCACGGGGTATCTTGACTTGTTCCGTTTGGCGATGGGCCCTGATGGTATTGGAGGCCCCATCGCTTGCGATGGGGGGCGGGGAGCCCAGGGCGTACCGCCTTTTGAACTGAGTAGGCGGTATTGTGCCTTCAGTTAGTTTTGTCTCCCTCGGCTGTGCGAAGAATCTCGTTGATACTGAAGTGATGATCGCCAAACTCGGCGCTGCCGGGTGGGATCTCGCTGCACAGGCATCCGACGCTGATACGGTCGTTATTAACACGTGCGCCTTTATCGATCCGGCGAAGGCCGAATCGACCGAGGTCATCATGGAACATGCAGCTCAGAAACGGAGCGGACAACAATTAATTGTCGCCGGGTGTCTGGCGCAGCGTTTCGGGGAGCAGTTGCAGTCACTCGTGCCCGAGATTGACGGCGTTCTCGGAACGGGAGCATACGCCGGCATTGTCGATTTGCTGCAGGACGCGCGCGCAGGCCATCATCCGGTACGGTTGCAATTCGATGCGGAGCCCGAACACGATTTTCTGCCGCGTTTGATTACAACGCCGGCCGCCACGGCTTATTTGAAGATCGCCGAAGGGTGCGATCATCCGTGCACGTTTTGTATCATCCCGCAGTTGCGCGGAAAATTTCGCAGCCGTAGTGAAGAGTCGATCCTCATGGAAGCGCGCTCGCTAGCGGCGAGTGGCACCAAGGAACTCATTTTGATCGCACAAGATACCTCGATGTGGGGACGGGATCGCGGTCATAAACGGGGTGGCCTCGCACAGCTGCTCCAGAAGTTAAACGACATCCAGGGCCTGGAGTGGATCAGGCTACTGTATCTCTACCCCGCAACGGTCGATCGCGAATTGATCGATGCCATGGCGGCACTGCCCAAGGTTTGCAAGTACATGGATATGCCGCTGCAGCATGCGCACCCGGATGTGTTGCGCCGCATGTTGCGCCCCTCAAACGGGGAGCGCTATCTCGAGATCATCAACGATTTTCGCGAGCGTGTGCCCGGCATTACGATGCGCTCCACGTTCATCGTCGGTTTTCCCGGTGAAACCGAAGAGCACGTTGATTATCTCCAAGCGTGGATTGGACGCGCCGAACTCGACCGCGTCGGCTTCTTCGAGTACTCGCAAGAAGAAGGCACGCCCGGGGCCGACCTCGATGCGCAAGTGCCGACGAAAATCAAACGCAAGCGCCTGATGCGCCTGCGAGATGCGCAGCGTGTCGCCTCGGAGCGTTCGCATGCACGGCGCCTGGGGCAAACCGTGCGCGTTTTAGTGGAAGAATCGCGCCACGTGAAGAAGACAGATCCATTCCGTCCGGTGCTCGGGCAACCAAGAGCCTGGTTCGGACGCTCTATGGGCGAAGCGCCGGGAGTAGATGGCGGAGTCTATTTTACCGGAGATGCGGCAGTGGGGGATTTTGTCGACGTCACGCTGGATGCAAATGGTCCGTTTGATTTCGTCGGCAGCATCGCTACAAAGGAACTCGTAAGCATTGGGTAAGCATCTCGCGGATAGCGACCACGAATCCCGGGCGCCACGAAGGTCTCTCGCTCGGCGCCTAGTGATCGCATTGGGCCTTTGTTTTCTTGTCGGCGCCCTTGGAATTTTCGCGGTCTCGATTGCAAGGCACGAGAGTCCATTGCAGGTTCTTGCGCAGTCGGTCGTGCCCGACCCCCAGTCCGTCTTCAACAAAGACCGTATCTTGGTGCTCGTGCTCGGCCGTGATTACGACTACAACGATAAAGATTTCGAGACGTCGAAGAATGCCCGCAGCGATGTGATTCAAGTCTACTCCATGGACTTCGTCAATCACACGGTTAACGAAGTTTCAGTCCCGCGTGACATGGACGTCGTCCTCAATGGTCATGAAAACAAGATCAATCAAGCGATGTCGGACGGCGGTATTCCCGAGTCCGAAGCCGTCGTTGCCAAATTTCTCGGCACGCCACCCTTCGACCGGTACGTCGCCCTGCGCATCAACAGTACCAAAGAATTGATCGACGCGATCGGCGGCATCGACGTGCCCGTGAAAGAGACGATGGATTACGACGATAGTTGGGGCCATCTCCACATCCACTTCAAAGCAGGCAAAGTCTACCATATGAATGGCGAGGCGGCCGTTTCATACGCCCGCTTCCGTCACGATGCATGCGGCGATCCTTGCCGGATCGAGCGCCAGCAACAAGTCATCCACCTTATCGCCGCCAGACTCAAGAGCAATAAGCTCAACGATATCGCGCACTTGGGCGGTTTAATCAACGTTATGAAAAACAATGTCGATACGAACATGAGCGCCACCGAGTTGCTCAGCCTTGCGGGTGCCTTCCAAAACCTGGATCCGAAATCGATTAAGACGGCGCAAGTCAAATATGTCGACACGAAAGACACACCGTACGGCGGGAATGTCTTGATCGCCGATGATGTGCAGAAGCAGAAGATCGTTAACGAACTGTTGCTTGAGCCGCCCCCCGCTGCGGGCTCGCCCAGCCCCGGTGACCTTGCCGCAATTGCGCCGTCCTCGATTAAGATCGACGTGAAGAACGGCAGCGGCATCGCCGGTCTCGCGCATAAGGTCGCCGATGCGCTGCGCAAACAAGGCTACGTGATTGAAGATGTCGGCAACGCCGTGGATTCCGCCAAAGATGCAACGGAAATTCACGAACACACGCTCATCACTTTTGCAGGGGCGAAGGTTCGCTCATCATTTCCGACTGGAGCGAGGACGATCAGCGTGACGACCGATCCCGCAAGCTCTCCCGCGCCGTCAAGCGATGTAACCATTGTGGTGGGAAAAGACCTCGCGCACACGCCGCTTGGTCATGAGATGTCTTCGATCAGACCGTGAACCGAACGCTCGCGTGGCTTTTAGGCCTCGCATTGACAGCTGCGCTCGTGGCTGGCGGGTATAAACTCTTTGTGCATGCCGGCACCGAGCTTGCGCCAACCGTCGTTACGCCGAAGATGGATGTGCACCGCGCACTTTCGCCGGACTTACCGACGCGCGTTGCGCATTTGCTGCATCCGCAGGTTGACGATCGCTCCGGCCGCAAGCGGCTCATTGCTCTAACCTTCGATGACGGCCCGTACGCGGTTGCAACCCCATTGCTGCTAGACGTACTGCGCGATCTCGGCGTAAAGGCGACGTTCTTCTATATCGGACGCGACGCGGAACAATATCCCGAGCTAACGCACCGCACGCAAGTCGAGGGACACGAGATCGCCGATCACACGTATTCGCATCCCAATCTCGATCAGCTCTCCGCCGCACAAGTAGCGGTGGAGATCACCAAAGGAGCGCGGGTACTGCATCGCTATTCGAACGATCCGGGCATCGACAACCTGTTTCGTCCGCCGCATGGCCGGTTTACTGAAGAGACGCTCGATGTTGCGCAGCAGCTGCGGTACCACACGATACTTTGGAGCGACGATCCGGGTGATTGGCGAACGGTGAGCTCGCAGGCACTCGTATCGCATATCGAGCGACATGCGACCGCACCCGAGATCATCTTGCTTCACAGCGGCCGCGCGCCGACGATCGCCTTACTGCCCGAAGTGGTGGCGCGATTCCGAAAGGCCGGCTACGAGTTCGTCACGGTGAGTCAGCTGCTCAAGCGCTCGCCTGCTAGGCTAACCAACCACCCAGCCAGGCACACCGTTTGGTATCTTCATCCGGCGAGACACGCCGTCTAATAAAAAGGAGACACCTTGCCGCGCCAAATCATCGATACGCAGTCCAGCCGGCCGGCCTATATCCGGCGAAACGTCACGCTGGTCGTGCTCGTTATCGTTATCGTGGCAGTGGCCGCTTACCTCATATCCAGGAAAGTGGGCTTTTTGCCCTAAACCAGGGCGGCTGACTACTAACAACAACGAGTTTTTCCTCGGGTCGTCCGGGGCACACCAGGAGAAGAGATTTGCGTCGCATCGCATTCGCAGTAGCATGTCTTGTTTTGGCCGCCGGCCTGGCCGCATGCAGTACCAATGATTCAGGTTTAAGCAGCGGAGGCAATCCCGGCATCGGCCCCAACTTCGGGACCGGCTCGATTTATATTACGAATAGCACGCAGAACGCGGTCTCCATCTATAATCCCAGTCCCACCACAGGGGCGACCGTTGTGAACCAAATCGGTGGGTCCAACACGCAGCTCAATGGTCCGCAGTATGACGCGTTCGATACCCTCAAGCGCCTCTACGTTACGAATTACAATGCGGGCACGCAGGTGGGTTCCCTTACGATCTACGCCTCGCAGGCCACGGGCAACGTGCTTCCTCAAGGGCAAATCTTCGGACCCGGGACGTCCATCGGATATCCGCGCGGCGTGGCATTGGATTCGACTAACAACATTTATGTTGCCAACGTCGGCTCCGGCCCAAATTTCGTTAGCTCCATCCTTGTCTTTGCCAGCGGGTCGTCGGGCCAAGTGCCGCCGGGCTTCACCATCAGTGGACCGCTGACGGGCTTGAACTTCCCTACTGGAATTAAGCTTGATTCAAAAAATCAAATTTATGTCGCCAATACCGGCAACGGAACGATCACGATCTATGCGGCCAAATCACTCGGCGATGTCGCGCCCGTAGTCACCATCGGCGGGCCGAACACGGAGCCACCGAACGGCATGCAGGCTCCCACTGGGCTTGCCCTCGACTCCGCACTGAATATCTACGTTGCCGACAAGGCGACGAATCAGATTCTTGTGTTCGCGGCCGGTGCCACCGGAAACGTGGCCCCGATCCGCATCATTGGCGGATCGAACACCGGCCTGAACAATCCGAGCGACGTGTTGGTGGATAGCACGGGCAAACTCTACGTGACCAATAGCGCAAGCGGCAACGGCACCGGAAACATCTTGATCTTTGCAGCCGGTGCAAACGGTAATGTAGCCCCCTCCGCCACGGTTGGGGCGCCGGGGAATGTCGTCGGCCTCGCGCTCTCACCGTAATCGTTATATACTGTAGCTTCATATGGCATTCTTAAAAACGCTCTTTGACGGCAATGAGCGTGAGGTGGTGCGCTTCCGGCGTGTGGCCGAGCGTATCAATGCGCTAGAGCCGCAGGTGCAGGCCCTCTCGGATGAGGCGCTGGCTGCAAAGACGGTGGAGTTCCGCGAACGCGTAGCAAATGGCGAATCGCTCGATGCGCTTTTGGTGGAGTCGTTCGCCGTTTGCCGCGAAGCCGGCAGACGCACACTCGGCATGCGGCATTTTGACGTTCAACTCATCGGCGGCCAAGTTTTGCACGAAGGCAAGGTCGCCGAAATGAAAACCGGCGAAGGCAAGACGCTCGTTGCAACCCTCGCGGCCTACACCAACGCGCTCTCCGGTAAGGGCGTTCATGTCGTCAGCGTAAACGATTATCTCGTTAAGCGCGACGCCGAGTGGATGGGCGAGATTTACAAGTTCTTGGGCATGAGCGTCGGCATCATCCAGCACGGCTTGGATAGTGCGGAGCGTCGCGAGGCGTACAACTGCGATATCACCTACGTTACGAATAATGAAGTGGGATTCGACTATTTGCGCGACAATATGGCGTGGCAGCTCGAAGATATGGTGCAGCGCGACCTCAACTACGCCATCGTGGACGAAGTCGACTCTATCCTTATTGACGAAGCGCGCACGCCGCTCATCATCAGCGGACAAGGTCAAGAAGCGACCGAGCTCTACGCGAAGTTCGCCCAGATTATCCCACGTTTGAAAAAAGACGTTGACTTCACGGTCGATGAAAAAGCGCACGCCGTTCCGATTACCGAAGAAGGCGTCGCAAAAGTCGAGAAAATGCTGGGCGTCAGTAATCTGTACGATCAGCGCAACCTTGAACTCACCCATCAACTCAATGCAGCGCTCAAAGGCTGGAATCTCTTTCATAAAGACCAGCAGTACATCATCAAGGATACGGAAAACGGCCCAGAAGTCGTTATCGTCGACGAATTTACCGGACGCCTAATGTACGGGCGCCGCTATTCCGACGGCATCCACCAGGCAATTGAGGCCAAAGAAGGCATCAAGGTGCGCAGCGAAGATCAAACGCTCGCGACCATCACCTTCCAAAACTATTTCCGCTTGTACGACAAGCTCGCGGGCATGACCGGTACCGCGAAAACCGAAGAGCGCGAGTTCCGCGACATCTACAGCTTGGATGTCGTCGTGATTCCGACGAACATGCCGGTTGCGCGTAAGGACATGTCGGATATCGTCTACAAGTCCGAAGATGCAAAATTTAATGCCGTAATCGACGAGATCATCGCGGAACACCAAAAGGGCCGCCCTCTCCTGGTAGGAACGCGCTCGATCGAGAAGTCTGAGCTTTTAGCGGCGAAGTTGCGCCGGCGCGGGGTTGAGTGCAGCGTACTCAATGCAAAATATCACGAGCAAGAAGCGCAAATAATCAAAGATGCCGGACAGCCCGGCACGGTCACGATCGCGACAAATATGGCGGGCCGTGGCGTCGATATCAAACTCGGTGAAGGCGTCCCTACGAACGGCGGATTGCACATCATCGGAACGGAGCGGCACGAGTCGCGGCGCATCGATAATCAGCTGCGGGGCCGTGCGGGCCGTCAAGGCGATCCGGGCAGCACACGCTTTTACGTTTCGTTTGAAGACGAACTGATGCGCCTTTTCGGTGACCGCATGACCAGTATCATGGACCGCGTCGGCTTTAGTGACGATACGCCGATCGAGGCGGGCTTGGTCACGAAGTCGCTCGAGCGCGCGCAGAGCAAGGTCGAGAATCACAACTACGAGGCTCGGAAGTACGTCCTCGAATACGACGACGTCATGAATAAGCAGCGCGAGGTGATCTACGGAGACCGCCGTGCAATTCTGCGTGGCGAATTCGATTCGCGCGAGTATATGCTGCAGACGCTGCAAGATAAGGTTGATGAAGTCGTCGGCCAATACGCCGGCGAGAACATGCATCCCAGCGAGTGGGATCTTCCCGAAGTTCTGGGTGAGCTTGAGATGATCTTCCCGGTCAAATCGAGTGTGAGTGTAGAAAATCTAGAAAAGATGGACCGCGACGAGATGCGTACGCGGCTGCATGGCCTCGCGGTCCAAGCGTACGGACGCAAAGAAGAAGAGATTACGCCGGAGATCATGCGCGTCGTCGAATCGCGCTATCTCATGTTGCCGATCATCGACCGCTTATGGGTCGACCATCTGCACGTGATGGATGCGCTCAAAACCGGTATCGGTCTGCGTGGGTACGGCCAGAAAGACCCGCGCGTCGAGTACGAAAAAGAAGCCTACGAGATTTTCGAAGACCTTAAAAACAACATTGCGGACGAAGCGATCAAGGGCGTCTTCCGTATTGTTATCGAGCATGCTCCGCCCGAGGACGGTTCCGGGGGCAATAGACCCGCTGGCTTGCCTCCGATTGAGTCGCTGCCGAGCGGTGAAATTAGCCCGCAGCCTTCGCGTCTCGATGAAAAGGCAGCAGAACAGTTACTCGGGCCCATTCCTGGCAAGCCGAACGGCCCGATCCACACGAACCTTGGCGACGGCGAACCCCAGAAGCCCATTACCCGCGGCGACGCGAAAGTCGGGCGTAACGATCTTTGCCCATGCGGCAGCGGGAAAAAATTCAAAAAATGCCACGGCGTAACTGCCTAAAAGTGAGGAGCATTTTTACGAAACGTTCTGCAATTTTCGCCACGCTGTGTGCGACGTTCTTTTTCCCGGCGACGTTGACAACCGCTTCGCTTGGGAATACGCCAAACCACAATATTGAGCTGGTCGGCACCAATCCGCTTTTTGAGCGCGGCATGAACGCCGCATTGGCCATTTATGATCATTACATCTACATTGGCAACCGCACCGACAGCTCGGCGACGTGTGTAGGTGCCACGGGCCTGCCATCGGGAAACGCATGCCCGCACCCGCACCCGGGAATTCTTATCGTCGACATTAAAAATCCGGCTGAGCCCACGATCGTCGGAGAGATTGGCAAACCGTATGCGGGCAACCTCGGTGTTACGACCCGCGAATTACGTGCATGGCCGCAGAAAAAATTATTGATCGTGATGAACTTCCACTGCAGCCATATGATTCACGCATGCCAAGATGGCACCGACAAGGAATTTCCCTTTGATCTCTCCTTTTTCGACTTAGGCGATCCGCTAAAGCCGAAATTCCTTTCGCGCTACGTGCCGACGTCGCTAGCCGGACGGCAAGTCAAGCCGCACGAAATGTTCCTCTGGGTCGATCCGGCGAATCCGGATCGAGCGCTTCTCTATCTATCAACCCCAACCGTATCGACCGACCCGGCTGTGCCGAATCTGATGGTCGCGGATATTAGTCGCGTGAGCCAAGGCTCACCAGCGACCGAGGTTGCAGAGGGGACTTGGAATGCACTCTTTCCCGGCACTGGCGGCGCGGATTACCCGAGTTCTTCAAAACATGTCTGCGGGCCGTACAACTGCAATTTGTTCGTCCACTCCATGAGCGTTTCGGACGACGGTCGGCGGACATATTTGTCTTTGGAAGCGGGCGAGTTCCTTATCCTGGATACGGCTTCTGTTGCCAAGGCGAACCCCGGTCGCGTCATTTCCCTCAATGCCGCTCTGATAACGCAGCCGCTCAATAGGCCCGTGTGGGGACAAACGCCCGCTAATGCTCGCGCAGTACCGATCTCGTGCCGGAAGGCGTGTGCCAACGCGCATTCCGCGGTAAAAGTGCCGGGGCGGCCGCTTGTCGTAACGACCGACGAAGTCTACGGGACATTCACCGATCCAAAATACGGCTGTCCCTGGGGCTGGGAGCATCTCATCAACATCGCTGACGAGACGCATCCCGCAATCGTTGGCCGTTTCAAGATTAGCCAGGACACCGCTTCGTTTTGCGGCAGCGCATCCGACGATCCGCTGACCGAGCAATACACGAGCTACTCCTCTCACAATCCGACCGTCCTACGAGATTTGGCGATCATCTCGTGGCACTCAGGCGGCTTGCAAATCACCGACATCCGCAATGCCTATCGTCCGGCGGCAGCAGGGTTCTTTTCTCCTTCGCCGCTTGCAACGGTCGCAACCGAAGACCCGGCTTTGACTCGCGGCCCGAACAAGGTTGCGTTTTGGAGCTATCCGATTATTCGAAATGGCCTCATCTACGTGATTGACGTTCGCAACGGATTGTACGTTCTTCGGTATACGGGGCCGCAGGCGCAAGAAGTGAGAAACACAAACTTTCTCGAGGGTAACTCTAATCTTGGTGACGGCCATACAACCCGCAATGGCGGCCACCACAATTCGTACCGCTCCTGACGCAGAGAAGCCCGCCGGAGCGGGCTTCTTCTTTTAGGCTAAATGCATCGGGCGCCTCATGGGATTTTCCCACACAATCGGCTGCGGCTGCGGCGTTTGTTGACTGCCGTTGACGATGTCGCCGCCGACATCCACATTGTGCGCGGTCGTCGTAACGTCGACGCCTCCGCCCGTAGCGCGCAGCGTGGTGTTGATTGTCCCGCCTTGCCCATTGACGCCGATCACCGAGAGCGACCCGTCATTGTTTTTCGTAACGGTTTCGCCGTTCCCAAGGTCGAGCGTTTGCCCCGCAGAGATTGAGACGGCTTGGCCATTTTCGGTAATCGACGCATTTGCGCTTCGGTCGAGCGAGACTTGTGTGGCGCCGTAGTTGGTCGTTACGGTCGCGCTTTGATTGCTGGTCACGCCGTTTGCATTCGGCGTCGTTACCTGCGTCGAGACTTGATACCCTCCGGCAAATGAATCAGAATCCACGAGATCGTTATGGCTAGACATTGAGTCGAAGTGCGCGTTCTGCGCTTGTCCGTTCGCCCGGGTGCCGCCGAACGCGAGATGCGGATCGCCCGTAGAGCTCGCGGTTGCGTCGTTGTAAAAGTTCTCGGGCGGCGGCCCTTGCGAGATGCCTCCGGCGGTCCCCAGAAGTTGCTGCAGCAGGCCCATCAATTGCTGAATGAGCTGGCCGATGGGCCCATACGTCGGCATATTGCCGAGCATAAAAGTCCCAAAGCTCGCCCCTATTGGATTTTGGGGGCAGCCTTGCCGCTGGAAAATTCCATCGTTTGGGCGGCGTAGGGGAAGCAGGCTCGATTGACCTGTCCAGTCGGTCGCGGGTGCAAGAGATTGCGTGAATTGGCCCGTTTGGGTGCCGAACTGTTGCTGGAGCCGCTCGAGCGGCATATGAAGCTGGCTCATGATTTGTCCTCCGCGGTGCTGTTCAATGCTCTTCTCACGCCGTATGCCGCCCGTGGAAAGGGTGGCCCGGTAGCGCATCGAACCCGGTTTGCCGCTATGAGCGACTCGCAGAACACCACCATCGCGCGCCTTTCCGAGCGCCTCTCGACGCTCAAGGAGCGTCTTTGACTACGCGGGCAAATCCCGCACCGTAACCGAGCTCGATCAGCGCTCGCGTACCGATACGTTCTGGAGTGATGCCGACGCCGCGCAGCGGGTGATGAAACAGTTGGCCGATGTGCGTGCCGATACGGAGCGCATGGATCGCATCGAGCGGGCGCTCACGGATGCGCGCGAAATATCGGAACTCATGGCCGGCGAGCCTGGCGCGACGGAAGACATCGACGCCAACATCCAGCGCGCCGGGGCGGAACTCGATGAGTTGGAGATGGCCGCCAACTTCAGCGGGGAGTTCGACGATCACAATGCAATCGTGAGCATTTACGCCGGTGCCGGAGGGGTCGATGCTGCCGATTGGACGCAAATGCTCACGCGCATGTACTTACGGTGGGCCGAGAGCAAAGGTTTCACGACGCACATTGCGGATGAATCGCCGGGTGAAGAAGCGGGCCTTAAGTCGGTCACGTTTTTCATTCGCGGGCGCAATGTGTATGGAATGCTCCAGAGCGAGCGTGGGGTGCACCGCCTCGTTCGCATCTCTCCCTTTGATGCCGCTCACCGCCGGCACACCTCATTTGCGGGCCTGGATATCATTCCGGAGATCGAAGCGGGCGAAGCTACCGATGTTGAAATCAAAGCAGAAGATCTGCGCGTTGAAACTTTCAAAGCAGGCGGGGCCGGTGGGCAATACGTCAACAAAACCGAATCCGCAATTCGCATCGTCCACGTTCCAACCAACACGATCGTTGCATCCCAGCAGGAGCGCTCGCAAATGCAGAATCGTGAGGTTGCAATGAACATTCTTCGCGCCAAGCTCGTGCAGCTCGAAATTGAAAAGCGCGATCAAAAACTTTCTGAACTGCGGGGCGAGCGCAAGGCAAACGAGTGGGGATCGCAGATTCGCTCGTATGTTCTCAACCCGTACAACTTGGTCAAAGACCATCGAACCAACGTCGAGACAGGCAATACGCAGGCCGTTTTGGACGGCGAGATCGATCTTTTTATCTGGGCGTATCTGCAGATGCGCTCGCTAGTGCAGCCGTAAACCGTGAGCGCAGTCGACGTTATCGTTGTCAATTGGAACGATCGCGACAATTTGCGCGCCGCGCTTGACTCCGTTTTTGCACTGCCGGAGATCGAGAAGGATCCCCAGTTCGCGCAGGTCGTCGTTTCGGATAACGGCTCGACCGATGGCAGCGTGGCTTTCCTCAAAGAAGTGTACGGCGGTCACGTTCATGTGATCAAGAATGGCGAGAATCTCGGATTTGGGGCGGGGGTCAACCGCGCGATCGCACAAACAAGTTCGCCATATATTTTTTTGCTCAATCCCGATGCCACCCTGGAGGCGGGAGCGCTCAGCGCGCTCGTTAGCTTCATGCAAGATCATCCGCAGGCCGCAATGGCCGGCCCGAAAATTTTCGAGGCTGATGGGACCGTTGCGCAGTCATGCGGCCAGTTCGATACGTGGATCGGAGCGTTTCTGCGCTCAAGTGCGTGGGGCGAGTGGCCGTTCTTACGCCGCTTCGCAAACGGTGCCGCCCTGCGTTCGTGGGATTACAATGATCCACGACGGGTGGATTTGGTGATCGGGGCTGCGTTGGTGCTGCGGCGCGAGGCCTTAACTAAGACCGGCGCGTTCGACGAACGCTACTTCATGTATCACGAAGAAGTTGATCTCGCAAAACGTATGTCGGATGCAGGCTTCGAAACCTGGTTCGTGCCTTCGGCCCGCGCGACGCACATCGGGCAGGGCAGCTCGCGCGGAGCAAGCGTTGAAGGCATGAAGCGGCGCTCCCGGCGCAAATATTGGCTAAAACATCATGGCCCATTTTGGTACTATAGCTTAGCGGCCGCCCTCCTCGGCCGCTACGTGCTCTACCTTGCGCTCGCCGCAGCAGTCGCATACGCCGCCATCCAGTTGGGAACAAGATCATGATGTTTGAGGCGCCCACGGGGAATGGATCTTTTGCGATGAAGGTTGCGGAGCTAGGCGGAGCGCCTTTAAATTGATCGCTCGCGAAGCTATTGTAACCGTCGATCAGATCGACGGCTTCCGGATTGTGAAAACGTTAGGGTACGTGCACGGGCAAGCGGTGCGTCCGCGCGACATCGTGCGCGCGACCTTCCGCAGCATCGGCGCCTTCATCGGACTTGCACCGATTGAATACTTGACGGATGCCGAACGTGCGCGTGAAGAGGCGCTCGAGGCGATGCGCGAGCGCGCCGATGTCTTAGGCGCAAACGGTGTGATCAAAGTGGAATTTCAAATTACGGAAAGCGCTGATGGCACCAAGGTCTTGTGTTACGGCCAGGCGATCGTCCTGGCGCATGAAACATGAGTTTAGCCGAACGCGCGGCGCGCGAAGCGCGTTTGATACGGCAGGCAACGATTGCGGCGGCGTGCCGAAAATGTGAGATCGGGTACACACGCTGCAATAATGTCTACGGCGAAGGTGACCCGTGCTCGAGGCTCATGGTGATCGGTGAGGGCCCGGGCGAAACGGAAGACCGGCTCGGACGTCCGTTCGTCGGTCGTGCCGGTGCGCTGCTCGATCAAATGCTTGCTGCGATCGAATTGCCGCGCGAAGACGTGTATATTTGCAACACCGTCAAGTGCCGCCCGACGTTTAAAGAAGGCGAGAAGTTACGCAATCGGGCGCCGGAGCCAATCGAGATGGCGAACTGCCGTCCTTACCTCGACGACCAGATCGAGATCATTGCGCCAAAAGTGATTCTCGCACTTGGTGCCCCCGCGGCAAAGACATTTCTCGGTCCAAAGTTTCTTATTACAAAACAGCGCGGCGCCTGGTATGAGGGCCCCCACGGCATCCCCCTGATGGTAACATTCCATCCAGCCTACGTGTTGCGCCAGACCGGCAATACCATGATCGGGGTCAAGCGCGAAGTCTGGCACGATCTTAAGCTCGTGCGTGCCAAACTTCAAGAAGCTACTCCGGCGCCGGAACGGCCGGAAATCGAGCAAGCCACCCTCTTCGAAGTGTGATAT
>JBHEMH010000004.1:73662-137663 GCA_046262675.1 Vulcanimicrobiaceae bacterium
GGGTTCGCGGATGCGGCGGCTTTTGCGCGCGAGCTCGACCTCAAGCCCTATCGGCTGCAACAATTGTACCGGGCGGCCGCTAAGGAGCTCGTAGCTGAGGTTGGCGACGTTACCGTGTTGCCCAAAGAATTGCGCGCAAAATTGCAGCAGCTCAACTTCTCATTCGATTCCGTTACACCGGTGGTCGTTCAGCACTCGACCGATAAGCAGACCACGAAGGGTCTTTTCCGCCTGGCCGATGGTGCCGAGGTCGAGGCGGTGCTGATGGAATTCTATGGCGACCGCAATACCGTCTGCATTTCAAGCCAAGCCGGTTGCGCGTACGCATGCGCGTTTTGCTCGACGGGTCAAGCCGGTTTTACACGGCAACTCGAAGCGACCGAGATTTTCGACCAAACGCGCTACTTTGCGCGGCAACTCGCAGAGAAAGGCAAGCGGATTACCAACATCGTCTTCATGGGCATGGGCGAACCGTTCCATAATTACGAGCCCGTGATGCGCGCCGTCGCCCTTCTAAACGACGCGAACGGATTCGGGCTGGGTCATCGGCACATTACGATTTCGACGGTTGGCCTTGTGCCGCAGATCGATCAATTCGGCGACGAGCATTTACAAGTCAATTTGGCGATCTCGCTGCATGCACCGAACGACGAAGTACGCTCCGCGATGATGCCGGTGAACCGCAAGTGGAAGATTGACGAACTCATGGCCGCGTGCGAGCGTTACATCGCGAAGACCAAGCGCAAGATTTTTTTCGAATACGTAATGCTAGAGGACGTCAACGATCAAGAAGAACATGCGCGGCAACTCGCGCGCCTGATGGCTGGACATCTCTATCACGTCAATCTTATTCCGTATAACAGCACGCCCGATGCGCCATACAGCGGCACCGAAAAAGAGAAGATTTGGAAGTTCGCCGCGATTCTCGATGCGGCCGGCGTGCCCACGACCGTGCGTCAAAACATGGGGCGCGATATCGCCGCCGCCTGCGGGCAGTTGCGCGCCGAGACTCAACCCAAGGCTCAACCGTCCCGAGCTTAAGCTTGGAAAAGACGAAGCGCCGCATTACTGCGGCGCCTCGTGCGTTTCGATGTGCCTTGTCGGCGTGATACGTACCGACTCTAGCACATCTGCGGCGCTTTCGCAACAGCACCGTGCTGCTGCGGCTGGAGCGCCCGGGAATCGAACCCGGTGCTGTGCGGTGTATCACGCCGACAGTCGACGCCATCGAAGCGCCCCAGCCTGTCACCATCACTCGCACAGGCGCTCATGACAACGGGACGTCGTCTGCCAGAACGCGATTCGTTGGATGTTGTCGAAGCTTGGTGTAACTGAAACGAAGCGCCGCATTACTGCGGCGCTTCGCGCGTTTCGATGTGTCGACGGCCTGATACAGTGCCGAAAATATCACATTTGCCACGACTGCGCAACGGTTTTGACCGCCGAGCTGAAGGCAGCGGTCATATTTCGGCTTGTCCTGCGTTGGCGTTTATAAGCAGCGAAAGGAGCCTCATGTTATATTTAGTTCTGTCGCTCGTGGTGCTCATGGGCCCGAAGCCAACGTTGCCGCCGATACAACCTCGGCATCAAACGCCCGTGCAGGTCTGCTTTGCGAAGAAATGGCCGCCGTGCTATATCGCGCCGGTCAAGATTCAGTTCGCAAACTCAAAGGCCGAAGCTAAAAAGGCAAGCCCCAAGCACTGACCGAATTCGCCTCCGATGACGGAGACCGCAGCGACTGCACCCCGAGTAACCATGGACGAGATCACGGCGCTGGCAAAGCGCCGCGGTTTTATTTTTCAGTCCAGCGAGATTTACGGGGGCATCGGCGGCTTCTACGATTACGGCCCGCTCGGCGCCGTCCTCAAACGCAACGTCAAGGAAGCATGGTGGCGCGAGACGGTCCTCAAGCGTGATGATGTGGTGGCGTTTGACTCGTCCATTATCATGCACCCGTTGGTCTGGAAGGCATCCGGACACGTCGACCAGTTTCACGATAAAATGATCGACTGTAAAGTCTGCAAGCACCGCTTTCGTGCTGACCATTTAGCGAACCTCGATCAGTGTCCCGACTGTGGTAGCAAGAATTCATTCACTGAGCCGCGCAGTTTCAATCTGATGATGCAAACGCATATTGGTCCAATGGAAGATACGGCTTCCATCGCCTACTTGCGTCCGGAGACTGCTCAGGGCATGTTCGTAAACTTTAAAAATATTTATCAGACCGCGCGCAAAAAACCACCGTTTGGTATCGCGCAGATCGGTAAATCCTTCCGCAATGAAATTACGCCCGGCAATTTCACGTTTCGCCAGCGCGAATTCGAACAAGCGGAGCTTGAATATTTCGTGCCCGACGATGGCAACGATATGACGGTCTTTGGCGAGTGGGTCGACGCTCGCAAGAAGTGGTATTCGGATTACGGCGTCAAGCCCGACCGTCTACGCTTTTACGAATTACCGCCCGATGAGCGGCCTCATTATGCGAAGGCCGGTATCGACGTTGAATATCTGTTCCCGTGGGGCTGGGGTGAGCTAGAATCTATCGCCCATCGCGGCACGTACGACCTCGACGCACACATGAAACTCTCGGGCAAAGATTTGCGCTTCTTTGACGAGGCTGCAAAACAGCACTACACGCCGATCTTGATCGAGAGTTCGGCCGGCATGGACCGCACCACGCTTACTATGTTGATCGATGCCTACGAAAAAGAGAAGAGCGTCGATCCCAATGGCAAAGAAACGGAGCGGGTCGTGCTGCGCTTTCACCCCAAGATCGCGCCGCAGCAGGTGGCGGTGTTCTCGCTGGCGCGAAACAAGCCGGAACTTGTCGAACGCGCCCGGGCCATCGAGGCGGGTCTGCGCCCGAAGTTTCGCACACAGTACGACGAGGGTAATATCGGACAACTCTACCGGCGTCAAGATGAAATCGGTACGCCATTCTGCGTCACGTTCGACTACGACTCGCTCGAAGACCAGAGCGTGACCGTGCGCGAACGTGATTCGATGAGGCAGGAACGCATTGCAGTCGACCGGCTCGGGTCCTACTTCAGTGAAAAGCTTCAGTGACGCAGGGCGCTAAGACCGCCACGAAGTTCGTCTACTTCTTTGATGAAGCGGACGGCTCGATGAACGATCTGCTTGGTGGCAAAGGCGCGGGTCTCGCCGAGATGACGAGCGCAGGGCTTCCGGTTCCGGAAGGCTTTGTTATTTCAACAGAAGCGTGTTTGAGTTTCTTTGCCTCAGGCGGCGCCTATCCCGATGGGTTGCAAGCGCAAATCGACGACGCTATGCAGCGGCTCCAGCGCGATACGAAGAAGACCTTTGGCCGCGGGGAACAACCGTTGCTCGTTTCGGTGCGCAGCGGTGCCCGTGTCTCGATGCCGGGCATGATGGACACCATCCTCAATCTTGGACTCAACGATCAAACCGTGCTTGCACTCGCGCAGATGACGGGCAACGAGCGGTTTGCGTGGGATGCCTACCGGCGCTTCATCATGATGTTCTCATGCGTGGTGCTCAATCTGGAAAAGCAGCTCTTCGAAGACCGCATCGAGGATGAGAAAAAGCATCTGGGGGTCAAGAACGACCCTGAGATTGACGCCGCAACGTGGAAAAAACTCGCCGGCGATTTCAAAACGATCGTGGAAGAACACGCGGGTCGTGCGTTTCCGCAAGACGTTCGCGAGCAACTCAACCTCGCGATTCGCGCGGTCTTCGAATCGTGGAATTCAAAGCGCGCCATCGATTACCGGCGCTACAACAAAATCTCCGATGAGTGGGGCACGGCGGTGAGCGTCGTTTCGATGGTCTTCGGAAACATGGGCGATGACTCGGGCACGGGCGTCGCGTTTACGCGCGATCCGAATACGGGCGAGAACTGCCTCTACGGCGAGTATCTCGTGAATGCACAGGGCGAAGATGTTGTTGCCGGCACGCGCACGCCGCAGAAGATCTCCGACCTCGAGACGGCGCAGCCGGCTATCTACAATCAATTTAAGGAAATTGCGGGACGGCTGGAGCGGCACTATCGGGACATGCAAGACCTGGAATTCACGGTCGAAGGCGGCAAACTGTACATGCTGCAAACGCGCAGCGGCAAGCGTTCCGCAGAAGCGGCCGTGCGCATCGCACTCGACATGGTCTCCGAAGGGCTCATCGATAAAAAGGGAGCGCTGAGCCGCGTCAGCGCATCGTCGCTCGATCAACTCTTTCACGCGCGCATCGATGCGAACGAATCCTACGCGGTTGCATGCAAAGGTCTAAACGCCTCACCTGGCGCGGCCACCGGACAGATCGTTTTCGATCCGGATTCCTCGGAGAGATGGAAAGAAGAAGGCAAGGATACAATTCTCGTGCGAGTTGAGACGACGCCGGACGACGTACACGGCATGATTGCTTCCAAAGGCATTCTCACCGCGAAGGGCGGCGCGACGTCCCATGCGGCGGTCGTCGCGCGCGGGATGGGCAAGCCATGCGTTGCGGGTTGCGATGCGCTGCAGATTGACCGCCGCAATCATACCTTGACGATCGGCGACGTCACGCTCAATGAAGGCGACTGGATCACGGTGGACGGCACAACGGGCAACGTGATCGCAAAAAAACTTACCCTGATCGATCCGCCATCGACACTTCCCGAGTGGCTCGCGACGTTCTTGAGCTGGGCCGACGAAGTTCGCACGATGGAAGTCTGGGCGAATGCCGATACTCCGCAAGATGCCAAAAAAGCGCGCGAGCTCGGCGCAACGGGCATCGGGCTGTGCCGCACGGAGCACATGTTTATGCAGCAAGACCGCCTGCCGGTCGTGCAGCGCATGATTCTTGCAAACACTCCGCAAGCGCGCGCAGAGGCGCTCACCACCCTGCTGCCGTTCCAGCGCGACGATTTCCGAGGAATCCTGGAAGCGATGCAAGGCTATCCGGTGACGATCCGCCTTCTCGACCCGCCGTTGCACGAATTCTTGCCCTCGCTCGAAACGCTCCTGGTGGAAACGACGGAGCTGCGAATTAAATCCGGTACCGACTCGGCTGCCTACAAGGAAAAGGCAGCGATTCTCAAGCGCGTACAACAACTGCACGAGCAAAATCCCATGTTGGGCCTGCGCGTTTGCCGGTTGGGAATTGTGTATCCGGAGATCTATGCGATGCAAGTACGCGCTATCTTTGAAGCCGCGTGCGAGCTCAAGGATCGCGGCGTAGAGGTGCGCCCCGAAGTCATGATTCCCGGTGTCGGGACGAAAGAAGAGATGCTTGAAACTTTCGAGGCTGCGAAGGCCATCGCGGACGAGGTGATGGCCACGCAGGGGTGCGCGATGGACTACCGTATCGGCACGATGATCGAATTGCCGCGCGCGTGCATCGTGGCCGACGAGATAGCGGAATATGCCGAGTTTTTCTCCTTCGGAACCAACGACCTGACCCAAACGACGTATGGCTACAGTCGCGACGACGCCGAGGCGTCATTTATTCCGGCGTATCTTGAGAAGAAAATTCTCAAAGACGATCCCTTCCAGGTGCTCGACCGGCAAGGCGTCGGCGGCCTCATGCGTCAAGCCGTTGAGCTGGGGCGCAAACAAAAAACCGATTTGAAAATCGGAATTTGTGGCGAACATGGCGGTGAACCAACAAGTGTGGCGTTCTGCCACGGCCTCGGTTTGAACTACGTTTCGTGTTCGCCCTATCGTGTACCCATCGCGCGCCTCGCGGCCGCCCAAGCCGCACTGGGCTCCTTGACTTAAAAACTCCTTAGAGCGAACTTAACCCTGAATTAGACCTGCGTGCAGGCGGAACTGCGCCGTTTTCGCGCGCCGTTACCCCGAACATATCACCTTCGTCTTCATTCACGGAATAAGGAGCATGTACCACTAATGAATATCAAAGCACTGCTCGTCACCGGCACTCTCGCAACCACTCTCATCGCGGGTGCAGCCAGCGCCCAAACTGTAACCTTGCCCAAAGGAACCACCGTTAATGGGCCCATCGGTAATAACGGGAGCACAATGAACGCGCACAACCGCCGCCTCGAGCACGGCAGCTTTCGCAACATCCGTTTCGTCCGCGCGCGCCTGGAGCGCCTAATCGACGAATTGCAACGCGACGGCCGCGACTACGGCGGCCATCGCGAACAAGCGATCGATCTTATGACTAAAGCTCGCCAGCAGCTACTCGAAGCCGAAGCGTACGACCGCGCGCATCCCGGTCAATAGTTTCTAAATCACTTCGTAAGGACGGAGAGCCGCGGCTCATTGCCGGCCGTGGCTTCTTCGCATCTACGGCGTTTTCGGGTGCGAGGGAAACAACACTTCGCCTTTTTGATTTTGAATGATTTGCGGCGTTTGTGTGAAGTGATTGTCCTTGATCAGTTTGGCCGCTGCTGCGGTGATCGAGTGAAGCTCGAAAGTTTCCGAAGTGTCGCGTAGCACGTCGAGCAGGGCATAGGTGAAAACGCCGCCCGGCCCTTCGTCCTTACCGAATGGTGCGCTGCCGACTTCCGTTGCCACCGCATCGGGAGCACAGGCCGACAGGATCGTAATCCCATCAAAGAGCGCGAGGCCCGAAGTCAAGAAAGGGGGCGTGTCTTTCGGCTCGATCAGGGGAGCGCCGAAGCATTTTGCCTGCCCGGTTAGAGGTGACGGCTGTACGAGACCCTCCGCGTCGGCGTACTGCATGAGCCACGGGCCCATGCCTCCCGAACAGCAGGCATCAAAAATGGCGACGAGACGCGAGCTACTTGCTCTCAAGGGCTGAACGATGTCGTGCATCTCGCTGGAAAGAACTCCCGACTGGGGCGCGCATCCCAGCCAGTCGGCAGGACACAACATACTTTCGGGCTTGCCGTCCACCAGCGAAGCAAAACCGTGTCCGCTGAAGTAGAAAACGCCAAACGAACCGGGTTCTGCCCTCAATTGCTCGACGAGTCCGCGAAGCTCGCTCAGAATCGTACTTTTGGTGGCGGCTCCATCGAAGAACGGTTGGGCGTTGTACCCTCTGCTCCGCAAAAACAGGGTCGTCCGAGCGGCATCGTTTCCGCAGCCTCCGAGAAGGTCACCATTGTCGTAGCGGCTGACCCCGAACAGTCGCGCATGCAGCATGAGTCCGCATCTCCGTAGCAGAAATTCGAGCAATACGCTCTTGCTAAGTTACGGGGTACTTGCACATGCCGTCCGAAAAATCTTCCGCTCCTGTCCCAGTGCCGGATCCGAAGCGCCCTAGAGTTTTTTACCCGCATTTTCCCAGTCCGATGAATCAATTGGAGAAGTCAGCTAGCGCGTCGGATCTAGCCGCCTGGGCGAAGGCCCTGTCAAAGGGTCTGTGGGAACTTGCTTCCAGTGGTGACCCTAGGGGCCAATTAGCGGCACTTGCCGCGATCGTTAAAGATTTTGATTATGATCCTAATCCGGGCAAAGCCGGACTCTATGTCGACGCTATTCGAAACATCGTTAACGCCGCTCAAGCCCAGCTACCAAACATGCCGGGTTTGCCGGCGATCAACCTTTATGATGTCTTTCTTGTGTGGACCGCGGCGCTCGAAAATTACCGCTCTGTGCTGGGAGTCTTCGAGATATCGCTCAAGGAATACGACAACGATTCGAACCCTGATTCCGCGCTAAAAGTCCTTCATCAAATGCCTGTTCCAGATTCGGCAGGCTAATCTGCAAGTAGTCGTGCTAGTTCCGTTCGCGTCCGTGCACCAACCTTCGCAAGCGAACTCGACACGTGCGTCGCTACAGTACGCTCGCTAATAAAAAGCCGCTGGGCGATTGCGCGGTTCGTCAACCCTTCGGCTAGCAGTAGGCAGACTTCTTGCTCGCGAGGCGTTAAATGATCGCGCGGTGCCTTATCGAGCCGCACTTCCGCGCCATGGAGGCGTCCTCGCGCTAGCATTGCGAGGGAGTCGGCACCCAGCCGCCTGAACGCTTCTTCCGCGCGTTCGAGCGGCGCGCGCTCGCGCGTGCGCCACCCACTACGAAAATCCAATGCTGCGCGATTGAGTCGCGATGCTGCCCAAGTTGGCTGCGCCTGTAGATCGGACCACTCGGGATAGCGGTCTGAGAAAAACGCTGCGACAATCGCGGCCGGCCGATGCCACGTCATTTGCGGGGGCATCGCTAACCATTTCTTTGCGAAGATAATGGCCTCGGGGGAAGCCGCTTCCGTCTGTGGCGATGCGAGATACCAAAGTACGAGCTCACCGGCGGCCGTTACGGTTCCTTGGGCCAGCAAGTCTCGCGCGCGCCGTTTCACGATTTGCTCGATGCCGTCGTCAGTTCCGCCCAGTGCGAGAATAGCGGCACACGGAATAAGGACGGCGTCGAGATCGTACGTCGAGAACCGTTGAATCTGAAAATCGTGCACCCGCGCGAGTGCGACCGGCCAATGTCCGCAAGCAAAATCCACGTATGTAAGAAATGATAGATGGTACGCAAGACTCGCTGAACCGTATGCTAGGGACTCAAGTAAGGAGTCCCGGACGCGCGCGCCGTCCTTGTGCCAGGTCCAAATGCGGTGGAGGTCAAGGAGGTAAGGAAATTGGATGTCGGAAGCTCTGCCGATCTGCGCCGTAAGACCAGCAAGGTCGCTGGTTACCGCCTCTGAGATGCCTCGCTGAACGTTCACGAGCACGCGCGCAATCCGCAATCTTCTCTCGATTGCTGAAGGTGGTGCAGAATTCAGAAGGCCCTCAAAGCGGTTGTCGTCGATCAGCTGCGCGTTGCCATTGTGAACCTGTAGACTCAGCGAGACGGATTCAAGCTCTGCCTTGTCATGCACGGACTCGGTCGCGCTTGCATACCGGTTGCAAACTGATAGCGCACGCTCGTATTCGTTTAATTGGAATAAGACGTTTGCAAGCACCCCAGCCAGAACGCACAATCCGGCCGGCATGCCTTTCTGGGAGAGCTCTGCGAGTAAGGGTTCAAGAAATAATCGCGCGTCGTCATCGCGCTCTAGTAAACGGAGGATTTCAACATAGCGAGTGTAGTGCTCAATATAGTCCGCCCGAGGGCGCGGAACACAACCAAAGGCGGCTTCATAAGCGTCCGCGGCAACGTGCCAATGTTTATTTGCGCGCGCGAGATCGGCCAATAGGAGCGATTTCTGGACGATGCGCTTTGTATCGCCCGTAGCCCGTGCAAAGTTTGCTGCGGTTACGAGAAGTTCTTCTGTTGGCGCATCAACGTCGTCAATTGCGTTAAGTAGGCGCGTTTGGAGGTTTGCGGGCAGTTTTATTGTTCCCAGAACCGCCTCGCGCACAAGAGCGTGGGTGAAAACGAGGCCGCCCTCTCCCTGCGCGAGATACCGGGGAATCAAGCGTATTAGCCCGTTCGGAGTTGTGCTTTCTCCGAATGTAGTGCTCAGGACGCGATAGTTAACCGGTTCGTCCAGCAGCGCGCACGCTTGGAGAAGCTCGCTCGATTCCGGAGGCATTTGCGCGACATCCCCGGCGATCGTTTCGGCGAGCGTCGAATGGAGTTGAGCAGGATCCGTAAATGAACCGAGAGCTGCTTGTGAGGAGAGCATGACAAGGTCGAGTGGTACTCCCGCACAAACGCGCGCTATAGCGTCGCTAACCGCATCGCTGACCGTGGGATAGTAACGGCGCACCAAGTCAGCGGAGCTTTGCGCATCGAGCGACCCGAGCGCAAGCTCATCAATGATCATCTTGGGATGGATCGAGCTCGGACGCGTGGCAAAAACGATCGCTACTTTTCGCTGTGGGAGCGACACGAGAGAAACGATAGCATCGAGCGAGTCGGTGTCACACCACTGCGCGTCGTCCACCAAAATGTGGACCGGAACGTCCTCAGCGAGGGCCTCGATTAGGCGAATCAGTCCGAGCCGCAAGTGATCGCGGGATGCGATTGTGCCATCGAAAAGCGATTCGAGTCCACTTATGTAAGACGCACGTTGGTTTCGAATCTTCGTCGACTGCGACTTGAGGAGGTCGACGAGCACATCACCGTCTCCGGACGCGAACGCCGCAGTCGCGCGAAACACGATACTCTCTTCCGTGCTGGACAGCCTGGTTGCAAGTTCGTCGAGAAAGGCGGACTTGCCATGCCCCGCCGGCGCCGTAATGCGGATCGCCCGTGGGCTTGCATTCGTCATCGCTTCGTTGATGAGCGCCAGGGCGTAAAGGAGCGGCGCCTGGCGGCCCACGAGGAAACCTGGTTTAGGATTCGGAGACTGTGCTTGCGAAGGATGCACGGTGCGCAGAAGCTTGTTCTTGAGCGGTACTTTAGCCTTGTCGATTGCCGGCTGTGCACGCGTGCGCGCTCCGAGTCGCGAGCTTCGCGTAGGCATGGTGACGTGGCATAAGGGGCTCGATCCGTACGTGATGCCCTTTGCCGATGTCGCGGAAAGGGCTTGGATCTTTGCGCAAGGCTTACCCACGGTCGCCTCGGTGAAAGCTAACGCGGCGCAGACCGAGTTCTTTTACGCTCTCCGCGACGGCGTTATGTGGCACGACGGCAAGCCCTTACGAGCATCGGACGTCAAGGAGTGCGTCCATCGGCTTTTGAGGAACATCGCATGGCAGCGGACCTTTCCGTACGATAGGATTCTTCGTGCCGAGGCTATCGGTGCGCGGCGGATTCGTATCGTTCTCAGACAAGCGACAAGCGACTTTGCACAATCATTTTTTGCGCCGTACGGAAACATCGCCGTTCCGTTAATCCGGCGAGAGGCGGACCGGCTCATTGGGACGGCCTCGTTCAAGATCAAAAGCGATGGCAATGAACAAACGGTTTTCACGCGCGTAGCTGGGACCGGAAGTTTCGATACCGTTCGGTTGCGACTATTCGGTGATCCAAACGGCAACCTGATTGCACTTCGCGCGGGAGAGATCGACGTACTAGCCGGTGCTGACCGCAACTCCCTGGATCTATCCGGCTTTCACGCAGCTTCGCGCAGAAGTGGCGTTGTCTATGTGCTTGCGAATACGCGCGGAACGCTTGCCGCTGAATCGATCCGCTCGGCGGTACTGGCAGCGCTCGATGGTCCGTCCATTGCGCGCCTTGTCTATCGCGCGGCGCCGACAAACGAGTTACTGCCCGGAGTTGAGGTCGTCGACAAGGCGCGGAAGGTAGACGCTAAGGCCAACGTCACGATCTTCTATATCAAAGGTTCTCCGTTGGAACGCGCTGCGGCAGTTCTCGCAGACCGCTTGCGGGACAGCAACGTCGTGCCGCAACTCACAGGGTGGCCGCTGCAAGCCTACGATGCGGCCTTGCGCACGGGCGAATTCGATCTGGCTTTTTTTGGCGGACAGTACACCGTTCCAGAGGATATCGCGCCGGATTTTCGCTGCGAGGACAGCGCTCCGCGGGGGCACAACTACAGCCGCGTTTGCGACCCCCGTCTTGATGCAGCCCTCGCGCGTGGCGATAAGGCAGCGATATCGCAACGTCTGTCTGCCGATGCGATCGTGCGAGTCATGGCGCCATACAACGACCACGCATTGCTGGCTCCGCGCGTACACATTCCATTGCCGCGAGCCCCGTACGTTCCGTGGTTTGACGATTTGGACCGATGGTCGATCTCTTAGCGCGCCGCGCTCCGAAGGCGCCGGGCACGTTCGACCGGGAAACGGCGCTAGAAGGCGTGCTCGCAAAAGTCCCGTCGCTTCGCAAACGCTATTCGATCCATCGTGTCGGCGAGCTTACCTATCTCGATCGTATCGGGATCCCAGTCGTCACCGCGATGGTTCCGAAGTCTGAGGACGCGCTCGGGGTTTATAATGGAAAGGGCCGCACGCGGGCGGAGGCACTCGTTGGCGCGGTGATGGAAGCATGCGAGCGTCAAACGGCGGCTGCATTTCATCCGCCAACGCGGCCGGTCCCACTTGGCGAGATCCAGAAGCATCTCGATTTGCACTTGCTTCAGCGCTATGAGTCATCCGGTCCGGCGCTAGACTGCGTGCAAGGCGTTGACTTGCTATCCGGAGCGCGAATCGACGTTCCACTCGCGTTGGTTGCGGCCCCATGGCGCGGGACGCCCACATTTCCAACGACGCATACGAGCGGGCTTGCATCCGGCTCGACGATACTCGAGGCCATCTATCACGCGCTGATGGAACTCATCGAGCGCCACATTTGGTCGCTGACGCACGTACGCGCGCATGTCGTTCCGGGCATGCTTGGGGGTGAACCGCCAAAGTTCGATCTTGCCGCGGGCGAGCGCATTGAGCAGCCGACGACGCATCCCGAGGTCGACCGGCTCTGCGAGCAGGTGCGGGCCGCGGGCCTCGACTTACGGCTGCTTTTGTTGCGTGAGCCCGATCTGCCGTACATGATTCATGCAGCCATCCTTGAACCATCGGCGGATTGTATCGAAGTAGCGTGCGGGATTGGAGCGTCGTGGTCGCCGGCCCACGCCGCAATTCGCGCGATTACGGAAGCGGCCCAAAGCCGTCTCGTCGATATTCAAGGTGCACGCGAAGACATCGTGCGGCGAAAACGTCCGCGGATGCAACGGTGGTGGGCGGAAGGGACGAGTACGACCATTGTCCCCTTTGCTTCGCTAGCAGATCATTCATCGTTCGACCTCGCCGACGATCTTGCAAAACTTCTGCGCAGCGCGCAAATTATTGCGCCAAGTGTCGCAATGGTTGAATTGCCCGCAGAAGATATAGCGGTGGTGCGCGTGATCGTGCCAGAGTTCGAAAGCTACCTGGTCGACGGCCGGATCGGAGCTGTTATGAGGCGCGAGGTGGCAACATTATCCGAGCGTCTAGCGTCGCATAGATAAATCGTCGTTCGCCGATCGCATCCACAACTTCGCGCGCTTCTGCTTCGAAGAGCGGTGCCAGTGCCGGCGGCCAACTACGAGTATTTAGCCATGTTGCGGCCATTGCAAGCGCGGCGCTTTCAATATCCTTGCTCCAGTCTTCATAGGTGACATCGCAGCCAAGCATCTGCAAGGTGCGGCACGACCGCATGAATGCTTGGTGATGCGGTTCGGAAAGCAGCGTTGCGCCAATGAAGAGCGTTCCCCGCGGTTCCAGCGCCGAGAGCAAGCGATGTGCGAGCGTAAACGAAAGTTCGTCGTGGAAAAGCGAGTCTAAGAAAACGATTGCATCGACGCGCGGCGTTGCAAACCTCAGGTAATCACCGGGCACGAAGGCCGCATCGGGAACAGCGCGCTGCGCAGCTGCTACCGCCGATGCTGCGCGATCGACGCCCAGGTAGTCAATGGCCGATCCTTGCTGCGCGAGCCAGCGCGGCAACATTCCGTGCCCGCAACCGAACTCGACCAACTTTACGACCTTGCGCTCCAGCAGCCGCTCGTGGAGCGTCTCCAAAATAGAATCCGGCGTAAACGAGAGCCGCCCGATCCGCGACTTGCAGCCGCTCTGGGCTGCCATTTCATCCAGGTGCGCGGTATCGATTAATTCATGCATCTGGTCCAACGTCAACATGCAACGAGCGTCGAAAGGTTGCTCTGCGGTTTGAGGCCGTATTCCCGGGAGAGTGCCAATTCATAGCGTTGAAATGTCTTGAGGGCGCCGTCACGCATCCCGAGGTTAAGCTGCGAGTGCATGAGCAGCGAGACGGCGATTTCGTCGCACGGGTCCGACTCGACCGATCTGAATGCGAGGTTGATCAACGTGTTGGCGTCCTCCCTTGAAACGCCGTCTCGTACATACAGTTCAATCGCCTGCCGGCGCAAGTTCTCAATCCTTGGTTCCAAATTTGTGAATCGGCTCCAGCGATCGAACGTCATGCCTTCGCGTGCCTGTAAAAGCGCCTCTATGTTTTCACGCAAGAACTGCTTTTCCTCGAACGATTCCGCGCCGGTTGCGACGAGCCGCTCCAGTTCGTTGACATCGACCGTCACGTGCGGCGAGAGTGCGTAGCAGTTGGGTAGACTCGGCGCGAGCAAGTCGGGAACCAGCGCTCGCAAGCGGCATGCATAAACCCGTGTACGCAGGAGTGCCGCGAACGAATCCGCCTCCGGGTACAGCAGTTCCGTTAGGCGCTCTCGCGAAACCCGCGGGCCAAATGCCGCGATCGCCATTGCAAGCTCGAGAGGCCGAGGTTGAATACGGAGGGCCTGTTCGTTTCGAACGATCCGGCCGCCCAGGAGCTCGATGCGAAGTGTATCCATACGCCCATGGTACGACCAGGCGAGCGGCCGGCGCATCGGTAGATATACCGAGATCTACGCTCCCCGTCGCTACGCACGTTTTGCGATGATTTCGCGGCAGATTGCCCGGGCTTCTAGCGGATCCACGGATGCGCGCTCGATGAACAACTTGCGCCAATAAGCCTTGCCCGAAATCTTCTTAATTAAATCGGAGGCATCGCTCGCGTCCACCAAGCCTGCGTTGCTGCCGACGAACACAGTCGGCTTACGATCGTCTGCACCCATAGGCAGCCGGTGCATCAACTGCTCCTGCGCATCATCCCAGACCGCATTGCCGAACTTGGAGCGCAGCGCGGAAGCGCACGCTTCATAGGTACTCAGATCGCTTTCCGCATTAAACTCGGCCGCTAGCGCATACAGACGCAGGCGTTCGCGTAGCGCCCGTGCCGGCAGAGAGCTTAGGTCGCGCAGCTCGTTCATCACCCGGAAATCATCCCACAGCAAAAATTCGTCGATGTCATCGAGTTTCTTTGGATCCACCCACAGTTCGCGGAGCGCATCTTGCAATATGCGTTCGAACATTCTTGTCGTGTGATGGAAATAGACCGTGGCGAACATCATGTACCGGGCGAGCACGAACGATTCGAGCGCCACGACGCCGCGGCTGTCAATTCCCATGACGGGGCCGGCAGGGGTGGAATAGACACGCAGCGACCCGAGCAGCTGTTCGCTGTCGTACCGCCCGCTGCTCACCCCCGTGAAGTATGCATCGCGCAAGAGATAGTCCATGCGGTCGGCGTCCAGATTGGGACCGCTTACGATTTCGGTCAGCACCGGATAGCGGGTATGTACGCCGCCGACGACGAGTTCCAGAATATCGGCGACATCCACGTCGAGATCGGCAAGGACCGTTCGCATGCGCGGAAGTTCCAATAAAGCTCGCGTGCGCTCTTCGTGTTTAATGCCGAGGACAGCCTCGCAGGCGTGGCTGAATGGGCCGTGCCCGATATCGTGCAGCAGCAGCGCCGCGCGCACGAGCCGCCGCTGGTACGCGACGTCATCGTTGCCGCTGAAATGTTCGGGGCTCTGCGTCACGAGGGTGTCGAAAACGCGCGTGCCGACCGCGAAGGCGCCCAAGGCATGGCTAAAGCGCGAATGTTCCGCGGACGGATAGGCGAGGTAAGCTAGGCCGAGCTGACGCAGGCGCCGCAGCCGCTGCAGCACATCGCAATCCAGCAGGCGCGCCTCAACGGCGCTGAGCTCAATGAAATGGTGAATAGGATCGAAGACGCGCTTCGTAACCGCCATGTGGATAACCGTTCGTGGGGGGGGCACGCTGTTCCGGCGAACTAGTGTACGAGTTCTATGCCAATTGATTCAGGGTTTACTCGCGAGCTTCACGCGCGCGTCGATATTGCGAGCTTCATCGGCTCCTATGTTCCCTTACAAAAGCGCGGGCGCGACCTGGTTGGTCTGTGCCCCTTTCACGGTGAGAAAACTCCCTCGTTTCACGTCCATCCGGAGCAGGGCTACTTTAAATGTTTTGGCTGCGGCGCAGGCGGTGACGTTATTGCTTTCCTGCAGAAATTAGAGAACCTTACCTTTCCCGATGCGGTGCGCGTGCTCGCAAAGCGTGCGGGTATGGAAGTTGAAGATGAGAATCCGCAAGCGTCACGCGTCCGCAACGAAAAAGAGACGATTTACGAGGCGAACAAAATTGCGACGCAATTCTTTGCGCGCTCGCTCTTAAGTGTAGAGGGCGCGGATGCTCGTGCCTATTGTGAAGGGCGCGGCATCTCGCAGGCGTCGATCGAGAAATTCGCGATCGGGTATGCGCCCGAGAGTTGGGACGGGCTGGTAAGCGAACTACGCGGCGCCGGGATCATGCTCGAAACGGCCGCGAAAGCGGGGCTTATCAAGCCGCGTCAGAGCGGCGGGTTCTATGATTTCTACCGCAACCGCCTGATGATCCCCACCTTCTCCACCACGGGCGAGTGCATCGCTTTTAACGGACGCGCGTTTGGCGAGGCCGAGCAGAAGTACATCAACACGACGACAACCCCGGTGTACGTCAAGGGCCGTCATCTGTTCGCGCTCAATCTCGCGCGTCGGGCCGCGGCGCTCGATCAGACCCTCATCGTCGTAGAAGGTCCGCTCGATTGCGTTGCCCTCCATGAAGCGGGTTTCGAGAACGCCGTTGCCTCGCTGGGCACTGCGTTTACCGAAGAGCAGGCTCGCGAGATGCGCAAGTATGCCGAGAATATCTACCTGTGTTTTGATGCCGACGCGGCCGGAACAAGCGCCGCAAACAAAGCAATTGATATCGCCGTCCACACGATGGAACACGCAGGCTCCTCGGTGCGAATCGTCAATCTTCCGGCCGGCGAAGACCCCGATAGTTTCGTACGAAACCGCGGCGCAGAGGCTTTCCGCGAGGTGCTCCAGTCGGCAAAACCGTCAATCGAATTCAAGCTCGATCGCGAAATCGGGCGCTTACAAACCGGTTTCCATTCGCCAAATGCGATCGCGAGCAAAGGCGAAGCCTTGATTCGTGAAATGACGCCGATTGCGGAATGGGACAAATGGCGCGTGTACGTTGCCGGGCACCTAAAGGTCAGCGTGAACGATCTCCGGAATAGCCGCTTCCTTGCTAACCAGATGAATTTTGCGCCCCGCCGCAATTCGCCGGTCTCGGCAAGCAGGCACATTTCGCTCGGTGCCCAGCCCGCTTCGTTCGAACGCGAAGTGCTGGCAATCGTTCTGGAAGAACCCTCGCTTCTTCGGGAATATCGTACGCGAATTCCCGCGGATCGCTTTCCCAACGAGGTCTACCGCCAAATTTACGAACGCATGCTGGCGCACGAGGGCGACTTACGGACGGGCGCAGATGTTTTATCGCTGTTTGCCGAAGACCATACAAGCGTGGAGTTGCTTTCGTCACTGCAGCACCGGGGACAGACCGTGCGCTACGCGGGTACCGATGCGCGCCGGGGACATCTGGACCAAATAGCAGGGCGGCTGCAACTCGAAGACGAGAAACGGCGTTATCAGGAGCTGTCCAAACAAATCGATAATCTTCTTGGCGCGGGCGAAACGCTCCCGGCCGAGCTCCGCGGCGAATTCGAATCGCTCGCACTAAAACTGAAAAAATAACTCGCCCCCAAGGTAAGCTGGGGGTCCCGCCCGCTTAAAGTGAGGGGAGCCCAACCCAGAAATTGGGGTCCCGCCCGCGAAGTTTGGGCGGGGGTGCGCAGATTGATTTCTGCCGTATCGTGGCAGAAGTCAAACGAAGCACAAACGTTTGAGCGAAGTTCAAACGTAATTTACGAAAGGAGGTGAACTAAAAAACGATGGCACGTAAAAAAGCAGCCGCGACGGTCGATCGGGCGCCCGGCATTCCGCTGGAAGAACAAATCAAGAAGCTCATCGAGCGCGGTAAAAAGAACGGATCCCTCACCTATGAAGAGATCAATGCGGTCTTTGATAACGTTGACGACGTCAATCCCGAGCGCATCGACGATCTCTTCGAGGAGATCGCCGGTTTGGGCGTTGAGATCATCGACGAGCAAAAAGACGAAAAGCCGGAAGTCGAACCCGAAGAGGCCGCGGACGATACGGCGGTACCCGCAGGTTTGGCCCTCGATGACCCAGTGCGCATGTATCTCAAGGAGATCGGACGCGTTCCGCTGCTCTCGATGGCGGATGAAAAAGATTTAGCGATGAAAATCGAGGCCGGTGAGAACGAAGCGCTCAAAAACGGAAGCGCCAATTCGACGCTGGTAACAATCGGTGAAGAGGCAAAGCGCCAACTTACCGAGGCCAACCTTCGTCTCGTTGTCTCGATTGCGAAGAAATACGTCGGACGAGGGATGCTCTTTTTGGATCTCATTCAAGAAGGCAATCTTGGGTTGATCCGCGCTGTCGAGAAATTCGACTACCGCAAAGGCTACAAATTCTCGACGTATGCCACGTGGTGGATTCGTCAGGCGATTACGCGCGCGCTTGCCGATCAAGCGCGTACCATTCGCATTCCGGTTCACATGGTCGAAACGATCAACCGGCTGATCAAAATTTCGCGTCAACTTTTGCAAGAACTCGGCCGCGATCCGTCCGTTGAAGAGATTGCCTCCGAGATGGGTCTGACGCCGGAGAAGGTTCGCGAAGTTATCAAAATTTCGCAGGAGCCGATTTCGCTTGAGACGCCGATCGGCGAAGAAGAAGATTCTCATCTGGGCGATTTCATCGAGGATCAAGAAGCGGTTGCGCCGGCTGAAGCCGCCTCCGTCATGCTGCTCAAAGAGAAGATGGCCGATGTGCTGCAAAACCTCACCGAGCGCGAGCGTAAAGTGCTCGTTCTCCGTTTCGGACTTGAAGATGGCCACCAGCGGACGCTTGAAGAAGTCGGTCAAGAATTCGGCGTCACGCGCGAGCGCATCCGTCAGATCGAGGCAAAAGCGCTGCGCAAGCTGCGCCATCCTTCGCGCGGCAAAGCGCTTAAGGACTATTGGTCCAACGAATAGCCGTCACGCGCTGCACTTTTCGCTCGCTGAAATGACCCCATGCTCGTTCTGATCTTTTTGGTCGCGCTCGCTTCGGCAAGCAGCCCGAGCCCCTCACCCTCACCGGCTCCGGTTCCGCTTAAGGAGATCGGATCCGTGCGCAGCACGCCGTACTGCAGCGCATTCTATGGTCATTTCAACGCTGCGGTGCACCCGATGCTTGTGAACGATGTCGCGCTCGATCACATCAATGTGTCGCTCGAACATCAAAATGAGCTCTTCAAAGACGTGAATTGGGAACAAGAATTCATCGCCGAGCGCTTGACGATGCAGAAAAACGTTCAGACGCTCATCGATAACAACGGCATCATTCAAAAAGAAGTCAACGATCTTCGCAAAGGCGAGACGATGACCTCCGATAAAGAGCAATCGCACGAAATCCACATGCTTGCGCAAGAGCTCCAGCGCGCACTCGACAAGCAAAAACAGTTACAAGTGGACCTGCTGAGCGTCGTGCACGTCATGATGGACTTCGATCTGAGCAAGCAAATGACGGCCAAAGAAAAAATGGACGCCACGCTGGACGACCTTTCCAAACCGGCAGATCTGCTCGATATCAAGAAAGTAATGCGTTTCGACGGTCAGCGCGACCGTTTGCACGACGCGGAAAGGATGGCCGCGGACCATGCCGCGACCATCCTGCAGAAGTACTGCTAAGCCGTTCTCTATTGAACGACTGCGTTTACGTCAAACGGAATCCGCGTATTTCCGGCAAGGGTTTGCAGTTGCACTTGGCCGCCTTGTGCGCTCTCGACGCGAACCGCGCTCGGAGCGACGGTATACGTGCGCGTGCTGAACGAACGAAAGTCGGGCGAGCGGTCCACGATTGTAACGATTCCGCTGCCATCGGATTTGCGCGCGCCTGCAAGGACCGTAACGTAATGCCCGTCGGAACCCGTGTAGTCGTAACGGTTCGAAAAAGCATTCGCGCCACCCGGTAATCCGCGCTCGCTGATCCCAAGCGTTCTTTCTTCCGGACCGGCTTGGGCAGGTAGGAATCCGGGATGCTTTGGAGCGCGCCAGGCGTTCGCGGCGACGGACTTTTCTTGGTCGAGCATGGCCTGCTTGGTGAGTGCTCCGAGCGGCGCGCTCTGCGACGCCGCAGCCGAACTTTGCGGTGCGCCTGAAGGCACGGCGGAGCCGCTGCCGTGAGAACATGCCGAAAGGGTGGCGGCGAGCGCAGCGACGGTCAAAATCAGAGTTTTCTTCATCATGTTCTCCTATTGCGCCCAAGTGATATCGGTAGAATACGACATGTTCCATGCAGTTGCCGAGTTTGCGTTGAGCGCGTTTTGCAATGCATTGAAACCGCCCGCCGGAGTGAACGTGCTGCTATCGGCAGCGTACTCCGTCATCGTACCAAGAAATTGATCTTTGCCGTTGGATTTGTTCTGCGCTGAGTACAAACTCATCGTCTGCCACTGTGTGGCGTTAGCTTGATAATAAATCTCCGGCAGTGAAAATGCAGGACCGTTGCCCCAGGCGATATACCACAGCCCGTTATCACCCCAATTGTTGCTGCAGCTCCCGTACGGCGGACAGCCGTCTGCGGAGCCGAAGTCGTAGTAGTAGGTCTTTGTCGTATTCGCGTAGCCGTTGACTTGATCTGCGGCCGGGCTGAAGGCGCTCCAACCGGGTTCTGAGTCGAAGCCGCCGCGCGCGGCTTCTTGCGAGCCGTAACCTTTAGTGCTGATGTAGTTGTTGACTGCGTTGATGACGTTGCCCCAGGTTTGTCCCTCGGAGTAGCCGACCTGACTGCCGTAATTGCTTTGTCCGATCGAGAGGTGTAAGAAGGGCGTGGAACCCGAGCAGTTCCAAAAACCGTCGAGATAGGCTTCGGCGTCCGCTTCCACTTGCGTGGGCGACGCCCAAAAGCTGCCAAGTGTATACACGCCGTGGACGCCGTTCTGATCATTCGGTTGTCCGAAGTCAAGCACGACGACCCCCGAGAGACCTGCCTTACCCATGCTGCAGCCTTCGTTGTACAACGTGTTGTAGCTCAGGGTTTGCACGTAGCGCGATGTAGTCGCGGCAGGTGCCGCTTGAGTCGTTTGGGCCGTCCCGAGCACCAAAGCTCCGATAGCGGCCACCATTAAAAAGATTTGTTTCATTTTTTCTTATAGCTCCTTACGAGTATGGCTTGATGCAGCCAAGCGTTAACACAACCCGATCATCGGATGCGCCGCTGACGGTCCACCGTGTTTCTAAAATAGGTTGGAAACTATCGCTGCAGGCGCGCAGCGCATACGCTTTCCCCCTCCCGTCAGGTGCAGCAATGCAAAAAACCAAAAAAAAAGCCGCGCTCGCCGTCCGGCGATGCTGGCTTCTTGATGCTACGGATTTGATGCGGTAAAAACAATAGCGGCAATTCGCAGCTAGCAGACGAGGCCGCGAATGCGGCCTCGTCTCCGGGCGGGCTTGCTTCCTACATCGGCATCTTTTCGGCGTGCTTGGATGGGATGACGTTCGGGTTCTTTTCTGCGAACGCGCCGTTTGGATTGTCTTTAACCCAAACCTGCAAGTCCCAGAGCGCCGGAAACGTAAAGAACGTTAGAACGTTCGCCTTGGGAACTTTGGCGACAGTCATGGCGGCAGCTTCGGTTCCGGGGGCGGTAATGTGCATTTTTTTCAACATTTTTCCGCCGTAGGCTCCGTACGTCACCTTGGCGGTTTTGGGATCTTTTAAAATGTAGTGATAGTGCGGATGGCCGAAGTTGAACCAGCGTCCGGGATCAATGCCCCAGAGGTTCGGCCGCGCCGGGTTATTTGATTTGAGGACGCTGAAGTCTGCGCCGAGCAGATTCCCGGTCACGTCGTACCACAACTGGCTGGGATGTTGCGCATCCGCGGACTGCCATTGCTGGTTTGCGTAGCTAATTGCCCCGGTGTCGTCCTCCTCCGTATAGCGCACGTAACCGGCTTTTTCCGCATCGGCGGCGGTCGGGAAGCGCTTCATCAAGTCGGCTTGAATGCCGGTAACGAAGGCGACCTCCGCGCCGGATGGTTTCGGATTTGGGGTCGGCGCCTCGGCGGGTTTTTTCGATGCCATGTGCATCGGCTTTGATTTTGTCATCGGCATGGGCGCTGCCGCGAACGCTACCGTCGTAGCGCCCAAAACGGCAAGCAGCCCTGCGCTTAAAATGCGTTTTAACATAATTGCACTCCCTGAAAAATTTGAAGGCCACCGTCATTCTTTAACGGCAGCCTTCGAGTCCCTATCTCGGCACGGAGCCTCACACCCGCGGTGTGTCGTGCGGCAGTGGCGTGGGCGGCTTGTCACCCACTGCGCCAGTCAGCGGTGGGGCCTTGGCAGGCACTGTGGCAAGCGGCATCGGTTTGTAGTCTGCATGGGGCGTATCGATGCTGGTGCTTACGGGCGGCGCTGCAATGATGCTTACAACGCCTGTCCGACTCGCATCGATGGTTGCGCCCGTGCGCGCGCGCAGCAATGTTCCGGCTCCCAGTTCAAGGTCGTCGCCTTTGCGGATCGCGCGGTACAAATAATGGTAGGGGATGAAGATGTCCTTGATCGTATCGGTGATTCCCGCGGTCGATGCTTGGCCTGCGCTCATGCGGATCGAAAGGTGCGATGTCGGCGTGTGTAAGGGCAGAACTGCACCATTCGCCAAAGTCAACGGTTCGAAGTAGATGTCCAAGCTGCCGTCTTCATTGCCGGACTTCGCGCCATGCACGTCGGCAATTTTAATGAGCAGCGGAGCTCCGGCAGGAGCGATGAGCTTGTTGTTGAGCTCGAGCGCCTCTTTGAGATGCGCGCGCACCGTCTCACCGGTCCGGTTATATTTTGAACTCAGGCGCTCGTCGAGAACAAAGAAAAGACTCGACCCCAGGGGTAGAACCATCGTGCTACTCGGGATTCTCGTGGGTTCAGGCGTTGGCGCTGATGATGCCTGGACGGTCGGCACGGCGTACGTCGGTGTCGCGCCAAAAAGGATCGCTGCGGTCGAAACCGCAGCGCCAATGGCGAACACCCGCGCCGGCAGATTAGGAAGCACGCTTCTTTGCATCGGCCGCTTGGGTTGCTGCGGCTTCGGCGGCTGCGCGCTTGCCTTCTTCGATAAGCTGTTTAACTCTTTGGCCACCTTTTTGTCCGATCTGCTCGTAGAAATTAGGACCGTACCGATCGCGAGTCGCCTCGCCACCTTTCTTTCCACCCTTCTTACCGATTTGCTCGTAGAAGGCGTGACCGTGGGCTTCTTTGGTGGCTTGGCCACCTTTGCGGCCGATCGTTTCGTAAAACTCCGCGCCGTACTTTTTCTTGACCGTCTCGCCGCCTTTTTGGCCGGCTTCGCGAACGGTCATGCCGCCGTTTTTCTTTGGCGTGGATTCAGGGGTGCTGGCCATGCGGTGTAATCCCATCTTTCTTGTGCCGTCCAAGAAGGACGGCTTGTGAGTGCTTCATATACTAGAACGTAGCAGCGCCTCTGAAAGTTGGTTACGATTTGGTCAAGAGATTGCTCGGGTCGCTCTTAAAGGCGACCGCCCTTCCATTAGCCCTATGCGGCCTAGGCGTTGCCTCCGTAACCTACCAAACGCTCATTGCGCTCGAGCAAAAGCGCTCGCTTGGCGCGGGCACGCTTGCTGCAGACTTGGACGCAAGTGATTCGCACCTCGCAGCCCGGGCAGCGCTTGCAATCGGACGCACCAAGGATCCGGCCGGGGTTCCCTTACTGCAACGCCATTTGCGCGACAAGAACGACGCGGTTCGCGCAATGGCTGTGTATGGTCTCGGGCTTATCGGAACCGGCGCCAGCGCGCATGAGCTCACGGTTGCGCTTATCTCGGACCGGTCGGGCGCCGTACGCATTGCGGCGCTTGATGCAATTGGACGCTATGAAAATGCGCACCGCCTACCTGTCGCAAACGAGATGATCGCTGCAGGCACCGTAGGCGCTGTTCTCAAAGGCGACCATGATCGCATCGTGCGCGCCCGCGCGGCAACGGCGTTTGAAGCGTTTCGAAACAGCCAGCTCGGCGATTATGCCTCGCGTCAATTGCTGGCCGCTTGGCGGGCGGAGCGCAACGAAGATGTCCGCTGGCACATAATGTGGACGATCTTTCGCGGCTACGCAAACCGCGTTCCGCGCGCAGTTTTGACCGCGGCTCTGCATGATCAGAACGAGCTTGTCCGCATAGAAGCGGTTCGCGCATACGGAAAACTGAAGAACAAAGATGGCATTGCCGCCGTTCTGCCTCTTACGCAAGACCCGTCCTGGCGCGTTCAATTACAGGCACTCGAAGCAGTCCGGCAACTCAAAGGTGAACCGCTTACCGAACATCTTAAGGAGATGCCGCCGGGAATTCATACACCGCCGGTGCGAGTCCAAAACTACGCGGAGATCGCTCCGTTACCGCGCCCTCCCGTTACCGGTAAGCCTGGGCCGCCGACCGCTGCCGATGCAATTTTGGCCCCGAATATTTATCCGGCGAGCGCTGCGCTTATGGATGGGCCCGCGCCCGGACCGCATCCGCGGGTGCGCATCAAGACCACCAAAGGCACGATGACCATCACGCTGTATCCGGAGTGGGCGCCGCTGACGGTGGAAAATTTTCTTAATTTGACCAACCGGGGCTATTTCGATGGCGGGCGCTGGTTTCGTATCGTGCCGGATTTTGTCGTTCAAACCGGTGATCCAACGGGAACCGGCGACGGTGATGCCGGCTACTCTATTCCGGCAGAAGAGAATCCGCTCGAGCAGCGCAGCAACGTTATCTCGATGGGCTTGAATTACGATAACAACGGTCCGATCCGCGACTCGGCCGGGACGCAATTTTATATCACGCTTTCGCCCCAGCTGCACCTCAATCGGGACTTTACGGTGTTCGGCGAGGTTACGGGCGGCGTGGACGTCCTGGGCCGCCTCGTCGAGGCCGATACTATGACCAGAGTCGAGCAGATCCCGGACGGCACGTAGGGAAACCTCCTCACTAGGAGCGGCCACATGCAAGTAGCAGACGAGCGCGTCGCTGAAGCCCGCGCCGAGCGGGACCGCCGGATCATTCAGGAAACGGCGGCGCTGCTTTCTGCCGACTACCCGCTGGATCAACTCATCGAACGCCTCTGCGACGGCCTCGCCGCATCGCTGGGCGCTAGCGTTTCGTACGTCGCGCTGCCAGGCTCGGACCGCGCGGTACGTCTGTCCTACTTTAACGACCACGGAACAAAGAAACGGCCTGGGGACTTCGTCATTCCTCGCGGTTCGCACACACATAACGTTTTTGTTACCGGCCGCTCCACTCTCAAACGGCACCTCACCGATTGGTCCAAGAGCGAACGCTTCGCGCTCAACCCCGACCGCCCTGAAAGCGATGACAGCGTTTCGGCAATTTGGGTACCAATCAAATATGGCGATGAAGTCCTTGGCGTTCTCTCCGTCCAATCGACGCAGCCCGAAGCATTCGATGCAGACGACATTAGGCTGCTTGAGGCCGTTGCCCGGTACCTCGCAATTGCCGTTCGCAATCAGCGCGCCTTACGTGTCGCGACGCGTCCGTTTCGCGGTATGCGCCGCACGGTGGCAAGTATGGCCGCGATCGCGATGGCGGTGAGCCTCGCGGTCTTCGCATTTTATTCTTATCGCGCTCACCAATATGAGGTGGAGGCAAACGCGCTCCAAACGGCGCGTGCACGGAACGTCGTTGACGGTCTCGAACGCTATCTCTTCGATGCAAAACAGTTAGCTGAGTCAACCACCGCGCTCGCGGGTCCCTTGCGAGGAGAGCGAAAGAGCCTCGAGACGATCTTAAACCGCATGGTGCATTCAGCCGCATCACCGGCCATCTATGGAATCGGCGCGTGGTACGAACCCCATCGTTTTTCGTCCCGCGTGCGTCTTTTCGGACCCTATGTGCATCGCCGGCCGGAGGCGCCTTCTCAAGAAGTGCTGACCTACCAATGGGACACGGCTGCCTATAATTATCCGGCGCAGCCGTGGTACCACGCCGGAAAGTCGGCAGAAGGCGCTGTTGTTTTTACCGAACCGTATTTCGATGTCGATAATGTTTACATCAGCGCCTCGCAAGGTTTTGCGGATTCGCAGGGTTTTGCCGGCGTCGTCACGGTCGATACTGTTGTCGCGTTTTTACGCAACTACGTCACGGCGCAAAGCCATCTCCCGGAAACGCTCGTGTATGTGTTGACCGATACGGGGCGGCTCTTTCTCTATCCTCGCCCGGCCGAGCTCCTAGCGTACGCGCGTGGGCATGGAATCTTTCCGCATTCAATCTTGCAAATTCCGAACACCGTTGCGCGTCGCGCAATCGACCAAACCTACGGAGCGAACCGCAGCGAGGTACATTTACCCGTGGCTTATACGCATTGGCAGGTTGTGGTTTCAACCGATCGTCGTGCGATTGACTCAGGGGTTCGTACGTTGCGCGCCATTGTCGCATTTGCGCTGCTGCTGTTGTGGGTGGCGACTGTTCTTGCCATGATCGCAGTGCGCCGCGTGCGCTCGCACCAATTGCGGGCGCTGGACTTGGAGATGGCGCAGATCGATCTTCACAGTGAAATCGCGACGCGCATCGAAGCGGAGGAGCGGCTCCGGGAGCGCGCCTACCACGATGGCCTTACGGGGTTGCCAAACCGCTCGTTCCTGCTCAAGCAACTTGAAACGGCGATCGCGCACGCGCACCGCGATCCATCCTTCACCTTCGCTGTGTTCTTTATCGACCTGGACCGCTTCAACGTAGTGAACGACAGCCTGGGACATGCGGTCGGCGACCGTCTGCTAGCGGCGCTTGGCCGCCGCATCGAATCGCGCCTGCATTCCAACGATATTGTCGCGCGCATCGGCGGTGATGAATTCGTGGTGTTGGTGCAAAACATTCATGCGGAATCGGAGGCAATTCGTATCGGTGAGCGACTCACGGGCGCACTGACCGATCCATTCTACATCGACGAGCAAGAGATTTTCATGACGGCGAGTCTCGGCATCGCAATGAGCCGCCAAGGGTATGAAAAGCCCGAAGAAATTCTGCGCGACGCCGACATTGCAATGTACCATGCAAAGAAAGCCGGTCGCGCGGGACATCAAGTCTTCGACCGCGTCATGCACGACCGCACCATGATGCAAATGCAGCTGGAGACGGATTTTCGCCGCGCTATCGCGCGGGAAGAACTGTTTCTGGAATTCCAGCCGATCGTTCGACTCTCCGATGCGAGCGTTGTCGGCTTTGAGGCGCTGGCCCGTTGGCGCCACCCCACCCGCGGCGTTATTTACCCGGATGATTTTATTCCGATGGCCGAGCAAACGCGGCTCATCTTACCCATGTCCACCTTTGTACTTGCTAAGGCGGCGGCGCAAATCGCAGGCTGGAGGGCGGACCATCCGCAGCTCTACGTGCTCGTCAACGTATCGGCGATTCGGTTTACGAAGCCGGGGTTTCTCCAAGAAGTCAGCGACGTTCTCGCCAAAGAGCACATTCCGCCCTCCGCCATACGCTTGGAGATCACCGAGTCCGCCGTCATGGAAAATGCCGACGTCGCGCAAACCGTGCTTGGTGAGCTGCGTGCGTTTGGTGTTCGCTCGCAAATCGACGACTTCGGAACGGGGTACTCGAGTTTAAGTTATCTTCAACGGCTGCCGATTGACGGTCTGAAGATCGATCGTTCCTTTATCGGCGCCATGACGGAGAATCCCGAAGCTGCCGAAATCGTGCGCGCGATCGTCAGCCTTGCGCGCTCGCTCAAGCTGACGGTAATTGCCGAAGGCATCGAAACGCGCGAACAGGCGCTGCAGCTTGAGGCGCTGGATATCGACTACGGCCAAGGATTTTACTTTGCAGAACCCGCGAGCGCCCAGAAGTCGGGCGACCTCCTAAAACGTCCGCTTGCTGTCGATCAAAATCGTCACGGGTCCGTCATTAATTAGCTCCAGGTCCATCATTGCTCCGAACTCGCCGTAGGCGACACGCAAGCCATCCTGCTCGAGGAGTTTTCCCGTAAGGTCGTAGAGTGCCCGCGCGAGTTCTTCACGCGCAGCGGTGATAAAGGAGGGGCGCCGTCCCTTGCGCACGTCGCCGTGCAGCGTGAATTGTGAGATCAACAACAGGGCGCCTCCACAGTCTGCTAAAGAGCGGTTCATCAGCCCTTCGTCGTCGCGAAAAACGCGCAAGCCGGCAACCTTTGAAGCTATCGCTTGTGCATCCGCAGGGGTGTCGTCAACCCCGACACCCAGCAGCACGCACAGGCCGCCCTCGATTGTTCCGATCGTGCGGCCGTCCACGCGCACTTGCGCGCGGCTCACTCGCTGGACGACCGCTCTCACCTATTTCGTGAACATGGAAGAGAGTGCGAAGAACGCGTTTTCTTTGCGCTCGAGAATGCGGCGGTAAAAATACCCGGCCCAATGCGTCCCGAACGGGATGTAAATGCGCACGCGATAGCCTGCAGCCACGAGTTTGCGCTGGACTTCGGGACGGATTCCATAGAGCATTTGGAATTCGAATGTATCACGCTCGATCTTATGCTCGCTCACAAAACTCTGGATGGCATCAATTAGGCGCAGGTCGTGTGTCGCAAGGCCGGGATAATGGCCGGCGCTTAGGAGCCGCTCGGCCATTCGAAGATACTCACGCCGGATGGTGGGCATTTCCTTGATCGCGATTTCCGGCGGTTCGTTGTAGGCGCCTTTGCACAATCGCACGCGCGCGCCAAGTGCAATCATGCGTTCGACGTCGCCTGGGGTGCGTTTCAAGTACGCCTGCAAGACCGGCCCTACGTTTTTGTGCGTCGCATAGACCCGCTCGAACACGTCGATGGTCGCTTGCGTGACGGCGGACCCTTCCATATCGATGCGCACGAAGGGGTCGGAATTTTGCGCGGCGCGATCAAGAATCGAAACCAAATTGGCCGTCGCAAAATCCGGGTCGATTAGCAGCCCCATGGCGGTGAGCTTTACCGACACGTTGGTATCCAAGCCGGAGCGCTTGATCGCGTCGAGCATCTTAAAGTATTCATCGCGGGTGTGCAGCGCAGCATCGCGCTCGAAGACATCCTCGCCGAGAAAATCGAGCGTAGCCGTCATTCCCTGCGAGTTGAGCTCGCGAACCGCCCCCAGAGCCGATTCGATCGTCTCTCCCGGGATAAAGCGCTTCGCTAAAAAGAAGAAACGTTTTTGAAACGTTGAGTCGGGCGCGAGTAGGCGATGGACTACTGACATGCGGTTTAACAGGCCCATGCAAAGGCCGCGTGCATTCTATCGTGCCACGATTTTGAGCCGGTTTCTAGGCGCGAGGAGGAAGCGACGCCACAGCGTTGTGACCCAGGAGCAACAACGAAAGCGGCCAAAAGCGGGGTACGAGAGATGTGCGGGGATCTTTGCATGGGGCTGCTATACGACGTGGCGGCGGAGCGCCCATTGCAGCCCGAGGATCACCGCCGCAAGGAGCACAAATCCGTAACTGAGCGCGAGCGCGGCACCGATGCCGTCGGCAGAGAGCGCGACGTAGAGCGCGACGGGTAAGGACGTAGGATGATAGGCAACGATAGACGTTGCGCCGTACTCACCGATCGCGCGCAGCCACGCGAGTAAAATTCCGGAAAGAACATTTGGTGCCGCCATGGGCAATGCGACGCGGAAAAAGCGCTGAAGGGCGGTGGCGCCTAACATGGCTGCAGACTCTTCGTAGATTGGATCCAAGGCGGCAAACGCCGCACACGATGTGAGCACGACAAAGGAGCCTGATACGAAAAATTCGGCTAAGGCTACGCCTGCGAACGAATCGACGAAGATGATGCCGTGCGAGTACAGCCACCCTCCCAGCAGCGTGCGCGTGCCGATGACATTGAGCAAGAGAATTCCACTGGCCACCGGCGGAAACGCAAGCGGTAATGCGAGCACAAAGAGTACCGCGTTACGCACGGCGCCGCCCCAGCGGCTGAGTTCATATCCTGCGGGAACTCCGAGAAGCGCGGCGACGCATACGGAAACGAGCGATGCGCCGAAGGATACTCCCGCAGCCGAGCGCGCAGATGCGCCCCTTAGCTGCGCACCCACGTCGGCTGGCGAAACGCTCAACAGCAGCATGGCGACGGGTGCCAGCATGGCGATGAAAAAAATCGCCAGCGCAACCGCGAACGGGTTTCTGATAGAGATGGGCACTGCTGAAAACTTTACCAAATCTAGGCCCAGGATGCGAGGCGGGGTAGGCGGTTACCTGGAAGCGCCTTTGCAGAGATGAGTCAACAAGTCTGGCGGGTGCTTATTGCGGACGACGATCCGGCAATCTGCACCCTTATCGACACGGTCCTAAAGAAGGGGCCGTACGAAATCGTCACCTGTGGAGATGCCGAAAGCGCTCTCGTGGCCGTCAAGCGCGAAGGGCGGCATTTCGACATCATTATTTGTGATTTTATGTTGCCCGGAATTTCCGGCATCGACTTGATCGAACGGCTGCGCGCCGATCACCGTACAAAAAACGTGCCGATCCTCATGATTAGCGGTCATACGAATTACGCCATGGATGGACGCGCGCGCACCGCCGGCGCGAACCTGTTTTTGAATAAGCCGTTTACGATCTCGCAGTTACGCACTGCCGTTATGCAGTTACTGGCGCAGCCCAGACCCGGCACCCTCGCCGAGGCGTAGGTAGTCCCTAGAGGGACTTCCTACTTTAATTCCATACCTCAGCACGGTGTTGCCGTTGCTGAAGATCACCATCATCGCGCTCTCGCTCGGTCTGGATGTGTTTGCCGTAAGTGTCGGCGTGGGCATGCGCGGGATCGCCCCGGCGGTAAAGTGGCGTATCGGTGCCGCCTTCGCGATCGCGGAGATCACGATGAACTTGGCGGGAGCGGCGCTTGGTGCAGCGGCCGGAAAACTCATCGGCGGGGTCGCCGGGTATCTCGGGTTTCTCGCATTGCTTGGTCTGGGCATTTACATGATTGTCGAGAGCCGCCGCGAGTCTGAGATGAAAAGCCCGCTCGATATGACGCGCGGTTACGGCTTATTTATCGCTTCGCTTTCGATCAGTTTGGACTCGCTTGGAATAGGCTTCTCGATTCTGTACATCGGCGTGCCGCTCTATACCGCGCTTGCATTTATCGGCATAGCGTCGGTTGCATCGACCGCGCTTGGGATTACGACCGGCCGGTTTCTGGGACGCCGTTTTGAGGAAGGCGCAGAACTGTGGGCGGGAATCATTTTGGCCGCCACCGGCGCTTTTTTTATCGCGCAAAAGATCTTTGGATGGGGATGATCGGCACCGAACTGTTATCTCTTGCGCGCAAGGCGGGGGCTCGTTCGATTGCAGTTGTTGGAACTGGGAAAAATGTTGGAAAGACCGTGGTGGTCTCTGCGATTTGCGACGCACTGCGGGCCCAAGGTACTCGGTATGGGTTGACATCCATCGGCCGCGACGGCGAGGCCGTAGACGCAAGCGACGCAGTCGCAAAACCGCGTTTGCTCCTGCACCCCGGGGCGATGATCGCGACCGCGCGCGGTGTTCTCCCCGCGACGCCTGCCGCGCAGATTCTCGATCTTTCGGCACTTGCGAGCGCCGCAGGAGAAATAGTCTACGCTGGTGTGCGTCAATCGGCATTTTATGAAATCGTAGGACCGCCGACGGCGAGCGGCATTCGCGCGAGCGTGCGCCGTTTGTTCGAGCTGGACGCAAACTTTGTCGTACTCGATGGTGCCGTCGACCGCATTGCGGCTCTTGCCGGTGAGCAACACGCCGTCGTGGTTGCAGCGGGCGCATCGAACGCAGGCACGCCTGCCGAAGCCATTGACGATGTGCGCGCTTTGGTTGCGCGTTTGCAGATTCCAAAAGTTGATCCGGCCGCACCGGCGCTTGCAATCGAGGGCGCACTTACCCCAACCGCGGTTACTAAGCTGATCGCGCAGGCCGAGACGCGACAGATCGTCGTTCGCGATCCTACGCAGGTCGCGGTTCGCGGCAAAGCTTTTCTCGCTCTCGCCGGACGTTTGCATCTGCGTTGTGAACGCCCTCTTGCGGTAATCGCCGTGACGGTCGCTTCCATCGGCCGCGACCGGTATTTTGAACCGCGTACGTTTTTAGAAGAAGTGGCACGTTCAACCGGATTGCCTGCCTTCGATGCTTATGCCGCGAAGATGGTGGCGGCTTGAAGTTTGAAGGGCTGTTTGATCCGGCGACTGCCACTGCACTGCGATTCGATTGGCTCGTTTCTGAACTCGAGCCCGTCACCGACTGCGGGCGCCGCATCTTCGCGGAGGTAGAGCCGTTTTCTGCAGGAGAGCAAGCGCAAGAGCACGCGCAGCGCATAGCGACCATTGCGGCGGCCCTTGATGCGGGCCGCATTGATGCCATGCGCGAGGTCTTGCGCAGCACTCCCGATGCAAGCGGTCCGATTGCCCTCGCCAGTATGGGCGATGCGCTCACGGATGTGAATTTTCTGGAAATGCAGCGGTTCTGCGACGTGCTCGCGCGCACGGGCACCTTGCTGGGCGAGTATTCTCCTTACACGTTGCCGTTGTGTGAAGAAGTTTCCAAGGCGCTGGAACCCGGACGTTCCGGTAAGTTCGGCTTCTATTTGGATGACCGCTTCGATAAGGAACTTGCCGCGGCACGCAAGCAACAGCGGGACGCGCAAGCCGCGTTTGAGGATGCGCGCGGGCACTTGGCAGCACGGATCTCGCAATCCCTCGGCCGCGAACAAGGCGGCACGGCCGAGTTCATCATCATGCGCGATGAACTGCGCGGGGCGGTTCCACAAGGCGTGCGCGTCACACGCGAAGCACCGACCTATTATCTCTGTGAACTCGAATTGGATGAAGCTGCGCTCGAGGCCCTCCGCCGCCGTGATGACCTTACGGCTCGAGTGGCTTGCCTTGAGGAAAGGGTGCGAGCTCGTCTCTCTGATGTCATTCGCAAGAAGAGTGCCGAACTCCAAGAAGCAAGCCGAGTGCTCGGCGCAATTGACGTGCTCCTCGCGGCGGCGCGTTTCACGCAAAGATACGCGTGCACGGTTGCGCGGTACGCACCCGATGACGGGGTCACTTTCACGGATGCTCACTTCCTACCGCTGCAGACCGAGCTCGAGCGTCAGGACCGCACGTACATTCCGATTTCACTTGCATTTTCCGGGGTTGCCGTGCTGACCGGCCCGAACATGGGTGGAAAAAGCATTGGTCTACGGACGTGCGGATTCATTGCCGCGTGCGCTGCCTTTGGACTGCCCGTTCCCGCAACGCGTGCTAACGTCCCACTCTTTGCACACATTGCGTGGCTTGGAATCGGAATCGCGGAGGATGAGGAAGGTCTGCTTTCGTCATTTGCGCGAGAAGTTGTGCGCTTGCGTGATAAGTTGCTCGTTAAACGTCAACCCGAACTCTTGCTCGTCGATGAGTTTGCGCGGACCACGACCCCAGATGAAGGACGTGCATTGCTTCTTGCGCTGATCGCGCGTTTGCGCCAGCAAGGAACCTGCGCCCTTGTAGCCACGCATCTCTCTGGAATTGCACCCACGGCCGGGGTGCCGCACTTCGCCGTTCGAGGTCTGCGCGCAATGCCGGAGCCGCCGCCGGAGGGTGACTTGCAGGCAGCGCTCGCGCAACTGGCGCAGTTGATGGACTACACGATCGAGCTCGTTACGGGCGATTCGCAGAATGCCGCCGATGCGATTTTCCTCGCGGGCCTCCTGGGCATGGACCGGCCTTTCATTGAGAGCGCATGGCAGTTGCTCGCCGGCGGCGAAAGCGGAAAAATCTAATATGCAACCGCTGATCATTACCGTTGCGCCGGTTGGTGCGGAACTCACGCCCGACCAAACTCCGCATCTTGCCGTAACTCCGAAGCAACTCGGCCGGGTGGCGCGCAAAATTCGTGACGCAGGCGCATCGATAATTCACGTGCACGTGCGCAACGACGACGGCTCGAACACCCACGAGGTCGAGCGCTTCCGCGACGCGTACGAACAGATTCGCAAGAACAGCGATTTGATCGTCCAGTTTTCATCCGGCGGCGCAATCGGCATGACACCCGAAGAGCGCTGCCTTCCACTTCAGTTGAAACCGGAAATGGCCACGCTGACTTGCGGGTCGGTCAACTTCGGCGACGATATCTTCCAGAACAGCTTTCCGATCATGCGCGGCATCTTAAGTGCGATGAATACCTACGATGTTAAACCGGAGCTCGAGATTTTTGATAAGGGCCATCTGAGCAATGCGCGGAGATTGGAGCGCGAAGGCCTCTTGAAGTTTCCGCAACACGTCGACTTTGTTTTGGGGGTTCCCGGCGCCCTCGACGCGACGGTTCAAAACTTGTGCGAGCTCGTAGATGATTTGCCCGTGGGATGTACCTGGTCGGTTGCAGGGGTGGGCCGCATGCAACTGCCGCTTGCGATGGCCGCAATCGCTATGGGCGGTCACGTGCGGGTCGGCTTGGAGGATAATATCTATTACTCCAAGGGGCGCCTGGCGACGAACGAGGAACTAGTCGCGCGCGTCGTGCGGATTGCCGGCGAAGCAGGCCGTCCGGTCGCGACACCAACACAAGCGCGGCACATTTTGGGTGTGAAGGCGCTCGCCCTCCGGGGTACAGGAGAAGCGGTAGGGACCCCGTAACTAGCGCGGGTTCTTAGGAGGTACATCCCAGCTGTTCAATTACGTCGTGCGGCGCACGCTGCAAGCCGTTCCGCTGTTGATCCTGATCTCGATGATCTTGTTCATCATTTTGAACAATGCGCCCGGCGGCCCGCTCGCGCCCTATTTGCAAAATCCGCACATCACGCCCGCCGACATCGAGCGGCTCAAGCACAATTTGGGCCTCGACCGTCCGATCTACTTTCGCTACTTTGTGTGGTTGGGACAAGTGCTCCGCGGCGACTTCGGCTACTCGACCTCCAATTCGCAGCCGGTCCTTCAGGCGATCCTCGAGCGGTTACCCGCAACGCTGGAACTCCAAGTCAGCGCCTTCCTCTTAGCACTGACGCTCGGTCTTGCCGCCGGCATTTTTGCCGCGGTTCGTCCGTACTCGCTCGCGGACTACTTTATTACGACGCTTGCGTTTTTTGGGCAGTCGATGCCGGTCTTCTGGTTTGCCTTGATGATGCAACTTGCATTCGCGGTGCACGGCATCCATGGCTTCGGATACGAATTCCGCCTCCCTTCGGCAGGCATTAGTACCTACGACACGTTCAATTTCGCCGACCGGCTTTCGCATTTAATTTTGCCCACTATCGTCCTGGGCTTGCTGCAACTCGCGCTCTACAGCCGCTTCATGCGCAGTTCGATGCTTGAAGTCATCAAGACGGACTACATGCGCACGGCCTCGGCTAAAGGTCTGGACGGACGCACCGTGCTTTTCAAACACGGCCTCAAAAACGCCATGATTCCCATCGTTACCGTCGTTGCGCTCGCGCTTCCTGGCTTGCTCGGCGGCGCGGTCGTAACCGAGACGATTTTCGCGTGGCCCGGCTCCGGCCGTATGTTCTTCAACGCCCTCGGGCAAAGCGATATCGCGCTCTTAATGGGCTACTTGCTGGTACTCGCGTTTTTAGTGGTTTTCTCAAATCTTCTCGCGGACGTCACGTATGCGTGGCTCGATCCGCGCGTCAAGTACGATTGAGGTAGCAGACATTGGCAGCTAGCGTTCCCTTTAATGCCCCTCTTGTCGCCGAAGAAGAGTTCGCGCTTAGTAAGAACACGGTTTGGAAACGTTTCCGGCGCCACCGGCTTGCGCTTGCAGGCATCGTCGCACTCGGCTTGATGGTCCTTTTTGCAGTTTTTGCCCAGCAACTTGCGCCCTACGATCCCAATGCGATCGACAACGTGCACTGGCAGGGCACCCCGCTTGCGCCGGGCGTTGCCCATCACGTGCTCGGAACGGATGAGGTCGGGCGGGATCTGCTCTCTCGTTTAATGTACGGCGCGCGCGTCTCGCTGACGGTCGGCATCGCAGCGACGCTCATGGAAATTATTATTGGAACGGTGCTGGGCGCGATCTCAGGCTACTATGGGGGGTGGGTCGATTGGGTCATCATGCGTATCACGGATGTGTTTCTTTCCATTCCGCTTCTACCGCTCTTATTGGTGCTTACAGCCATTGTCTCGGCAAGCTCCAGTAAGGCGAGTTTGAGTTTCGGGGTCATCGTCATTATCATCGGAGGCCTCTCGTGGCCGCCGGTCGCGCGTCTCGTTCGCGCTCAGTTTCTCTCGCTACGCGAACGCGAGTATACGGAGGCAGCGCGTGCGCTCGGAAACAACGATCTGCGCATAATCTTCCGGCACTTGCTGCCCAACGCAATGGCACCGATCATCGTTCAGGCGACCCTTGATGTTGCCAACGTCATCATCGTCGAGTCGACCCTTTCATTCCTCGGCTTTGGTATCCAGCCCCCGACCGCGTCGTGGGGCAACATGCTCTCCAATGCGATTTCCAACCTCCAGGTGGCCTGGTGGGCTGCCGTGTTTCCAGGCCTTTGCATCCTTATCACGGTCCTGTCCATCAACTATATGGGCGATGGGCTGAGAGATGCACTTGACCCGAATACTCGCTGAGGGTACACTCTCTTGGGCCCTCCAGGGGGCCCGTTGCCTTGCACGCGGGGTCGTGGCGGAATTGGTAGACGCACTAGCTTGAGGTGCTAGCGGGAGCAATCTCGTGTGAGTTCGAGTCTCACCGTCCCCACCATGTAAGGTCAACAGGAGGCCGGGCGGGCAACTGCCGGGCCTCTTTTTTATGATTTCTTGATGGCGGCTGTTCGCAGCCGGCGCTACAATAGTTCGTGAAACAATGAATGTAGGCACGGCGTAGGACAAGAGTAAGACAACGCCTGGGAGTTTTTTATTGTGTGGCTGACCCGATTTGCGATAACGCGACCCGTCATAACTGCGATGGTCTTTTTGGCGTTGGCCGTTTTTGGCATCATCGCTTACAACCAGATCGGGCGCGCCCAAAATCCTCCAGGAACTGAATTTCCGTTGGTCTTCGTTTCCGCGAATTATCCGGGCGCTTCGCCTCAGGATATGGAGAAGCTGATCGTCAAGCCGCTTGAAGATCAACTTAACGATCTTCAAAACGTCCAGCAAGTGACGGCCACAGCGCAAGAGGGGTCCGCCGAAGTCAACGTCGAGTTCAAAACCGATACCAACATCGATTTAGCCGCCATCGACGTGCAGCGCCGCGTCGATACGGCGCGCGTCTTCATGCCGGGCGATCTTGACCCTCCGTTTGTGGGCAAAGCCGGCTCGCAAGCGCCGACCATGCTTTTGGCCGTCTCATCGAACTCGCTTTCAAAAACCGAGTTGGCCGATGTCGTGAAGAGCCGCTTGGAACCTCTTCTCAAACAAATTCCAAATATTCAAACCGTTACCGTCCGTGGCGTGCAGACGCGTGAGTTTCACGTCGAACCCGATCCGGGAAAATTGCTCGGTACCAACGCGACGCTTGGAGACATCTTTGGTGCGGTTGCGCAAAACAATGCAAACGTGCCCGGCGGCCGCATGGACTCCGCAACGAAAGAAACCACAGTTGCCATTCACGCCGATGTCAACGGCGCCGCCGACCTGGCAGCGATTCCGCTGACGATCCCCGGTAGCAGTAATAAGCTCATGCGTGTTGGTGACGTTGCGAGCGCCACCGACAGTTACGCCGACCAGCGCTTCATCGCGCGCTACAATGGCCAACCGCGCGTGCGCATTCAACTCGACAAAGTCTTGACCTCGGATGAGGTCAAGGAAACCCAGATCGTCCGCGATCAGCTCAAGATCATCGAGCCGGAGTTCCCGCAGTTAACCTTTCATGAGATCGATGCTCCGGCCGATTACACCAAGCAAGAACTCAACGGCGTGTGGCAATCCTTGATCGAAGGGATCATCTTGACGGCCATCGTGATGATGCTCTTCCTGCACGCTTGGCGCAACGCCGCCGTGGTCATGATTTCCATTCCGACTTCCATTCTTGCGACCTTCGTGGTCATGAAATGGATGGGCTTTACGTTCGATTTCATGTCGCTGATGGGACTCTCGCTGATCATCGGGATTCTCGTTGACGACTCCATCGTCGTGCTTGAAAATATTACGCGCCATCGAGATTTAGGCGAGGCGCCCATGGATGCCGCTATCAACGGACGCACCGAAATCGGAAGCGCTGCGGTGGCAATTACCCTGGTCGACGTGATCGTATTCTCGCCGATCGCGTTTCTCCCGGGAATCGTCGGCAAGTATCTTAAGGAGTTTGGCCTGGTAGTTGTCGTGGCGACATTGTTCTCGCTGCTCGTTTCATTTACGCTCACGCCACTCTTGGCAGGCCGCTGGAGCGTTAAGAAACGTTCCCAGGGTCATCCCAAATGGCTGGACTGGTTACGCAAACCGCTTGTCAATATCGTTGTTGCGGTGGCGGCGCTAGGGTTCTACCTTATTCAAGCGTACCTCACCCCGCTGCCTGTGGTTGATGGACGCGTCGCGGGCATTATCTTGCTTGCGCTCCTCGTATTGAACGCCTTCGTACAGCAGTACGACCGGATCTTGAATTGGTACAGGGTTCGCGTTTTGAACTTTGCGCTGGCGCATGGATTCTTTGTGGTCTTCACCTGCGGCATCTTGCTCTTGAACGCACTCATGTTGATGGGCGGCGGCATGACCTCGAGTATGCTCGACGCATTTTTCATCGTCGTGCTTGTTCTTGGCCTTGGGATTGGCGCCGTATACCGCGGCGCCTACAAGACCGGCAAGTTAGCCCCGGTCGTCTACCACGAAAAGGGTCAAGGGGTCCTAGGTATCGTCTTCACGCATCTGCGTGCGGCGTTCGGCCACCGCCCGGCCGGCGCACCGCGTTTCGCCGCGCAACGCAACTGGTACCGCTTCATCGTGCGAAGCGCGGCAGGGATGTATTCAAACCGGAATATGACGGTTGCAACATTCGCCGTCCCACTTGCACTCGCGTCTTTCATGTGGCTGTTCCCGGCGATCTCAACCGATTTCGTTCCAGGCGGACAGACGGGAACGATCCGGATGTCGCTCACCTATCCAGTCGGTACACCGATTACGGTTACAGACAAAGGCACGAACGCCGTTTCCGATGCGATCCAAAGGATCGATGGAATTGAAACCGTGAGCTCGACGGTCGGCTACAAATCAACGGGCTTTGGCCAGACCACCGGCGGGAACTACGCGACGTTAAGCGCGGATACATATAAAAACCGCCGCAAAGAACAAAACAAGATCATGGAAAAGGTGCGCAAACTTGCCTACCTTGCCCCGGGAGCAAATTTCCAAGTCGCCGGCGAGTCTGGCGGCGGATCGGGCACGCCGATCTTCTATGCGCTGACCGGCCCCGATGCCGATTTGGATGGCGCCGCGAAGAAAATCGTAACGTTCCTGCGGGCAACGCCAGGTTCAGTGAACGTTCAATCGGGAGCCGAAGGGGGCGCGCCCCGCCTAAACGTTCAAGTCGATGCCGGTAAAGCAGCAGTTTTGGGTGTCTCACCGGGGGCCGCCGCGCAGGCCGCGCGTCTTGCGGTTGCGGGCGGCGTTGCAACAAAGGTCCGTACCGGCGACGGGTTAGTGGACGTACGCGTTGCGTTTCCCAAGGCAAAACGCGATGATGTTACAAATCTCGAGAACGTGCGCATCCGCGCCAGTGACGGCTCGCTCGTGCCGCTCGGAAGCGTTGCTACGTTTTCTTGGACGAAAGCGCCAACAAAGATCGATCGCTTGGATCGCGCGCGAGTCATCAACGTCACCGGCAGTGTTTTGCCCGGCTACTCACTCGGGGCGGTGACCGGACCACTGGAGCAAAAACTCCATGAACCCGGCTTCCTACCTGCGGGCGTCCACCTTAAACCGCAGGGCGATACACAGCTCATGATCGATACGTTTACCAACATGGGATTAGCGCTCGTCATGTCTTTCATGCTCGTGTACATGCTAATGGTCATTCTTTACGGATCGTTCCTCGAGCCGCTGATCGTGATGTGCTCGGTTCCCATGGCCATCGTCGGAGCGCTATTCGGTCTATCGTTCATGCACTTCTTCGATCAAGAAGGCACGCAGTCGCTGAACATCATCTCAATGATCGGAATCATCATGCTCTTCGGACTTGTAGCGAAGAATGGAATCTTGCTCGTTGACTACTCGAACACGCTGCACCGCAAACGCGGCCTGCGCGTGCGCGACGCAACGCTGCAGGCTTCGGGAACCCGCTTCCGTCCGATTCTGATGACGACGTTTGCCATGGTATTCGGTATGTTGCCCCTCGCCCTCGGATTCGCCGAAGGATCGGAATGGCGCCAAGCAATCGGCACAGTCATCATCGGCGGTCTCATCAGTTCGTTGATTCTGACCCTCTTTCTCGTGCCCATGATCTACAATACCTGGATGGGCTTCTTTGAACGCGTAGGCGACGAGCAGGCCGTCGTCAGCGAACTGCAGCCCTCGATCACGACCGGACAAGAAGCAGCCTACGTAATCTAGGCTGCCTTAAAGCAAGCAGGAGATAGCTCGGACAGACGATGTGCGACCTGTCCGGTTTCTTGGGTATGTACGGAATTGAGGGAGCCTGCGAGTTCCCCATGTCCGGAGGAACCTGGAACAATGTCATTATTTAAAGCATCCCTGGGCGCGATTCTCGCGGCGGCGGCATTCTTCGCTGCGAACGTCCCCCAAGCGGCGTACGCCGCCTCTGTAACCATCGTCGTTAACGGCAATACCGTTAATTTCGATCAGCCACCCATCGAGCGGGCCGGCCGCGTCTTCGTTCCGCTACGTGGCGTTTTCGAACGCCTAGGCGCGAGCGTCGTGTACGCAAACGGTCAAATCAACGCCACCGGCAACGGTAAGAACATTTCATTGCACATCGGCTCGACGCAGGCAAGCATCAATGGTCAGCCTGTCGCAATCGATGTTGCGCCGTTCTTGGTCGGTGCGCGCACACTCGTTCCCCTTCGTTTCGTTGCACAGGCCCTCGGAGCGACCGTCAATTACGACAACGGCAACCGCACCGTTTCCATTAACAATGGGGCTGGCGGTGGCGCGGCACCACCGGTAACGGTTACGCCCGTGCCCTCAGTAAAAGCGAACTTTATTCACGTTACCGCACCCGCTGCCGGCACGCACGTGACCGGCACATTTACCATCTCCGGCCAAACGCGGCCGGGTTCCGCCATCGAGATCTCGGCAACGAGCGGGATCAACATCGGCGGGATTCCCGTGGGCAGCGGGACGTTCAACAACACAACAACGGCGGACGGTACGGGCTACTTCTCGCTGCAAGTGCATGTCGCGCCCATTCCGGGCGGCAGAGCTTCAGTGACGATTCAATCCGTCGCGCCGCACAACGGCGGCAAGGTCGTCCGGCAAGTTTTCTACCCGATTTAAGCACTGTATTCATGAACTGGAGCAACATACAATGATTAGGAAATACTGGATTGTGGCATCGAGCGCTGCACTTCTGGCGATCAGCCTGCCATTCGCCGCGCAGGCGGCGACGGTTACGATCAACGTGAACGGCAGCGCAGTGTCTTTCGATCAACAGCCGATCGAACGCGGCGGACGCGTGTACGTCCCGCTGCGTGGCGTCTTTGAGCGCCTGGGTGCAAGCGTCGTTTACTCGCGTCCCAACATTAACGCAACCGGAAACGGTCACAACGTCGCCCTCACCATCGGCTCACGGAGCGCAACAGTCGATGGCAACAACGTCCAGCTCGATTCTCCGCCCTTCCTCGTTGGGTCGCGCACGCTCGTGCCGCTACGCTTCGTTGCGCAAGCCCTCGGCGCGACCGTAAATTACAACGGCAACACGCGGGTCGTCGACATCAGCGGTGGCTCGGGGACAACTGCAAACAACGGTAATGCCGGCAACAATGGTAACAACGGCAATAACGGAAACACGGGCAATACGAATGGGAATACCGGCTCAATCACACTGACGAACCTCAGCCCAAACAACGGCGACGTGATCTCGTCGAACTCTCCGACCTTAACCGGAAACTTCAGCGACAACGTGGACGCGAACAGCGTGCGCATTCTGTTGGACGGCCGAGACATTACGAATTCGAGCTCGACCTACGTCGGGGCAAATTCGTTTCAGGTCACATTGCCCCCGATCACGCCCGGTCGCCATACGGTGACGGTGCGCGGAAACTCGGCTTCGGGCCAAGCCTTTTCGCAGTCGTACTCGTTCAGGTCGGGTGCGGATACGAGCAAGCCCTTCCTCTCGAACATTGTAATCAACAATGTTCCGGCTACGAACGGAATGCAAGTTCCCACTTCCTACACCGTTTCGGGATCGACTACACCCAACGCGACCGTACAAATATTGATCGCTTCGCAAAACACGCTCTTCGGGGGATTGATCAATTTGGGCGGCAACACGAACTCACAGAATGCGGTGGCGGATGCCGCCGGACATTTCACGGCGAGCGTTGATTCCTCAGCCATTGGCAGTCCGCAACAGTACGTGATCGGCCTGCGTGCATTCAATAACGCAACGAAGGCTGCGAGCGCTCCGGTGCAATACACCGTCCACACGTAGTCGAACGAACGCGCCAAAACAACGGAGGGGCAGCCGAACCGGCTGCCCCTCGCTTTATCAAAAAGAAGCATCGGGCGAATGAACTTTCTTGTGTCGGGGGTTTATCGGTGAGCCAGGGAATAAAAAACTGGACAGGATGGCCCAGTTTTTATGTCTCCCCGATAAATCTCCAAGACAAGAAGAGAATTAGCAGGTGCGCTCGATCCAGGCAATTGTCCGTGCGGCTATCTCGGGAAACTTTTCCGTGTAGAGATCCATACCCGTAGCTTGGGCCCCCGCGTACACGAACGCATCCTTCGGCAGGGACGTCGATGAGAGGAACGTGTGCGCGGAGACGCTCGAACCGGCATCGTGTTCGGCGTACATCAAATAGCATGATCGCGGCGAGAAGCCGCCCTGGCCGGCGAGTTCACGAGCTCGCCCTTCGTCCAAACTGACGAGCACACTGCTTGCGGTGCCCCAGCCTTTTGCTGAGGCCGCATACGCAAGGTCGCTGCCGAGTCCCACGCCGATCATGCCGACGCGTCCTGGTTCCGTTTTGGGTTGGCGTGAAAGCCATGCGATCGCGGCTTTGACATCGGCCGGATAATGCGCGGGCGAACGCAAGTCGCGTTCGAGAGGCGCGAGCCCCTCGGAGCGCATATCTTGGCGCAACGACTGTCCGTGTCCGCGCAGATCGAGCGCGAAGATGCCCCAGCCGCGGGAACGGAACGCCGGAATGAATGGTTTCCACGCCGCCCGCTCACCCTTGAAATCGTGCAGGAGAAGCACGGAGACGTTGCCTTCGGCCCGTGGATCCCAGTAGGTGCCGCGCAGATGAACGCTATCATCCGTCAAAAAGCTGACGTCGCGTCCATCCGTGGAGGCTTTATTTGGGGCGAAGGCCATCCGCAGGTCCTACGCAAAGAACGCGGTCTTGTCCTCCGCAAAACGCACCGCTTTGATCACGGGCGCCGCAGCCGGGCTCGCTCGTGGAATCGCGCTCGCGCTCGCACGCGCGCGGTATGAAATCGTCTTCACGTACCGGCCCGGCGGCACCGCCCCGCAGGCGACCTTAGATCTTTTAAGCGCGCAAGGGTTTACGGCACGGGCGTTTCCGGTTGATTTCTCAGCGGCTGAAGACGCCGTGGCCGCCGCGCTCCACGAGATCGTGTCGAACTCCACGGTCGATGTTCTCGTGCACGCTGTCGGCCCGATGACCATTCGCCGCTTCGAACGCAGCACGATGAACGACTATCACGAAATGGTTGACGGCAATTTGCGAAGTGCGGTTCAAGCGGCCGCGGCTGTTTTGCCCGGAATGCGTGAACGCCGGTTCGGTCGCCTCGTATTTTTCGGACTGGGCGGATCGGCATACACGCAGCCGGCGCGAGGCTTGGCTTTGCATGCGGCGGCTAAGGCCGGCGTCCTCGCATTCGCGCGTTCGCTCGCACTCGAAGAAGGCCCATGTGGTGTCACTGTCAACGTCGTTGCACCAGGCGACATTCGCGAGAAGTATCGGTCACGAGCGGAGGCGCGAACGCTTACCGCAAGTAATCCTGTGGGCCGCCCCGGCACCTGGGAGGACGTAGCAGACGCGGTCCTCTTTCTGATTCGCGACGATTCCGATTTCTTGAGCGGCACGGTTTTGAACGTAGCGGGAGGGTTGGCCGACGTCTACGAGCGAAACGCGAAGCGTCCATGACTTTTGATGATCAAACTCCGGCGCATCGCCGGTTCGAACTCCCTGGCGCCGCTCCGCACTACGGTCCCGATAAAACCGTCGACGTCGAGCACATTCACCTTCATTTAGTTCCCGATCTTGCGACGCATACGCTTGATGGTGAATGCACGACCACGGTCCGGGCGTTGGATGAAGACGTCGCCGAACTCGAGATGGACGCGGTGGATTTAAAAATCATCGAAGCGGGGGGACTCGACGGCCATAAAGTGACCGTAAGCAGTCGCGGCCGAAAAATTACGGTGCATTTCGATCCGGCAATCGCAGCCGGCGAGAAAACGAGCTTTACAATCAAGTATCGCGCGCAGCGTCCGCGGCATGGACTCTTTTTTGTTGATCCCACCCCGGAGTATCCCGGCAAAGTACGGCATGCCTGGACCCAGAGCCAGGATGAAAACGCGCGCTATTGGTTTCCGTGCCTAGACTATCCGCACGAAAAACAAACAACGTCTACGTCGGTGCTCGTTCCCAAGGGACAGTTCGCTCTTGCAAACGGCGCGCTCACAAAGCGCGAAGATCAAGGCGATAAGACGCTCTTCACCTACGAGCAAGATGTTGCGCACTCCACGTATCTGACTACCATGGTGGTTGGTCCCTTCGTAGAGAAGCAACAAACCGGCGGAGGGACGCCGGTGTATTACTACGTCCTGCCCGGAAGAGAAGCGGACGGGGAGCGAGCTTTCGGAAAAACGCCGAAGATGATCGAAGTCTTCGAGAAAGCGATTGGCACGCCGTATCCCTACGCGCGGTACTCGCAAATTGCCGTGAGCGATTTCATCTTCGGGGGCATGGAGAATACCTCCGCAACGACGCAAACCGATCGCACGCTCCACGACGAGCGCGCCCATTTGGATTTTTCAAGCGATCCACTTGTGGCTCACGAGTTGGCACACCAATGGTTCGGCAATTTGCTGACCTGCCGCGATTGGTCGCACGCTTGGCTCAACGAAGGCTTTGCAACGTATTTCGAGGCCGTCTTTCGCGATGCCGACCTCGGCTACGATGAATACTTGTACGATATTTTCGGCTGCGTCGAACGTTATCTCGACGAAGACGGCTCGCGCTACCGCAGGCCGATCGTTTACAACAACTATCGCGATCCGATCGAACTCTTTGACCGCCATCTCTATGAAAAAGGCGGCGCCGTCCTGCACATGTTGCGCGGCGAGCTTGGCGAGAACCGTTTCTGGCGCGCCATCGCTCGCTACGTTAGAGACAACGAAGGACGAAACGTCGAGACGATCGACCTTATTCGCGCGATCGAGGTTTCAACCGGACGCAACATGCGAGGGTTTTTCGATCAATGGGTATTCCGCGGAGGTCACCCGGAAATTGCCGTTGAGGCCGTGTACGATCCGAAGAATAAGAATCTGAAGATAACGGTCGAACAGAAACAAGAGACGGACGACCGGCATCCGCCCCACCGGTTCGCGGTCCAAATCGGCATTTGTGAATTTGTTCGCTCGGAGCTCGAAACGAACTTTGGCTCAGGCCCCCTCGCGGGCGAGCGGCGCGTGCAGCTGAATGTCGAGCGGGCGCGTGAGACGTTTTTCGTAGCAGTTGAGGCGCCGCCGAAGCTGATCCGGTTTGATCCCGGTGCGTTTATCCTGGGTGATGTCACCTATAAACTCGGCACTGAATTTGCGATTGCCACCCTGAGCGCCGACCCGGATGTCGTAGCACGCATACGAGCTGCACGCGAGCTGGCTAAAGATGGATCGCCGCCCGCGGCCGCCGCTCTGCGTGCCGCGTTCCGGAGCGAGCCGTTCTGGGGCGTCTTGGCGGAAGCTGCTACCTCCATAGGCGTGACACGCTCGCCCTGGGCGAGTGAATTGCTGAGTTCAAACATCGGGCACAAACATCCAAAAGTCCGGCGCGCGGTGTCTGCCGCGCTCGGAAATTTTCGCCTTAGTGCTGTTGCCGATGCATTGTTGCCGTTGGCGAAAAAAGACGATTCGTATTTCGTTCAGTCCTCAGCACTGCTTGCACTTGGAAAGACGCGCGATGAACGAGCGTTCGACGTGCTTGCCGCTGCAATTAAGGGAAAAAGCTGGAATGGCGTGATCGAATCGGGCGCAGCCCACGGACTCGGCGAGCTTGCGGATGCGCGAGCCCTGCCGGTCCTTATTGAAGCGACGGGGTTGGGCAAGGAAGAAGCGCTGCGCCGCTCGGCCCTCGGCGCGCTCGCGCGATTGGGCGAAGTCCTCGAAGAAACCCGCGCCGCCGTAGTCGATGCGATTACGGGGTGCTTGAACGATCCGCAATTCTTGGTGCAACTTGCCGCAATCGGCGCGGCGGAACACTTGGGCGACCGGCGTTTTCTCGGGCCCCTCGATCGTCTGAACAGTGCCTTTGACGGCCGCGTACGGCGTGACGCAATGGAAGCGGCGATCAGGATTCGCGAAGGTCAACGCGTGCCCGCCCAGGTCAGCGGACTTCGCTCGGATCTCGATACGCTTCGCGAAGACCATCGCAAGCTGCAGGCGAAAATCGACGAACTCTCGGCTCGTTCGTAATCTCTACGCAGGTGCACTGCTCGTAGCGCTTATTTGCGCATGCGCGCACTCCCCAGTTGCCGTGCAGACGGTGGCGACGCCCTCGATCCAGGCCGCAAAAGCTCCCGCGCTCTCGCCGAGAGATCGCAGCGCGTTGCGAGCAGACCTCTCACGCATACTCGCCCCGTATTTGAGTGCGGGCGCAGGGCTCTGCGTCATCGATAGCAGCGGTGCCCCCGCTTTTTCGTATAACGCGAGGGCGGCACTTGTGCCCGCATCAACGCAGAAGCTCATCGTTGCATCGGCTGCGCTACGCTATTTGGGGTCAGCGTATCGCTTCCACACGCAATTTGCCTCAAGCGGCCCGGTTGGGGACGGTGTAATCGCGGGCGACTTGTGGCTGATCGGGTCCGGCGATCCAATTCTGGTTTCGAACGATTTGCGCGGCGGCATAAAGATTCTCGCCGCGCACGGTTTAGAGCGGATCCACGGAGGCGTGGTCGTCGATGCGAGCGCGCTCTCCGGTCCCGAACGCAATCCGCTTTGGGATCCGACCGATTCGAACTATGGTTTTTCTGCCGGCACGAGCGGCGTTTCGCTCGATCAAGATACGATAGAGTTTCACATACGCTCCGGCGCCGTGGGCGCACCTGCAACCGTGAGCCTAGAACCACCCAATCCGGTTGTGAGCTTTATTGGAAATATTTCGACGGTTCCCCGTGGCTACGCAACGCAAGTAACCATCAATCCCACCGGGCGCGAGAATCAATTTGAGGTGCGCGGACAGATTGCGGCCGGTGCTGCGCGAGCGGTGTATTATCTTCCCGTTATGCGAATTGCAAATTACGTTGGCAATGTTCTCGAATCGTTGCTCGAGGCGCGCAGTATTCAAACCGGGCGTTCCAGCCGCACGGGTATAGCGCCCAAAGGGTTGACCGTGTTGTGGGATCACCGCTCCCCGCCCTTACGCTTTGTCGTTGCGAAGATGCTTTTTGAATCGAACAATCATATTGCGGAGCAATTGTTGCGCACGGTTGGGCGTGCAGTGGATGGTATCGGAGACGACGCGCGCGGGGTCGCGGTAGAAACCGCGTACCTGCGTAGCCAGAACGTTCCGATTGAAAACCTGCATCTTGTGGACGGCAGCGGCCTCTCTGTCTCCAACCGTGTCGCGCCCCTCACGCTGTGCACCCTGCTTTCGCGGGCCGAGCTCACGCCTGGAGGTAACCAGCTCTATCTTGCGTTGCCGCGCGGCGGAATCGAAGGCACTTTGCACGATTACCACTTCGCGCAAGCGCTGGGACGGGTGCGGGCCAAAAGCGGCCATCTTTCAGGGGTAGATGCACTCGCCGGATACGTAAGGACTCATCGCCACGGGCGCCTTGCTTTTGCATTCCTACTCGATACGGCGGGAAATCCGTGGGAGGCGGACGCTGCAATTGCGCGCGCCGTCGACCGTTTGGCGGAATTTTAAGGGAACCCCAGAAACCGCCCCATCCATGCTTGAGCTCCAAATGTTCGAACGATTGCTCTCGATCGCGCTTGCGCGCGGGGGTGACTATGCCGACATCTTTTGCGAGCGCCGCCGTTCCACGTCTTTTCGGTTGCAGGATGGCAGAATTCACGAAAGCGGTTTAGGGATCACTCAAGGGGTCGGTATCCGCGTCATTGTCGGGGAGTCTGCAGGATATGCGCATTCGGACGACATCTCGAGCGAAGCACTCGAGCGTGCCGCAAGAATTGCATCGCTCATCGCGCACGAAAAAAATGCCGCAAGCGTTTCAGTGTCTTGCAAGCAGCAGGCCGTGGCGCCGCTCTACGATCCGCACCGCAACGCGCATGCGCATTCATCGCAGTACGTTTCTCTGCTCGAGCGTGCCGACGTGGCTGCCCGCGCTTTCGACCCGCGCATCGTGGCTGTCAACACCTCGCTGATCGACGAATTACAAGATGTGTGGATCGCCGCAAGTGACGGACGGTTTGTTCACGACCATCGTCCGCTCGTTACCCTCGGCGTGCAAGCGGTTTCAAAATCTGGTAGCCAGCGCGGGTCCGGCTATGTTGGGGACGGCGGCCGGACCTCAATTGCCTTTTACGACGGCCGCACGCCGGAATCGATTGCGCACGAAGCAGCGCGCATCGCGATGACGAATCTGGAAGCGGTACCTGCGCCTGCGGGTGAGATGGAAATGGTTGTTGGCTCCGGCGGCGGCGGCGTGCTCTTACACGAAGCGGTCGGTCATGGCCTTGAAAGCGATTTCAATCGCCAGGGCGTTTCCCTCTATAGCGGACGCGTTGGCGAGCGCGTCGCAAGCGAACTCGTGACCATTTTCGACGACGGAAACCTGCCTGATGAGCGCGGCAGCCTGTCGGTTGATGATGAGGGAACGCCGGGTTCGCACAACGTGTTGGTCGAACGCGGTATCCTGCGCGGATACATGCAAGATCATCTCAATGCGACGCTCATGGGTACGAAGTCCAACGGGCACGGGCGAAGACAATCGTTCCGCATGCTCCCTCAGCCGCGCATGTGTAATACTTATATGCCGGACGGCCACTCGACCGTCGAGGAAATCATTTCTTCGACAAAGCGCGGCATTTATGCCAAATCATTTGCAGGGGGCCAGGTGGAGATCAGCCGCGGTGATTTTGTATTCATGGTTGCCGAAGGCTATCTGATCGAAGATGGCAAGGTAACCGCGCCTGTCCGCAATGCAACCATCGTCGGCAACGGTCCGGATGTTATGACCAAAGTTGTCGCCGTCGGCAACGACGGCTGCCTTGCAAACCGGCACTACACGTGCGGAAAAGGCGGCCAATACGTCCCCGTCGGGGTCGGAATGCCGACCGTGAAAATCTCTACCGTTACCGTGGGCGGTTCCAATGTCGGATAATGCGCAGTACTTAGAATTAGCGCAAGAAGTCGTGAGCGATGCGCTCGAAGCAGGCGCAACCCAGTGCGAAGTCGGCATCACGATTAGCAACCGTTTTTCGGCCGAAGCGCGCGATACGACGATTACCAAACTCGAACAATCCAAAGGGAAGTCGATGCAAATCCGTGTGTTTGTCAACGGGCGGCGCGCCTCGCTGAGTACATCGGATTTTGACCGGTCCGAGCTGGGGGCTGCGCTGGAGCGCCTCGTCGATAGCGCGCAGTACGTCGCTCAAGACGGGCATGCAGGCTTGCCCGAACCCGAAGCGCTCGACCTCACCGGGGATCTAGCACTCTTTTCTACGGACATCCAAGGCCGCGACCCACAGGAAAAACTCGAAGAAACGCTTCGCCTCGAAAAAGTGATTCGCGCAGTGGATGCCCGCATACAGAATTCGAACGGCGCGCATGTCTCCGACGCGGTGACCACGACCGTCCTTGCGAATTCAAACGGCTTTGCCGGGCGTTACGATACGACGCGCGCAAGCCGCAGTGTCAGTCCTGTTGCGATCGACGGAGAATCCAAACGAACCGGTGCGTATGGAACTGCCGCGCGCCACTTGCATGAGCTTGAGTCGGTGGACGAGGTCGCAAGCAAAGCAGTGAAACGCACCGTCGAACTGTTTGGCGCGCGCAAACCCAACACCATGCGGGTACCTGTGATCTTCGAGCGCGATGTCGCATCATCCGTGCTCGGCGACATTTTTACGGCGCTCTCCGGAGCGAACGTTGCGGTGGGAAACTCGTGGGCGGCGGAGCGCTTGGGTGAGGGCATCGGCAGCCCGCTAGCGACCATCATCGACGACGGCCGGCTTCGTGGCGCCCTCGGCTCATCGCCGTTCGACGGAGAAGGAGTGCCGACGCGCCGCACCGTTGTGTTCGACCGGGGTGTGCTGCGCTCGTTCGTGCTCGACAGCTATTACGGTCGCCGGCTGGGAATGCCCAGCACGGCAAATTCCACCGGTGGGGGAATCGGACCGAACAACTTCTATTTGCAAAACGGCGAGAAGTTGCTCGAGGAGCTTATCGCGGGCACCAAACGCGGTGTGCTGGTGCTCGATACCATTGGCTTTGCGACGGAATATGCAACCGGTACGTATAGCCGGGGGGCGCGCGGCTTCTTCATTGAAGATGGAGTTCTGGCCTATCCGATTGAGGAATTCACCATCGCCGGAACGTTCGCCGAGATGCTGGCGGGAATCGACGGCGTTGCAAACGACCTGCGGTTTGACTCAGGAGTCGTTGCGCCATCGTTCCGAGTTGCGGAAATGACCGTCAGCGGAAATTAGTGTAGGAAACGAGGAGAACGCGGAAATCTATGTCACCTTTACCTATTGGGTTCACGCTTATCATGCGCCTCGAAATGCCGAACGAGGCCGGCGCTTTTAGCACGCTCGCCGCCGCAATCGGCGATGCCGGAGGTGTGATCGGGGCGGTGGATATGCGGTCGGTCACGCGTTCCTTCGTGATTCGCGATGTGACCGTAACGGTCTCGTCCGACGTGGCAGGCACCGCGGTGCGCAAAGCAGTCGAAGCTCTTGACGGGGTCAAGATCGTCAGCATTTCTGATAGCACGTTTCTCGCGCACCTCGGCGGGAAGATACAAATCGAGCCGAAGATCCCTGTTAAAACGCGTCAAGATCTTTCAACCGTCTACACTCCCGGTGTGGCGCGCGTTTCCATGGCGATCGCCGCAGATCCGACCAAGGCGTTTCAACTCACGATCAAGCGGAACTGCGTCGCGGTCGTCTCCGACGGTACGGCCGTACTTGGTCTTGGCGACATCGGCCCGCTTGGTGCCCTTCCGGTGATGGAAGGCAAAGCAATGCTCTTCAAACAGTTTGCAAACATCGATGCGTTTCCGATTTGCCTTGATACCAAAGATGTGGATGAGATTGTTGAAACCGTCATTCGCATCGCACCGGTCTTCGGGGGCATCAATCTTGAAGACATCTCAGCGCCGCGTTGCTTTGAGGTCGAGCGGCGGCTCATTGAGGCTCTGGATATTCCGGTCATGCATGACGACCAACATGGCACGGCGGTCGTGATTCTCGCGGCCCTCATCAATGCCGCGCAAGTCGTCAATAAGCGCATCCAAGACTTAACCGTTGTCGTCGCTGGTAGCGGCGCGGCAGGAACCGCTACCATTAAAATGCTGTTGGGTGCGGGCGTGCGCGACGTAATTCCGGTCGACCGTGCGGGTGCAATCAACCGTGAGGAACGTTATGAAAATTCGCACTGGCGATGGTTGGCCGAAAATACCAACCGCGAGAACAGGCGCGGATCGCTTGCCGAAGTCTTGCGCGGAGCAGACGTCTTTATCGGCGTTTCGGCTCCAGGCGTACTACAGCCGGAAGATATCGCGACGATGGCGCGCGATCCGATCGTTCTCGCAATGGCCAATCCGACGCCCGAGATCATGCCGGACGCCGCGGCCCCGTATGTTGCCGTCATGGCGACAGGCCGTTCCGATTTTCCGAACCAGGTCAACAATCTGCTCGCGTTCCCGGGAATATTCAGGGGTGCGCTCGATTCCCGGGCACGTTCCATTTCAGAGAAAATGAAAATCGCCGCCGCTTATGCCATCGCGTCCATCGTGACCGACGAAGAGCGCAGTGCCGAGTACATAATTCCCAGCGTTTTTGATACGCGGGTCGTGGATGCAGTGGCCAAAGCCGTGGCCCAGGCTGCGGTCGATGAAGGCCTCGCCCGCCGCGCCCTGATGTTTGCCGAAGGAGAAGACGTCGTCGCCCCTGCATAAGAATACTAATTAATGAGATTGGGGGGCCCCACGCGCTTTGCGTGTGGGGGGCGTGGAGCCTGGATGGCGTAACGCCTGTTAAACCAAAGGGGCCCCCAAAACATTTTGTTTTGGGGAGAAAACATGGCTAAGGCCCGGATTCTTGTTATTGAGGACGACGAAGACGTCGCAAAGCTCGAACAGACCGTGCTCGAGCGCGCAGATTATGAAGTCAAGGTCTGCTCGACCGGCGCCGAAGGACTCGAACTGGCGGATACATGGAGCCCAGATGTTGTCGTCCTGGATGTCGGACTACCAGATATCTCAGGCCTGGACGTGTGCACCTCGATAGCGACCTCGCACAATGCATTCATCTTGATGGTCAGCGGCCACTCACGCGAGCAAGACGTCTTGCTCGGGTTGGGTCTCGGCGCCGACGACTACATTACCAAACCGTTTTCAGGTAATGAGCTGGTTGCGCGCGCTGCGTCGTTTTTGCGCCGCCGCGAGAAATACATGGCCAAGACTGCCGGCGAAGGCATCTTGCACATCGGCAGCGCCAAACTCATTCGCGATTTCCACACGCTCAATAACGGTGAGGTAAGTGTAACGCTGACGGCGCTTGAATTTCGCCTGCTGTGGTATTTAGGAGAAGCGGAGGGGCGGCTTCTCACGCGCGCGCAAATTCTAGAACATGTCTGGAACGACGTCTCCGGCGTTCCGACGCGTGTTGTCGACGTGCATATTGCCGCCCTGCGCAAAAAACTCTCGGAGGTTGGCGCCCCGGTGGAAATCGCAAGCGTTCGGGGTATCGGGTACCGGCTCGACCAAAAACAGTAGGCATGGACCTGCGCCTCGATCCGAATGACCGGCGTCCGCTTTACGTGCAGATCGCCGATCAACTTGTTGAGGCTATCGAATCGGAACGCTTGCACCCTGGAGATCGTCTTCCCGCGATGCGGGATTTAGCCTCACAGCTCAATTGCGCGCTGGTTACGGTTTCGCAGGCATACGATCTGCTTGCCGCCCGCGGACGCGTGACCTCACGTGTGGGCAAGGGTACTTTCGTTAGTGAAGTACCCGCCGAGCAAGCGGCCTTCGCGCGAAGATGGGAACCCGATGTCGGCCGCTTTGCGCGCGCGGAGCGAATGGAAGGTGTGCTCGAACAATTGACGCGCGCCACTGCCCCCGGTGCGATCACACTTGCGACCGGACATCCCGCGCCGGAAACGTTTCCCTTGCAAGATTTTGGACGTGCCATGCATCGCACGTTGCTCGACGATCCCCCGGAGTCTATGCAGTACCGTTCGAGTTCGGGCGATCGCGAGCTTTGCGAAACGCTTGCGGGATTGCTGCAATCGCGCGGCGTCACAGCGCGCGCAAACGATATCGTGGTCTGTTCGGGAGCGCAGCAAGCAGCGGATCTTGTCGCTAGCGTCCTGCTCGAAGTTCGCAGCGTCGTGGCTGCCGAGAGTCCCACGTATGCAGGAACGCTCGGGGTTTTCGATGCCCGGGGCGTAACGTATGTGGAAGTGCAAAGCGATCAAGACGGTGTGCGGGTGGACGACGTCGAGCGCGTCTTCTCGGAATATCGGCCTCGCTTGTTTTATCTCAATCCAATCGCGCAAAACCCTACCGGAGCGGTCTTACCGCAGCGCCGTGCAAAACAGATTGTCGCGCTTGCGCGCCGCTACGATGTGGTCGTTTTAGAAGATCAGACAGGTTGGCAATTCACCTACGACGCAACCGCTCCGCCGCCCCTGGCTGCTTTTGATACGGACGGCCGCGTGATCGTGATGGAGTCCCTTTCTAAATCCATTTTTCCGGCGCTGCGCATCGGCTATCTCTATTGCAAAGGCGCACTTGCGGATGCGCTCGAGCTTGCGAAAGTACGCGCAGATGTTTTTACCTCGACGCTCACCCAGCGCGCGTTGTGGCGCTTCATGACCTCACCCGCCTACGCCCGGCATCTCCGTTCGTCGCGAGCGCTCTATCGCGAGCGGCGCAACGCGTTTATGGAGGCGCTGGCAGCGGCCGTCCCTTGGAGTGATCTTCGGGCGCCCGCGGCCGGAACGAATGTTTGGCTCAATCTGCCCAGCCGGATCTCGACGCAGGCGGCCTTCGATGAGTGCGCTCGCGAAGGCGTCCTCGTGATGCCTGCAGAGCCGTTCTACCCGACCCGCTCGGGACCGCCGGCGATCCGCGTCTCCTTCGGGCACCTCGCGCCTGAAGTCGCGGCTGAGGGCGTAAGTCGCATGGGCCGGGCCCTTGCCAGAATCGCCCCGCAAGCGCAGGTCGCTGCGGGTACGTCTCCGTAAGGTTTGACTCGTATGATCTCGCGTATATTGACGTGTTTGCTTTTTGTTGCATTGATGGGCGCAACGCCGGCAGCCTTCTCGGCTCCGGCCGGCGACCGGCCGGCAGGGACAAACGTGTTGCCTTCCGGGCGTCTTTTAACGCCGGCTGGCGTGAGCGTTCCAGTCGGCATGAATTCACTTGGGGTGGCGATTTCACCGGACGGCCGCTACGCCATTGTGAGCAATGATGACGAACGGGAAACGAGTGCCATCAACGCGCGCGATCGTCGAGTTGTGGGCGGCTATTCACTTACGGTCGTCGACACGAAGACGATGCGTGTCACCGATGTCTACGCTGCGCAAAAAAATGAGGCATTCTTCGTCGGGATCGTCGCCCTGCAAGATCCGGCCGCTCCGTCGCAAACCGTCGTGCTTGCTTCGGAGGGCCCAGCGAACGCGATTCGCATCTTTACCCTGAGCTCTGCAGGCAAGTTGGCTCCTGCGCGTGGCCCCATCGCAATGCCGCTGCCGAACGATCCGCGCTTTGCAAACAACGGACACGCATTCCCTTCGAGTATTGGGCTTTCGGCGGATCGTAAGCGCGCCTACGTCGTCAATAATCTTGCCAACACGGTCACCGCGGTCGATTTGGAAAAACGGGCCGTTCTTGGCAGCACCGGTGTGGGTTTCTTCCCGTACGGAATCGCGCTTTCAGGCTACCGGCTTTTCGTTACCGATGAAGGCTTGATGAAATACGGAGACTTGCCGGCTCCCGTGCGTGCACCGCAGTTCGCCAATGTTGCGCCAGATGCGCTGAACGCGTCCGCCGTCTCTGCGATTACACTTGACTCCGGCGGCGGCCTCGAGACGCAAACGCCGGCTTTTAGTCTCTCGATGGATCCAGCCGTCGATGGGAATACCGTGGTCGGTGGCGCGCACCCCAGCGCAATCGTGACCACCCCGAATGGCGCCTACGCGTATATCGCGATGACCAATGTGGACCGTGTCTCGACGGTTTCGCTCGGTGGTGTTCCCAAGGTAATCGGCGGATTGCAGTTAGGGCTTTTCGACGGCGCCCCATTCGGCACGCAACCGAATGCTTTGGTGCTAAGCCGCGACGGTAAGGTATTGTACGTCGCTCTGGCCGGAATCAATGCGGTCGCGGTGGTCGACGCGCGGAACCCCGCAAAATTGCGTCGCACGGGACTTATTCCAACTGGTTGGTATCCAACTGCGCTAGCTCTGTCGGCAAATGACCGCTACCTTTATATTGCAAATGCAAAAGGATACGGGCAGGATGCACACTTCCAAGGCGCACAGCCCTTCGCGACCTCTTCCTCCGGCCAAATCGAACAAGTAGAACTAGACAGTAATGATATCTGGGCAACTTTGGAGCGGGTGGACCTGCGCAAGTTGCCGATTGCAAAGACCACCCTCCTTACGCTTCAAGATCTCAGACGCAGGAGCATTGCGAAGTCGAATGCGATCGTTCCTACTCTACGCTCGCTCAAGCCGAGCCGGCCGATCAAGCATGTTGTTTTTATTCTCGAAGAAAACAAGACGTACGACTCAATGCTCGGCGACCTTAAAGACGCGCGCGGCATCCGGTATGGCAACGGCGACCCCTCTCTTGTCTCGTTCGGGCAAAGCATTACCCCGAATTTGCACGCACTGGCGCTTGAATTTGGGCTGGCCGTCAACGAATACGCGGATGCAGAAGATTCCGATGCGGGCCATCAATTTGCTGCTGCGGGCATTACAAGTGCGTACTCGGAAAAAACACTCCTGGTAAAAACCGGCCGCTATCCGTCGGTAAATAAGAACGAAGATCCCGAAGATTATCCGCGTGCCGGATACATCTTCAACACCTTGATGCATGGGAGCAGAACCTATCGCGATTACGGCGACCTGATCCGTCTTTCCGGCTACGATGAGGGCCGATCTGCGGATCCGCGGGCTGACGATCCAACCTATCAAAACATCACCGATGAAGCTGCCCCTACGAGCGGCTTAGGAGGCCTTTACTCACTCGATGTTCCGTCGCTGCTTGCACTGAGAGACCACCTCGATGTGAATTATCCGGGCTGGAACCTGCGAATTCGCGACGTGCGGCGGGCGAAGGAATTCATGAGCGACTATGACGCGCTGGAAAGAACTGGGAAGGCTCCCGCGTTCGTCTATATCTGGCTGCCTGACGATCACGGTGGCCACGGCCACGGCATTCCCCCGCTGCCTGAAGAGGTTGCGGACGGAGACCGTGCACTCGGAATGATTGTGGACCATCTTTCGCACCTTCCGGAATGGAGTTCAACCGCTGTCTTTATCACGCCGGATGACGCGCAGTCCACGCGCGATCATGTAAACGAACATCGTTCGTACGCGATCGTCGTCTCACCCTATGCGAAACGGCACTATACCGGACGCCATCATATTTCGACGGTGAGCATCTTGAAAACCGAAGAAGAGTTACTCGGCCTCTCACCCCTCTCACTTGGCGACTTGCTCGCAACCGATATGAGTGACTTCTTTACGGCCACGCCGGATCTGCACCCGTACTCGTTCGTCCCCGTGGCAGCGCAAAGCGCAAGCACGGAAGGTGCGCGCATTGCGAAACTGTTGGAGAAGACCGATCAAAGTGGTCCGGATGCCGATGCAAAGCGCTCGGCTGCTCTCGTGGGACTCTCGCGCGAAGCGGACGGCTTGGCTGCGCGAAGAACCACGCTGGACCCGGCGAAATACGCCCAAGCTCAGGCGCAACTCTACAGCGCCGCACTACAGGTTTTACATGGCAAACACTGAGATTAAGTACGGTCCTCGCTTAGTCGGCAGTCCGACGGGCTCGCTGCGAGCGGCATTGCTGGTGCGCCCGAATGAGGCGATCGAAAAGTTGCCGCCGCTCATCGGGGAGCCCGCTCCCATCTACCGGCGCACGGTGGAGCAGCACGCCATTCTCTGCAAAATGCTAGAATATCACGGCGTCGAGGTAAGCCTCATCGATGATATCGCGGACGAGCCGCTCGCCGCCGCGGCCAACGATCTCGCCGTCTGTTTCGAGTCTGGTGCGCTCGTGATGCGTCCGTCGTGGCTCTCGCGCCGCGCCGAAGTCCAACGCCTCGAAGCGGAATTTGTCCGGCTCGATATTCCGCTCTGCGGCACGATTGCCGCGCCCGGAATTCTGGACGGGTCCGATGTATTGCTCGCCGGAACGACCGCATTTATTGGTGTTTCGCGCCGCTCGAATGCGCTGGGCCGTGCGGCTTTTGCCGAGTGTGCGCGTGAACACGGCTACCACTGCGTTGAAGTGAAGTTGGATTCGCGCGCTCCTTCCTTGCGTGCGGTCGCGAACGCCGCTTCGACGGACACGATTGTCATTGCCACCGAGCGGCTTGATGAAGCCGCGTTTACCGGATTCAAACTCATACGCCTAGAGCGTGGTGAGGAGCTCGGGGCGGGCGTCTTCGCGCTCGGGAACGGACGTGTCATCGCGAACATGCGCTACCGCACGTCGCTCAATCAAATTCGCCGCGCCGGGATCGCAGTGGAATCGATTGATCTCTATGACTTCGGCAAAGTGGGCATCGTGCCGGCGGACTTGATCCTTGCCTTGAAGCGCGCGTAAGGAACGCTCGCAAATGCGCATCGCGATTTTCTCGGACATCCACGGCAACTTGCTTGCGTTTGATGCATGCCTTGCCGACCTGCAAAATCAAGGGGGCGCGGATATCGTGGTCGGCGCCGGCGATTACTGCTTTGATGGACCTAAACCCAAACGCGTCTTGCAGCGGCTTCAAGAGATCGGCGCACAATGCTTGCGCGGAAACTCCGACCGTTTGATTGCGAACCCGGGTTCCGAGACGGTGGTAGATCCTGACGATCTGGAGCAAGTCGCGTGGCAACAAAAAGAGCTTGGCGAGAAGCTTGTCGCCTGGTTGCGGGATTTGCCCACCGAACTCCGTTTCGGCGAGGGCGCTGGCCAGTTGCTGGTCGTGCATGCAAATCCGGTCAACGATTACGAACATATTTGGCCTGACGCAGGCGATAAGGACCTCGAGCGCCTCGTCGGCGAGGAACAGGCCTCTACCATCGCGTTCGGGCATCTCCATCTGCCGTACGCGCGGACATGGCGCGGGAAGCTCTTGGTGGACGTCGCCTCCGCCGGATTACCCAAGGACGGCGACCCGCGAGCGGGCTACGCCATTCTGACCCAGCGCTCGGGCGGTTGGGAAGTCAAACATCGCCGCGTCGCCTTTGATGTAAAAAAGGTTGCAACCCAATTGACCGCAAGCGGGATTCCTAATTGTGCCGAGCATGTCAACACCCTACGCCGGCATAGGTATAAGAAATTAAAGACGATCGTTCCTTAAGCCCCGCGCTTGAAGTGTCGCACATCAGCAAGCGGTATGGGGAGTTTACGGCAGTAGACGATATCTCGCTCACCGTTGCGGCGGGCGATTTTTTCGGCTTTCTCGGCCCGAATGGTGCCGGCAAGACGACGACGATCAATGCCATCGTCGGTCTCGCACGCGTTTCGGCCGGAACGATTCGGATTTTCGGGCACGACACTGTGCATGACTGGCGCGAGGCGCGCCGCTTTATCGGCCTCGCACCGCAAGAATACAATTTCGACCGGTACCTTTCGATTCGCGACGTGCTCTTATTTCAAGCCGGGTATTTTGGGCTGCGCCCGCATCAAGTGGCCGATCGCGCCGATCAATTGCTCGAGGCCTTTGGTCTTGCCTCAAAGTCAAAACAAGAGTACATGAAACTCTCGGGCGGCATGAAGCGCCGGCTAACGCTTGCGCGCGCGCTGATTCACTCGCCAAAGCTGTTGATTCTCGATGAGCCGACAGCCGGCGTGGATGTCGAACTCCGTCTGGAGTTGTGGGAGTTGTTGCGCAGTCTCAACGGAGACGGGTTGACCATTTTTCTCACAACCCACTACTTGGAAGAGGCCGAAGCTCTTTGCCGAAACATCGGGATTATCCAAAACGGGCGGCTTGCGGCGCTGCAGTCGACCCAGTCGCTGCTTGCCACCAACCGCGATACCACGCTTGCAATTACGGTCGACCGCCCCGTGCGCGATCTCCCGCAATCCTTGCTTGCACGAGGCGCGCGCTTTGAGAGCGGCGGTATGCAAATTCATGTTGACAACGTGACACCGGGACAGCTTGCTGCGACGCTCGCGGAACTTGAGGCCGCGGGATTTATGGTCGAAGAAGTGGACTTTAAGCGTTCGAGTCTACAAGACGTTTTTCTGGAGCTAACACGCCGGTGAACTGGATTGCGATGTGGACGCTCATCAAGCGCGAGATGAAACGCACGTTCAAGATCATCAATCAAGTGATATGGCCGCCCGTGATCACGACGCTCTTGTACGTGTTCGTCTTCGGACTTGCGCTCGGGACGAGAATTAAAAACGTGCAAGGGGTGCCGTACGCCGCTTTTCTTATTCCCGGCCTCATCATGCTGCAGGTGATCGATTCATCGTACGGCGAGTGCAGCAGTTCGGTCTTTCAAGGGCGTTTTATGAATTCGATTCAAGAGATGCTCATCGCGCCGATGTCGGCCGCCGAGATGGTCTTTGGGTATATCTTCGGAAGCGTAGCGCGGGCGCTGGTGATTGCAAATATCATTATGCTCTTAGGACTTGTGTTCGTGCACACGTTGCCCGTAAACTGGGGGCTGTATTTCTTTGTGATGATTCTGGTATCGGTGCTCTTCTCGGCCCTCGGAATTATTTTCGGGCTCATGGCTGAGAAGTTCGATCACCTTGCCGTGCTCACAACCTTTGCCATCACACCGCTCGTCTTCGTGGGTGGCGTCTTTACCTCGGTGCAGTTCTTGCCGCCGGCCTTGCGTGGGCTTTCATTATTCAATCCGATGTTCTATACGATCGATGCCTTCCGGTACGCTTTTACGGGGCAGAGCTACCTCTCGCTGTGGCAGTCGCTCGGGATCATCGGGGTCCTAACCGCCATTGCGCTTACCTTGGCGCTACGAATGACCGCGGCTGGGTACAAACTCCGTACGTGAGGAAGAATGTTTGTATGAAGACGATCTCGATGTCCGTCGCGCTGTTGCTCTGTGCGCTGCCCGGGGTTGCGTCGGCGCAGAGTATTCCGGGACCCCAAGTCGGTCAAGCCGCCCCGGAAATAGCAGCCAAGGGCCTAAACGGTCAACGGATTTCGCTTGCGGACTACAAGGGCAAAGTCTTAGTGCTGAACTTCTGGGCGACGTGGTGCCCGCCGTGCCGCGCTGAGACGCCCGACATGATCAATTCTTATCGCAAGCTGCATTCAAGCAAGGTCGAGTTTCTTGGAATTGATTCGACCGAGAAAGCGCCCATCATTCACTCTTTCCTCGCGGCGAAGCAGTACCCGGTTCCCGTTGCGATCGACAATGACAAGCAGACGAGCCAGGCATACGACGTGCGGGGTATTCCGACGACCTACGTGATTGACGGCAACGGCATCGTGCGGGCCCGCTTCGTCGATATCATAACACCGGGGCAGCTCGCGTCTTTCGTGGGCGCCGCCAAAGCAGGACACAACGGCGTGATCGCTTCGTCCGTGCAAACCAAGATCGATGCGGCCCTCAAACCTTCGCAGTTTGTCTACCCGGCCGACCACGAAGGCGTTCTGCGAACCGTGAAGGGCGCAACGGATGCCATAAACCGGGCGAACGCTTTGCTCGGACAAGCTGATCCTGCAAAAGGCGAAGCCGCCGATTACCTTAAGACCCGCTCGGAACAGGCGGCGCTCGAAGCGACCGCAACGGCTGCTCTTGCTAAGGTTGCAAGCTCCGATCCCGAGCGTGCGGTGCTCTATCGCATTGAGGGCGATCTCGCAACAAATACCGAGAATTGGTCCGATGCCGTAACGGCCTACAAAAAGGCGATCGCCCTCAACGCCAAAGACGAGGACTCGATTAGCGGACTTGCGTTTGCGTACTACGAGCAAAAGAATTGGCGCGATGAAATTGCGACCTATGAGCAACTCAACGCCCTCGGACCCGATCCCGATACCTATGTATCAATCGCCAAAGCGTACCTGCAACTCAAAGATTACCCAAATGCCATTGCGAACGACCGGAGAGCCGTGGAGATGGCCGAAGCCGGCTACGCGAAGAAAAAAGGCAACGAATCCACGATCAACGCGGCTTACACGTGGCTCTATCTCGGCCGCGCGTATTCCGAAGCAGGCGATGTCGCAAACGCGCACATGGCTTTTAGCAACACAATGAGGTACGGGCAGCAACTGCCGCGTAAGGGTGTGGACTATGCAAAGTATACGGAAGAAGCGCAAGAAGCGGACGTGGCACTCGGGCTAAACACAAACGGAAAAACGAGCGTTTCGCTGGCACCCTGGACGGGAGCCGATCTACCGGGCAGTCTTTCCAGCACCGTGAAATACCGTCTCGTCGTCTCCTCGCGGCCGGGCACGACCGTTCAGCTGGCGGCAACCGGCCTTTCGAAAGGTTGGATCGCGTCGTTCTGCACGGATAAGTTGTGCTCGCCGATGCAACGGACCCTTACTATTCCCGCATCGGGAGTGAAGATTTTCGAATTCCAATTAATCCCGAGCGATCCGCACGCCAGCGCACATACCAAAGTGCAGGTGCGCGCAAGCAGCGGTGACGGCGAGGCCGTCACCGGTACGGTCGTGGCCTCGCGCTAGAAGAACGGGTTGTGCTCTTTTTCCCACCCGATTCGTGAGGGCGGGCCGTGTCCGGGCATGAGCACCGTCTCGTCCGGCAGAGTGAAGAGTTTGGTTTTTACGCTATTTAAGATATCTTCGTAAGTCGATGCATCGCCGTACGCGCCACCGACGCTTCCGGCAAAAAGTGTGTCACCGGTAAAGACGGTCGACTCAAACAGATAGGACGACGAACCATCCGTATGCCCCGGCGTATGAAGGATGCGAACTTTGGCATTCTCGCCAAATGGAAGCTCCTCGCCGTCTTTTACGCGTAGGGATTTGTCTGCAAGTGGGCCGATGGCGGCGGCGTCTGCTTGATGCATGACGATTGTTGCATCCGGAAACGCTTTTGCAATGGAGCCCGTGGCATCGCAGTGATCGGCATGTTTGTGCGTTATCAGAATATATTCCAGGTGATACGCGCCCTCGCGCAAGATGCGCAGGAGGTTGGCCGGGATTCCCGCGGGATCGACAAGGGCGGCACGCATCGAGCCGGCTAGGAAAAAGACGTAGCCGTTGCTCGGGTGCGGCGCTTGCGGATGATGCCGGATGTCGGGCAACTCGATAGGACCCGGATGCCAGCGCATCGCGGCAGCGTCCGCCAACTTTCCTGGATCGAGCCGCAGTGGAATCGCGATGGCGCGCGCTTCCAGATCGCTCGCATGGCTCTTCCCCGCCGCCCAGGCCTTGATAACAGACGCGTCCAGTCCCGTGATCTTGCCGAGGTCCTCTGCGCTGTGGCCCGTCCCGCGCTGTGCTTTCTTAAGTACGTCCGCAAACTCGTCCTCGAGCATCTCCTGCCTCCGTTAAAAGCCCCTTGCAACCGGAACGCTGCTGTGGGCGGTCGAAAAGCGCGATATGGAACGCGTTATCATCATTGGTTCCGGCCCGGCCGGACTGACCGCCGCCATCTACGCCGCGCGGGCGAATCTCTCGCCCCTAGTGTTTGCGGGGGGCATGTACGGTGGCCAGCTTATGCTTACGACCGAGGTAGAAAACTATCCCGGTTTTCCGCAGGGCATCATGGGACCCGATTTGATGATCGCGTTTCGCGAGCAAGCCGAACGATTCGGGGCGCGCATCGAAAACATTGACGTCAGGGAGGTCGACTTCTCGAGCAAGCCTCTTATCGTGCGTACGGCTGACGATGAATTTCATGCCAAGTGCGTGATCGTGGCAACCGGAGCAAGCGCACGTTGGCTCAACATTCCCGGTGAAGAGAAACTCCGCGGCCGTGGCGTTTCAACCTGCGCAACATGCGACGGCGCATTTTTTAAGAACAAGCACATCGTCGTCATCGGCGGCGGTGACTCCGCGATGGAGGAAGCGCTGTTTCTGACGCGCTTCGGCAGCAAAGTGACGGTCATTCATCGTCGCGATAGCCTGCGCGCAAGCAAGATCATGGCCGATCGCGCGCTCGCTCACGACAAAATCGAATTCATCTGGAACACGAAAGTCAAGCGCGTCCTCGGCGATGGGACGATGACCGGGCTCGAATTGCAGAACGTCAACGACGGCAGCGACTACACCTTCGAAGCCGATGCCATGTTCATAGCGATCGGACACGATCCAAACACCGGCATCTTCAAAGCGCAACTGGACCTGGATACAAATGGCTACATCGCTTCACCGGACGGTGTTTCCACCAATGTGGAGGGTGTGTTCGTAGCGGGCGACGTCTACGACATCCGTTACAAACAGGCGATTACGGCCGCAGGTCTCGGTTGCCGCGCCGCGATGGATGCCGAGAAGTATCTCGAAGCGCTGGAGTTTGCCGTTATCGAAGCGATTGCCGGCTAACGGCCTTATCCTCGAAGGAATAACAGGTGCCGGCAAGACCACGCTGCTGCGAGCTCTGCGCGCTTCAACAAAGTTTGCCGCGTTCTGGCCGGTTTACGATCTTTACCGTGAGAAAGAAACCTTCGGAGAGTTCATGGGCGAGTTGAACGAGAACCCGAGTTCTTTCGGCCAATTCAAGCTGCGTTTGCTCAATCAGTCTATGGA
>JBHEMH010000004.1:137673-143187 GCA_046262675.1 Vulcanimicrobiaceae bacterium
ACGATCGAGCGGCGGAGTGCGAAATTCATAATGGAGCGGGCGCGTGTCCGCGTCTTATCATCGACAGCTCTTCAGTGAAATGGGACGGTTACGTCGATGAAATCATTGCTTTCGTACTCAACGCCTAAAGGTTGAGTCCGTAGACGTACTCATCTGCTTCGATGCCGTGCCCGCGTTCGACCTGGACATGCTCTTCGACACGTTCGAATCCGAGCGACTCGACGAGTTTTATTGAGGCTTCGTTGCGCGTGTTCATTTCGGCCACAATCCGCGTTACTGCGTGAACATCCCGCAGATGGCCGATGACTGCTCGAAGGCCTTCACGCGCGAAGCCCTGACGCTGATGGGCGACATACATCGCGTAAGCAACGTAAGCAAGGCCGCCCGGTAGGATGGTCGCTTGCATTCCGCCCGCGGGCGTTTCCGTGTCGCGCAAAAAGCAAATCCAGTTTTCCCACTCTTCGTCGCGGTTTGCGTACGGATTGCCGCGCTCCCAACGCCGGTAGAGCGCGCGCAGTTCCTCGATCGATTTCGGGCGCAGCGCCGGAAAGAACGTCCAAAGACGCTCATCCGTGACCTGATCGTAGACGAGCGACGCGTGGTGCGCGCGCGTCGGCTCCAGCCGCAAACGGTCAGTTTGCAATGGATGGCGCACCATGCTCAAACTAAATTTGCTAATGCTTCCTGGACCTCCGTGTACTTAAAGCGGTACCCCGCCATCATCGTTCGTTCCGGCAACACGCGCTGGCCTTCCGTCAAGACGTACGCCCCCTCGCCCAAAATTGCGGCGATGGCCGCGCCGGGGACCGGAAGGAACGTCGGGCGGTGCACTGCCTTGCCGAGCGCTTTGGTAAAGTCGCTATTGCGTACGGGATTCGGCGCCGTGGCGTTGAGCGCGCCGTCGACCCCGTCGATCGCCATGAGATAAATGCCCGCTACATCGTCGATGTGAATCCAAGAGTGCCACTGTTTTCCGCCGGCGAGCCGGCCACCGGCACCCATTCGAAACGGTGGGACGATCTTCTCAAGGGCCCCGCCGTCGGTGCCGAGAGCAAGCCCGGTCCGAATCCGCGCCACGCCCATCCCGAGATCTTGCGCGCGCTGCGCCTCACGTTCCCAGCCCATGCACACTTTTGCGAGAAAGTCCGTGCCGGGCGGGCTCTCTTCGGTAAACGTTACCGTTTCGCTCGTGCCATAGTACCCGACGGCGGATGCAGAGATGTATCGTTTCGGCACATGCGCTCCGCCCGAGAGGGCGTTCAAAAATTCTGCAACTTGCACCGTGCGACTCGCCTCAATTTTTTTCTTGGCTTCGGCCGTCCAGCGCTGCGCGACCTGCTCTCCCGCGAGGTTCACGATCGCATCGCATGATTCGACCTGCGAGGCTGCTGCTTTTGGATCACGTAGCGATGCACTCACGACCGTGTCTCCGCGCTCCTCGAGGGCTCGGGTCAGATGCGTGCCGATGAAGCCGCGTGCTCCGAGAATCCCGACCCGCATCAATGTGCGATTGCCGCAGCGTTGCCGACCAGCGCTTCGATCTCTTGAATCTCTTTTGGAATGCCGGCGCTCAAAATTTGCGGACCATCCGCAGTGCAGAGAATATCATCTTCGATTCGGATTCCGATGCCCTTAAAACGTGCATCGCAATCGAGGTCGACGGGCACATAGAGTCCGGGTTCGACCGTCATGGTCATGCCCGGCTCGAGCATGCGAGAGACGGCCGTTGGCTGCTCGCGATACGCTCCCACGTCGTGCACATCCAGGCCGATCCAGTGTCCGGTGTTGTGATAATAGTAATCCATATACGCTTCGCTCTCGATGAGCGCACTGCGGGTCCCCTTGAGCAGTCCGAGATCCAGCAACCCGTCGACGAGGACTGCGACGGCCGCATCGTGCGAGTCCTTATACCGGTTTCCGGGACGCACCGCAGCGATGCCGGCTTTTTGGGCGGCCAACACAATCTCGTACATCGCGCGTTGCTCTGCGCTAAAGCGGCCATTGACGGGCCATGTCCGCGTGACGTCGCTCGCATACAAATCAAATTCGCAACCCGAATCAACGAGCACCAGATCGCCGTCGCGCAGAATATCGCGATTGGTGCTGTAGTGCAAAATGGTTGCGTTCGCACCACCTGCCACGATTGAGGGGTAGGCAACGTGCTGCGAGCCGTTTGCATGATAGGTGTATTCCATGATCGCTTCGAGTTCGTATTCGGCCATGCCAGGACGCGTAGCGCTCATGCCGGCAATGTGGCCGAGGCGCGTTATTTCACCTGCGCGGCGCATCAGTGTAAGTTCTTCCGCAGACTTGCGCACGCGCATTTCGTGCAAAGTGTCGTTTATATGCACTATTGAGGACGGTGCGGCGCCCCCACGGCGCGTTCGCCCCCGCGCAGTCAAAAGTGCGGCAAGCACCCTGCGGTCGAAGGCCTCATCGTTGCCAAGCCTGTAGCGCAACGCCGCGTGCCCCACGAGCAATTCGGGCAGACGCTGATCGAATTCGGAAATCGGGTGCGCGTCCTCGAACCCAAAGTCGTCGAGCGCACCTTCGACGCCATGGCGCTTTCCGGTCCAAACTTCTTGCGAACGATCGCGTGGCAACGTGAAGAGCGTATCGCAATGTGTTTCGTTGTGCGGCGCGATGACCAGAACGGCGCCCGGCTGATCCCAGCCCGTCAGGTAATAAAAATCCGAAGACTGGCGGAATTCCTGTTCGGTATCGCTGTTGCGCCGTTGCACGTCCGCCCCCGGTATGATCGCAACGGCGTCACCTAGGCTGCCGGCGAAGGCTGCGCGCCGCTCTGCAAAAACGTTCATCGTATGAGGAGCGCCGCTTGGTCGAGGGCTGTGACGGCCGCAGAGAACGCCGCATTGGTTGCGCCTGCGCTGTTTTGTGCGATAGCGGACGAAATTTTCGGAAAGGCGGTACTTGCATAGCCGGTGGCGCCATATGCTTGCAGGTCCACCAGTTGAGCCGCCTGCAGTCCCGCCGTGGCATCGTGCGCGCCGGGGTTGCGGTCGAACACGAGCGCGGCGCGCGCGAAACGCTCGATCGCCAAACGAAGGGCGCGAACGTCGGGATGCTGGCCTCGAGAAAGTGCCGTGGCTTCCATCGCGGCGGCGCCTTCGCGCAATACGGGAACGTATGGAGCGAATCTGTAGGGCAGCGCTTGGGAATCTGCTAAGCGCATAGCGATGATCCCCAAGAGTTGAGCAGCCGTGCGGTGCAGAGTGAACTGGGGGTCGGCAATCGTGCTCGCAAATTTCAAATCATCGTACGCCGAGTGATAGACCCCAAGGGGACCAAAGAAGCCGATTTCTGCAACCGGGATTCCAAGCTCGAACAGAAAAGACTCGTGATCCGAACCGCCGCCCGGCGTGCGCACGGCGGGAAGCGTGAGGTGGCGATTGTGTGAGGCGGCTCGAGAATCTTTGAGCCATCGATCGAAAAGCGCAACGTGAACGGTTGCTGGGTCCGTGATGGCTCTTGCCGCGCCGACCAAATCGGCGGTGAGTGCAGCAGCCCCGCTTGCTGCGAACTGCGAGCCGCTTACGTTTTCGTCCGCATTGATGTACGCGACGCAGCCCGCGCGAAGTTCGTTCTGATGTACGCGCACGTATTCGATCGAGCCCAGCTCCCCGATTTCTTCGGCGTCGAACCCGGCTACGACGATCGTGCGCTTCGGTTTCCAACCGCTGCGGTGCAAATACCCGAGGCCCCGTGCCGCTTCCAACAAGGTTGAAATACCGGACCCGTTATCGGTGACGCCATAGACCCATGCATCGCGATGGCCTCCCAGCACCACGGATTGCGAGGGCGTCGTGCCCGCGAGTGTACCGACCGTGTTCCATAACGTTTGAATCGAACGGTGCATGAGCACCGTAAGATGGACGCTGGATCGGGTTTGCCCGAGTGCGTACGGAGCGGAAAGCGCACCATCCCATGACCGGGGCGCGCCCGCGCCGGTCATATCCGAAAGTAATGCAGTGGCTGTAGCTGCACTGACCGGTAATGTTGGAATGCGCAGTTGCGGCAGTCCCATGCGTCCGTTTTCAACGCTACCGCGTTGTACGGCCGCGGCCGGACGGTATGGGCCATCCGGGAACACGGGTCCTTTCGTAAAACCGTCGTCCTTGGGATCCGAATAGAAGATAACCCCTGCCGCGCCATGATCTTGCGCGCGTTTGGCGAGCAATCCGCGAAATTGCGCACCGTACCGGATCAGCACGATCTTTGCGCGGACCACGACGTGCGATCGCTCCAGCAACGTGTAGTCTTCTTCGAGTCCGCGGTTAACGTAGGTGAGCGGTGCGACCGGATCGCCGTCGCCGCTTCCATAATTAAACGGGATGCCTGCGTCTGCGCGGCCCGTGTCCTTGTCGCTCGGGTCGGCTGCCTCCGTGAGATCGAACTTTTGTCTGGGCCGCGACAGGAGTTCGAGCGCAAGCTTCTTCGGAGTGTCCACGCGTGCGGGAAAGGTTTCAAGGGTTGCCGTGAAGCCGTATGACGCGAGCTTGTCGCGCATGTAGATGGCGGCCTGATGATCGCCCCAAGTTCCGGCATAGCGGGCGTTTGCGTTCAGAAAGCGCGAATGATCGAGTGCGCCTTGGGCGCTCGGGATGTCCAAAAAGGTGGACTCATACCCACGTTCCAACATCGCGGATTGCGGCGTGGCTGCGCCGACTGCAAAAAAGACTGTTGAGATGAGCGCACAAGACCGAACGACGTTCAAAGAACTTCCTCCCTGGAACCTCAAGGGACTTTCCGTGCTCGCTTTTGCGCACGGCGCCAGTGATTTCTTTTCGGGGATGGTGCCGCTGCTCATCTTTACCGTGGTTGCGGCCCACGGGCTCTCCCCGGTCTATCAGGGCTTCATCGGCTTTCTTTGGTACTTTACGAGCTCCATCGTCCAGCCGCTCTTCGGATTCTTTTCCGACGCGCGTGGCCGCTGGTGGTTTCTTCCGGGCGCCGTATTTCTGACCGTTGCAAGCGTTTCGTTTGCGGGCCTCTCCCCGAACACTTGGGTGCTCTCTCTGCTCATCATCATCGGTGGTCTCGGATCGGCCGTCATGCATCCCGAAGCCGGCAAGTATTCCGCCATGCTCAGCGGCAGTCGCAAGGCAGGTGGCATTTCAATTTTTCAAATCGGCGGCGCACTCGGTTACTCGCTTGGCCCGATCGCCATCTCTCGCGTGCTTCAGGATGTCGGTCCGCATGGCTCGGTGCTAATGATTATTCCCGGATTGCTTGCAACGATCGCACTCTTCTCGACTATGGCCCGTGTCGATCGCGCTGCGGTACGCTTGCATTTCATTCCGCATCACCTCAAAGTGCAGGCGGACATGCCCGTTGACCGCACCGGAGTGGGCTTGCTCGTCGTTAGCACCTCGCTGCGATACCTGGTGACCGCAGCGTTCATGACGTACTTGCCGAACCTCGTCGTTGCACGAGGTGGCTCCATTACAACCGCGGGTCTGCTCGTAACCACTTTTTTGGCCGTCGGCATTATCG
>JBHEMH010000005.1:0-48673 GCA_046262675.1 Vulcanimicrobiaceae bacterium
TGAGTGAGGTGCGCGTCACCTCCGTGCGCGACGGAAAAGTGACGGAACAGTTTGATGAGGTGGCGGTCGAAGAGCCGCTCGAAATTCGCTTACAGTCCGCCACGTCGCGTCACAGCCTGGCCGTGACTATGCGAACCCCCGGCAATGATTTTGAACTCGTCGCCGGTTTTCTATTTTCCGAGGGCCTGGTAAAATTTCGCCAGCAGATCGCCGCCCTCACCTATTGCGTTGACAAAGACGTCGCAGAGGAGCAGCGCTTCAACATCGTCAACGCGGTGTTACCGGACTTCGGAGGATCGCTTGAACGGCTCGAGCGGCACTTCACGATCTCGAGTTCCTGCGGCGTGTGCGGGAAAGCGCATTTGGATGCGCTCGAAGACCGTGGCATTGCTCCCATCCGCAGCAACCTGCGTGTCGCAAGCGAAACCATCCTTTCGCTGCCTGCGCCGCTCTTGGAAGCTCAGCGAGTCTTTGCCAAAACCGGTGGCTTGCATGCCGCCGCTTTGTTCGACGGCGACGGCGCACTCCTTGGCATTCGCGAAGATGTCGGCCGCCACAACGCGATGGATAAGCTTCTCGGGTGGGCACTCCTCGAGGGAAAGATGCCGCTCGCGGCTTGTATCGCGCTCGTGAGCGGACGCAGCAGCTTCGAGATCGTGCAGAAGGCTGCGGTTGCGCGCATTCCGATTCTCTGCGCAGTTTCCGCGCCCAGCAGCCTAGCCGTTCAGCTCGCCCAAAGATTCAACATCACCCTGATCGGCTTCTTGCGCGAAGGCCGGTTCAACATCTATTCCGGCGCAGAGCGCATCATTCAGTAATTGGGATCAAAGTTCGCGCGAAACGTGTAAAAGCCGGGAACCGAACTGCACAAGAACAGCCGCGGATTATACCGGCTCTTTACTGCAGCCATCAAAGCCTGAGCGTCAAACTCCGGCGCTGCACCACGTTGTAGCACCGATGCATCGGCAACCCCTCCGGCAGCATCGAGTGCGATTCTTATGATGACACTTGTCTTTCGAAGCGCAACGCCGCGCGGGTAGTACGGCGTCTGCAGTGAGACGGCTTCTGCTTCCTTCACGACGGCCGGGCATGCGCTAAGATCGATTCGCTTCTCGTCGGCGGCTAAGGGCGGGTGCGGCGGAGCCTGGCGCCGCACGTCCTCATCCCTGGTGACGCCGCCGTGCCACTCTAAGGGCGCCAGTTCTTTATAATGAGCATGGTAGACTGGCAGCGTTCCGCAATCGGCGGGCTTTCCGTCGATAAGCAGATCGTAGATCCAAACGGCCGTGAGCGGCATTGCGTGCGGAAGCGAAAAATAAAACGGCGCGGAACGGTACGTCGTCCCGGAGCGTACGGTCTTCTTGCCCTGGGTTACGGAGTACGGTGAAGGGGCCAGAGCGACGTTTGTAAATGGCACCTTCATCGGCCGATCGTGTGAAAGGATTTGAAGCGTCCCCGAAACCGTTTTCGCAACGTCGGCTGCCAGAATAACAGCAAATGCGTCATCCATCCCCAAGTCATCTTCCCGCGGTGCGGCATCGTGTATCGAGATCACCGAAACGACCCGGGCCGGGCAAAACAAATCCGGAGCATCCTTATAGATATCGTCGCCGACCAACGCTTGAGCGGGACGTACCGATCCCGCAATCAGCACAATGCATAGGAAGATCGCGCGCAAATTCACACCCGTCGCTTGCTTCGAGACATAAAAAATTCCTTGCGGTGGCTTTGTACGAAGGGCGTTTCAACATCTGCGGCGGAACGCAACTGGGTAGCAATACAGCAATATACAGCGGAGGTCGCATCAATGGGCCGGCTGATCGGATTTGGACTGCTCATCGCGTGCTTGGGAGTCTCTATTTGGGACCTCTACCATCTCGCGCAAATCGGCACGTGCGCGAGTGGTCCCTCACCGTATGAGATTAGCCGTCAGTGTCCACAGGGTTCAAGTGCGCTCGGGTGGTCGCTTGCGGCCGCGATTTTTGTGCTTTTCCCGGCTGCGGCGCTCACGCGCTCCGCATATGGATGGCTTCTGATGTGGTGCGGAATTTTTTTAGGAGGAGCACTTGCCTTGCTCCTGACGCTCCTCAACGGCAGCGTTTCTAGTTATGGCGGCGCGCGTGGTGCCATCATCGTGGTTGCCGTTGTCTTCATTCCAATGGGAATCGCGCCGCTGTTCTTCCTCGGGTCTCTGCGGGATGGCGCCAACACATAGAAAAATCCCTTGCGGGGTAGGAAGCAGCATGAGTCCATTTACGGTGCTTCTCGACATTGACGGCACGTTGCTCGATAGCAACGAGGCTCACGCCGCATCGTGGTCTGACGCTCTGCGGGCTTGCGGATATGCAATCTGCGCCGACAAAGTGCTTCCGCTCATTGGTATGGGCGGGGATAAAGTAATGGCGACGCTCGTGCCGGGTCTCGCCCCGGATGACGGCGGCTTGGGTCAGAAAATTGCCGAACAGCGAGCCCGCATTTTTAGCGACGAGTACTTAAGGACGTGCAAGCCGACTCCCGGCGCCCGCGATTTACTTCTTGAGCTGCAACGGCGCGGTTGCGCGCTCGTTATGGCGACCTCCGCGAAAGGCAGCGAGCTCAAAGCGTTGCTCCGCGCAGCCGGAATCGCGGACCTGATCGATGATGCGGCTACGAACGACGATGCGGACGCATCCAAGCCGGATCCCGATATCGTGCACGCCGCTTTGAAAAAGGCGCAGGTCTCGAGCGAACGCGCGACCATGATCGGTGATACGCCGTACGACATTCTTGCCGCGCAGGCCGCCGGCGTAAAGATCGTCGCGGTGCGCTGCGGCAAGTGGAAAGAACCCGAGCTATCGCAAGCGCAAGGCGTGTACGATGATCCGGCGGATATCTTGCATCATCTCAACGACGAACCGCTTCGCCGGCTTTTTCCAAGCTCGTCAGAAACCGCACGAGCGCTTCGTTGAAAGCGCGCGGTGCGTCCGCATTCGTCACGTGGCCTGCGCGCGGGATAACCGTTAGTAGAGCGCCGGGAATCCCAGAAGCGATCTCTTGCGAAAGCGTAACGGGTGCAATTGGATCGAGCTCACCGCAAATCACCAGCGTCGGAACCTCGATCGCGGATAAGTCAGCGCGGTAATCCCCCCTCCAGGTCGCATTGGTTGAAGCGATGTATGACGGCACGGATTTCTGCGCCATCTGCGCGATCGTTTCGTCGATCCGGCTCTGCGATGAGCCTGGCGGCAGAAGTAGCTGAATGCGCGCGTGGGCGAAGACTTCCATGCTGCCGCTTTCGGTGACGCTTGCGTTGATGGTGGCCACGTGCTGCTCCGCATTTGGATAGGCAGCGAAACTTCCGACTAGCGTTAGCGAGGCGATACGTTCCGGCATGCGGCGCATCAGCTCAAATCCCACGACACCGCCCAAACTGCATCCAACAAAGTGGAAGCGCTCGATGCTCGCGGTCTTCACTATGGCGAGGACATCTTCAACGAATCCCTCGCGCGTTATCGTCGCCGGCGCCGGATCGGGCTTCGCGCTGCCGTTCCCTCGCAACTCAATTGCATAACAGCGGTACCGTGAAGAGAGCGCTTCGAGTTGATAATCCCATACGGCTGCACTCGAACCGACGCCGTGCACGAAGACGATCGCCGGTCCGCTCGCGCCGTCGTAACGTGCACCGGCGAGAATGCCATCTTCCGCAGGCGTCCACAGCGCGTGAATCATGCCGTCCGGGCGCGTTTCTGCTCGACGAACATCTTGACTTCATCGACCCTGCGCGTGTTTAAGACCTGCTCCTTGGAGAGGCCGGCCCGGCGCGCCTGGCTTACCGCGAGATCAAGATTCGCAAGCTGCGCCGCAGCATGAGCGTCGCTATCGGTCGTAAAGGTCACGCCAAACTCCTTTGCGCGCCTCGCTAGCGGCGCAGGCAGATCAAGGCGGCCTTCCTGGCCGTCGATCTCGAGTGCCGTACCGGTGCGCGCGGCCGCCGCAAAGACGGCATCATAATCGAATTCATATCCCGGGAAACCATCGTAGCGGCCCGTCGGATGTCCGATGATGTTCACATAAGGATTCTCGCATGCCCGAATGAGGCGCTTCGTCAACTCATCGCGCGTTTGGTTGAGCCCGGAATGGATGCTCCCGATGACGATATCAAACTCTGCGAGCACATTATCAGGATAATCCATCGTGCCGTCAGCAAGAATATCAACTTCGCTGCTGCATAACGTGCGGATCGAGAACTTGGCCCCGTATTCGTGCACTTTTTCTCGCTGCGCCCGCACTTGTTCAGGATCCATGCCATACTTCGGACCGCGACCCCATGAATGTTCGGAGATAGAATGGTATTCGTAACCGCGGGCGGCTGCCGAGGCAATCATTGTCTCGAGCGTGTCGCGCCCGTCGCTCCAGGTTGAGTGCATGTGGAAATCACCGCGAATATCATCGCGCTCGATCAGCGCCGGCAGCGAACGCGCGCGGGCAGCGTCAATTTCGCCAATCCCGGAGCGAAGTTCCGGCGGTATGAACTGCATGTCGAGCACCGCGTAGACTTCTTCTTCCGTGCGGCACGTTATGGAGCGTCCCGTCTCCAGTTCGAGAATCCCGTTTTCGCTTACGCGCAATCCTTTTCGAACGGCGTACTCGCGCAGCTGAATGTTGTGCTCTCGGCTGCCTGTAAAGTGTTGCAATAAGTTTCCGTAGACCGCATCCGGTAAAACGCGCAGGTCGATCTGCAATCCGCCCTCGAGCCAAATGCTCGCCTTCGTTGGGCCCTCTGCAAGAACTGCTTGCGCGCGTTTCCATTGCACGAAATAATCGATGACTGCCGCCGCTTGATCCGACGTACAGACGATGTCGATGTCGCCGACGGTTACTTCTGCGCGGCGCAAGCTTCCGGCGCACTCAAGGCGATCGGTCGGCGGCCCATCTTTGAGATATGCCAGCACATCCCGGGCGATGCGCAAAGCCGCGCCGAGCGGCGTCCGATTTTGACGGCCTTTATATGCGAGAATGCCGCGCTTAATATTCTCGACGGATTTTTTGCCCATGCGCGGAACGCCCACGAGCATTCCCGACTCCACCGCATGTTCAAGATCGGCAAGCGAAGCGATTCCGAACTGCTCGAAGAGCGAACCGGCGGTTTTAATGCCGATGCCGGAGACGCCAAGCACCTGGAAGATCGTCGGCGGAAAGCGCTGAGCTAACTCTTCGGAGAGACCGCACTCCCCGCGTTCGCACAGCTCCACAATCGTAGCGGCGATCGATTTTCCAATTCCGGGGAGCTTCACCAGTTCGCCCGCCGCAATCAATTCATTGAGGGGCCTCGCATTCTCAATCGCAGACGCGGCGCGCTCGTACGCCATGAATTTATAGAACGGCTCGCCGGCAAGTTCCATAAGCGTCCGGATCTGATTAAGTTTTTTTGCAACCTGGTCGTTGCTTAGCAAGGTCTGTCCCATCCTGGCTGGAAAAGTTTGCACGGCAGATGCGCGCACGCCTACAACCCCACATTTTTAACTTACCCGTCGAGAAGATGCGGGACGGCTACTACTCTGATACCTACTTTAACCGCGCCCGCCAGATTCTAGACCTCGACGACCACCACCCCATCGTCCGTATGCAGGTGTTCCAGCGCAATTCAGCCGTTCTCTGCGGCATCGATGAGGCCATCGCGATTCTTAAACTTTGCTCCGGGCGGCGAACCCCTGACGGAAGCTGGGCGGCCGGCTGGGCGAACCTGCAGGTTGAGGCTCTTTACGACGGGGACCACGTAGAGCCGTACGACACGGTTATGACGATCCAAGGCGACTATGCGACCTTCGCTCATCTCGAAACGTGCTATCTCGGAGTGCTCACGCGGCGCACGCGCATCGCCAGCAACGCGCGAGATATTGTGGCTGCTGCCGACGGCAAGCAGGTGCTGTTCTTTCCGGCGCGTTTCGATCATCATCTCGTTCAAACCGGTGATGGTTATGCGGCTTTCATTTCTGGGGCGCTCGGCGTTTCGACCGATGCGAACGCGGAGTGGTGGGGTGCGGCCGGCATGGGAACGGTGCCCCATGCGCTCATCGCGGCCTACGGTGGCGACACCGTTCTGGCAACGCAGAAATTTGCGCAGTACATGGATCCAAAAATTAACGTCATCTCGCTCGTGGATTTCGACAACGATTGTGCCGGCACGAGCGTTAGCGTCGCGCGCGCGCTTGGCGATCGCTTGTGGGGCGTGCGCCTTGACACATCGGGAACGATCGTCGATCAATCGATCGTGCCGCAAATGGGCACGTTCAAACCGACCGGCGTGATCCCGCAGCTGGTTTGGAACGTTCGCAATGCGCTAGATACCGCGGGCTTTCACAAGGTTCGCATTGTCGTCAGCGGTGGATTTACCGCAGAGAAGATTCGCGCGTTCGAACGAGACCGTGTTCCGGTCGACGCGTATGCGGTGGGGAGCGCATTTTTTGACAACGCAGGCGATTTTGATTTCACCGCCGACATTGTCGCGCTCAAAGACAACGGCGATTGGCGCGAATGCCATAAGTTCGGGCGGACCGAACGGGGCAACCGAGATCTCCAAGGGGTTTCATAGCGCACAATGCCCGTACTCGAGATGCGCGAGGCAACCTTCCGCAGAGCCGATAGCACGCTGTTTGCGCCCCTCACGATGACAATCGATTACGGAGCATGCGCGGAACTGACGTGCGATACCACAATTTCCGCGGGGATTGCCGCGCGGCTCGCCGCGGGAATCATGAAGTGTACGGAAGGCAATGTTTTCGTTGCAGATTTTGATCCGAAAATTCAGCCCGTCCAGGTCAAAGCGCTGGTCGGTTTCTTGCCGAGCGAGCGGCCGCGCAACCCGCTGCCTGCTGAGGAGTACTTTGCGTATCGCGCGGCCCTCTGGGGTCTGGAGAAAACCGCGAGCATGCAGAAAGGCCGCACGCTGCTGGCGATGCTCGACGGACTCGAACCGGGCGAGGCCGCATTGCTCGCAGGAATTTTCTTACACGGTCCGCGGTTGCTCGTGCTGGAACGTCCGCGCGATGGAGTGCGCGACGCTGCGGAGGCCCTAAAAGCGGTAACACCGCCGAGCGCGCTGTTTATTACTTATGGTCCATCGGACCGTGCCGCATTTGATATACGTGCGCAGTCTCCCACTCTGGGAACCGCTCCGTCGTGAGGAGCGCCGCAACGCTCGCGATCATAAAAACGCGGTTACGCACACTGTGGCCCGTTTCGCTCGCGCTGATCATCCTGAGCGCGGCATTCGGCTGGTTTCAGCAAAATTCGCTTTCACACTTCGCAGATCAATCGCAGGTGGTTCTCGATGAGCCCACGGCCTGGCTCTTTGGACCGCTCTTTTATACAACGGCGCTCGCGATTGCCGTCGCGTATGCAAATACACGCCGTTCGAGTAATGACATCTTTGCCTTCTGCGAAGAGTCGGCGCCACTGTTCGGGCGTCAGCGGGCACGTGCAAGTGCGCTCATGCCTTGCATCATTGTGTTTGCGTGCTGTATCGCCGAATACATCGGCGCGCGGGTTAACCCCAACTACATTACCCCGCCGAGCTTCTTTTTCTTCGATGCAATCGGCGCAATCGCGGCGATGCTCGTGTCACTGTCGATTCCGCTGCGCTCGAAATGGAATAAAGCATTGTACGTCTTTTTGGCACTAGGCGCCGCTGTGGTGTGCGGAATCATCGTCGTCTCGGCGGTCGCCTATACGAACGATTGGATCGAAGTGCTCATGGGCAATGCCTACTTCAGTGAGTTTAACGATATTTGGGGCGGCGTTGCTGAAATGGCCTTCGCAACGCTCGTCGGTTTTATTGCACTGCGCCAATACGGTGAAGCACTCGCGCGCTTCGATCCGCTCCCTGGACAATAGGCTCGGCCCAAATCAAACTTGCGCAGGTGTTGCCGTGGCCAGTTTTTCCAAGATCGCGCGATTGAATTGAGGTAAGTCGTCTGGATTACGCGAGGACACCCAATTGCTGTCTTGCACGACCGGCTGATCGCGATAAAGACCGCCCGCGTTGCGAATGTCATCCGCAATCGAAGCAAACCCGGTGAGCTGGCGTCCGCGTACGACTTGCGCCGAGATAAGCACTTGCGGACCGTGGCAGATAACGAACATCGGTTTCTTGGCGGCGTCGAACTCGCGAACGAAACGCTGTACTTCTTTGTTCGTGCGAATGTGATCCGGCGACGTCCCCCCGGGGACTAAGAGCGCATCGAAGTCCTCGGCGGTACAATCCGCTACGAGCTCTTCCGCCTTGACGCTAGCGCCTTCATCCAGGCCCTTTTTTCCGCGGATCTTCTGACGTGACTTCTCATCGATTCCGACGATAGTCACAATGGCGCCGGCTTCTTCGAGCGCGCGCCGGGGTTCGAGTAATTCCGATTCTTCAAAACCGTCACCGACAAGCGCGGCGATACGTTTTCCTTCGACAGATTGCATGCGGACCTGATTCTCTATGAGGCTAGAGTGTCCCACCCGTCTGCTGGACGGCCGCCCTGAGGAGATAGGCCATCTCGATTTCGATTTTGCCCAAAGGGTCTAAAATCACGTCCTCCATGAGCGCACGCAGAGCAGGGTTGCGCTTGGTCATATCTGCTTCCGGAACGGCATGCCGCGGATTGATTTCGCGCATGTAGATGCGCGCATCATACCGCACCTGGCCCTCGGGCAAAAAGTACAATGGATCCAGGCCAAATGCGTAGACCTCAAGCGAAAGCAGGCCCGTCTTCTGCATGAAGTCTATGACCTTCGTGCGCGTTGCTTGTGAGAAGCGCGCTAAGGCGCTGAGACCGATCCGGATATCGCCCGCGAAGACGCCCTCGAGGATAGGCGCACTGATATCCGTTGCCTGCGCGAGGGCCGCCGTATCAAACCCTGCGCCCTCGGCAAGTTTGCGCAATGCACTCCCAAAGGCGGGACCGCCCGCAGTTCCGAGCGCTCCATCCCACGACGGCACAAAAGCATCATTCATTTTCCGGCTCCGAGCATACGAGAATCGTTGTGCCCTCAACGCGCACCGCGAAACGCGTGACGACGGCAAAATCGCCGAGCGTCATCTTTCCAGTCCGCACATCGAAGCACCAGGCATGCCACGGACACGTCACCCATTGCTCTTCCAGAAAGCCTTCCGCAAGCGGCCCCCCCTGATGCGGACATGCATTTTCGAGGGCGTAGAACCCATCTTCGATGTGAAAGACGGCAACTTCGTAACGTCCAACGGTGAACGCACGAGCGCTTCGTGGGGCTATTTCGTCGACTTGCGCGACGGGAACGAATTCTGCCATGCAACGCCCGAGTTCGCAAAAGCGGCGCGGATTACTCCGCGCCGCCTGCAGTTAATCGCTCATTTTATATTAGGGATTTGTGGAGGTTGTGGTCGAGCCCGTGCTCGTCGTGCCATTGGTTGTGGTTGATGTGGAAGCGCCGTTGCTCGTATTATCAGCTGGCTGGCCTTGCGTCGTTACCGTGGTGTTAGTGGTGGTTGAGGTTGAGGCGTTCCACGGTTGCCAGACGAAGAGGCCGATAACGACAATCGCGATGACGGCGATGATGCCGAAAACCAAGGCATTCGATCCGCTGTCGTCCACGACGCGTGTGTCGCGAATCACCGGCTCTTCATGGACTATTACGGTACGATCGTTCACTTTCGTTGCCTCCCAAAGTTCGGTAGAACGCTTATACCCCGCAGACCCGGCGCTAAACCGGGGCTCGCTTGCTACAAAAGCGAGTCGATTAAACCGCCGTCAACCGCCAATGTTTGGCCGGTAATATAGCTCGCCGGTTGCGAAGATAAAAATGCAATTGCCGGCGCGAATTCATTTGGCGACGCAATTCGTTTCATCGGAACTTCCTGCGCTGCACGTTCCCATTCATCATCCGTTTTGTAAAGTTGCCGCAGACGATCTGTTGCAATGCGACCGGTCGCAATTGTGTTGACCGTCACACCGTCGGAGGCGACTTCTACTGAGAGCGTTTTCATCGCGGATACCAGCGCGGTCCGAAAAGCATTTGAGAGCACGAGCGTAGGAATAGGTGTTTTAACGGAACTCGATGCGAGCAGAACGATGCGTCCCCATTTGCGTGCGCGCATTTCGGGAACCACTCCGTTAACCAGAGAGATCATGCTCTGAAAAACGCCGCGATAGGCCGTGTCCCAATCCTCGTGCGAGGTTTGCAAGAACTTGCCAGGCTTGGGCCCGCCGGAGTTGGCGACCAGGATCTCGGGCGGACCGAGTTGGTCGCGCACGTCCCGGAGCATCTGCCCGATCGAGGGCAGGTCTGTCAGGTCGACTTCGAAGGCCGCGGCGCTGGGCGCACCCGCTTGGAGGGCCTCCTCTGTGACCTTCTTGAGCTCCGGCATCCGGCGGGCAGCCACTGCCAGAGCCACGCCTTCTGCCGCCAGCGCCAGCGCGCACGCCCGCCCGATGCCCGAGCTGGCCCCCGTTACGAGAGCGACCCGGCCTTTGATGCCTAAGTCCATGTTGCTTGTCCTTCCGGAGTCTGCTATGATGCGGCGGTCGCCTGGGCGGACCTCCGGCCTGCACCAGAAGCGAGACTATCCTGTTTTAAGGAGCTCTAGAGCTGTGCCGTTAACCAAAGAACAAAAAACAGAAATCGCTGCGAAGTATGCACGCACGACCGGAGATACCGGATCGGCCGACGTGCAAGTTGCGATTCTCACCTCCTCGATCAATCTTCTCACCGAGCACTTGAAGATCCATAAGAAAGATCATCACAGCCGCCGCGGCTTGCTTTTGCAAGTCGGGCAGCGCCGCCGCCTGCTCAGTTATCTGCAGAAGAAAGACATCGAGCGCTATCGCAAGCTGATCGCGGATCTCGGCCTCCGCCGCTAAAGACCGTTTTCGAGAAAAAGCAGGCCAGTTGCACACATTGGCAACGGTCAAATCGGGGTTATCGGCGTCCGGCGGTAGTCAAGCGCCCACGTGCTGAGCTGGTCCAAAATCGGTAAAAGCGCGGCTGCCGCTTGCGTCGTGCGATATTCCACACGCGGCGGCACTTCGGCAAAAACCGTGCGGTGCACGAGCCCATCGGCCTCCAGGTCACGAAGCGCGCTGGTGAGCACCTTTTGGCTGACTGTGCCCAATTGGCGTTGGAGCTCTTTGAAACGCAAGACGCCCGCCTTGCTGAGCTCCATAAGGATCAGCAGCTTCCACTTGTCGGCAATGCTCGAAATGGCGTCCTGAATCGGGCAATTTCCGGCGCCGTGTACCCGCGGCGCTGTCTGCACATCCATGGGTCCCATGACGCCGCGGGAATCCACAGGGTTGCACGTTTACAAGCTTTCATGACGGTGCGCAGCAGCCCGATGGGAGATTTGGATGGAGCCGTCGAGGATTTGCGGCTCGGAGCTCAGGAGCGCCAGCCACGGTGGTTTCTCACGAACAAAAGAGCGGCGGATATCGGACCTTCGCAAGCCCTCTGCGCGGCTAGAATGCCAAACTGCAACGGAAAGGCCGCGCCCGGTGTTTCCCCTCGGAATGAACAGCACGATTGAATGCGCGCTTCTTGATGAAGGCTTTGCCCTTGTTCCGGCGGTCTTGAGCGCAAGCGAGACGGCGGAGCTCAAAGCCCGTTATCAAGAAGATCACCTTTACCGCTCGACGATCGACATGGCGCCACACCATTTCGGTTCAGGGCAGTATCGCTACTACGGTTATCAATTGCCCGCGGCGATCCAACGCCTTCGGCAGGAATGGTACGCAACGCTTGCGCCGATCGCAAACCGTTGGAACGAAGCGACGCGCAACAAAGAACGTTACCCGGCAGAACTCGACGCTTACATTGCCGCATGTCATGTTGCGGGGCAAAAACGGCCCACGCCGTTGATCCTTCGCTACGGAGCGGGCGATTATAATTGCATGCATCAGGACGTGTATGGGGAACTCGGATTTCCATTTCAGCTAACGATTCCGCTGAGTATTCGCGATGACGACTTCGAGGGCGGCGAAACGGTGCTCTTAGAGCAAGCGCCGCGCATGCAGGCACGCCCCACGGTGCTGCGTCCGCAAGTTGGTGATGCGCTCATCTTTCCTAACCGCTACCGTCCGCACAAAGGCGCTTGCGGCAAGTGGGTCCGGTATAACGTGCGGCACGGTGTTGGAACGACCACGCGTGGCGAGCGTTACGCACTCGGCATCATCTTCCACGACGCAAAATGAGGGAACGAAACGAACAGCAGCGGCAACGCCGGCTCGCAGCGGAGCTGGCGCGCGATTGCGATGCAACCTTCGAGCGGTTTGTCCTTGCCTATCAGGACCGGATTTATGCATTCTGCGTAAGCCTTACCAAGGATCGGGGAACCGCGCAAGAGATCGCACAGGACGTATTCGTCCGCGCCTATGCGGCTCTCAAGACGTATGACACGCAGCGAATTTGTGAACTATCCCTGCGCGGCTGGCTGTATCAAATCGCGTTGAATCTCACAAAAAACTCGCGCCGGCGCAAGCGCTTTGATTTGACGGCTATTGATGACGCGCACGATGCTGTCTCCGACGCCAAGGTCGCACACGAAGTCGAACAAGCCGAACTCGCGCGTACGATTCGGGCGGCAGTCGGGCGGCTTCCGGTGCCGATGCGCGCAGCCGTGGTGCTGCGGCATCTTAATGATCTACCCTATGACGAAATTGCGCGCATCACCGGGCAGCCTGAAGGCACGATCAAATCCAATGTGCACCGCGGCATGGCCCTGTTGCGAAAGGAACTTGTTCATGTCAATATCTGATCGAGTCGGCCGGGCGCTGCGCGCTGTTCGGGCGCCGCAGGGCTTTGCGGATTGCGTGCTCGTGCAGGCGGGGCTCGCTGACCGGTATGCTCCGATCGAATCGCCGCTTGGAAAAGTTTTCGCCGCTTATAATTCACGCGGCATCAGTTACGTCACGCAAGCGAAGAACGCAAAAGCATTTGAGAGGGAGTTCGTGGGGCGCTTCGGGCGCAAAGTACTTGCGGCCCCCGGCGTGCCGGCGAGATTGTTCAAGAAATTCGATCTTGCGCACCTCTCGAGTTTCCAACGCGCCGTGCTGCTCAAGACTATGCAAATTCCGCCCGGAGAAGTGCGTCCGTACGGCTGGATCGCCGCACAGATCGGTTCGCCGAAGGCCGTCCGTGCAGTTGGCACTGCGCTGGCACGCAATCCGGTGCCGCTGCTCATTCCGTGCCACCGCGTCGTGCGCGGCGACGGGATGATCGGAGACTACGCTTTGGGCTCGGCGAATAAACGGCGCATCCTCCAGAGTGAAGGTCTGCGCTTCCAGAAGGCGGGTCCAGGCTGGCGAATTGCCGCCGGAACGTAAAGTTTGGCGGCGGGGCCGGCCTTAAAAGGTTGGAGCAGCGTGCCTCGTGGTAGGATAACGCCATGCAAGTTGCCACGGCGGGCACGCAGCCCGTCTCTCCGTACGTGAAGGCCTATAATTCGCTTAAGATTGAGAACAACAATTTCTTGATCCGCTCGGTTATTGCATCGATCGAGCAACAGCCGGCGCCGCAATACTCCTGGGGCTCAGATGCAGCTCAAATGGATCAGCTCGGCCAGATGGTCGGCGCGCTCAAATCCGCTTGGCAAACAGGCCTGTACGGTTACCACCGCTACGCAGCGGTCGGCACAAACATCAACACGCACGCCTAGCCTTCCTCGGCAATCCGCTCCTACGATTGCGCCTTGAATGCTTCTTCTATGGTGCGAAACTCGCGCGTTTGGAGCTCCCGCGCCGCCACCTCCAAGGCGCGCGCCAGCGCCTCCAGTTCGGGTACGATGTTCTCGGCGTTCGCCTCGAAGACGTCTTTCCACAGGGAGTAATCGGAATGCCCCAGTCGCAACAATTCGCGCGCGACCGGACCACGCAACTGCGCGATCGCGCCATGCCGGGAGGCAAGGCGTTGCGAAAATAGCGTTGCGAAGAGCTGCGGAAGGTGTGAACTCAGGGCGACGGCCTGGTCGTGTGCTTGCGCATCGACCTCTACAGCGATCGCTCCCATCGACTCGATGAACGCGACCGCGCGTGCCTTCAGCGACGCTGATTTGACGGGGACATAGGCCCACGTCTGCCCGGCAAAGAGATCGGCCCGTGCCGCGGCCGGGCCCGAGCGTTCCGATCCGGCCATCGGGTGCGTGCCCACAAAAGAAGAAATGTCCGCCGCTGCAAGGACGACGGGCGTTTTCACCGAGGCAACGTCGAGCACGAGCTCCGCGCGCAGACTGCGGCCGGAAAGGCCCGCGAGCACAGTGATGCACTGCGATACGGGCACGGCGACGACGATACGATCGGCACGCGCGAGCAGATCGCCGATCGAAACCGCTTCATCGATCGCTTCGCGCTCACGGGCGATTCGCAGTGCTTCTCCAGATCGATCGGCGCCCAGAACGATCTCGCCGTTCGCGCGCGCGCGCAAACCGATCGACGCGCCGATGAGGCCCGTACCGACAATGCCCGTCACGGCAATCATAAGTCTCTCGGTTTGTGTAAGTCGGGACGTAAGGTGAGCGCCCTGTCCAAATAAACGTGCCTCATCGCGGCTTGCGAACGCTTGGTATTGACGTGCATGAGCACGCGAATAATGCGCTCCATCGCGCCGTCGACGGCGATCTCCGCGCAGTGCAGCATGGGCACGCTCTCGAACCCGACCTGCCGTGCCGCGAGCGCCGGGAAAAGAGCCGTGAGATCGGGCGTAACGCTAAAGAGCACGGATGTGATCTCTTCCGTCTCCACCGCATTGGCCCGCAACATCTCGTGCAACAAGCGTTGCGTCGCACGCAGCATTTCGCCGGCATCGTTTTCCTCGACGGAAATCGCCCCGCGGATACCACGTACGCTCATGCGCGCGCAAATTCAGTCATCGAGGGGATGCGCTCCAAGTCACGCATGACTTCATCGAATTGCGAAAACGTCAGCGCCTGTTCTTTATCGCTCTTGGCTTCGGGCGGACTCGGGTGAACCTCGATGATAATGCCATGCGCTCCGACGGCTTTGGCGGCACGGCACAGAGGCCGAATCCAACGGCTAACGCCTACGCCGTGGCTCGGATCGACGACGACCGGCAAATGCGACCGTTCGCGTAGCACCGGCACCGCAGAGAGATCAAGTGTATTCCGGGTCGCGGTTTCAAAGGTTCGAATCCCGCGTTCGCACAGAATCACGTTCGGATTTCCCTCCGCGAGAATGTATTCGGCGGCATTGAGCAACTCATCGATGCTTGCCGACATGCCTCGCTTGAGCAAAACCGGATGCCCGGTGCGCCCGACGGCGCGTAACAAATCGAAGTTCTGCATGTTGCGCGCACCGATTTGCAAGACGTCGATCTGCCCGGCCATGCGCTCGACTTGATCGATGCTCATTACTTCGCTGACCGTCGGCATTCCGGTCGCGCGGCCCGCTTCGGAAATAATCGAGACGGCTTCCCACCCCAAACCTTGGAAGGCATAGGGGCTCGTGCGCGGCTTGAACGCGCCCCCGCGCAACATGACGGCGCCCGAAGCGTGGACGGCCCTGGCCGTGTCCAGTAGTTGTTCGCGGGATTCAATCGAGCACGGACCCGCAATCACCACGAATTCGCCGTCCCCGACGGTAACCGGCCCGATTCTGAGCCGGCTGCCTTCCGGACGCGCGGGACGCGCGACGCGCGGCCAACTCGTTTGCGCGGCCTCGGGCAATTGCGGCGTCCAACTTTCGTGCGCGACCGGAACCGCAACCGCACGAACCGGCTTATCGTTTGCGCCGATTGGATCGCTAAGATGCGCGTCGTAGCTTCCCAGGATCTGCATCGAAGCCGTATCCCGCTTCATCTGTTCCATCGCTTGCGCAACATTCGGCAGCGCGATGTCGGCATCAAGGTCCATATAGAAGACGCCGTCGCTCGGACTTCCCAAGCGCGGCTTAGACTCCAGCTTCGAGAGGCTGATGCCGGCCTGCGCAAGATGCTGCAAAACCGTAGCCAGCGCACCGATCGTATTGTGCACGCTGAAAATGACCGATGTCTTGCGCGGGCCTCCTCCCCCGAGCTTCGCAATCTCCGCATCCAAGATCTGCCGGGAGCGGAACAGGAGAAAGCGCGTGAAATTGTTCGGGAAATCGCTGATATTGCTTGCGAGCTCGATCAAATCATAACGTACGGCTGCGGCAGGCGGCGCGATTGCGGCGATTGCGGGATTTCCGGAACGGGCGACTTCGCGCGCCGCGACGCCGGTGTCTTCACATGGTATCGGGCGCACGCCGCCGAGCGAACTCAAAAACTTTCCGCACTCCGCAATGATCAGCGGATGAGCGAGCACGTCACGCACGCCGGCGAGCGTCGCATCTTTGATGCCGAGCAGCCGGTGATCGGTGCGCCAGAGCAATTCGGCCATCGGCGCGAGATCGAATTCGCTGAGGAGATCGTAACCCTCGCGCAGTCCGCCCCCGATGGCATTTTCCATCGGCACGATGCCGACGGCGGCGCGACCGCTCGCAACATTCGTGGCCACGGTACGAAAACTCTGAACTCCAAGCGTCTCTGCTTCGATTCCGTGAGCACGCAAGTAATGCTCGAGCGCGAGCTGCGAGTAGGCTCCATCAACACCTTGATACGCGGCGACCCTCATAAGAAATCCCTTCGGCTAAGAAAAAAAGCCCTCACCGGTCCGGCGAGAGGCTTTCAAATATTCTTCTTCATTTATGACTATGCGAAAGCGAACTCCGGCCGGACCCCAGGAAGGCGGTAGTAATAGCTCTCGTACCAAGCGCAAAGATGAGCGAACATCGTAGGGAGAATAAAGCACGAACGCGGCCGCCTGTCAAATGCCTCTGCGGCTTTTGTCTAAGCCGAAAGGCTGGGCCAGGTTGATTCGGGCCCTCCGATGAACCCCTCGGGCCTTCAACAAAACGACAAAATCGAAAAATATAGGAGAACCTGTGCCAGAATCCGTCTCAATTGAGATTGGTGGGCGCACCCTGGTCATTGAGACCGGCGAACTTGCAAAACAAGCCAATGGGTCCGCTACCGTCCGCTTCGGCGAAGACATGGTCGTCATGTGCGCCGTCACCGCCTCCGAGAAACCTCGTGAAGGCATCGATTTCTTCCCCCTAACGTGCGACTTCGAAGAGAAAATGTATGCGGCCGGAAAAATTCCCGGCGGCTACATTAAACGCGAAGGCCGTCCGTCCGAGCACTCGGTGCTCAGCTCACGCCAGATCGATCGTCCGCTGCGTCCGCTTTTTCCGGCTGGATTCCGCAACGACGTCCAAGTTGTCGCAACCGTGCTCTCGACCGACCCGCTGGACGATCCGGATATTCTCGGTGTCTGCGCCGCCGGTGCGGCCCTTGCCGTTTCGGACATTCCGTTCCAGAAAACCGTTGCCGCCGTTCGCGTCGGCCGCGATGAAGCCGGTGCATTCATTATCAACCCCCGCATTCCGCAGTACGAAACCGGCGGAATGGAAGTTGTCGTTGCCGGCACCGCCGATGCAGTGATGATGGTCGAAGGCAGCGGTAAGGAAATCTCCGAGGAAGACTTCCTCGGCGCCGTTGCATTCGCGCATGAAGCAATCAAGAAGATTGTCGCGGCGATTGACGAGCTGGCCAAGAAAGCCGGCAAAGCCAAGCGTGTCTATCCGCTCCTCAAGCTCGATGCCGAGCTGGAAGCGTGGACCAAAAAGACATTTGCCAAAGACGTCGCCAAGGCAATGCGCGTTATCGAAAAAGCCGAACGCAATGAGGCGTTCGGAAAACTCAGCAAAGAGGAAGCACTCGCACGACTCGGCGACTCCCAACCGAACTTGAAAACGCTGCTCGAAGATCCCAAGAATCAGGACTTCGGCAAAATCATCAAATCAATGGAAGAAGAAGAATTGCGCACGATGGTCGTCGACGAGAAGATTCGTCCCGACGGCCGCAAGCCGGATGAGATCCGCGCGATTTGGAGCAAGGTGCATTACGTACCGCGCGTCCACGGTTCCGGGCTCTTCCAGCGCGGACAAACGCAAGTCTTTACCGCCGCAACGCTTGGCTCGATCTCAGACGAACAGCGCGTCGACGTGCTGCTCGACTCGGGCAACAAGCGCTACATGCACTACTACAACTTCCCGCCGTACTCGGTTGGCGAAACGCGCCCGATGCGCGGCCCAGGCCGTCGGGAAATCGGACACGGTCATCTTGCAGAGCGGGCCCTGGTGCCGGTGCTGCCGGATAGTTCCGTCTTCCCGTACACGCTGCGTTTGATTAGCGAAGTGCTTGAATCAAACGGTTCTTCCTCCATGGCGTCGGTGTGTGGAAGCTCGCTCGCCCTTATGGATGCAGGCGTTCCGATTAAGGGACACGTCGCAGGCGTTGCAATGGGACTGATTCTCAAAGGTGAGAAGTACGCGATTCTCACGGACATTCAGGGCCTCGAAGATGCACTCGGCGAGATGGACTTCAAGGTTGCCGGTACCACCAAGGGTATCACTGCAATTCAAATGGACATTAAAGTCAGCGGCATCACGATCGACATCATGCGCGAAGCGATGACGGAAGCGAAGAAATCGCGCCTGTTCATCATCGGCAAACTCGAAGAGACGATCGGCGAACCGCGCGAAGAACTCTCCAAGTACGCGCCACGCATGATTGTCGTGCAAATCGATCCGGCCAAGATCAAAGATGTCATCGGGCCCGGCGGCAAGGTTATCAACAAGATCATTGCCGATACGGGTGTGAAGATCGATATCGAAGATACGGGTAAGGTCTTTATTACGGCCGTCGACGGCGAAGCCGGCGAGAAAGCCAAAGCCATCGTGGAATCGCTGACCAAGGACGTGAAGATTGGCGAAACCTACATGGGCACCGTCACGCGCTTAATGAACTTCGGCGCATTCGTTGCAATTCTGCCAGGCAAAGAAGGCCTCGTGCATATCAGCCAACTCGCGCCTACGCGCATCGAGAAGGTTGAAGACGCGGTCAAAGTCGGCGATGAAATCATGGTTAAAGTCATGGAGATCGACGAAAAAGGCCGTATCAATCTCTCGCGTAAAGCGGTTCTTGGCGGCGGCTCTGCCAACGGCAATGGCGAATCCGAGCAGTTTAGCGAACCGCGCGAACGCACCGGCATGGGTGGAGGCGGCGGACGACCGCGTCGCCCACGTAGGGACAACTAAGCACCACAAGCATAAAGAAGCCCGCAGCAAATGCGGGCTTCTTTTTTATGCTACTGCGGTATTAAATCCGTCGATGTTGCGCGGCTGATGTTGCGCACGGTGTGTTTGGTTGCTTCGTTCACAAACCACGTGCTGATAAACATCAGGAGCGCCGCATCATCGAAGAGTCCGATGATGGGAATGTAGCCGAGAAAATTCAGGGGCGAGAAGACCAGAATCGCCAGCACAAGGGCGAGGCCTTTGAGGGTGAGTGGGACGCGCTCGTCCTTCATCAGCGGCAGAACGGCCATGAGTTTGCGGCGGGCAAAGAACAGCGTGCGAAAGAGTTTCATAGTACCGGGTCATACTCGGGAGGGCGGACGAAGTTTCTCGAGAGAAAGCTAGCGTCTACTTGACTCTTACGTAACGTCATGGCGTAGTCTCATGGAGTGAACACTATGCAACCCAATGCAGCGGGTTTCTTGCAGGCCGGCGAGTTCGCAGAGATGGCGGGCGTAACGGTGCGCACACTGCACCACTACGACGAACTCGGTCTCTTGCGGCCCGCTGCCAAAACCGAAGCGGGATATCGACTTTACACGCTGGACGATTTGGCGCGGCTTACGCAGATCAATGTCCTACGCTTTATCGGAATGCCGCTGAAGAACATCCAGGAGGTTCTTGAGGGCGACGTTCTCGAGCTCGCATCGGCGCTACGGATGCAACGCACGATCATGATGCGCAAGCGCGGTCAAATCGACGCGGCGCTTGCGGCCATCGAACGCGCTCAAGCAACTGTTTCGCGCGATGTATCCGCTAAATGGGTTGCTCTCCGCGAGGTAATTGAAACAATGAAAGAACAACAAGACTGGCAGTGGGTCAAACAGCACTACACGCCAGAGCAACTTGAGCGTCTTGGCAAGCGCTACGATCCGGCAATGCAAGAGACATACAGTAACCAATGGGCCGAAATAATCGCGCAAGCGCAACGGCTCAAGAATGAAGACCCGGCAAGTCCGCAGGCGCAGGCCCTTGCAAAACGGTGGTCGGAAATGATCCACGCATTTACCAAAGGCGAGCCCGATATCGAAGCGAGTCTTAAAGAAGTCTATGGCGACAAAGAGTCTCAGCCGAAGGGTTTTGCTAATCCAATTGCAGACGAAGCGGGCGCGTTTATCAACAAAGCCCTTGAGATCTACAAGGCAAACGGTTAGGCGCTCCAGAGATCGTCGACGACCGTCATCGTGTGAGTTCCTAAATTCTCGGCCACGCTGGCGCGGAAGATTCGTTCGTCTTCCGCGTCATCGGGGAGCTTCACCGGCGCTTCCCACTTCTCGCGCGAAGGCCACAACGCAATGGAATAATACGTGCCGTCGTCACCCTTGTGCAACCGCGCGCCGTACGAACCGAAATGCTCTTCGATCTTTGCAGTTCGAACGTGCCAGACGCGAAGAAAGTCCGGTTCGAGCTCGGGTTTGATCCGCCAGTGATAGATAACCGTAAACATGTCTCTATTGACCCCATCTGTTACAAGATGGTTGTGATACGCAAAGACCTCGTCTTAGAAAACGAGCACGTTCGTCTTGAGCCGCTGGAGCCGCGGCACGCGTCCGACCTCTTTGAAGCGGGCAATGATATTGAAGTCTGGCGAAAGGCTGGACGCTCGAACCAAATGAGCAGCCTCGCGGCTACCTTTGAATACGTTGACGACGCGTTGCATGGACAAATAGGCGGCGTTCCATTTGCAATTATCGAAAAACAGAGCGCCAAGGCAATCGGGTCGACTCGCTACTTCGAGATCAGCGAGCACGACGGAAAACTCGAAATCGGTTGGACGTGGATCGGTCGCAAGCATTGGCGCACCCGCATCAACTCGAGCTGCAAGTTTCTCCTGTTAGAATATGCGTTCGAGACGGCAGGCGTTCAGCGCGTCCAGCTCAAGGCGGACGCCGCAAACGATCGCTCGCGGGCGGCGATCTTGCGACTCGGGGCGACCTACGAAGGGACGCTCAGGAATTTTCGCGTGATTGAAGGCGCACTGCGAAGCGTGAGCTATTACAGTATCTTACGCGACGAATGGCCCTCCGTGCGAGCACGTCTAGAAATCGAGAGTACGGTTCAAACCGGCTGAGGTGGGGCGAGCAGGTTGCAGCCTTCGCCCGCCTTAAGATCAACGGCGATGCCCTTCGATTCTCTAGCCGCTTTTGTTGAGGCGCTGCGGCGCGCAGGCGACCTTCACACCATCGATGCGCAAGTCGATCCTTATCTCGAGATAAGCGAGATCACGGACCGCACCTGCAAAGCCGGTGGCCCGGCTTTGCTCTTCACCAACGTGCGCGGTTCGCGTTTTCCCGTCTTGACCAATCAATTCGGAACACAGCGCCGCATGGCGCTGGCGCTCGGAGCGCAGTCCCTCGACGAGGTCGCGGACCGGATTCGCGCGCTCCTCGATCTGAAGATCCCGGGAAGCCTGGGCGAACGTTTGCTCAAACTTGCCTCGCTTGCACCGCTTGCCAATCTCATTCCAAAAACTGTTTCGCACGGTTCGTGCCAAGACATTGTAATCGACAAACCCAACTTGCGCGATCTCCCGGTGCTCACGACGTGGCCCCTGGACGCCGGCCCCTTCATTACACTGCCGCTCGTCATTACGAAAGATCGGCAGAGCGGCGCTTTCAATGTCGGTATGTATCGCATTCAAATCTACGACGAACGAACTACCGGCATGCATTGGCAACGCCACAAGCAAGGCCGTGCTCATGCCGCGAAGTGGGGCGACCGTGTTCCGGTTGCAATTGCCATCGGCAGCGATCCGGTTCTTACCTACGCGGCGACCGCACCGCTTCCACCGGTCTTAGACGAATTTGCATTTGCCGGACTCCTGCGCGGGAAATCCGTCAAACTCGTGCAGTGCAAAACCATCGATCTCAAAGTGCCCGCGGATGCAGATTTTGTGTTGGAAGGATACGTCGACAATACCGACCTGCGCACCGAAGGGCCGTTCGGCGATCACACCGGCGTCTACAGTCTGGCCGATCTGTATCCGACGTTTCATGTGCAGTGCATCACCCATCGCAAAGACGCAATCTACCCTGCAACCGTTGTCGGAAAGCCGCCCATGGAAGATGCGTGGCTCGGCAAAGCGACCGAACGCATTTTTTTACCGCTCTTACAAATGGTTGTGCCGGAAATCGTCGACATGAATTTACCGGTTGAAGGAGGTTTTCACAATCTCGCAATCATCTCAATCAAAAAGAGCTATCCGGGCCAAGCGAAAAAAGTGATGAATGCGCTCTGGGGCTTGGGCCACATGATGATGTTGACGCGAGCGCTCGTGATCGTCGATGCCGACATCGACGTGCAGGACATGCGGTCAGTTGCGTGGTTTGTGCTTAACAATTTGGATGCGGCACACGACGTCGTTATGATGCCCGGCCCGGTTGACGACCTCGATCACGGGTCATACACGCCGGCAGTCGGCATGAAGATCGGCATCGATGCAACGCGCAAGAATGCAGCCGAAGGATACACGCGCGAGTGGCCGCCCGATATGGTGATGGACGCGCAAACGCGCGCGCTTGTCGATAAGCGCTGGAAAGAGTACGGACTCGACCGAGCCTTTGCACAAGCAGAATCAGACGAATGGTCGGGCCAAGGACTTCGCGCGCTCGAGCGGCTGCTCAAAACTCCTCCGCAAGCATGAACGCTATCAGGCTTTTTTTACAAGAGATTCGTATCGAGCATACGCTCTTTGCTCTTCCGTTCGCATATACCGGTGCCGTCGTTGCCGCACACGGCATACCGGCGTGGTCTGCACTGCTGTGGATCACGCTTGCCGTTCTCGGCGCGCGTACAGCGGCGATGGCCGCAAACCGCTATTTCGATCGCGACATCGATGCGCGAAATCCGCGGACCGCGCGCCGCGCGCTCGCAACCGGCGCACTTTCGCCCGGCGTCATGATCTGGGCGATCGCCATCGGCCTTGCACTCTTACTGTACAGCGCGTGGAGGCTCAATCCGCTGTGCGTCAAGCTGATGCCGCTTGCCGCAGTCGGGGTGCTGGCTTACCCGCTCTGCAAACGTTTTACGTGGACGACGCATTTCGTACTCGGTGCAGTCGATGCGCTCGCACCGCTCGGTGCCTATATCGGCATCACCGGAGCGGTTGGAGTCCCGGCCGTTTTTTTGTTTCTTGCAGTCACCGTCTGGGTAGCGGGCTTCGACATCATTTATGCGCTCATGGATTTGTCTGTGGATCGCGAGCAAGGCATCGCTTCGGTTCCGTCGCGTTTAGGAGGGACCGCCGCAAGGAGGCTGCCGGCTCTCTTGCACGTTCTTATGTTGACTGCGCTTGCCGCTGCCGGCTACTTCGCAAACGCGGGCGCGTGGTACTATCTCGGAATCATCGCGGCCGCCGCCCTCATCGTGTACGAGGAGCTGCAGTTTCGAGATGCCGCCAACGTGTTTGTTCTCAACGATCGGATATTTCTTTCGAACATGACGTTCTCGCTGGCCTTCCTTGTGACGACTCTCGCCGGTTTTACGTTCACGTAAGCGGTGAACAAGTATTCTAGAAGCCGGTTCATAGCGCTCGGCGGAGCAGCCGCGTCCGCGGCGCTGGCACGCCCGGCATCGGCGCAACTCATTCCAGGAACTCCCTACCAGCGACAAATCTTCATCGCTGTCTGTGCGCCGCTCTCGGGCGAGAAGGCCGAGCTTGGAGCGCAGCTCTATAATGGCGCTCGCCAGGCGGTGTACGAGGCCAACCGCACCGTGAGCCAACTCCAAGCAGCTTTCGGAGTGCGGTCTTTCGACGATCGAGACTCACTTGTGGGGGGAATCTCCGCGGCTGAATTTGCCGGCGACGATCCAACCGTTATTGCAACGGTTGGCCATCTCACCGAATCGGTGACGCTTGCCGCCCTCCCGCAGTATGCAAATGCCAAGATGCCGCTGATCGTACCCGCCTCCAGCGCCGATGCAATTACGCGGCGCGGCTACCGCAATATTTTTCGCCTTCCGACCAAGGACACGACCGAAGGTCAACTCTTTGCACAATATCTGCAGCGTTCAGCGCCTCCCAAGCGCGCCGTCGCGCTGACGCAAGATGGCGACTATGGGCCCAACGTTGCACAGGGATTCACGGCGCAATTACGTGTCGACAGGATTGCTGCAGATACTGTCGTGCTTGGCGCGGTGACGCCCGATTTCGCCGACGCGGCCAAGAGCATTCTTTCCTCTGGTGCGGACTACGTTTTTCTGGCGGGCAACACTGCGTCACTTGGGCCGGGCCTTCTCGCTTTGCGCGCTGCGGGTTACAAGGGCACCTTCGGCGCATCGCAAGGATTCTACAATGGAGATTCTGTTCAGAAATACTCTCACGAGCTAGGGAACGCTCTCGTCTCCACATCGATGCCGCCGCTCCAGAAAGTCTCGGCGATAAACATGGACCTCTCGGACTTACGCGCGAGCGTCGGCGAAGTAACGCCGCTCTCTGCGTTCGGGTTTGCGAGCACGCAGCTTGCAATCAATGCCGTGCGCCGCACCGGCGCCGCGGACCGTCTCTCGCTCTTGCACGCCCTGCAAAATGCCGGCTCGTACGACACCCTTGTCGGATCGTTCAGCTTTTCGTTTACGGGAGATCCGGTCGATCCGAATCTCTACTTTTACTCGATCGCGGACGGACGCTTTAAATATGCGGGCTCCGCACATTCCAGCTCGTTCCTGATTTAAGGAATCTTCGAGAAATCGCGCGGATACAGCACGCGGTGCGAGCGTTGCGTGGGTGCAGCGGGGGTGCTGTCCTGCACTTCTTCGACATTGAAGGCAAGATTGAGACGCCATGCTCCCAGCGTAATTGAAAATTTTGTTCCGATGAACTCCATGTTAGGCCTCCAGGCGGCGCCACTGCACGAGTGACGCGGTGATTGCAATAGCCGTGATTGCAAATAAGGCGAGAATATCGTTGAGCTGTGTCGCGCCAAGCAGCGTTAGCGACGCGCCATGCGACGAATAGTACGCCAGCGGATTGATTGTGTTGAACGTACGGACAATGAGTTGAATCATCGGATACGGCGCATGGACGGTTGCGACGCAAGCAAGCCCGATGACCCACGACATGCCAAGGACCGGCCCCGCACGACGGAGCGAGGCCGTTAGCGCCTGTCCAAGCGCATACCACGAAAGTGGAAAGAGCACGGCTAGAACTAAGGTACCGGTGGTATTCGAACTGCTCACCAACACCGGGATGCCCAGAAACATTACCGTCGCCGTGAGGGCTGCTCCGAATGCGAGTAGTCCTGCGATGAGCATTCCGGCGGCGTCGATGCCAAACATCATGAACGCGAAGGTCTGACGCGAAACGGGCTTGGTCCAGGCAAGCTCGAGATGCCCGTCATTTTCTTTGCTAAGGCTACCGCCGATAACCGAGGCGAAAATCGCCGTTACGAAGCCGGCAAGAACCAAGAACACGTCAGCCGGGAGGTGACGGTCGTTCGTGTAGTGCGTCACGAACGTACCATCTGCTTGCGTGTACTGATCGAGATGGACACCTGAGCCTTGAGCCCAATGGTTATGATCGGGATGACCGCGGTGGACGCGATTGGGTGCTTCGTAAAGCATCACCTCGACTTTTCCAGGTGTGCGAACCTGCACGAGCCGAAGGCCTTTTGCGGGATCGACAATGGTAGTCGTTTCCGCTCCGCCGGCGCCGATTTTTACGGTCTTTTTTGCCGACGCTGAGAAATGTTGGCTCTCGATCGCGAAATTCGACCAATGCGTGCCCGAGCTCATACGCAGGATAAATGCAATCAGAAGGAGGGCAGCTGAGCAGATCGCAAAGACGCGCAGCGCGCGGAAGACTCGTAGAAATTCTACGTAGTACATTAGGCCTCCAACCGGCGCCACTGCGCGAGCGAAAGCATGACACCGGCGATGAAAAGAACGAGCGGTGCGAGAAACTGAATAGCGGCGCCGTTCGGCATGAGCGTGAAGAGCCGCGTCGCCTCCGGTGAAGTCGCAAACGCGTAAAGGTACGCGACGGGATTGACGGTGTTGAGCGTCCGGGCGACGGTTCCGAGGTTCATCCATTCAACGCGCACAAGGCCCGGAAGAATCAGTGCAGCGGGCCACAGCAGCGAAAGCACAAGGCCGCCGCGGCGCATCGACGATGTTGCTGCCAGCACGATGCCGTAGAAACTGAGGGCGAAGAATATACTGAACAGGGCAGTCAAGAGCGCATGGTCGCCAGCGACTAGGTATGGGAACCCACCGTAGACGGCAAGCACGAGCAGAATTGTGAAGAGCATCGACAGCCCGGTCGCAAGAATTCCCGCAACATCCATGGCCACGGCAGTGAGCGCGTAGGTTTCACGCGATGCCGGTTTTGTCCACGCAAGCTCGAGATGTCCGTCGTTTTCGCGTGAGAGCGCCAGCCCAAAGAGCGTTGCAACAATTGCCGCGGCACAGCCGGAGATGAGGACTAAGATTGAAAAGGGCAGCTTCATATCGTTTGTAATGGTCGAGACGCGATGGCGGCCCGACCGCGTGGTCTTCACCTTCACCGGGCCGATCTGAACCTGCGCCTCGTCTTTCTTTCCGGCGTAGGCCGGATCATCAACGGTGATGGTCTCAGTACGGTCCGGATGTACGACGATCGTAACGTGCTGTCCGTGTGTCCCCGTAAACGAGCGGGTCTGGCTGCCATCCGCGTTAACGCGCACGGAGACCTTTGATGCATCCACGCCGGCAATTGTGCCGGTTTCATTAAACCCGCCATGGGAAAATGGCCGCAGGACGAGACTGAGCAAGATAACGGCAGCGAGAACGAGCCCGACGATGCGAAGCGTGCGCAGGACGCGTAGGAATTCAACGTAGTACATTAGGCCTTCTCCACCAAGCCGGTGGTATCGGTCGCAGGATCGACCGCATTCAAGAAGATGTCTTCCAAGTTCAGGTCCACCGCGCGGCAGTTTGCGCCCATCTTGGTCAGCTCGTCGACGAGAGCATCGGCCCCCGTATGAACGGAAAGGCGAAGAATGCGTCCAGTACGCTCCATGCGATGCACGCGCGCATCACCGGCGATTCCGTTGGTGGAAAATTGATCGGTATCGAATATCGCTTCCACAATTTTCCAGCCGGCCTTGAGATCGTCGATCGACCCGCCAACAAGCAATCTGCCTTTTTGCATGATCGCGATATTCTCGGCAGCCCGCTCGACTTGCCCGATTTGATGCGATGAAAACAGAATCGTCTTGCCTTGCGCGGACGCATCGATGATCAATTTGAGAACCGCACGCTGGTTGACGGGATCGAGACCGCTTGTCGGCTCGTCCAGGACCAGAATATCCGGGTTGTTCGCGAAGGCCATGCACAGAGCGGTCGCCGTGCGCATACCTTTGGAAAGCGAACGAACTTTCTTCTTCTCGCTCAGGTCAAAGAGCTCGAGCAATTCCTTTGCACGAGCCGGCTGGAACCGTGCGAACGCACGGCGCTGCATCTCGAGATGTTCGCCGATTGTCATCCAATCGTAGAGCACGCTTTTCTCCGGAACGTACGCGAGACGCTCGAACAGAGCCGGGTGCAGCGGCTGACCATCAAAGAGCACCGTGCCTGCGGTTGCGGTCGCAAGCCCGAGCATGCACTTGAACGTTGTCGTTTTGCCTGCGCCGTTGGGCCCGAGCAGTCCGAAGACCGTGCCCGCCTGGACCTCGGCGCTAAAATCATTTACGGCTACAAACGATCCGTAGCTCTTGGTCAGGTTACAAATTGAAATCGCGGTCATGTTTATTGCTCTTCCTTTGGAAACCAGCGGTCTACGGCTGTTTGAATGAGTGCGAGAACTTCCGATCGATCCAGACCGATCGATTTTGCTTCACGAATGGCGTGGGTGAGTGAATCCACCGCGACGTCGCCGAGTGCTTTGCGGGCGGATATTGCGCTCCCATTGCCGCGGACGAATGATCCCCGGCCCGGAGCGGTTTCGATGACTTCATCTCGCTCCAGATCGCGGTATGCGCGAGCCACGGTGTTCGGATTAATCGTCAGGTCAAGCGCAAGTTGCTTGACGGTCGGGAGTTGCTCTCCCGGTTCCAAGACTCCGATTGCGACGGAGCGCTTGACCTGATCGATCAGTTGCAAATAGATGGGCACGCCACTTCGGGCGTCGATCGTGAATACAGCCGGCATCCGGGGCTAGACCCGGGGGCCCCAACCAAGGAAGAGGCGGCTGTTGGAGAGCTCCGCCGGCATAATCGGGCGGCGTGATTCGCCGGCGAGGCTGGGTTCGGCGCGGTAGGGTTTGTTGGTCATTTTACCTTATCGTTTTCTGGACTCTGGGTCCGATACGTACTGTAGCGTTGTGATATCGTACTAGTACACTAGTACAATAGCATATTCGTATAGAATGTCAACACCTCGGGCCAAAGATTTTTTCTAGGTACCGTGTACGGGTTCTCCCCGATGCACGCCCGGCTGTCCCCCGCTACCATAGAAACATGGATGAAGTTACCTGGGTGACGGACCCTAAGCTGCGCGTCACCGCCCTTTCCCGCGGTTTGCGCGAGCTGCTGGGGCCGACCGCTGCGAGCACCGGCGCCTTATCCGTTGGCCATCTCTTCCCCGCCGAAGACCCTTTTCAGATCGCGGGCGTAGCCCACGAGTGGGCACGTGAGGGCGAGCCCGTGGACTTGGAACTCGCCTGGCACGACGGGAAGTACCACCTGCACGTCCAGCCCCTCCACGGAGTCGACGGTGCGATCGTGGGCGTCATGGGGTCCGCCCGCCAGCTGGACGGCGAGACGCTTTCAAGCCTCGGTAGTTGGAATGTCGACCTGCGCACGGGCACGACAACGTGGTCCCAAGGGCTGCTGGCCCTGCTTGGACTGCAGGAGCAACCCGCCGATGCAAACGTTCGCGCGTTCGATCATCAGGACGACGCGCAAATCGTCCTCGCCGCGCTAGCCGACGCCCATTCAAGAGGCACTGGCTACCGGTGCGATCACCGCATCGTGCGCGCAGATGGGCAGACGCGCTTCGTACAAGAACAGGTGCAGCTGCATTTCGATCGCCATGGCGAGGCAGTTACCCTCACGGGGAGCATCCTCGACATTACCGAGCGCAAAGTCAATCTCTCAAACCGCGCCCTTCTCGAAGAACGCCTTGCGGCATCGATCGCACGCGCGCAGCGCAGCGGCCGTCTTTGCGCGCTTTTGTTTCTCGACGTGGACGGTTTCAAGGCGGTCAACGATGAGCTCGGGCATGTCGCCGGTGACGAACTGCTTGCCGCCGTTGGATCGCGCCTGCAACGGCACGTTCGCTCGAGCGACACGGTCGCGCGCATCGGCGGCGACGAGTTTGTCATCGTGCTCGATAATCTTGCGAATAACCATGAGGCACATGAAGGCGCGCGCAAGATTCTTTCAATCTTCGACGATCCTTTTGCATTTGGGCGAACGCGCCGGCGCATAAGTGCCAGCATCGGCGTCAGTATCTATCCCTTCACGGCAAGTGCTGCGATCGAGCTCATGAACGCGGCCGATGCGGCCATGTATGCGGTCAAGAAGAATGGCGGGAACGGTTTTGAGCCCGCACGCCCGCAGGTTCCGACCCGCGACGCCCGCAAAGTGCATCTCGCATGCGTGAGTTCTTCGGCGGCAAGACGGCCCTCCGCATACGGGGAGAGTGGCTTAGCCTCTGGCTGACACTGCTGTGCCTGCCTTTGGTGCCGGCCCGGCCCGTGCGCGAATCGAACTACACGACCGGCTTTCGGGAACTCGTGTTGTTCGTCTTGAGCGTACCTTTGAGCGCGCGCCCGCCTCGACTACCGAGGTGTCCGCCTGACCACACGCGCGTGAACTCAGCGCCGAACAAAAGAAGCTGCGCTGAATAGTACACCCACAGCAGCACAATGATAATTGAACCCGCATCTCCGTAGGGAGAACCGACGTTCATTTTTCCGAAATACACCGTGAGCGCGAACTGTCCGATGACAAACAGCACCGCCGTCATCGCCCCGCCGACCCACACGTCTTTCCAACGCACCTCGGCCTCAGGTAAGAACTTGAAGATCATGGCGAAAAAAAGCGTCAGAATCGCCAGATCGAAAATCACGTTGCACACTTGCAAGACAAACGCGAGTGCCGGAACCAAACTGGCCGTATACGTATTGAGTGCAGAGAGCACGGAACTGATTACAAGCGAGACCAGCAGCAAGAATCCAATGCCCAGGATCATGCTAAAGGATAAGATTCGCTCGCGAATCATTACAAGAAACCCGCCCTTGCGCTCCGGATCCACATCCCAAATCGTATTGAGTGCGTCCTGCAGTTGTAACACGAGCCCGGACGCTCCCAAAATCAGCATCACGACGCCGATCACGGTCGCGATCGTCCCGCTCTTGTGGGATCCCGCGGCTTTGACCATTGCATCGATTTGCGAAGCGGCCTTGGCGCCGATCAAATGCTGAAGTTGGCCGGTGATCTGCCCGTGCGCGGCGTCCGCTCCAAAAATGAGACCGGCGATTGCGATCAAGATCAGCAAGAGCGGCGCGAGGGAGAAAATCGTGTAGTAGGCGAGTGCCGCAGCCAGGGTTGGCGACTTATGTGCGCTCCACTGCTGATAGGTTTCTTTGAGCAAGGGCACCGCTTTGGCAGCCTTCATAGCTGTGAAGTATTCCCACCCTAAGCTACTTCGTAACTTCCATCTGAAGCGCGTTATTGAGGCGGTTGAAATAGTTGAAGAGTCCGACAGCGCACAAAATCTCGACGATTTCGCCGTCGTCAAAATGATTACGAAGGTCTTGCCACACGGGTTCTGGCAGACCGCGGGGCTCGCGCGTTATGGCGACGGCGGCTGCCAGCGCCGCCCGTTCCGCATCGGTGAATTTCGGATTGCGCGCGAAGTCCCACAACTCATCGAGCATTGCTTGCTCGACACCGAGACGCCTTGACAAGGCGCCATGCGAGGTCAGTCAATATTCGCAGGCGTTCAGAGAGGAAACGAGCATGATGCACAGCTCCTTGAGACGCTGCGGAACCGACCCTCCTTCGGTAACCGCTGTCATGTGCTCGACTGCCGTTCGCATGATTTCGGGACGCACCGCCAGCGTGCGGAGCATGTTCGGATAATTGCCGCGCGCTGCATGGATCCGGTCTAGGACGGCCTTGGCCGCGGGGTCGGCATCATCCGGATCGATAGCGGGAAGCCGCGCCATTGCTATCCCGCGCTCGTCCAAGCACGAAAGCGCGCGTCGCCACGTACCGGGTCGAGCCGCGGATCGAGCGCTAGAAAAACGCGCTCGCTATGATGCTTAAAATGCACCTTACGCATGTAGGAGAGCGCGCGATCGTGGTCGCCAAGTGCAATAAACGCAATCGCAAGCTCGTCCATCGGGACATCGTGCGAGGTTGCAATTGCGTCGTTGATCGTTTCAAGCGCAACCGCGCGGCGTCCCATTCGCGCATACAGGGCGGCTTCCAAAAGCCGTGCTTGCGCTCTGCACTTGCAGGTAGCGGCAAAGTGGTGAAAGCTTCCCAGTGCACCGCCCCAGTCCCCGAGCTGCTCTTGCGAGAGGCCCAGCAACAGCACCGAATCCATGCGGTTTGGATCGAGATCGAGCGCGAGACGATTGTACGTGACCGAGGCTGCATAGCGGTGATCGAAATACGCTTCGATTCCGAGCCACGCGTTCGCGGCCGTCGCAACTGGCTCGAGCGCAACCGAGGCTTCGAGTTCGTGGCGTGCTTGCGCGCGTTCTCCGCGCATGAGGAGCGATGTGCCGTACCACTGATGCGCGAGGGCATATTTCGGATCGAGCGCGATCGCCCGGCGATATTCGGCCTCCGCCGCTTGGTATTTTCCATCGACGGTTGCCAGCGTCAACGCATGTGCGGTATGCGCCTCGGCGGAATTCGGGTCGGCTTGCAATGCGCGCGCAATATAGGACTTCGCACGAATCATCTCGTTGCAGTTATGCGCCATGGAATGGCACTTAGTCTCGGCAAGAATCATGTAAACGTCGCCCAGACCGGCGTATCCAACGGCACTCTTGGGCGCGCGCCGGATAACGTCGTTGAAATAGGGAATGCTTTTGGTTAGACCCTGCGGCGTTCGCAGATTCCAGTAGTAGCGTCCGAGTGTATACGCTTGCGCCGCGGCTCCTGTCAGCGTTACCGAACGCGCGTTGGATGCCGGCAGACGGCTCGCAGCATTTGCAATTCCGAGCAAGATTGCAGCAGCCGCTGCAACCGCGGCCCACCGCCATTTTGGAAGGGGGTTTGCGTTTGCAGCAGTCGCGAGGGATGCAACCAGCTGCAGGCTTGGACGATGCTCGGCCGGCGCTTGGAGAACGGCGACGGGTGCGGTCAGACGATAGCCGCGGCGCGGAATCGTTTCAATCGGTTTGACCTTCCAATGCACCGCGAGCGTTTTGCGCAATACATAGATATTTTGCGCAAGGTTCGCCTCTTCAACGTACCCTTCAGGCCAGATACGGTCGAGCAACTCATCTTTTGTCATCACTTCGCCGCTGCGCTCAAGAAGCGCAAGCAACGTCTCAACGACTTTGGGCCCAAGTGCAATTGGCTCACGGCCATGCAAAAGCAAAAGGCGGTGCGCATCGAGCTCATACGGACCGAGTGCGTATATCAAGGAACGTTCAGAAACCGGCTGTTCCATATTTGACCTTTTTTTAAAGACGAGCCCGGAGCTGGTTTTGTGATACTTAGTACCGCACCAACTATCCAAAGTGTTTCATTCTATGCGCGGGGCTCTTCTAATTTCTGACTACCTGCTGTTAAGGGCCGCCTCGGGGGGTCCCGCCGCGGCCGCCGTGGTGGCCCAAGTTTCAGTTTCCCCGCCACCCCGGCTGCCCACCCGCTGCCGCTGGACCCATTACTTTTTATTTTGACCGTAGATATCGTCCTGTAGGTCTTTGCCCTGATCGCCGCTCGTATTCGTATCGGGATCCAGGCGCTCGGTCTCGGCTGCGTCCTCTTGTTCTGGGCCGGGCGGGCGATCTTCTTCGGTCAGTTCGTTTTCAAAAACATCGCGGCGTTCCATGTGGGCTCCTTATGAAGTATACGGTTCGTTGGGGGCAACGGGTTTGAGAATCTTGTCCATTTCCTCGAAGATAGCGGGATCCAGGTTCAAGTCGCCCGCCGCGACATTGTCGTCGACTTGCTCGACTTTGGTTGCGCCGACGATAACGCTGGTGACGGCGCGCTGGCGCAAACACCACGCAAGCGCGAGTTGGGCCATTGATGCATTTGCGCGCTTGGCAAGGGGTTCTATTTTTTGCACGGCATCGAGCACGGGCTGCGTGAAATAATCTTCCATCATTTCCTTGCTTTCGCCGGCCGCCCGCGTTCCTTGCGGTGGATGCTTGGCATCCGTGTACTTGCCGGCGAGGATTCCCATGGCAAGCGGGGACCAGACCACGTTACCGATTCCATACTGCTCGCACGTGGGCAGTACGCGCTCTTCAACGCGTCGCCAGAGTGCGCTGTACTGTGGCTGATTGCTAACCGGAACCGCCCAGCCGCGTTCGCGGCACAGATTCACGACACTAACAATTTGGTCGGCATTCCATTCTGAGGTACCCCAGTACAAAATCTTGCCCGCGCGAACCAAATCGTTCATGATCTGTGCGGTTTCTTCAACCGGCGTTTCAAGATCATAACGGTGGCACTGGTAGAGATCGATATAGTCCACTTGCAACCGCCGCAGCGAGCGGTGCACTTGATCGTGAATATGTTTGCGCGAAAGCCCGCGCTCGTTTGGACTCGTGCCCATCGGAAAGTACACCTTGGTCGCAAGTACGACGGAATCGCGGTACAACTCGCCGATGATCGGCCCGAGCACTTCTTCGGCCGCGCCTTGCGCGTAGATGTTTGCAGTATCGATGAAGTTGACGCCCGACTCATACGCACGCAGAACGCATTTGCGAGCCATGTCTTTCTCGACGGATTTTCCGTAGGTGAGCCACGATCCAAGACCGATGACGCTGAGCTTGAGCCCGGAATGTCCGAGCGAGCGATAGTGCATTCTGACCTCTCCTATGTTCTGGGCATCCGGTAAAGTGCTATGCGCTCGAAGAACCGCAGTACGCGCATCCACCACTGCTCGTGGGTGACAATCGGCTCGGTGAGGATGGCTTTCATTCCGAAGAGTTTGGCGCCGAGCACATCGGTAAAGACTTGGTCCCCAATGACGACGGTTGCATGCTTCTCCGTGCCGAGCCATTCCAGCGCCTTCAAAAAGCCGCGCGGCGATGGTTTTCCGGCTTGCGCGACGCAATGAACGCCGAGCTCCGCCGCGATATCGTGGGCCCACTGTGTCGCATTGTTCGTGACCACTGCAACCCGAAAACCGCGTGCAACTGCGGCGTGCACCCAGGTCGCGACCTCTTCGTCCGGCGCGGCGTGCGTGTAGCCGACAAGGGTGTTGTCCAAGTCGACGATGATTCCGCGCAACCCGTCCTTTTCGAGCAGATCGAGTGAGATGTTGTGAATGCGCTGCGCGAACGAGGTAGGACGCACCCAGCCGCGCCGAAATCTCATTTCTTAGGTATTCCGTTGCGCGGCACGAAAACCTCAATCGCCCCCGGCAGCACCGTGAACGTAGCGGGCGTCATGGCCGCTGGTTCGCCATCGGTAAAGATCGCGCGCGGCCGCGTCGTAAGCACCTCGAACGTTGTGGACTTGCGGTTGCGAACGGCGGGCGATTCGCTGATTTCGTGCCTCGCGATTGGACCGATGAGCCGCGCCACGTCTGCCCAGTTGCGAATATTTAAACTGTAGAGATCCAGTATCCCGTCGTCGATTGCGGCATCCTTGTTGGTAATAAACCCGCCGAAGTGGTGGCTGTTGGCAACCGTCAACTGGAGCGTGCGGAAGCGTTCTTCCTTGCCGTCGTAGCGCACGGTGGCCGAGAAGGGCCGGCTTCTTCCAAGAGCAGTAAGCGTCGTCGCAATGATGGCGAGAAACCCGAAACGCTTTTTAGCCGCAGGCGTTTGGCGGCGCGCGATGCGCGTGCTAATGCCGATACTGGCTTCGTTTAGAAAATAACGGTTCCCCACACGTCCAACATCGAGGGCCTTCTTATGTCCATCTAAGATGACCCTGACGGCACGTTCCGGGTCGCGCGGCAACTCCAAGGTTCTCGCAAGATCGTTGAAAGTGCCCAGAGGCAGGATACCAAGCGGAAGCTTTGTTTCAATGAGGCCGGGAATCGCGTTGATTAAGGTCCCGTCTCCTCCCCCGACTACGACGCAGTCGATACGCCCAGCGTAGTGCCTCATAATACGTGCTCCGCCGTCACTTTGATCGGGAGCCTCGCGAATTATCTCGCAGTTGGCAATCTCGAATGCCCGCTTTACGGCATCGGCAGAGTCGTCTCCACGGCGGGCGTTCGGATTCAAGAGCAAAAGAACTCGCACGGTTACCTTGCCGTACCCCGCCAAACCTGGGATAAAACTTTGCAGAAGTTGCTTCTAAAAGTGCCGATAATCTAATCGTGCCCTTCTGGATGCTCATCCTAACTGCTATCTCCCTTTTTGCGGCGGGCGTGGGGCTTGGTGCTGTACTGCGCAGCCGCATCGTACAGCGCACTGCGGCGCCCACAGACCATTTTGCAGACAGTCCTCAACCGATGTGGGTGTACGATCCGCGAACCCTACGCTTTCTGGATGTGAATGCGACGGCACTGGCCACGTATGGCTATACCCGCGAGCAATTTCTCAGCATGACCGTCGCCGATATCGAACCCGACATGGAGCGCATGCGCAAACTTCTCGCGCATCTACCCGACCAAAACCACGCGGTGTCGCGCGGTTGGCGCCATAAGACTTTCGATGGCCGGCTCATCGACGTCGACATCGCATCCCGCCCGACAACCTTTGCAAATCAGCCCGCACGGATTGTGGTCGCAACGGACGTTACGGAGCGCGTGGTGGCCGAAGAGCGTCTGCGCTTAAGTGAAACGACACTTGCCCAAGCGCAGCAAATTGCGCGCCTGGGCAGTTTTTACCACGATCTTCGCACGATGGAGCGTCGCTGGTCCGATGTGATGTACGCCGTTTTTGGCATGCGGGTCGGCGACCCGATGCCCGCAGAAGGCATCTGGGCATTCGATCATGCTGAGGACGGCGACCGTGTACGCGCCGAAATTATAGCCGCGCGACGAGAACGCCGCCCCTACAGTATCGATCATCGTATCGTACGGGCCGACGGCGTTGTGCGGTACGTTCACGAGCAAGGCCGCTGGACGTACGATGAGACCGGCAACGAAGTGCTCAACATCGGTACGATCATCGATATTACCGAGCGTAAAGAAGCCGAAGCGGCGCTCGCGCATCTAGCCTATCACGATTCGCTGACCGGCTTGCCGAACCGCACAAAGCTGATCGAGTCACTCGATGAAGCGCTCGCCGCGCGGGGAGAGGACGATGCGCTGTACGCGCTCCTCTTCATCGATTTAGATCGCTTCAAAATCGTTAACGACACGCTCGGGCACAGGTACGGTGACGACGTGCTCGTCGAAATCGGCAAGCGTCTACGCGCTCGTCTTCCCGAGACGGCCATGGTCGCGCGACAAGGTGGGGATGAGTTTATTGTCTTTGTACGGGCATTGGCCGACAAAGTCGCGGCCTCGCGTGTGGCCGATCAAATTCTGGAAACCTTCAAGAAACCGTTCACGGTGGGCGGCCACGAACATTTTATTTCCGCGAGCATTGGCGTGAGTCTCGCGCCGCTCGATGGGGAAATCGTCGAAACGCTACTTCAAAATGCCGACACCGCCATGTACGCGGCAAAGAAACGCGGCGGTAATAACTTTCATTTCTACACCTCGCATTTACAACACGCAGCAGCAAAACGCTTTAAGCTGGAAAGCGCTTTGCACCGGGCCATCGAGCGGTCGGAATTCTCACTGTATTATCAACCCGTCCTCAGTGTCAAGACGGGCAACATCGTGGCGGCCGAGGCCCTGCTGCGGTGGAACGATCCGCATAGCGGCCTCGTAATGCCGGCTGACTTTATCCAGTTCGCCGAGGAAACCGGACTCGTGCTTCCACTCGGAGACTGGGTATTCAAAGAAGCCTGCGTGCAAGCCAAACTCTGGAGTGCTGGTGGCCACCGGATCAAACTCTGGGTCAACGTTTCAGCTCCTCAGCTGCATCATCCGTTGTTTGTTGCATCGATTCGCGACCGCTTGATGCATACTGGATTGCAGGCCTCGCATATCGGTCTCGAACTTACCGAGAGTTCGTTCATTAACGGCCGCTCGGAAACAATTGCAACGATGCGCGAACTCAAAGGCATGGGACTTTCGTTGGCGCTTGATGATTTCGGCGTCGCATATTCGTCGCTTGATTACGTACGGCGCCTGCCGATCGACACCATTAAGATCGACCGATCCTTTCTACATGAGATCGATACGGATCGTTTCAATCAATCGATTGTGCGCGGCATCGTCGGTATCGCTCACGATCTGAACCTAAACGTGACGGCAGAAGGCGTCGAGACAACCGCGCAATTTGATTTTCTTGCCGATCTTGGGTGCGATGATTGGCAGGGCTTTTACTACGCCGAAGCAGTCCCCGCACCGGCATTCAGCCGTCTTCTGCAGTCTCCGCGCATCCAGAATACGTTTGAAGAGAGCTATTTAAACGATCCCGCCGTTTAGGTTCCAGGGACCATACTTCAGCGTAGGCTGAAACGTCCTCGTGCTATGATGAACGAATGGCAACCCCTGTCCCCAAAGCACGCACGACCGACCCAAATGTTTCCGAAATCGCGGCGCTCATCGGTGATCCCGCTCGAGCTGCCATGCTTTTCGCGCTGCTCGACGGGCAAGAACTTCCGGCATCAGAGCTAGCGTTTCGCGGCGGCGTCTCAGCGCAAGCGGCGAGCGCGCACCTTGGAAAGCTCGTTGCCGCAGATCTCATCCTTGCTCGTTCGAGCGGCCGGCAGCGGCTCTTTAAGGTCGTTTCCGCAGACGTGGCCTACGCCATGGAAGCGCTGGCAACGATCGCCCGGCCCGCACGCCTCGTCGCGCTGACACAGAACACTGCGATGCAGCGTCTGCGCGAAGCTCGTTCGTGCTACGACCACCTCGCCGGGCGTATTGGGGTTACGCTTACGGATTCTCTCATCAGAAAACAGGCAATAACATTGCGTGATGACGCCTTCTCCCTCGGCCGCAAGGGCGAATCGCTCTTTAGCAAGCTCGGTATCGATGTATGCCGCGAACGCGAGAACCGGCGAAGCTTTGCGCGCGCATGCCTCGATTGGACCGAGCGGCGGCCACACCTCGCGGGCAGTCTCGGCGCGTCGCTTTTGACCTTCCTTATCGCCGACGGCTGGCTCACGCGTAATAAACACGACCGTGCCTTGCACATCACGCCGCGCGGATATACGGAGTTCAAGCGACGTTTCGAAATTGAATCCACTTAGTGCCGTAACCGCACCCAACCCGTATCCGTACTATGCGCAATTGGTCGCGACGCGCCCATTTTACTGGGATGATGAAATTACGATGTGGGTAGCATCGAGCGCACAAGCTGTTGAGGAAGTGCTTACGAATTCGGCTATGTGCGTGCGTCCCTTCTCGGAGCCCGTGCCGAAAGCGATCGCGGGAACCTTCGCTGGTGATGTCTTCTCGCGCTTTGCTCGCATGACCGAGGGACCCGCGCACGATGTAGCGCGCCCCGGTTGCGTGCTCGCACATCGAAGGCTTCGACCTCGACAGTCTTGCTATCGCACCGGTGGAATGCGCCAGGCGATTTGCACCCACGAGTCTGCATACATTCGCGTTCACGTATCCGACTGCAGTCCTTGCAATGGTGCTCGGGCTTTGCGATGAACGGGTTGCGGAATGGACCGGCGACTTCGTAAGATCGGTGACCGCTGGCGCGCCCGCAGCGGCTATCCTACGAGGTAGTGACGGAGCGCGTCATCTCTGGCAAGCCTTCGAGCAAACGGGAATTCGCGATTCCTTAGAGATCGCGAACGCTATCGGTCTCCTTTTCCAAACATACGACGCGACCGCAGCCCTCATCGCAAACACGCTTCTTGCATATGCAAGCGGTTGCGCGACACGCGAAGAGCCGCTCGAAAGAGTCATCGCCGAGGTGGTGCGCTGCGATTCGCCTGTTCAGAACACGCGACGGTTCGCCGCAACCACTGCCACGATCATGCATACGTCCGTCAGCGAGAACGATCAGATTCTTGTACTACTGGCCGCTGCAAACCGCGACCCGTTAGCAAACGGACGCATCTACACCTTCGGCATCGGTCCGCATGCTTGTCCAGGCGCGCGCATCGCGTGCGCGATCGCGCGTGCGGGCGTTGCGTACCTGCTCGAGCACCGCGCAGATTTCGAGCAGTTGGCCGCTAAGGGCTATCGTCCGTCCCCGAACATCCGCATGCCGGATCTCGCTTAGGGAACGACGACGTATTCGTTGGCCGTTTTGCCGTCCGTCATGTTGACCGTAATCATCGCTGCGCAGTTCGCAGGGGCACCTGAGGCCGCATTAATCGAGATCGCTGAGTAGGACGAGCTACCCGAAGAGGCCGGAAAACCGTTCGCGCAGGAAGCGTTCGTACTCGTCGGACTGGTCATCCCCGAAGTATCATTAACTTGAATCATCATCGGCGTCGTGCGCGAGATGGTCAGCGGCGAAGACGCGGTGGAACTCGGCGTTAGCAGCCCAGCCGGAGCAATAACCGGCACATAGACCGGTGCACTGCTGCTGCCACCGCCGCAACCGGCGAGCAGTAAAATTGCGCCGAAAAGGGCGCTTCGCGTTACGTGCATGTCACTCTCTTCTAGTCAGACTGAGGGGCGTAATAGGACGCCGACCGAGCTAATAAGTACTCGGTTGGTCCGGAGCTACAGAATGATACCATCCCCGCCCCGGTCACTGTCAAGGATACGTGAGGAGAATAATCAACTGCGGTTCCTCATGCCCAGGAAGGGACTCGAACCCCCACGGCCTTGCGGCCACTGATACCTGAAACCAGCGCGTCTACCAATTCCGCCACCTGGGCTGATGGGAACCGTCGCGCCTTCTGCTTTCGGGGGGTGAAACCTTCAGTCGTCGCAGAGCGAAACTCCGGTCTGATAAGAAAGCACGAACGTCCTGCGACGTTCGTGCTTCCGATCGAATCCGAGTAGCGCTTATTGGTAGGTAAGTATGGCTGCCATTTGATGGTTCTTGGGCGTGGTACGATTGGTACCATCGATGCAGCCACTTCCACTCGTGCTGCCGCTAGGGCCGCTGCCGCCCGAGGCAAACGTAATCGTGCTGCCACTTAAGGTTCCCGTTCCACTGGAGCCGCAATACGTTCCGGTCGTGAGATCAAACGCATAGTAGTTGTAAGCCTTTCCGGTTGGGAACCAAGCCGGCACGGTTACTGTCGATATCATATAGCCCTGACCGGTAGTTGCGAACATCAGATCCGCACTTGGCGTTAGCGAGAGGTAGAGTACCGGTGTTCCGGAGGAACCGCTTGGAATACTCACTCCGGCGGGTGGCTCGGTGCTGGCTGTCAACGAAAGCGGGACGCCGCCGTTGTTCGCGCCATATCCGCCGTTTACGACAAATCCGGCCGCATTCGGGCTGGTGAACGCGCCGCCGGAGGCGTTGGTCGTGAAGCTCGACGCGGCGCAACCACTGTTGCCGTTCTGGGTTGCATCGGTTGCAATGAAAAACACGATGCCACTGCAGATGAGATCGACATTGGATGCGACGAGATGCGGATCCGTCGAGTCCGCCTTGGCGGCCAGCAGTTTGGTCATGTCGACGATGGCAACGTACGTTGCGCCGGAGCTACCGTAGTAGTTACTATTAAAGAGGGCTGCACAATCGGCGCAGACGTTCGGCAAGTTAAATGCTGCAACCGAATGCGGATCGCCCGCACTATTCCAAGTTTGCCCATCGGGTGTAGTCGGAAGTTCGGCAAACATGTAGTTGCCGAGCGCCGGGGTTCCGCTTCCACTTGAAGGGAGCTGCGCAGCGCCGATCGAGTGGTTGAACTCATCCGCGAAAAACGCTAGGTGGCCCTGCGAATCGACCGCCATCGCGTCGAGCAGGCGACCGTTCATGGAACCAATTGAGGAGTTGATCGTGGCCGTCACGACGGGATCCGTAAAGTGAGTGGCATCGGGCTGACCGAGTTGTGCGCTGCCTAACGGAAGCAGGTAGAGCGTGCTTGTTGCGCCCGCCTGCTCTTCAGGTGCAATCGCGATATTGGTGCTGTTGTCCACGCCACCGGCGTCCGGTTCCGCGAGCGTACTTGGAAGTGGAGAGAGTGTGTAACGTTTGGCGGATTTAACATCAACCAAATCCATTGTATTACCGCCCGCATAGGTCGGAGACCAAATTTGGTTGGTAACGGCGTTGTAGCCGAAGTTCTCGGCGACGCTTCCGCTAATCGTGTTCGTAATCGTCGAATTTTTGTAGTTGAAAAACTCATAGCCCTTGCCGCTCGAGAATACGGCGACATTATCCGCGGCATCGAATGAAATTCCACAAATGATGCACGTCGCGCCGCTAAAACTCACGCCACCCGTCGGTGCGTCAGTAGTATACGTGCTTATGACCGACGCGGGCACGCTCGATGCATCTAACACATTGATAACCGCACTATTGAAATTAATGCAGTAGAGCTTCGCATTGAGGGGATCAGCCGCGCACTCTTGCGGCGCCGGGGTCACGGTAATGCCGGCACCGCCTGACATGGTCCGGCGCATTGTGTTTGCGATTTGGCCGCCCCCGGCGATCGGGAGTTCGATGACGCCGGTGCCTGAGGGCACGAATGCGTACGTCGTGCCATTGATCGTGAGAATTGCGAGCGCGCTTGTGCCGCCCGATATTTGTTTAGCGGCAGAAGCCGGGGTCAGTGTTGCTCCCGTAATTTTTGAGGAGGCAACGCCAGGTACGGTGGCACCGATCGTAGCGGAAGTCAAACTTGCCGAGCCGTTGTAGGTAAGGGTGACGGCCGTTCCCGGTGCGGGAACCGAGGTCGTGGAAAGCGTTGTCGCACCGGAGGTGTCGCTATTGGTGAGCGTGATGGGATTATTGTAGGTGCCGGGTCCGAGGATGGTTGCACCGCTGGGATCTTTTGCCGTCACCGTCACGGGAATCGTCACGGAAGCCCCGGTGGCGGGCGACGAGCTGGCAAGAGCAACGGAAACGCTGTCAACCACACCGCTCAAGGTAACCGGAATATTGTTCGGTCCAGTCGCGGAAACGTTCGCCGAGACGGTTCCTGAGGACAATGTGCTGCCGGTGCCGTTCGTGCCCGAGAACATCGTAAGGGTAAACGAATCGCTGCCGACTTGCGCGATCAAATTAAATGTACACGTGAGCGTCCCGCCCGCGGACGTACAGCCGGATGAAGTGCCCGTCGTGTTGCAGGTGAGCGAGTTCCCGGTTCCCGTACACGGCGAGCCCGATGGCGCGGAAAGCGCGCTCGAAGACGAGATCGTTACGGATTGCGTGTTCGGTGAGACATATTTCGGTTGACGCGCGCTGCTTTGCGAAGCGGCGGGAATCGTGATGACGAGCGATGCCGCCGCGCGTCCGCCGGATCCTTGTAGTACGCTGGGCGGAATTGCGCTGCCCCCCCCGCCGCCACATGCCGAAAGAACCGTGGCTGCGAAAGCCGTCAGAAGAAGCGCAGAAATATTTTTCATACTGACCTCAGTGTTGGACGGGTGCGGCCATAACCGTGACGCTAATCGTGCGCGTCCAGCCGGGACCTGAGAGGGTTAAGACGGTTGTACCGCTGCCGGCGGCTCTGACCACGAGCATATTTCCGGATGCGCTAGCGGTTGCAATCGAGGGGTTTTGCGAGAAAACCGATGAGGCACCGCTTACGGGTAAGTACTGTTGATCGCCGGGTTTGGCCAACACGATCGAGCTCGGTCCGATCGTAATCGGGGCTGAGGTCGGACCAGGCGGCGACGGGGGCGCCGCGCTGGGCGCTGTTTGCGCCGCGACGGCAGCAACTGCAGCTCCAGCCACCGCGGCTCCGCCTGCGATCGCGCCCGCGCTTACACCGGCGCTCGCACCGGCAGCAGAGGCGCCACTGGCAGAGCCCGTCACATCGCTGGAAGCCGCCGCGTTTCCGAACGGATTGGCGCCGTTACTGAATTGATTGACCGCGGGATTATTGAAGCTTGCGACGGTACCCGCCGAGGTGGTCGTGGCCCCAGCGGGCCCAAGCACGGTAAAGACTTGTCCCGTTACGATTGCTGCGATCACGCCACCGACGGTAATCGTCACATCGCCGGGTTCGCATTTTGTGCAGACCAGCTGGGTACCGCGTTCGCCGACCACGAGATATCCCTCGGTTCCGCGAACTGCAATCTGCGACGTGGGCGTGACGAACTGATAGTTTGACTTCGCGCCGGAGGGATGCCGAACTGCAAATTTCAGCGCGCCGCCGTTGACCGTAATCAGGTTGCCCGGCCCGGCTTTCGCATCGTTGAAAAGGCCGACTTTGATGCGGGTGCTCTCCCCGAGGGAAATCTCCGATGAGTCGGGCATCGCCAAAAGAGCGAGAGATGACCGCCCGGTGATGGCGGTTGAATCGTCAGACAAGACAACTTGTCCGCTTACCGGATGCGATTTCCCGGCGGAGTCTAAATAGGTCACGGCACCTTTTTGATGCTGAAGTTGCTTGTCCGCCGCACCTGAGGCGGCCACAGGAAGAAGAAGGGCAGCAATGCAAGCAGCCGCGAACGGCGCTTTGCTGCGAAAATGAAACATAGACCCACCTCCAAGGGAAGGCAAAATGAGCAGGCTACCCCACTCTTATTCGACCCTCCGAGACTGGGTCTTCTCATACTTTGATTATTAAGGTTACTTTCTTAGAGAGGTCCCGTGCTTAGACGCCTGGCCCCGATTTTAGGAATCACCTTCATCGACATCATGGGGTTCAGCATTCTGATCCCGATCTTGCCGTATTTCGTCAAGCATTTTGGAGCCTCCGACCTAACTGTCGGCGTCCTTTTCTCGACGTTTGCCCTGTGCGGGCTCATCGCGGGGCCTATTTGGGGCAACATGTCCGATCGCATCGGACGCAAGGGCGTGCTTATTATCAGCCAGATCGGCGCAACCATTGGATGGGCCATGCTCGCCTTTGCACCGACGATTGCGATCGTGTTTCTCGCCCGCGTCATAGAGGGTCTCTCCGGCGGAAATATCGGCGTAACGCAAGCCTACGTTACGGACTTGGTTGAACCCAAGGATCGTACGCGCGCTTACTCGTACGTCGGAGCCGCGTTCGGCTTTGGGTTTCCGTTTGGCGGATTTATCGGAGGCTCGCTCTTGCACTTCGGATTCTGGGCACCATTCGTGGTCGCCGCCGGCTTGCAACTGATCACCCTACTGGTAACGATCTTTATGCTCCCGGAGTCGAGAAGCAAGGCAGACCGCAGCGAGCAGGCATCGCTCTCGGAAATTTTAGAGAACCTGCGTCACAAGCGCACCGCTCCAATGCTCTGGCAAAAACTGTGCATCTCGCTCGGCCTTTATGCGTGGTTTGCGGTCTTTGCGCTGTATCTGCAAGCATCGCTCGGTCTCTCCGCCCAAGGCGCGAGTTATATGTTCGCCGGCTTCGGCATTCTCAACGCGGTTCTTCAGATCACCATCGTCGGCCGGCTCTCCGATGCGATGGGTGAACGCCGCGCATCCAACATCGGGCTTGCCTTTCTCGTGCTGTCGTTTGCCTTGATCCCCTTTGCGCACAATCTGCTTGCCGTCATTTCAATTTTCGTCTGTTTTGGCCTCGGCATATCCATCGTCAATCCGACGATCACCTCGCTGATCAGCGAAGCTGCGCCGGCAAACCAGCGCGGCACGATTCTGAGCGTCGCATCCAGTCTGGACAGTTTATCCGGCGTCCTGACACCGGTGGCCTCAACGGCGGCGCTCGGACGTTTTGGATCCTCATACGCGGGCATGGTCTCGCTCTTCTTTGAACTAGCGGCGCTTTTGCTCGGCATTGGATCGGTCAAACGTGAAGACCGCGAAAAAAAAAGTGACGCGGCTCAGGCAGCATCACTGAAGGAAGAGGTTTCGACGGCGTGAGTTAAGCGGCGCGTTTCTTTTTGCGCGTTGCCGTTGTTTTCTTTGTTGAGGACGTGCTGCGATGTTTCTTCGTTTCTTCTAAGCTCGCTTGCAAGACGTCCATGAGATTGACGACGGTAGCACGCGGCGCGGCTTTCTTGGCCTTCGGCAATTCTATGCCTGCGGCACGGGCTTCGATCATCGCCATTACTTCGTCGTGATACTTGTTCTTGAAATTTTCGGGCTCAAACTTCGCCACCGCCATCGTGTCGATGAGCATCTTTGCCATTTTCATTTCGGCCGGCGGCATCTTTTCTTCTTTCGGGAAATCCAATGTCGATGGATCGACGATCTCCTCGGCCCAATGCATGATTTCAAGAACGAGCGCTTCGCCAACCGGCTTGACGGCCGCAATGTGCTCCTTGGTACGGATGACCACCCGCGCGATCGCCACTTTGTTTTGGACGTTGAGGGCTTCGCGTAACAATGCATACGCGTGGCGGCCCTTTTTGTCGGGCTCTAAATAGTAGGGCTTATCGAAGTACATGGGGCTGATCTGATCTAGATCGACAAACTCAACGATGTCGACGGACTGTGTCGCCTCCACGTTCACGCGCTTTAAATCTTCGTCCGTCAAAATAACGTACTGGCCCTTTTCAACTTCGTATCCCTTGACGATTTCATCCCAGGGAACGTTTTTGCCACATTCGGAGCACGTACGCTCGTATTTGATCCGGCCTTCGTCTTTTTTATGGAGCAGATTGAACGAGAGATCGTTCGTGCGTACCGCGGTAAAGAGTTTGACTGGGATCGTCACCAGTCCGAAGTTGATGGATCCGGTCCAAATTGCGTGTGCCACTAGTTTAGCTCTCCCACAGTTTCCTTGCTTTTCGAAGTGCAGGCTCAAGAGCCGCCTCGCGCCAGCCTTTGCCCGCCCAGAGGTCGCCTTCCCGTTTTAGGCGAGCAGGCGCGTTCTTCATGGTAAATTTCGCAAATTCGCGGGATGGGTCGCTGCTGCGTTTGCCCGCCATCTCCTCGACTTCCGACCAGTCGAGCGGCATCGAGACCGGCGCCCCGTCGCGCGCTCGAACGACGTAAGGCGGCACCACCGTCTTTCCCCGTCCGACCTGGACATAATCAAGATAAACAACTGCCTTAGGACGACGGGCGATGGTACGCTCGAAGGTCGTCAGCTTCGGTTGAGCGGCGGACGTCCGGCGTGCCACCAACTCTCCGAATTGTTTGATTGCGTCATAACTGTACTTGGGTTTGAGCGGAAGCACGACGTGAAGACCGCTTCCGCCTGAGGTTTTCACGAGGGGCGCTAGCCCGATTTCTTGCATCGTATCACGCATTGCAAGTGCCACGATGGCTAACGTCTTGAGCGTACATTCGAACGGATCGAGATCGAAGAGCGCATAATCCGGCGTGTCGAGGGAGTCGGCACGCGAGTACCATGTGTGCAAGACGATCGATGCAAGGTTGGCGCACCAGGCGAGGGTCGCTTCGTCGTTGCAGAGGATGTAGTCGATCTTCTTGCTTTGCCCGCTGCTATATCCGGCATCCGTCTTGAGCGTCTTGATCCAATCGGGAGTGAACTTCGGGGCTTGCTTCTCGAAGAATGAGGGGCCCTCGATTCCGTTTGGATACCGTTGCAGCGTGAGCGGCCGGTCTTCTAAGTGCGGAAGGACCCAGGGTGAAACGGTGCGGTAATAGTTGAGGAGATCGCCCTTTGTATAGCCGTCCTTCGGAAAGAGGACTTTGTCCTGATTGCTCACCGTCAGGACGCGGCCCCCGACTTTTATTGAGGACTCCGTCTTCTTGGAAGCCACTACTTCACGTCGTCCGCATCGACGGCACGTTCGCGCACGCACTCTTGCGGTTTCTTATCCGTTCGCAGTCCGAGAAAGGCCGGATGGCGCATCAGGCCGTCGTTCGTCCACTCGGTGAAACGAATTTGCGCAACCAGTTTTGGCTTCACGTAGTGTGCCGGCGTGTTGGCTTTGACTTTGCCCGCAAACGGGGACTTCGCAATTTCTATGGCCTGGAGTTGTTTGGTCATCGAGGCTAGCATCTTCGTATCAAAGCCCGTGCCGGCGTGTCCAACATAATGCAGCGTCTTGCCTTCGTATAAGCCGAGAAGCAACGAACCGAAGCCTTTTCGACTGCCGCGCGGCTCCGTATAGCCGCCCACCACACATTCCATAACCAACTGCGCTTTAATTTTCACCCAGTCGTGGCTGCGCCGCTCCTGATAAACGGAGTCGCGCTTCTTGCCGATGATGCCTTCCAGTTGCTGCGCCTGCGCTTGTGCAAAAAAAGCGCTCCCATGCTCGGGAATGTGCTTGGAATACAAGACGAGTTTTTTGTCCGCGATCAAGGGCTCGAGAATGGCTTTCCGTTCTTCGAGCGGCAGCTTTCTTAGATCGCGTCCATCCGCGTATAAGCAATCGAAGGCCACGAAGGTGAGCGCAGAACGGTCGGTGCCTTTGGCGCGCGAACTCGGCCTGTAGCGATTGAAGCTGCCCTGAAGACGCTGGAACGACGAGCGCCCTTTCTCGTCGATGCTCACAATTTCGCCGTCGACAATGATGGGAAGACTCCTAAACGCCTCGCTCAGTTCTTCCATTTCAGGAAACTGCGGCAAAAAATCCAATCCGTTGCGCGACGTAAGGGTCATGGTGCCTTCCTCGTGCACGATGCAGATCGCACGATAACCGTCCCACTTGATCTCGAAAATCCAGTCGGGGTCGTCAAACGCCTCGTCAACCAGCGTCGCCAGCATCGGCGTTGTGATCTTTGGAAGTTTATCGCGTTTTACCGCGGCTTTTTTTTTTGCCGCAACCTTCGGGGCCGGTTGCTCGCGATTGGATATCCAGTGCGGTGCGCGCGGATCCTGCGCAATCTCCTTAACGGTCTTGCCGCTTTTGACGGACTTGTCGTCTTTATCGATATCGTACTTCGGATTGGCGAATTCGTCTTGATCTTTGATCAGCAGCCAGGGATCGCCGGACGGATCGCGGCTATTGCGAATTTTAACGAGCGTGAACTCGCCTTTCATTTTTTTCCCTTGCATGATGAATTTGATTTTACCGGCGCCGATTTCGGTCGCAGGATCCTCGCCTTCGGCAAGTTCGTAAGTCCCGTTATCCCAAACAATCACTTCACCCGCACCATAATTTCCCTTCGGGATGATGCCCTCGAAATCGCGGTAGTCCATGGGGTGATCTTCAACATGCATGGCCAATCGTTTGTCGCCGGGAGTCAGCGACGGGCCCTTGGGAACGGCCCACGATTTCAGGACGCCGTCGGCCTCAAGCCGGAAATCGTAGTGCAACCGGCTTGCGCGATGTTTTTGAATGACAAAGCGCAGAGCTTTGCCTTTTCCTTTGAGTTTACGTCCGGCGGGTTCCGGTGTCGCCTTGAAATCACGCTTCTGAGCGTACTTCTTAAGGGAGCCCGGTTCTTTCGTCTTCTTTGCGGCGGTTTTTTT